>CAYOED010000175.1:0-1621 GCA_964402925.1 uncultured Lachnospiraceae bacterium | reverse complement strand
TGTTAGCGGATAAAACAACAACTGCAGATTTAATTAAAGACAAGCAGGACGAAATTGGAGATAATATTCTTACACAGAAAGTAAAAAGTATTTCAAATAAACATGCTACCCTTCTTTTGTTCTGGCTTGAGCTTAAGAGACGTTCAATGGATCCTAAATGTGCGGAGAAAGAACTGAAATATTGTTATACATTAGAACATATTATGCCACAGAAGTGGCAAGAGTTTTGGCCAGTTAATAGTCCGGTGGTTAAAGATATTAATGGTCAGGACATTACTGATATAGAAATGGCTGAAGAAGTTAGATCTGCAGCTATTTATGAGATTGGAAATATGGTATTGTTAATATCTAATTTAAACACTTCTATTAGAAATTATGACTTCAAAAGAAAGATGGAGGGAGAAGGCAGAAAAGCAGGAGTAAAGAAGTATGACTACTTGCTTTATACTAAGGATGTTACTGCATTATATGATAAAGGTGATATTTGGGATGAAATGAAAATTCATGCCAGAACAGATGAATTAACAAATGAAATTTTGGAAATGTGGTAACTTCTTGTTTACTGGATCATTTACGGGTAGCAGCGACTTTTTGTTGATAAGGAGCGAACGCAAATGTTACAGATTAGGCCTGTTTCCGATTTAATAAATAAGTTTACAAATATTGAGAGAATTGTAAATGCGGGTGCCTCGGTATTATTTAGCAAAAACGGATAGGCTTGCGACAGAAGGTGTTGTTCAAATGAGCTATGAGGAAGTATTTGGAAATCTGCGGAGGAAGATAAACGTTCAGTAAAAAATACGGGTTAAGGTATTTGCTGATTTTTACAGCGATTGAAGGAATCAATTTGCCCCGACTTACTTATTGAGTTACAGTTTTAATAATTTTGTGAAAACTGCAAACCACGCAAATCATGCCAAACCACGAAAAATCAGAGTGTTTCAGGAGGAAAATTAACATGATTAAAATATTATTCGTTGCACGGCACCACAGCGGATTGTCGGGATTTATCGGCACTTGTGGGGCAAAACGGGGCAAAGTGCGGCTTCTCAGACGGCGAGGTACTACGATTGAGAAAACGAAAAAAAGAGCCTGCATTTCAAGCTCTTTTCCCGTGTTTTTAGGACATCTGTGGCGGCTCCGTAAACGGCCGTTTTTCCAAAAGCATCTCTTTACAGTCGGAAAACCCAAGCAGATAGGCGAGCATCCCATACCTGGAGCCAAGCGCGTTCTGTTCGCTGACATAGCGGTCAATCAGTAGCCGGACTTCTTCTGACAGTTCCATTTCTTCCAGCCTGCCAGAGTATTCGTCGGATTTCCGGATAATCTCCTGATATTGCCCGTCACTATTTGTGATGCCGTTCATGACGCCATTCATGCGGACGCCCATGAACAGGTATAATGCAGATTCCGTTTCCATCCAATCCCTCCTTCCGTGGTGTCGTATATTACCTCTGAATTGGGGAGTTATCAAGTGGAAAATAAGTTATAAAAAATTCATAAAAGTTTTGTTGCATTAGCCGATATAAGATAATAAAATGTAGATAGGCAAGTATGAATTGATACAGAAAAGCCAAACTAACAAAGGAGGTGTTTCTTATGGCAACTTCAAGCATCACGA
>CAYOED010000174.1:0-1793 GCA_964402925.1 uncultured Lachnospiraceae bacterium | reverse complement strand
CCTGCTCCTCTTTGCTGCAATTCTCCAATGCAGACGCAACCGCCTTGTCTGCACCATACATCCCCGAATACGCTGGAAGGTCATGTAAGGACTTATCGATCTGCACGATGTCTTTTTGGAGTGCCACATTTCTCGCCTCCATTGTTTCCTTATCTTCCGGCACCACGCTGCCTTGCTTTCCTTCCACAAGGGCTGCCATGCCGTCTCCCGAAAACTCCACAATGACCGCATCCCCATACCGTGAACCGATAGTGTCTTTCTTTGCCGCCGAATTAGAACCGTAGCTTTTTAGCTGCTCTGTCCCCACATAAAATTGACTGTAATTTTGATTAACATTTATTGACATTGCATTATCCTCCTAAATTCTCAAACCGATTTATTCCTCTGTTGTATACTCCGCATGTTGCTTTTTGTATTCGTCAGTATCTTTCACGCTTAATTCCGCTTCGACCTGCGCCAACTTTGTTTCCAGTTCTTTTGTCTTTTGCTCATTGCCTGCCGCCATTTTCAACTGCTGTTCAAGCTGTTTCTTTTCCTCTTTTAGCTTTTTGATTTCATTCTTAACCTTATCCATATTGCCTATTGTAACCTTCACCCTGCCGCTATCAGACACGCCTTTCAGCTTTACGCCTTTGGGCTGTTCACTTTCTGCTTCTTCTGCCTTTGGGGGAGTATCAAAGATGATTTTCAAGTTTCCGTTTTCGTCCTGTCCCATGCGATACAACCCGTTTGGTCTATTACCAGATTTTTCACTGCTGATATATTCGTCCTTTGGAACAGGAATACTTTCACTTTTATTTGCTTCGTCCTGCGCTTTTCCAACTTCCTTTGCTTTATTCTTATTTTCTTGTAATCTTTCTAAATAATCATTTGTGTAATTCTTATAATTACTACTTACTTCCATTGACATAATTTCGTCCTCCTTAATATATATTTATTATGATAATCCTAAAGGTGTCTTTTCTGTCACTCAGAACCGCCTTTGCCCCTTATGATAAGTTCGGGCATAATGCAGAACCACCATTTTAAGTATCTCTACGGAACAAGTTGTAAACAATATTTATATTCTTGTCATTACAGTTTGCCGGAAACATATCAAACCTGCATATCTATCCCTTTGCCGCCTTTAGAATATAAAGCATTTACACTATCCCGATAAATGGTATCGCCCTCAAAGATTTCATCTAATATCTCATGGGAAATGGGTTTCCCTGCTGTCCATGTAGGGTCTTTCTCCTTTACAGCTTGTGTTACCCTCCCCGCAATTTCTAAATGGAGCTGATTTAATGTCCACGGAGCTGCACGCCGGGTACTTAAATCCAATGTTTTCACATAAGAATGAATCTTCTCATAATAGGCATCTGTTTCAGCAGTATTGTTACCAGACATTCCGCCATATTTGTAAAACTCTTTTTTTAAATCATCATAGACGTGCTGCTTCATTTCATCAGATACATTGACAATCCGTTTCCAGTCTGTTTTCCCCGTAATTTCCATGCCCTCCACGCCATAAGAATTTTTGAAGTGTCCAGAACGCAGATTATCAATGGTATTGCCACAATAATATCCATTTGATGTATTTGCCTTTCCGCTCATTCTTGAAAAAACCTGCATAATCCCTTGATAATTGTTTCCTATACGCATAACATAATCCTCCTTGATATATAGCTTAGATACATATATTCCTGCCTGCCATTCTCATAACTAATGACAGACAGGTTTTTCACTTCGTTTATACCCTAAACATTCATATCAAATTTGGGATAATAGGCATCTTCCAGTCTTTCTTTCTG
>CAYOED010000173.1:0-1801 GCA_964402925.1 uncultured Lachnospiraceae bacterium | reverse complement strand
GCATATCCCGCACAATAGGGCAGACCTACTTCGGGAAAGCATTGCATTCTCGCCATTTCATCGCCGTACAAATAGGCTGTGATGTTTTCAAAGCCCGTTGCATTTAGGCCGTCATGGATGATTTCCTTTATCAGCGGTAATAGTTCGGGATCTGTTTTGCTTACCCATGGTCCGAGAAATTCTTCGCCATATATTGTCGTAGCATAGTTCTCCGCTAAACCCTCTCCCACAAGCATCTCGCCAAGAGTTATGTCGTTCGTCCATTTGATAAACTGGTATCTGACATTATGATTTGTTTCATGAGCAAGCGCGGCAGGAAGCTTTTTCAGATTGTTTTCATTTGGAATCAGCCATCCCAGCACGAAGCCGGGAATGCCTCCGTCTCCACAATAGCCCTCATTCATTTTCGTATAAGCATTCTCTGGATCTGCCAAAAAAATAGAAAACAAATACTCCTGAACTTTGAGTTCAATCCCCTTGTTGATAAAGCGTTCCAGAGCGTTTTCGATGGATTTATGACAGGCATCCCACAGATTCTGATCAGAAATGGCTTCAATCCAATCCTTCGTTGTCAAATTCACTTTGGATGGAGGAAAAAGCCCCATCCTGTTATTCGCCATGATAATGTCATAAGCCCCTTCTTTAGACGCTTTGATGGGGATATGATAGCAATCCCATTTGCCCCTAAAAGGGAGCATCAATTCGTAGCGGTATATATCATCCTTTTTATCCTGATCCGCATTCATTATTTTTCTGTAAACATCCGGTGAATATACACTCTTCACAATCATAATAACCTCCTCCTTAATGAGAACAATACACAGAAATAGCCTGACTAACAAATTCAGCAGTACCGTCCCCGCCTGCCTTGTCAATATTTTTCTTAAAGCGTTCATCACCTACATACATTTGTCCTAATCCATTAAGGATTTCATTGGTGCATACATAGTAGTTATCCGTGATAAATTTCTGCAAAACAGATATTTTTTCCTTCACCTTTTTTGCAGCAGGCGGTAAATGCCGAAGGGATCCAAGTTCGGAAAACTTGCCCAATAACTGGTTAGCTATCTCATTTTGTTCATCGTCAGATTGTGCTGCTGATTTTTGCGTGTATTCTTGATACGCTTGTGTTTTTCCCCACTTTGATTTAGCTTCAGCTTTATACTGTTCAATTTCACTCTTGTCAAAAACTTCAAAATTCATGGTTGTTACTCCTTTGCTTTGAATTTCACGGGCAAGGATAATAAGTTTTTCGATATGTTTTTGCCGCAACTCCAATAATTTGATTTGCTGTGCCAGTGCCTCTGCAGGGTCAAAAGCCGGACTGTCAAGGATTTCCTTGATTTCCTTCAGCGGAAATTGTAATTCGCGGAACATTAGAATATTTTGCAGGCGCCTGATTGCCGCATTATCATATAAGCGATAGCCAGATTCTGTTGTCTGGGTGGGCTTTAATAAACCAATCGCATCATAATGGTGAAGGGTGCGGACGCTTATCCCTGCGAGTTTACTTACTTCATGTACTGTGCGCATATTTAACTCTCCTGTACTTGTTTAACTTATTCCGGAAATGCTCATTCCATTTTGAACTTTCTTCTTTTTATATCGTACGCTATGACGTAACGTTAGAGTCAATGGAAAATTTGTATCTATTCAGTACAGGTCGAAGCATTTACTGCTGAGACCGTAAGGATATGATTCAGGCATGCAAAATCCCATTGCCGCAGGCAATTTAGGATGGATTTTTCATTGTAACTGTGAAGGTACTGAACAGTTACGAAAGCAGGTAAAATGGTTACAA
>CAYOED010000172.1:0-1885 GCA_964402925.1 uncultured Lachnospiraceae bacterium | reverse complement strand
CGCCATCTCTTTTAAGGTGGTCTTTTCCTTCCCTCCGAGGAATAAGGTGGTATCACAATTACCCTCAATGGTGTCGGCGTTATCCTTATAAATCGCTTTGAGCTGCGACTTCGACTGCAAAATAATAGAAGCTGATATTTCCCGGCTTCGGATTGTAGCGATCAGCTTCTCAAACTTTGGTATCTGCCCGATGTTTGCAAACTCATCAAGTAAGCAGCGCACATGGACGGGCAGTCTGCCATGATACACATCATCTGCCCTGTCACAGAGCAGGTTGAAAAGCTGCGTGTACATGATTGATACGATAAAATTAAACGTATCGTCCGTATCGGAGATAATGACAAACAACGCTGTCCTTTCGTCCCCCAACATATCAAGTCCCAACTCGTCATAGCTTGTCAGGTCACGCAGCTCCTTGATGTCAAAAGGAGCTAACCTTGCGCCACAGCTAATTAAAATACTTTTTGCTGTTTTTCCTGTTGCAATTTGTCAAGGACTTTTTTATCATTATGATGTTTCAATATTATGTGAAATTGACAGTTATATAGGGGGATAGGCAAAGTAACTGGAAAAGGAATATAAAAGAACGGTTAAAACGTGTTTTCTGTCCAGTTGTGCTATCAAAACGTGTTTTCGTGCAATCGGTATTATAACTAGCTTTATTTTGCCGATATACTAAGTGAAAACTCAAAGAAGGAGGTGCTCTAAAATTTTTTATCTGGTTTGAAACTTTTTAATGTTTTGAATCGTATTATTGGTAGGAAATTTAATTGAACAGGAGGTGAAATAAATACAAATTAAACTTGAATAACATAGATTATCCTAAAAGAGTATGGAACAAGAAGAAAATGCCCGGACTTATTATAAGGGGGCAAAGGCGGTTCTGAATGACAGATGAACCGCCAATAAAAAATTGGTAACAATGGAGGAATTGAAAACATGAGTATTAACGGAATAGGACAGAGTTATTATCAGAACAATGTAGCAACAACGAATAGATACAATAAAAACAATGCGGGACAATTTTATCAGCAGAAACAGGCAATAGATGAATCTGTTTCCGAAAGGACAAGGCAGAATGCTTGTGTGCAGGATATTTACGAAGCCCTTAGAAGCAGGGTGTCAAATGAATATGTAAAAGAGCAGGACAGCTTGGAAGATGTTACGGAAACGGATGCAGGCGCAGACGACAAAAAACTTACCGTATGGTATAAAGGCAAGACAATGGACGAATGGGCGTTGACATCACCAAAATATACAGATTCAGCAACGGGTATTTCATGGTATGTGATAGACGGCAAACAGCCATATATGACAGGGGAAGACGCTGAAAAATTTTGGAAAATGTGCAAGGAAACGGGAGAATTTCCTCTGAAAAAGTTTGCAGAAATGACAGGAACAATTCAGCACCTTGATGACAACACGACTGCTTACATAGGCGATAACGGTACTGCAATTAAATCAAAGGACGGAAAAGAATTATGGATAGATACATCTTCCCTATCCTATGATGCACTTATGAATATGTTTAAGAATCTGCCTAAGAGTGGGAATTACTTTGACAACTCATATTGGCAGAAGAATATCCAGAAAGCTATGGCAGACGCAGAGTCGTTGAATCATTTTAGTAATGAAAAGGTTTTGGCGGACGAGGAATCAGAGAAGGTAGATAAACAGGAATCTGGAACAAAAACAGAAATTATTACTAAGCCGGATGGCTCAAGGGTTCTTGTAATGACAATGAGTATCGGAGGCATGGAAACTACCATGAGTTTGGAGATTTCTAAGCCAACGGATGCGCCAAATGAAAATTCAAAACAGGACAACGAAAACAATATGCCTTCTGCTGATGCTGAAATGGATACGGTATCGGATGAAATGTCGA
>CAYOED010000171.1:0-1897 GCA_964402925.1 uncultured Lachnospiraceae bacterium | reverse complement strand
GTTTTTCAATATGAAGTTATAAATAAGGCATGGCTAAGTACCCACCATCATGCCAAAAGCCTCAAAAATGCTTGTGTTTACAATAAAATTCACATTAAATTTCTTCCTCCCTCCACTTAGTCCTGCTTTGTTGTCTGTTAGGCTGTCGGTGGTTTTTTTGCCCTGTCTTGCTGTTTTTGCTCATAAATCTACTCCTTTACAAAAAAATAAAGCGCATAGATTAGTTTCTATACGCTCTAACGCTGTACTATTTATTCAGTTGTAATTATGATTAGTTAGACAAATATACCACTTTACGACTTCATTGAGTAAAACTTTTCCACTCTACGTCTCCGTTGCTATACTCAATTTCTTCCTCTGCCAATATCAGCTCGCCTGTTGCAGCATCAAAATCAATATGTGCAAAATTTCCGTTTGGCGAAATTCCAATCACTTCAAGAAATATTCTGTAGTCATCTGGCGAAGATGCTAGGGACGCATACGACATTTTAAAATTATAACCCGACACCCAATGAGATTCATTGTCGGGATCTCCTCCAACCAAACCATAATCTTTTGCCTTTTGTATAGCTTCATCTACTGTCATATTTACATCATTCAAGTCAATTAGCCTATTATTACCATTTTGATCGAAGTGTTCCACATTTGCTACTTCTCCATCAACTATCATAATACTAACATAATTATTTTTTTCATTAGCGAAATTGACATACCACCATTCTCTCTTTCCGTCATCCCCAGACATAACACTTCTGTCATGGTCATTATCATAACTATATACACTTGTCAGTTGAAGATTATCGTAATATTTATCTGCCTCTTCTTTACCTATAGCAATTACATCTTCCATAGAAATTTCAATCTTATCATTTCCATTTTCCGCATTGGGTGTCTCTTCACTTGGCATCTCAACATCTGGTGTTTCTACGCTCGATGTTTCAGCACTTGGCGTTTCTATGTTTGATGTTTCTACATTTTCATTATCTATTGAGTTCTTCTGTGAACAAGCCGTGAGTCCCATTGACATTACCAAAGAAACTACAGCAATAGCCTTAATAAACGGTTTCTTAAAACTCATTTTTTTCATTAAAATATTCCTCCAAAGTCATATCTTCCGCTGAAACCGAACTTTTTTCTGTAACCTTGCCAGCAAAGCCGTCTGTTTTTTCTGTACCGTTTATACCTTTTGTGCTTTTCGTTGTTACCACACTATTCTCATAATAAGTCCGAGCAGTTCATTCCAAACACCTCCTTTCGCTGCTCCCTGATCTGCAGCCCATTGGACTTACGCCCTCGCATTGAATCCGCCCTGAACTTCCATCCCGTTTATTTCCTGCCTTGCCGCATGGTACGCATCATAGTAGGCAGCCTTTAAAGCCCCGTGTACTTCCGTCTCCGCTTTCGATTCCTTCTCATGCCAGCCCACGCCTGCGGTATACGTCAGTATCTCATCACCGTTCCCGTCATACACATGGACGGAGGAACCCGTCCCTTCGGACTGGAACTTGGCTTCAAATCTCCTTTCCACAATGAGAGCAGTATTTGCCATTCGACAATCGTATTTTTCCACAATGCGGACACCTATTGCTAAATGCCCGATAAATATTGCATACGCAACTAATCAAAAGAAAAATAAGTGCTACGCAACCTTCTGCCACAATGTCATAATTTCCATCAAATATTTTTATTCCCATGACACCCATAGCAATGAAAAGAATAATATATGATATAGCTAATCCCCAAGTCACAGCCTTTTTCATTTATAGCACCTCTCCTATTTCCTTATCTAACCTATCCATACTTTCTTCCTGCTCCCCAATCTGCCAGAAACCGTGAAAGCCTGCCCTGTCCGGCGCAACTTTGGCGACCTCGCTTTTCCGCAGGGCGAGGAACTTAT
>CAYOED010000170.1:0-1912 GCA_964402925.1 uncultured Lachnospiraceae bacterium | reverse complement strand
GTCTTTAAGGTAAATCCCTGCAGTTCCTCCGTTTCCAGTGCTTCAACTCCCATGACATTCTGCAGGGCATCTTTCAGTTCGCCGTCCAATACCACAGCATCATAGCTCATTGTTCCATGCTCCGAAATCAAAAACTGCTTGCCCGTTGCGCTGTCCTGCCTGACCTTTATATCTGAATATTCAAAAGCACCTATCCTTTCTCCCTGCTTATTGTAGATATTAAAACATCCTGATTCATTATTCGGTGCAATTTTATAATTCTCGGATTCGTATGTTTCATAGGCTGGTTTCACATTACGTACCGCCGAAGCCGCCGATGCACGGTATGCCTCCAATATTGAATTCTGTCCCGCCGTCCTCACGTTGGTACTTTGGGAAGGAACGCTCCCAGCCGTATCTGCACCAGCCAACTTGTTTGCAAAGCCTGTTCCCGAACTATTCTTCTGCGCCTTTCCTGTTTCCCTCCACGCTGGATAGCCCACTCCAATTCCATTTATGCTCATTTTTCAATTCCTCCATTGTCATCAATTATTTTTATGGCGGCTCATCTGTCATTCAGAACCACCTCTGCTCTCTCATAATAAGTCCAAGCAGTTTGTTTATTATAAAAACAAAAACGTATTACCTAACTTCCCCTGTCAAACTTCATGACAAACACCTCCCTTCGCTAAAAATCTGCCATCCGCTTATAACACGAGTCAGCCTTCAAAAAAGTTTCATTTCACTTATCTGTAGCGGTTCCTCTGTCGTTCAGAGCCGCCACTGCCCCGGCAGTCCACAGAGGCAAAGGTTTATGTGCCTCTGCGGAATAATTTTAAGCAAAAAAATCTACAAATTTCTTGTAATCAAGATATCCCTGTAAATTCCCTCCGTCATACTGCATTTGCATAAAACTCTTTGCCAGTTCCAACCAGTTAAATTTCCCCGTCTTAAAAGAATTTGACAAATTATCTGGCGGTTCATTAGAAATGGGTATACGGCAGAATGTATCTTGTGCTTCCGGGTATTGGCCGCTGTCCGTCAAATAACAAGCATATGCAAACATATCTGCCCTGTCACTGTTTTTTGCATCTACCTTTGATACGTCCACCATTCGTTCCGTCACATTGCCCTCTGCGTCCCACGTCTTAACCTTATATACGGGATTTTCCGGGTCAAAATCCTTCGGCTTATATACCGTTATACTGCTGTTTCCTTTATCCCCAATCGCCCCTAATGGCTTATCGCCCTCCGAAGTATCGAACCAATGCAAAGTATATACACTTCCTGCTTTTGTCTGGTTAATCTGTTGGCTAAAGTTATTATTTGATACATTCCTTGTTGCCTTACCCGGTGTATAGACAGGGTAATTGGCTGTTCCGTTAATTCCTGCTACTGACATTTTATATCCTCCATTGCTATCAATATTTATATGGCGGCTCATCTGTCATTCGGAGCCGCCCATGCCCCCTTGTGGTAAGTCCGGGCATATCCTGCTTTACTTCAAAATACCCGCCGTTTCCATAATGTTCTTCTCATATGCCGCAACCGAAACCGCCTTGCTCTGGTAATTCCTTCTGTCCGTTTCTTGTGCCAGCATTTTGCGCTTCAATGCGTTTTCCTCTGCCAGCCTCTCATATTCTGCGTGCTTTGCTTCTCTTGCTTTGCGGGCTTCAACAAATTCTGATGACGAAACCGTAATTTTCCCTTCAGATACAGTAGTAAAATTAGCAATTTCACCATCTTCATCAAAAGTAATAACAAAGGATTTCCTTACCCCCGGCAGCCTTGCATCAGAAGCAGCAATATGGTTTTCCACTTTCTGCATCACGCTTTTTGCCAATTCCGGGTCATTTTTCATTTTTTCTTCTAATGCGGGAGGAATGACAATAGCTTTCTTCCCCAATGTTGATGTGAGTCTTGACTGAACCTT
>CAYOED010000169.1:0-2029 GCA_964402925.1 uncultured Lachnospiraceae bacterium | reverse complement strand
TCTCAACCTTCTTTCTTGGAATTCCCTATATTTGAATTATACAGGAAGCTCCTTTTTCACTGTATATATTTCTCTTTACTTGTAACTGGCAAGTGCGTTATAGATAAACTGTTCATCACATTTTTCAAATACCACTTCGCACACTATATTATTGTCTGGCAGAACTGCACTTGTGTATTCCATACCGTCATAGCCCTTATAGGAAAAACATTGCCATATACTATTTACTTCAATCTGACGAATATCATATAATTCTGATGTATAGTTCCTGCCAAATTCAAAAAATTTGTCCCCCTGTTCATGCACCGTAAAAACATATATCTTTACTTTAGAGGTCTGCATTGAATACTCTGCAATGGCTATATCATCATCTGATACGATAAAAGAAATGTCTTCGGCACAGGATCTTAAATATTCATTGTCTAACCAACACAATGTATCATATCCAAAATAATCTTGTGCTTCATTCCATGATAAAATCATTTCGGAAATTTCTTTTTCTTCCCCTTTGTTCCCCGATTCCTTATTCAGAACATTGTTGCCAACTTCCTTTTCTATAATGCTGCCATTACCTTTACTTGCACTGTATGTATACCCCCATTCGTTAATCGTAAGTCCTGCCTCACAGATATTATCAGTTTCCTCCACCGTATGTATTGCAAGACTTTCTTCCTGTTCCTTCAGCTTTATACCACTACTTAAACAGGACTCTTCAATGACATATATATTCTCATTCAATCCCATATCAGCATTTGCTTTCCCTGTTTGACAAGTAAACAAAAATATTCCTACTGCCAAGACTGATGATAATACTACAAAAATCTTTTTCATTTTCCAGCACTCCTAATACAATCTTCCCGTCAATCAAAGCCGCCTATAACAAATTCTGTCCATACAGCCATGCAGCTTCGCGCAGACTCTGTTGATACAGTTTATCTAACTCTGCTTTTTCCAACTGCTCTTTTCTCTCCAATGCACGTTTCGCTGCCAATCTCTGATTTCGTTCCTGTTCTTTTATTTCCTCTGTTTCTTCATCTTTGCTTTTTTGCCCATTTCTCCTTGTTATCGTGATTTCCCCACCACTGCATGAAAGCCTGTAATTTGAGATATTACCCTCATCATCAAGTGTAATGTTAAAGGAATCAATACTGCTTGGCACCGTATCCTGCTCTTTTATCAATGTGGATATTTTATTCATAATGTTTTGTGATAACTCAGGATTATTTTCCAGTTTTTCCTGCAAAGCTGGCGGAACGACTATTGCATATTTTCCTCTCGCTGCGTTTAACCTCGCCTGCACTCCGGCATCCAACATGGAAGGTTCTCTTGATGTAGGTTTCCAGTCCAAGGCTGCTTCATCCAAATCATCCTGAAAAAACATTTCAAACGGATAATCATTGCGCTGCCATAAAGAAGAATTGATTTTAGAGGTATCCATCACATGGTATTTCAAGCCCGGATATCCCGCTTTCAATATATCCTCTAATCCCTGCCCCTTCATGTTTGCATCTAAAACAGCCTGAAAACTGATCTGGTCTGTTTGCCTTGCCATAATATTCTGACGGTAAATGCTTCCTAAATGATACTCGCTTATTTTACTTAAAGATGTGAAATCCATCTTTGCTCCTCCGTTGCTATCAATATTTTATTGGCGGCTCTAAATGATGCGCGAGCCGCCCCTACTCCCCGATTCCTCAATCTGTCGGAAACCGGAAAACCTGCCTAATCTTACTTATCCATGAAGTCCCAGAACTGCTTATAATCCAGATAGCCCTTTAAGTTCCCCGCATGGAACTGCATCTGCATGATCTCCTTAACAATATCCATCCAGTTTCCCTTATCAAACAAACTGCCGCCACCCTTTTCGCTGTCATGGTTGGACTTCGCCCCATAAATGCTTTCTGTGCAGCCGGGCATTTCCCACTGGCAGTCAGATGACTGGAATATGCGAACATTTCAATCTCATCACAGTTGTTGGGGTCAACCTTTGAAATGTCAACCATCCTTTCCGTCACGTTTCCTGCCGCAT
>CAYOED010000168.1:0-2254 GCA_964402925.1 uncultured Lachnospiraceae bacterium | reverse complement strand
TCTGATATGGAATGGTGTAATTTATTCTGCGCTAGAGCTTAACTAAATGACATTGTTCATATTATATTCTGTAAGATTATAGCAGTCTACTCGTACAAATTGCTTAGTTATCATCAACTGAAAAGCTTCATCACCATTTTCAAAATATCCATCATCCTAGCTGCTCCAGGAGGAAAACTCTTTCTTAAAATCAATGCAGATTTGATTCACAGGTATTTCTTCAAGGCAATCTAGAAGCCTTCTTTTTGTTCAAGTGAATTATAACACTATATCGCTAATTAATATATAGTTTTATAATTTCATTTCAACTTTCCAAATATACATCATATCTTGATCGTTGAGACTTCACTGATAGTTAATAATTCCCTGAAACTCAAGTCCTATCCTCTCTCTTCCTGTTACATAATGATCAAATAAGATACCAACTCTCCCATCATATAGATAATAGTCATAGTAATGAGGAGAACTATTTTTCTCCCACTGTTCTATAAATGCCCTTTTATTTCTTTCCCAATCTTCCACCTCAAAAACAGAGTCTGTATATATAGTGCCTTTGTAATTATCAACTTTCTTCATAATGGTATTTATGTCTCCGAAACTCTCCAGAGAAACTTTATCACCCGTTTTTAGAGATATGGTAATTGCATCTTCAAAATTAACCACGCGAGACATTCCTGCACTGATGGATTCCATAAAATAAATACAAATGTAATTTTCATCAGCAAATGTAATAAAATAATCGCAGGAGTAAAAAGCATTTACCGCCTGTTCTAATGCTTCATCATAATTCAGCATTGCCGTTTCATAAAATAATCGATTGATCTTTTCTCCTAATTTTACATTTGCTGTCTCATCAACGAATTCAATTTCCGGATAATTTACAATAGAATATTCTAGGAAATTATCCTGATCGAATTTTTTGGCATTTTGCGTTATTTTATATCCTTGATAATAATCATCATTTAGTATTGTCACTTCTTTAGGTGTCTCTCCCCATATAGTTGACTGTTTTCAATGGATAAAATCATGTTTTCTATACTTATCGGATTAAACATAATTACAATGATTATGATGAGTAAAGCAAATAAAATACCTTTAACCATTTTGTGTTCTAAAAATCGTTTCATTGTATGGCTTCCTTGACATTATTTTTTATGCATCTCGTTGCTTCTAATATATTGTCGTCCCAAATTAACGACTGCTGATACTTCATCAACCCACTCTCATCTTCACCCCAATATTATTTTAATATATGCTTGCATCATTTTTGCATCATAACATCTATCAGCGCTAATCTGCCGTGGTGTTGATTAAAGTCAAATAAAAAAGGCATACCAGATATTCTTATCTGATATACCTATTCATCTGCTACTACACCTTTTCTCATGCAGATTACATACTTTGTATTTCTTTTTCGCTATAGGGCTCCCCTTGCCTGTTACGGGTTTTAAATCACCTAATTAGACTCCCATTCATCCCCATAGGCTTTCTTCCATTGTCCGCCTATTTTATTTATTATCAGATTCCCATATACTGCTGACAATTCTATCAGCTTCTCCTGAACTTGTTCATATGTCTTATCAAAACATTCTTCCAAATCCTTTTTCAGCATGGGCAAGACCTCTTTTTCCGACAGTTGATTTAATATCTTTTTACCGGAATACTTCTTTAATTTAACTCATCTAGCCCATATTGGATTACAATATCTGCCATTTCATTGAGTACGTCTACACGCTCATCATCATTTTTAAATTCAAAAAAATCACTAGTATACTTTTTATCCTTGACCAGTTCTCGAACTCGCAAGCCAGCCACTTCCAGTATATATGCACTATCCCCCCAAATATCCTTTTGGATAACAACATCTTGTTTTATTCCTTCAATTTCACGGCTAAAAGTCCAACGAAAGGATTCATATTTTTCATACCTGAATCCATACTCTCCTAATCTTTCTTCCATAATCTTCACTACAATATTCCTGCTCATACAATCATCCTTTCTTATTAAATAGGCTACAGTCAATCGAAAAACACCTTATCAAGAGAATCTTTCCATTCCCCACCACTTAGGTATCAATTCTTCCAGAGTAACAATCTCTCGTTTCTCATAATCAACCATGATTTCCATATCCTTATTTTTAAGAGAAAGCTGCATAAAAAATTCCCTACAGGCACCACAAGGCATACCACTTCCTTCTCCATAAGGAGCTTCCTGTATAATTCAAGTATAGGGAATTCCAAGAAAGGTGGTTGAG
>CAYOED010000167.1:0-2342 GCA_964402925.1 uncultured Lachnospiraceae bacterium | reverse complement strand
TCAATTTGGTATTCCGTGAGGTACAATGAATCACGTCTTGTAGTACCGACAGATTTTGAAACATATAAGTTCGGCCCAAAAGATATTCCTATGATTTGTTCGACTGTGCTGACAATGGTGTATATCTGGTATTTGGTGGCTTGTATAATAAAGGCAGCTATTCAGGAGAAGAAGAATGCTCTCAAAACAAACAGAACCCGCAAGCTTAACCCTAAATTGGGATTTCTCGGTTTCCTAGGTTTCCTAGGTTTTCTTGGCTTTATGGATGGTGCTTGGATCCGCTTTGCTTTTTTTGGTTTCTTTGCATTTTTCTTTGAGGGTAAAATGTCTAATACATTAATGGATGAGAGGTTTAGGGAAAATAAAAATAAAGCACAGCTTATTGCATTTAAAGCAGCTTTTGCCGTCAACATAATTGCTTTAATCTTTCTTTCTGTAGGTGAGTCTTTTATGAGCATAGAATATTTGCTTATTGGGGTACAGATTTTGATTGCATTATCAATTGCGCTTGCTGTTTTTCTTAGCGAGTATCTGCTATATCGTTTTGACCACGATGAATACAGTAAGGATGAGCATAATAACGAGAAATACGCCGATGACGTATATGATAAAAGTGAAGATGATATGAAGGAATAATGGATATGACAGAGTTTGAATGTAGATTGAAAAAGTATCGTCTGTTAAAAGAATTGACGCAAGAGCAGCTGGCAAATTTAGTAGGTGTCCGCAGAGAAACGATTATGCGGTTGGAAAAGGCACAGTACAATCCTTCATTGAAATTAGCAATAGACATATCCAGAGTCGTGGAAGTGCCAATTGAGGAAATATTTATCTTCTCGGATTGACGTTCGAGGGGAGCGGGAGTATCATACAGTGACATAACAAACGATATGCAGGTATCAATAATGGGAGGAAATGATGATGAAAAAGACATTAGGATTCTTTTGGGTAATGATGTGTGTGTTGACATTGTCAGGTTGTGGAATGACAGCTAAGGTAGAAGATATGCAAACGGAGGTAAATGACTTTTATGAGGAGAAAACAGAAAAATTCGGAGATGCGTATAATGACTTAGTATATAGGGAGTATTCTTTGGGGTGTGGTTTAGAAGAAGGAGATAATATTTTTATTGAAAAAAATAAAGTTGTCAGTGAAGTGGATAATGCTCAAGGTGTAGTAGTACTTTTGGATAATGGCGTATATAAGGAATTTGGTTTTGATGATGGTGATATTGAATTTATAGTAGAAAAAAGTGGTAACTATGCTTTTTTAGCTATTGATTCTGAAGGAAATCCCGTTGACATTATATCAATAGTGAAGGTTTATAAATCAGCAGATGGGGGTGTCTATGGAACTTAAAAAGTTGGATTACGCTTTGACTGTTTGCAAAGTTGCATCAGAAATTGATATTGATTTTAGTAAAGATTTCTATTTTATTGGAAAAACGGATGAGGAATATTCTTTAGTGTGCATTACCGAGGACACGCCAGCCAATACGCTTGAACGGGATGATGGGTGGAAGGGTTTACGGATACAGGGGATGTTGGATTTTTCAATGATTGGTGTTCTCTCCAAACTGTCCGGTGTGCTTGCAGAGAATAAAATCGGTATATTTGCCGTATCGACTTTCAACACAGATTATATCCTTGTGAAAGAGGAAAACTTTGACAGAGCTTTAAAAATATTATCTTTGGCTGGATATGATATAGTTTGATGAAGCTGACTCTTTGTAGGCTGCCTGAAAAGAATCGGGATATAAAAATTAAAGATTATTGTAATTATCCATAATCTCCTTCATGGAGATGCTTTGCAGGCTGCTGCGCAGATCTTCATGGATTTTCGCATAGGAGGTATTTAAAACGCTGTGAATGTTTTTTCCTACCGGACACAGGGGAGAAGGCATAGGATGGATCCCAATTAATTTATTGAGAAAATCCGGTTCTAATGCATTGCAAATCCGGTACAATGTGATCTCATTCAAAGGGCAGTTGAGCTTTGTGCCGCCTGTGCCGAATTTTACGGAGAGTATTCCTTCCTTTTTTAACGCGCTGATGATATTCCTGATGGTGACAGGATTGGTTCCGGTGGAAAGTGACAGCAGTTCGCTGGTGACCTTCTGTGTCTCTCCATATACGTTGATAAAAATGAGGCAATGGATGGCAATAGAACATTTCGTGCTGATATGCATGATAGGTATTCTCCTGTTGATTATGTGGACAGTTACTTTTCACAGAGTAGCCAGTAGTCCGCACAGGACAGATAAATATACCAACGTCGTCGCGCTCCTGCTCCATAAAAACGTAACAGACGCTAGACTCGAAAGAACCTCGTCAAGCGCTGAC
>CAYOED010000166.1:0-2480 GCA_964402925.1 uncultured Lachnospiraceae bacterium | reverse complement strand
CACTGTAAAGAGGTGAGTGCTAAAAAATTATAAACCATTTCTTAAAAGCTGATAAAATGTAGATTTTTCAAGTATTGTTGCTCTTGCGGCGCTCCCGGCTGTTGTTTCCCTTGTTAATGATATAAGTTTATATCTATTTACATCATTATATTTTCCTAATTTGTATATTTACATCAATATACTTTTCTGCTATAATTTTTTTATAGTGGAAAAGGTATATATATAATTAGCCTTCCTACTGATGCATACCAAATGAAAGAGGGTGTTTGTGTGTCAGAAGATAACAAAGTCAGTAAAGCACAGCAAAAAGCCGTTAATAAATATGTCAAGAATAACTATGACCGAATCAATGTTACTTTCCCTAAAGGGCAAAAAGAGAAATTGAAAGAACATGCCCTAAAACAGAATGAAAGTGTCAATGCCTTTATTATCCGTTCTGTGTTAGAAACTATGGAGCGCGACAACCAAAACGAATAATCACTACAAACCCGAATACAATAATCATGAAAGGACGTGTTATCATGGCATTAGCACAATTAAAAACCTTCACAGAAGACGATTATTATAATTTACCAGAAAATGCCCGAGCAGATCTGATTGACGGTCAGATTTATTACCATGCAGCACCAAGCCGAATCCATCAAAAAATATTAATGGAACTTTCTGCTACAATCAGAAACCACTTCAAGACAAAAGGTGGTTCCTGTGAAGTCTATCCTGCTCCCTTTGCTGTCAAATTGTTTGAAGATGATAATAAAGCTATTGTAGAACCAGATATAAGCGTTATCTGTGACTCTGATAAACTGACAGACCGAGGGTGTACCGGAGCGCCGGACTGGATTATTGAAATCATCTCTCCCAGCACTTCAAGCCATGACTACATCCGAAAGCTAAACCTTTATGCGGATGCCGGAGTAAAGGAATACTGGATTGTGGATCCTGACAAAAAACGTATTTTTGTCTATTTCCTAGAAAATGCAAAGTTTGAGGTTGAGACATACACACTTCAGGACAAGATAAAGGTCAATATTTATGACGATTTATGGATTGACTTTAAGGATTTAGGGTTGTAAGAACTCGATAAGAGCCCAAGATAGCAGCAGACAGATTTACAATCACACTATTGTAAACATGCGTTTGGCTCTTGAATCCTGCTACCGGATATACTACATTAAAGACATAAAAAGGGAAAGCCATAGAATCGGCTACCCTCAACAGTGTTCAACTAACGTTTTACGTCAGCCGTCACTACTGCGAATAGTGGCGGTTATTTTCGTTTTCCCCTGATGTTTCCTTTCCTAAAATCAATGCATCCCTGCCACGTAAAATGCCAAGTAAATTTTTAATTATATATTTCCCCTAAAATAAAAGAGTCACTTTGATTGTATCTGTAAACATCCATTCCTCTTTTTTTATAGTAAACCATGCTGCCTCCTCTTACACTAGGTAAAAGTCAAAATATTAGTAAATAAAATATACTGGCGCTTTTTATATGCCTGTAGTAAAATAATTACGTTAAATAACTCAAAGAACCGGGATTGGAATACAACTATGAGAAAAGGTAAAAAAGCGATGAAGGTTATTTTAATCATTCTTGCCATAGTAATTATTTTACTTTTGGCAATCTATATAAACCACAAAATACATTTATGCAAGGAACTTCATTTGCTTACCCCCATTGGACAGCTCGTGGAAGTTGATGGTCATAATATGAGTGTTTACATTGAGGGTGACGGAGAAGAAACACTTGTATTCATGTCAGGCGGAGGCACTTGTTCGCCAATACTAGATTTCAAATCACTCTATTCCCTTTTGAGTGACGATTATAAGATTGTGGTAGTAGAAAAATTTGGATATGGATTCAGCGATGTTGTTGATAAAAGCCGGGACATTGATTCGATACTTGATGACACAAGAACGGCGCTTAAAGCAGCCGGATTAAATGGACCATACGTTTTATGTCCACATTCTATGTCTGGATTGGAAGCATTATATTGGGCACAGAAATATCCTGATGAAGTATCAGCAATTATAGGGCTTGACATGGCAGTGCCACAGTATTATGACAGTATGAACATTAACATACCGCTTTTGCGTACTGCAAGCTGGGCAGCAGGGATTGGCATCACCCGGTTGATACCCGGACTTTCAGAAAGCGATGCGATACAGCATGGTCTGTTATCTGATGAAGAAAAAGAAATTTACAGGGCTGTTTTTTATAATCGCACTGCAACTGTAACAATGATCAATGAAACGCAGGCGGTTAAAGAAAATGCAGGAAAAGTTGCAGCTTCCGGAATTCCGCAGATTCCAATGCTGCTGTTTATTTCTGATGGTTCCGGCGGAACCGGATTCGATAAAGAAACATGGTGCAGGATACCAATAGAATATATTTCCCAAGTAGAAAACGGCAAGTATATAGAATTGGATTGCCCACATTATGTTCATGATTATGAGTACGAGAAAATAAGTGAAGAAAT
>CAYOED010000165.1:0-2498 GCA_964402925.1 uncultured Lachnospiraceae bacterium | reverse complement strand
AGGTAAGAAAACCCAGTAAAATCAACGGGTTTAGGCATTTAGCAAATGCCTAAAAGTAAAAATAAAAAGGAGAATGAAAAATGAGTATGATAAGTGAACTTCAGGAATTAGGCGCAGACGTGAATGATGCAATGCAGAGATTTATGAATAATGCTTCGCTTTATGAGAGGATGCTGAAAAAGCTTCCTGCCACCGTAAAGGACAAACCGGTAATGGAGTTTATTGAGTCAGGAGACATCAAGACGGCGATTGAAAATGCCCATACACTTAAAGGAGTAATGGGAAACTTATCTGTCAGCCCTCTTTACAAAGCATATACCGACATAGTCAATCTCCTTCGGGAAGACAAACCCGGGGAAGCCAAGAGTATATTGGAAGGGTGCCTTCCTGTTCAGGAACAGGTAATGGCCTGCATAGAAAAATACAACTAACAGCAGAAATGAGGTAAATTTATGGTACAGTCAAGAACGCATACATGTAATCAGCTCAGAATCAGTGATGTGGGACAAAAGGTCACGATTGTAGGCTGGTATGACAATATGAGAAAGGTGAGCAAGAACCTCGGATTTTTGATTCTCAGGGATTTTTATGGTGTGACTCAGGTAGTCATTGAAACGGAAGAAATGATGACAAGACTGTCAGGTGTTAACAATGAGTCCACGCTCTCCATTACCGGTGTGGTACGGGAGCGCTCCAGCAAGAACCCGCAGCTTGCAACCGGTGAAATAGAAGTGGTTCCGGAGGATATCACTGTTCTGGGAAAATGTATTTATAACGAACTACCTTTTGAAGTGAGCCGCTCAAAAGAAGCTGACGAAGCTGTCAGATTAAAGTATAGATATCTGGATTTAAGAAATCCTGCTGTGAAGGAAAAAATCGTACTGAGAAGCAAAATCGTGGCGGAGATCAGAAAGAGTATGATAGAGCATGATTTTCTGGAAATCACGACTCCGATCTTAACCTGTTCGTCCCCGGAAGGGGCAAGGGATTATCTGGTTCCTTCCAGAAACCATCCGGGCAAGTTTTATGCGCTTCCCCAGGCACCCCAGCAGTTTAAGCAGCTTCTCATGACTTCCGGCTTTGACAGATATTTTCAGATTGCGCCCTGTTTCAGGGATGAGGATGCCAGGGCGGATCGGTCTCCCGGTGAATTTTATCAGCTGGATATGGAAATGGCATTTGCCAGTCAGGAGGATGTGTTTGACGTGATTGAAGATGTCCTGCCTCCTATCTTTGCTAAGTACGGAACATATAAAACAGCGTCCAAGGCGCCTTTTACAAGGATTTCATACAAAGACGCAATGGAGAAATACGGTTCAGATAAACCGGATTTAAGAATAGATCTGGTGGTACAGGACGCCACTGACTGCATGAGCGGATGTGGATTCGGTCCTTTTGAGGGACAGACGGTAAAGGCAATCGTAGTTGACAATTTTACAGCAACCAGAAAAGTAATTGACAAAATCTGTGCTGACGTGGAAGTACAGAGCGGTCAGAAAGCATATTGGTTCAAACTGGATGAAAACGGTGAACTGGTGGGAGGAATTTCCAAGTTCTTGCAGGACAGAAAAGAGCAGGTGGTAACGGCGCTTGGCTTAAAGAACGGTGATTTTATCGGCCTGACAGCAGGTAAAAAATCAGATGCGCAAAAGACCGCCGGTGTACTGCGCAAATTCCTTGGCAATGCCAGTGAAGCGCATATGAAGAAAGAATGCTACGAGTTCTGCTGGATCGTGGATTTCCCTATGTATGAAATTGGAGAAGAGTCCGGAGAACTGGAATTCTGTCACAATCCATTTTCTATGCCCCAGGGCGGAATGGATGCACTTCTGAATCAGAATCCGCTGGAAATCAATGCTTACCAATATGATCTGGTATGCAACGGCGTGGAACTTTCTTCAGGTGCAGTCAGAAACCACGATCCTGAAATCATGGTAAAGGCATTCCAGATTGTAGGACTGGATGAAGCGGACGTGAAAGCGAAGTTCCCGGCTATGTATAATGCATTCTGTTACGGGGCGCCTCCCCATGCCGGCATTGCACCGGGCGTAGACAGAATGGTCATGCTGATTGCAGGAGAAGAGAGCATTCGTGAAATCATTCCTTTCCCAATGAACAAGACGGCTCAGGATGTCATGATGGGAGCGCCTTCGGAAGTAGACGAAAAGCAGCTTAGGGATGTTCATATTAAAATTGAGTTGTCAAAGGAAACGGACTGAAATTGAGTTGATTATATGCAAGGGGCATCTGTCTATCTATTATAGAGCAGATGCCCTTTCTGGAGTTGATAGATAGATGCTTTGTTTTGCGTGCAATGTCAATTAAATAAAGGGCGGTGGACGCAAAGTTATTTATTGGTTAAAAGGAATAAAAACTATAAACTGTGTTATATTTCTATCTATAGACATATAGGTTAAGGCAAATAAGGAAAGAATTCATGATGTTATAGGCTCTCGGAATCTTGAGCCTGCCGACCAAGATTCATTGGTCAGATGAAC
>CAYOED010000164.1:0-2539 GCA_964402925.1 uncultured Lachnospiraceae bacterium | reverse complement strand
ATAAGGAGGTGTAACGATGTCTATTTGTCCTAAGAATAAATCTTCAAAAGCCAGAAGAGATAAAAGAAGAGCAAACTGGAAAATGAGTGCTCCTACATTAGTTAAGTGCAGCAAATGCGGCGCGCTGATGATGCCTCATAGAGTATGCAAAGCATGCGGCTCTTACAACAAGAAAGAAATCATCAGTGTTGATTAATTTTAACTGGTAACAAAGCAATCCAATAAATGGGTTGCTTTTTTTTACACCCTGTTAATTAGAATAAAGCGCGAGGAAAAGTTTAAATAAGTATGAATTCACCTGATAATAAATATGATGTCGTATTTGATGATGTGATGGAGCGATATTCGGATATGGTATATAGAATCTGCCTGACCATCACAGGAAATGCCGAAGATGCGAAGGATGCATTTCAGGAAACCTTTTTACGGCTGGTAAAAAACAAGGATAAGATTACAAGCGAAGAACATTTAAAAGCATGGCTGATCAGAGTTGCATCAAATTGTTCAAAGACGACAGTTACCAGTACATGGAACCGGACGACCCAGGGAATGGATGATGAGACTGCCGGAGGAGAAATTTGTTATGACCAAAAGGAAAATGATCTGCTGACAGAGCTGCAGAAACTTCCCAAAAAATATTCGGTGGCACTGTATTTGTATTATTATGAAGAATATTCTATTAGGGAGATTTCTGTGATGCTTCACAAAAAGGAAAACAGTATCAAGACTTTGCTCGCCAGAGGGAGGAATCTTCTGCGGAAAAATCTGGAGGAAGGAGGGAACAAGGATGTCACTTGAAAATCATGTTCTTAACCAAGAATTTGGGAATGCGTATCGAGATATAAAGGCGCCGGAAGCCTTGAAAAAGGATACTTTAATGCGAATGTTTGCAGAAGAAGAACGTCTGAAACAGGAAAATGGTAATGGATACAAAAGAACCCCTGCTATCTGGTATTATGGAGTTGTTGCGGCCGCTTTATGCGCGGCAGTTCTTGTATTTGCAGTGCTAAGACCCGAAGGGATATCTTATATCACTCCAATGGAGGAAGGCGTTTTTTATGATGAAGTAGAATTAGAAGACGGAATGATTCGGTTTGCGCCAGGCAGAGTTGCTATTTCCATCTCTCCCAATGCAGGTCAGGCACTGGTTGCACAGGAAGAATCCCAAAGCGGCTTGTTTCATGGGGAAGAAGCAGAACTGATAGAACTCACAGAATCAGAAAGCGGAGGAGAATTGAAGTTTTTAAAAGAGGACGCTGCTTCTGTGCCTGAGATCAACGAGGATAGCTGGTCATATATCGAAGAACAGAAAATTTATGTCTCTTTCCTGAAAGCAGAGGGGATGCGGTATCAGGCTGTTTATGAGAAAGAGGAGGCGTTCTATGAAGTGATAGGGACAAATGTGACCCAGAAAGAATTTATTGATTACTTGTATCAAAAAATAAAAAAATAAAAAATGAAACTTTTTCGACAATTCTTCAGTATTTAATGTAGAAGTAACTAAGAATATGTGTTGCTTCGGAATTAAGGAAAGGCATGGGAGAAAAATGAAATTGAAAAAGTTGTGGAAAACAGGTATCGCGTCAGGACTTGCGGCTGCATTGCTTCTGACAGGCTGCGCACAGGGCGGAGCGAATCAGGAAGAGATGACACAAATTGGTGCGCAGAAAGGTGAAGCGGGAGAAAACAATACTGAGGAAGCGGAGAACGACGGAGAAAAAGAAAGTGCAGGTAATTCAGACTCTAATCAGCTTGCAGAAGAATTAAAAGAAAAATATGCGGCGACGGAAGCGGGAGAGTATGATGGAAATGTAATCAAGGTAAACAGGGATGAATCCCTTCAAATTGAACTTGGTTATAATCCATGGCTATCCGATCGGGAACTCTCAGAGAGTTTTGTGCTCTATCAGGATGCGGATCTGAAATATCCGGTAGAAGCAGGAAGCTATGAATATGATGAAGAGGCAGGGATGCTGATTATTGAGCCACCTTTTTACGGTATCGCGGAAATAGATTCTGATGAGATAGACTTAAGCCATTTAAGCGGAAATTACATAACTGAATATGAAGAATGCGGATGGGGAACGATTCCCCAATATTATCTTGCAGCCAATGTGGACATACAAACAGGTGAGCCTGTAAACACCCCTGTTATCACTGTAATTAAGATAAATGCTGAGATTGCCCAGGCACCTTCTCTTGTATTTGATCAGACGGAAGATGGTTATGCGCGTTTTCGCTGGCAGGAAGTAAAGGGCGCGGAAGGATACCTTTTGTTCATGATCAATAAGGATGAAAATGGACTTTGGGATACCACAAAAGTGTTTGCAGATGTAAAGGGAACACAATGGGAAAGCAGCATAGAAGATTTTGAATTTGAGGGAGAGGTATTATCTTTAAACGAAAGATTCAGTCAGTATTATACATCTGAGGATATGGAAGCGTATCTGGAGGAGACAGACAGCTTTTTAAAAGAGTATCAGGTAGGTAATTGTTAAATGCATTGATTTGCGATGGAACGGCGCAGCCGTCCATAGGT
>CAYOED010000163.1:0-2672 GCA_964402925.1 uncultured Lachnospiraceae bacterium | reverse complement strand
TCTCCTCAATCGGCGCCTCCACGATTCTGGATATATCTATCGCTAATTTCAACGAGGGATTATACTGTGCCTTTTCCAACCGCATGATCGTTTCTCTGCGGACACCTACTAAATTTGCCAACTGCTCTTGCGTCAATTCTTTCAACAGACGATATTTTTTCAATCTACACTCGAACTCTGCCATATCCATTATCCTTTCATATCATCTTTGCCACCGACATATTTCTTGTCAGTATACTCATCACTACCATATTCATCGTGGTCATAACGATACAGCAGATACTCGCTGAGAAAAACAGCAAGTGCAGTTGATAATGTAATCAGAATGTATACCGCATTAAACAAATATTCTATACTCATAAACCTCTTACCTACAGGGATAAATAAAACAATTATAAAAATGGCGTCAAAAGCGATTTTTAATGCCGTCAGCTGTGCCCTGTCTTTATTTTCCTTAAATCTCTCATCCATTAATGTATCAGACATCTTACCCTCATAGAAAAATCCAAAAAAACCGAAAAAAATAAAGCGGATCCAAGCACCATCCATAAAGCCAAGAAAACCCAGGAAACCGAGAAATCCCAATTTAGGGCTAAGTTTGCGGGTTCTGTTTGCTTTGATAAAATTCTTTATCTGCGGAATATTTGTCCTTCCCAGACAAGACACCAAATAATATGCATACACTATTGTCAGTATAATCGAACAAATCATAGGAATATCTTTCGGACTGAACTTATATGTTTCCCAATCTGTCGGTACTACAAGACGTGATTCATTGTACCTCACGGAATACCAAATTGAAGCTGCCAAAAAGATTATGCATATGATCCCCGGTATAACTATTTCCTTTATTTTTTTCTTTTTCATAATACTTATCCTCCGAAAAGAGATATATTTGTCTTGTAATGATATAAATATATCTCTTTTGCATTTGGATGTCAATTATTTACCTCATTTCTTTTTTTCCAAATTTTATTACGGCAACCGCAAATACCAATGCAAAGACCATTACCGCAACCGGCAGGAAGGGAAACAGCGAAAATGCCGCTGTGCCAGATTCCACCGTAAAATCATGCAGGGAGCAGGACACCAGATAGCCGCTGTAACAATAAGGATATGCTATCCATAAAGGTGTATTTGCGACCAGCACGCCAGGAATCACAAAAAGCAGATTCAGCCCCACAGAAAGCAATGACTTTTCAAACAGGACAGTGATTGCCCACATGGTCCCCACGCACGGCAGCATTGTCAAGAACAGCCCGGCGCACCATTTCACCAGATAGAGGACGGGCAGCGTTTCCATCACCCCCATCGTCCTTGTAGCAACTGTTCCGGCGGCCACGAACACTGTAAGGAACACGACCATCTCCATAAACAGATAAAATGCCAGTACACAGAATTTTGCCATGGAAAGCGAATACCGGCTGACCGGCAGAGCCAGCATTTTTAAGATGCCATTATTCCCTGTTTCCCGTCCCTCGATCATCACACAGACCACGATCATAGAAAACGGCAACAGATAGTAGGCATAAACCAGTGCGCTTTGAATGAACATGGCGGACCATGCGTTTGTATATTCCGGTGTAAAATAACGGCTTAAGCTTGCGACCCCTGAGGTAACCACCAGCAGCGGGGCAATAAAAATCAACGGCACGATTTTTGATCGTTTTACTTTCATAAATTCAATTTTTAGAAGTTCCAAGAAACTCATTATAACAATCCCTCCTTACTCATAGCGCAGATTCCTTGCCATCCACAGTCCTGCGCCGAGAAAAAACAACGTTTCAATAGTAGCGGCTATGGCAACCGTTCTGTCCGGCTGTGCACTCATGGCAACTGCAGGCTTAAGCATTATGACAAAGGGATGGACCAGCAGCAGACCGGAATCTGAATTAGCCGATGCCATGCCACTCAAAAAACCGGCAACACCAACGCCCAACGGCATCCACATATTGATGAATCGAGATGAGACCAATACCATAAATGACAGAACCGGCATTGAAGTAAGGTACGAGTATCCTGCAAATTTAACCAGTGTCCCCATTTCAAATGCCCCTTGCGGCAGGTCTGTCATACCGATCCGCATAAGCGCCAGATTCTGCAAAGCAACTGCCGCCAGGAACATGGCCGATAAAATCAAGAACTTGCAAAGGTACATTCCCGAAACGCTTATGGGGAGCATATACATCTTTTTGACGGCGTTACCCCTAAACTCCATATTATAAACCATGCAGGCGGCAACTACGATGCCGAACATATTCAAAACCATAATCATGCCGTAAAGCTGGGTCAGCAGGACATCCATCGGCGCAAGCGGCAGCCCCAGCAATGCACTTTTACGCGCAATGAAGTTGAGAAAGGCATAGGCTGCGCCCAGAATACCGACAGCCAGCAGTACCGGAATAACACCCGTCCGCTTTTCTTTACGAAGTTCGACAGCCAGTGTATTCATAGTTTTGCCCTCCGCTTTCTGGCAGCGTTATCCTGCTCCACCATGGTAAGGAACACATCTTCCAGATTAGCTACGCTAATCTTATGGCTATTTCCCGCCTGCCCTGCACTGTGCCGCAGTTCCTCCAGACTTCCTTCAAACAGAAGATTCCCATGATTGAGGATACCGATGTCGTCCGCCATCAATTCAATCTCAGAGAGCATATGGGATGAGATCATTA
>CAYOED010000162.1:0-2673 GCA_964402925.1 uncultured Lachnospiraceae bacterium | reverse complement strand
TTATCAGCAGAGTCACAAATTGTACCAAAGAAGAACTTGCAATAGCGGCAGGAAGGTAGTCTATAGCATCATATTTCAGAAAATCAAAAATAAAGACGGGGAACATTCATGGATACGAAATCAAGTAAAACACAGATTTTATTATTTTTATTCATTACCTTTATTCTGACATATGGGGTGGAAATTTTCTTGATTATGCCGATGGCGGGCAGTATGTATGTGGAGCAGGCGTATCTGGCACAGATTTTGGTGGCAGGTGTCATGTTCATACCGGCAATAGGGGCGCTTCTCACACGCCTTGTAACGAAGGAAAAATTTAGCAAAGACAATCTGATGCTTTCTTTAAATCTAAAAGGAAACTTGAAATATTATGTACTTGTTTGGTTTGGTTTTGCTTTGCTCATTATGTTAGGGGCTGTATTGTATTTTGCTATTTTCCCTAAACAGTTTGATGGCGATGTGGGCTATGCGCAGGCGCTTTTTGAGGCACAGGCGCAAAATACAGGAATAGAGATGTCCACGGAGCAGATAAAGCAGGTAATGCTGGTGCAGATTATTGTGGGAATCTTTTTATCACCATTTTTGAATTTTGTTACCTGTTTCGGTGAAGAATGGGGATGGCGCGGTTTCTTGCTGCCTAAGATGCTGAAATGCTTTCCGAAGATACCGGCACTTTTGCTTTGCGGAGTCATCTGGGGGCTTTGGCATGCGCCTCTTACAATTATGGGTCATAACTATGGATTGGGATATAGAGGATTTCCGTTTGTAGGTATTCTGGCTATGTGCGTGTTCTGCGTTGTGCTGGGAACCATTCTGTCCTATGTGACAATTAAGACAGGCAGCTGCGTGCCTGCTATCATAGGGCATGGAACCATAAATGGCCTTGCCTCCGCCAGTGTTTATTTCACATCCCTGCAAAATCCATACAATGTATTTTTAGGACCGATGCCCACAGGACTGATAGGCGGAGCCGGATTCATTGCGCTGGCAACAGTGCTTCTATATCATTTGTATAAAGAAGAAAAGCAAAAAAATAACTAAACCCTATTGCAATTTGGATAACAGGGTGCTAAAATACAATAGAATTGAACATGATTACTAATCTAGAGTGGACTTCGCGGTCCACTCTTTTTTAAAGATAGCAAGGCAATAATAAGAGGTGAATGCATGTCAAAGAGAGAAAATTACGAAACCAGAACGGAAGAACTTCTAAAGCCCATTGCAGAAGCTAATGGGGTAGAAATCTATGACGTTGAATACGTGAAGGAAGGGAGTGAGTGGTATCTTCGGTGTTATATCGACAAGGAAGAAGGCGTTAACATTAATGATTGTGAAGCCGTAAGCAGAGCGTTGTCGGATGAACTTGACAAAGTAGACTTTATTGAGGATGCCTATATTTTAGAGGTGAGTTCTCCGGGGCTTGGGCGTCAGCTTAAGAAGGATAAGCACTTTCAACGAAGTCTTTTAAGTGAAGTGGATGTAAAATGTTACAAGCCTATAAATGGGTCGAAGGACTTTACCGGAATTCTGAAAGCGTTTGATGAAAATACGCTTACGTTGGAAATGGATTCGGGAAAAGAAAAGGAAGATGTTACATTTAATAGAAAAGACATTGCGACAGTAAAACTGACACTAGATTTTTAGGCCTAAGAAAGATAAAGGGCAGAAAGGGATAAGGAAAAATGAACAAAGAATTAATGGAAGCACTGGATATTTTAGAGAAGGAGAAAGAAATCAGTAAAGATACGCTTTTTGAAGCGATTGAGAATTCATTGATTACAGCCTGCAAAAACCATTTTGGTAAATCAGATAATGTAAAAGTGGAAATCGACAGGGAAACCTGTGACTTTTTATGCTATGCAGAAAAAGAAGTAGTGGAAGAGGTGGAAGATGAGTGCCTTCAGATTTCTCTTGAGGGTGCGCAGGAAATCAAATCTGACGCGGCGCTTGGAGATATCATTCATGTAGAAATCAAGTCCAAGGAATTTGGCCGTATCGCAACTCAGAATGCTAAGAACGTCATTCTGCAGAAAATCCGCGAAGAAGAAAGAAGTGTTATCTATAATCAGTATTTTGAAAAAGAAAAGGATATCGTAACCGGTATTGTGCAGCGTTACATCGGCAAGAATATCAGCATTAACCTTGGAAAGGCGGACGGCATTTTAAATGACAGTGAGCAGGTAAAAGGAGAAATATTCAAGCCCACTGAGAGAATCAAGGTATATATACTGGAAGTTAAAAATACCCCTAAGGGACCGAGGATTTTAGTCAGCCGTACCCATCCGGAGTTAGTGAAGCGTCTCTTTGAAGCAGAAGTTACAGAGATCAAGGATGGAACAGTTGAAATCATGAGTATTGCCAGAGAGGCAGGAAGCAGAACGAAAATGGCGGTAAGGTCCAACAATCCAAATGTAGATGCAGTAGGAGCATGCGTTGGTCTAAATGGCGCCAGAGTCAATTCCATAGTGGAAGAACTGCGTGGAGAAAAGATCGATATCATCAATTGGGATGAAAACCCCGGTAATCTGATTCAGAATGCACTTTCTCCTGCTAAAATCGTTGCGGTGTTCGCAGATCCCGATGAAAAGACGGCAAAGGTAGTAGTTCCTGATTATCAGCTTTCTCTTGCAATCGGCAAGGAAGGGCAGAATGCAAGACTGGCAGCAAGGCTGA
>CAYOED010000161.1:0-2736 GCA_964402925.1 uncultured Lachnospiraceae bacterium | reverse complement strand
CAGTGGGTAAACAGACCGAGGATATATCTGTTTGACATGATAAAGGCATATGTTTCCTGCCCGTCATGGGTTATCTTGTATTTTTCTGCTTCTTCCTCCGGCAATGTAAAGATACACCGCACCGTTTCCAAACAAAGCCCGCTGTCATAATCCGGCTGTAACCACTTTTTGTACCTCTGCACCCTTGCATATATCCCCTCCCGGTCTATGACGGAATGAGTGCGCTTAAACTGAATGTTTCTGCAGAGCATATCCAAATTCATATATACGTTGTTGATTATGGTCTTTTCTGCATACTGCCGGAAAGTCTTTACCCTTAACAGGTAGGCAAGCACTTCGTCCAGCTTTTCCTCTGACGTGATGATCTGGAAAGGCTTGCTGCCAAACTCCAGCCTGTCAAACATAAGCGGGCAGCTCCCTTTTTTAACCTCACGCTCCATTGCCCTTTTGACATCCCGTAATGATTCCACATCTATCTCCTTTCCGTTTCCTGATACACTGACCGGAAACAATAAAAAAAGGGCAGCTACAAATCTACTGACTCATAACTGCCCTTACGCTGTTCTCATGTTATATTTTTATTCACTTTTCTAAATAGTTCCCACTACCCTTTTTAATATTCAGTGGGTATCTATACATTTCTCTACTTTTCTTGCAAATCAAGCAACTAAATGACAAACTGAAATTTGGTTATTCAATTCTCACATCTACGCCTCTGACTTCAACATAAACAACCTTGTCAATATCCGATTCATTTTGTATAGATACACCTATCTTGAACCAAGCTCCCTTTTCAACATTCATTTCAACTGGCATACCTGAAGTAAGGTATGTTGGTTCATCATATGCATTCTCTTCCTTGACTTCGATTGTCTTTAATACTACTTCTGTATCTCCTAAACCCTCGCCAGAAGATATTGTAATCTTGCTTCCTGTCGGAGATATTTCTTCGTCCGAATAGACAAATGCTTCTGTGCTACCTGCTGGAATGGTAATCTTAATCTTGTACGTTTGGTTACTCCCACAGCCGACCAGCCCCAACACACAACCCAATACCAAAATGAGTGCAATATATTTTTTCATTTGCTTTACCTCTCTACAAATCCCAATTCATCAGTATAAGTATAATACAACTTTAGCAAAAACGCAATTTTGATAAGTTGATAAGAGATTTTTAAGACAGAGGTCTTCCACCTCCGTACCTCTGGAAACCTTGCCTAAAGTGTGATTGAAAAGATAATCACACTTTAGGCAAGGCTCGAAAATGCCATCCACCAAACTTTGACAGGCTCATACTATTTCTATTCCCACTACTTCTGCGAAATGCTGTTTCCTACCCATAAGCTCATTCTGCTTTTCCTCCGGCAATCGTTTGAAAAAATCATCATAGTCAAGATCATCTATGCCCATTTCCTTTGCAAGCACAATGATCTGTGTGTGCAGCCATTCCTCCCACAAATCTTCAAATAACTTTCTGCTGTCCGTAAAAGTAAAATCATTTTCAAAGCCTGTCGGTGGTGTGTAATATTGTAGCTTTACAAAGCCGTACCTGCCAACATCGACTACCACAACGTCCACAGCTTCAAGCTCTGCAAAAGTATCTGCCACCTTCCGGCATTTTTTCCGTTCTTCCTCCGTAATATATATTTTCTTCTCCATGCGTCCCTCCGTTTCCTGTCCATAGCAGTATCATACACATCATTTAAAAATTTTTCCACCTCTGGACATTGTGTCCAGAAGTTTATTAAGTAATCCCTTTTTCTGCCCATCCACCGCCATACATATCATGTTGCACCTCCTGCTGGTAGTAATGGTTCATGGTTGAGGGAGCATTATAAAGGGCTGTAATCAGATATGCCCTGATGTTGGTAATCTTTGTGACAGTTTCCCTCATACAGCCCATGACATACTCCACATGGCTGCTGTTCAGCTTCAGGAAACGGGACTTTACAAGTTCGTAAGGGTAATCTTCCCCGTTGATGCGGATTGCCCTGCGCTTTACACAGACCACATCGCAGACAGTTTCATAGATTTCCTCATACATCTCCCTGTCCCCATGCTGGTCATATTTCATGTGGTGTTCATATTCCAGATTTTCACGGATCAGAGCCATATATGCGCTTGTTTCATCCATCATATCAATTGCATCAGCTTTCCCCTGCATACCCAAGTTACCCACATCTCCCGTAGATTGATTGATTGGATTAGGATAACTCATATCAGTATGGTTCTGTTTAGTCTGGTTATAGTTAGTATAATTAGGGTCTGATTCACCGACTTCTTGAAGTTGGTTTTCCCGACCTCTTGAAGTCAGATTTTCCGACCTGCTGAAATCGGTTTTCCCGACCTCTTGAAGTCGGTTTTCCTGACTTCTTGAAGTCGGCTTTTCCGACCTCTTGAAGTCGGTTTTTCCGACTTCTGTGGAAACATCAGCATTTAAAGGCTCTTTCCTGCCCTCATCTTGTATAACAAAATTTTTCACATAAATAATATCCGGTTTGCCAAGCCCCCGGCGTATCTTCTCAATAAGCCCTATTCCTTTGCTTGCATCCAGTTCTGCAAGAACCTTTACCGCCTTTTCCTTGCTGCACCCCAAATCTTCCCGGATATTTTCTATTGTGTAAATGATATATGCCCTGTTTTCATCATCCAGCCACTCATTTTTCATAGACAGCGACATCCTGTCAAGCATCAGCCCATACAGGAGCTTAGCATCGCTGCTAAGCCCCTTGAAAC
>CAYOED010000160.1:0-2750 GCA_964402925.1 uncultured Lachnospiraceae bacterium | reverse complement strand
GTTCATCTGACCAATGAATCTTGGTCGGCAGGCTCAAGATTCCGAGAGCCTATTTAATATATGCACCATTTTTATACCTACTATTAACGCTATAAAAATAAATAATCCTATCGTTGTTCCAATTAATATCCTTGTTTTACTCACTTATTATCCTACCATTCCTTTACACTCTTCCTATAGCTACTCTTGTGGGATCACTGACCGTATCTACCACCTTGATAGTATTTTAATATACACTTGCATCATTTTTGCATCATAGAATTAATCAGCGCCAATTTACCGTGATGTTGGACAAATATATCCTCTGATGCGGGCATGGCAAGTGTGCGCCCTCCTTTCTCCCGGATTCCGGCAAAAAAAGAGCAGGATACCTTTTCAGATTTCCTGCTTCTCAATATAATTTTGACTTATTCTTCTTCAGAAGCGAAATCATCAAGAAATTCTTGAAGCATTTCTTTTTCTTTCAACTTGTCCTCTTCGGACATTTTAACCCATTCACCCTCATATGTGAGAATATACAGTTCATCTTCAGTGATCAGATACCTCGTATCATTTGTCTCTGCAATTTTTAAAGTTTTTTCAATATAAAAAGGCTGTTCATACATAACTTCATGACAGTTATAAATTATTCTGTCTTCCAAAAAGATATATTCTCGTGTTATCCGTCCCATTTCCCCACAAATATCAACATATAAATATTGCAGTTCATGATCATCAGAATAGATTCCTGTCAGTTCGGCTCCTTCTGAGGAATATTTAAAAATGGCTTTTGTTTCTACCAATGCATTAACATCTTCCGTTGTAATCGCCCGTTCCGACAAATCGTTTCTCTGTGCATTGCATCCAGTTAATATCAATATTAATAAGAAACAAACTAATATTTTTGTCTTTTTGTACATAGCAGCCCCTCCTTAATGTTTTTAATTATAACATGATAAACCAATCTATGCTGTATATTGATATTTGCAGTAATCAACCTGTGCCGCAAAAATACCAATTATCCTGATATTGGTTCTGTAAAGTAACGTCATTATAAAAATCAACATCAAAAGTATCGTCCAGTAAATAAACAAATCCCGCTGAACTATCTAATACTCCAGAAAACGTGCAGAAATATATGCCTGTTTTTAATTGATATTGGACGATATATACTCTCCCACTCCTCGCCATCTCCTCATCCTTTAACCATTCAGGCAGCTCAACTATACCGTTCTCATTTGGAATCAACTCTTTCTGCAGTATCAACTCAATAATTTCTTCTCTATCCTCTTGGTACTTTTTGAAATTGTATTCTCGAAGTTTCAATTCATTAAAAAAAATACTGGACACTAAATAAAAGGAAAAAGAAATTAATAATGGAAGTACGTAATATATTTTATGCGTGCGCACCAGTTTATTAACGAAGTAAATTAAGAATATAAGTACTAAAATCAGATTTAAAAAAATAAACGCAACAGCCAAAAAAGGATATAGAAACACCGTCATGCTTTCTTCTAAATTCCATTTTTCCACTTTACAGTACATATAAATACCACCATTTACACTTGCCGCCAAAACCATAATGAAAAAACCAAGTCCTAGTTTATCGGGGTTCTTATTCCCTTTTTCTTCAATTCCCATAAGTGCCTCTCTTATTTTTCAACTCTTAAAATGCTCTAATCTCTTTCGCCAAGCTAAACGGAATAATCTCATCCGCTATCGTATCTTTATATGCTTTTTCCTCATGCATATAGTCAACAATTTCCTTTGCTTTATAATTTTTAAATTTTGCAATTACTTTATCCAAAATATCCTTTTCATCATTGCTAAGTATAGAATAATTCATATTTTTGCTCGGATACACATGAAGCATAGAATCATAATTGCAACTTACTTCCTCCCGTACATTCAGATTTTCAAGATTCATAAGACTATAATGTCCTATTGGTAATGCCCCCATTGGTTCATGTCTATAAACCATCCCCGTCATCGCACATCCATTTTGTATAAATGCCATAACATCAGAATACCAAAGCATCTTCATAAGCTTTACTTTAAAAAGGTTCGATACCTTTTCAGCAATGTAGGAAATCATTGCTTCAATTTTATCTATGTTAAGAGTTGCAAATCCATTCGAATCAGAGGGTTCCTCAAAATTTGCATACTCACCTTCAAATGCTTGCCTTGTCAGAAATTCTTTTCCATAAGAGTCCAGTTTTTCAATAATCTTCAATCGAATTTCCTGTCTCTTTAAGCTTTGAAATTTATCTTCATTCTTCTTAAGGAATTCTAATGCCTGAAGTGGATTATCCTTAATCAAACGCAGCATGGTATCATAAACCTCATCTTGAATAGCTTTACTCTCATACCTTGAAATAGTAACCTCTCCCCATCCAAGTAATCTTGCCAAGTCAACTTGTGACAGACCATAGCTTTCTCTTATAGCTACAATTTCAGCAGAGGTTAATAATCCGTGCTTAACACGATAAGCATTCCGCGCATTCAGAAGATTCTCATTTGTCATTGAGCCGGATTCAAATTCATTCTCTTCCTCATCCGCATTTGCACAAAAATAAAACCTCTCTTCATAGGTTACTTCCTCGCCCTTAAGAGTTATAGTTGTGAAACGCTTTCTTTCTTCAACTTCATGTGTTTTATCGCATAGCGGGCAATTCATATGAACTTTTCTAATTAATGTGCTGGTATCCATTATCTTACCTCCCTATTTAGTCAAGTCTTTTTTCCTTATTTTTCAAGGATTCTTAGTTACA
>CAYOED010000159.1:0-2753 GCA_964402925.1 uncultured Lachnospiraceae bacterium | reverse complement strand
AGCGAATGACAAGCCCCACGCCTATTCCCAGAAACACTCCTCCGAAACAGACGGCAAGAAGATAATCCCGCGTTATATCCGTAAGCGACGCAAATATTTCCAGAGAACTCGAAAATGTCACCATGGCAACCGCAGATTTGGCAATAAATTTGGTTCCCAGCTTCCGCATACCAACGATCAGGAACGGAAGGTTGAGCACCAGAGTCAGTACTCCCAAAGGAATTCTACTAAGATTATTGATCATAATAGAGATTCCCACGATTCCTCCATCCAGGATCGTACATGGAACCAGAAATTCCTCAATGGAAAAAGCAGCGATCATCGCACCTGCCACCAGCGTCACATAACTAAAAATCTCTTTCATATACTCTTTCGACTTTGCAATATTTTCTGACATAGACATTACCTCCAATGTTATCATATCAATGAAAACTGTACCCGTCAAACCCCAAATTGTAGTTCTACTTTTGTAATCAATTACTTAAATCCTACGCAACTTAATGTATAATTATCCCCAAAAATTAAGCAGTATTTAATGGAATTGTTCGTGCATTGGTGATAAGATAATGGCGATGAACAATTCAACAAATCGGGAGCTATGGAGGCAATGAAATGAAAAAACTTTTCAAGGCAATTAGACAAAAAAATTTAGAAGAAGTAAAAGTAATAATTGAAAAAAATCCTGAAGCTGTCAATAGTGTTGCTGTTCCGCCTCCCAAAAAAGATAATGGACAATCTCCTCTTCAAGTGGCATTAAAAACCGGAGCTCTTGAAATTGCTGACTATTTGATTAAGAATGAAGCGGATGTCAATTTCATGGAAGCGGAAGATGATGATCCCGGTGTGCGCTGTCCTGTTTTGCACGATGCTATCAGAACAGTATTAATGAGTTTATGCTATAAAAAATTTAATGTATCAGACAGTGGTTTGATTATTGTTGAAAAGTTGTTAAAACGTGGTGCCGATCCGAATCAAAGGGCATCAAATGGTTTTGATGCCTTGAATGCAGCAATTTCGGATGCAGAATTTGTACTTGATAACAGCGCCTATTCTGTTTCTTGGGAGAAAGCTGCGCAGCAGCTTACAAAACTATTTGATTTATTGATTGCATACGGTGCGGATTTTCAAGGATGGGCAGATCGTGGACATTTTCCCGAGCCATGCCCAATGGAAAGCAACAGAGCAAGATATTTAGATGATTTTGCAACAGGAAAAGATACGGTTCACATACTTACGAAACAAGGGGAGGCAGACCTAACAGCGAATACCAGAGCTGTGATGCGACGTTACTGTAAAGATAGAGGACTGCTTTAAAATCCAGTGCATTAATACAGATTTACAAGCTTGATAAACCGGAATTGAAAGGAGATCGAAAATGGATATTGAGTTTAGAAAAATAACGGAGTTCCCTCGCGGAACACTTGCAACTCTTTTGAAAGACGGTTATTCCTTTGAGCCGAAATTCGAGCGCGATTGGCATAAACAATGGCAAGAGTTTGATGACTTCTTTTATGATAACCCTCATATTGCTGAGTTTAGTGGATTTATAACCGTCTTGGGCGGAAAACCCATCGGGTTTGTTTCGTGGAATCCAACAAATCTACCTGAATCAACAGAAGTTGGACACAACTGTATTTTAACGAAATACAAGGGAAACGGCTATGGGAAACGGCAGATGCGAGAGGCGGTTCAACGCATGATTGCGCAAGGGGCAAATAAGATAGTTGTTTGGACAAGTGAAATTTGTGTTCCCGCTCAACACACCTATGAAAGTGCAGGCTTTCAATTTGTAAAGAAGAGCGCGGATTATGCGAATATAGAAATTGTACTTGGTGAACCTGAATATAGTACGATTCACTGTATGAAAAATCTTAGATGGATTCAAATGACTTGGGCAGGTGCCAATAAATACACTTCCGCTCCGGATTTTCCTGATAATATTATTCTTACCAGTGCTTCAGGTGCTTATGGATGTGTTATTTCTGAATATATTGTTTCCGGAATTCTTACATTATATAAAAATCTGTTCTCATATCGTGCGCAAATGAAAAGTGGTGGTTGGAACCAAATTGAAGGTGATGATACATTAGAGGGGAAAAGAGTACTTATTTTAGGAACAGGAAATATTGGACAGGAAACTGCCAAAAAGCTTAGATGTTTTGGGTCTTATACTGTTGGAATATGTCGTACTCCCAACAATAAGCATTTGCCCTTTGATGAAATATATACAATAGACAGTGTTGATACGCAATTGCAAAGTGCTGATGTGGTTATTATCACGCTTCCGGGTACAACAGAAACAGCGGGAATGTTTGATGCAGAAAGAATAAAAAAGATGAAGGAAAACGCCATACTCGTAAATGTTGGACGTGGATTTGTTGTGAATACGGACGAATTAACAGATGCTCTGCAGAAAGGATTACTCAGAGGTGCAGTTCTTGATGTTACAGATCCTGAACCTTTACCTGAAAAGCATCCTCTCAGATATATGGAAAATGTGTTATTGACTCCGCATATTTCAGGAATAAGTTGGGGAGAAAATAAGTTTACAAGAAAGAGAATTTTAGATATATTCTGCGAAAATATGAAGCGGGATAAAAATAATGAGCCTAAAAAGAATATGATTGATTTCAGTAAAGGGTATTGATTTTTAAGCAAAGCTTCATAAATTTAAAAGCTGGATTTTCTCCAGCTCTAGAGCGTTTGCGGAAGGATTTGAACCTTCGGTGCGTTGCCGCACACCACCTTAGCAG
>CAYOED010000158.1:0-2794 GCA_964402925.1 uncultured Lachnospiraceae bacterium | reverse complement strand
GAGGAATGACAATAGCTTTCTTCCCCAATGTTGATGTGAGTCTTGACTGAACCTTAGCATCAGACATGGCTGGTTCTTTCCCACTCGGTTTCCAATTCATGACAGATTCGTCCACATCATCGTTAAAAAACTTTTCAAACGGAAAGTCATTTCTGCACCATACCCCGGATGGAATTTTATAAGCATCCATAACATGATATTTTGCTTCCGGGTATTTTGCTTTTAGCATTTCCTCAAAACTCATTCCCGACACACTTTCCGGCTCTGCCGCCTTTGCTGCCGCAAGCTCCGAAAAACCCACGCCCTCGCTTTTTCGTGCCGCCTCATTCTTCCGGTACTGCTGTGCCTGATAGTACCCTCCTACTTTACCTGTCAATCCAAAATCCATTTCAATCTCTCCTTTCATTTTTCATCATTACGGATAGGATGAACACTCTGCCCTTTACCTTATAATCCATTGTCCCCTGATGCTTCTCCGCTGTGCTTTTTATGTTGGCAAGCCCTATCCCATGGTTCTCTCTGTCTGCCTTATCTGTTACGGGTAATTCCTCCTGCCGTCTCCGCACCAGCCGCCCGTCAAAGCTGTTTTCCACTTTCAGGAAAAACAACTCCCTCTTTTGGAATGAGCTGATACGGATAAAGGCTTCTGCATCCGGTTCCTTCGCTTTCAGCTTCCCGCACGCCTCCATTGCGTTATCCAGTGCATTCCCTAAGATAATGCCGATATCATAACTTTGTATGAACAATTTTTCAGGAAACCGTAACCCTTCCACATCCATCTGCAAATCTGGCACTGCTTGGGTAATCTCATGGTATTTCATGTTTAGCAGGGTATCCACGACTGTGTTCCCCGTCTTGAACCGGAATTCCAGTCTGTCCATAGTCCGATTCAGTTCTTCCAGATATGCCTGCAGTTCTTCCTCCTTTCCGGCCGCAAGCTGCATGATAAGGGAAAGCGTATTCTTCATGTCGTGCTTCATCCCCCGTATCCCGGAATAGACACGCTCCATCTCCCCCATATGCTCCTGTAAGCTGCTGACCTGTTTTTCTAAAATAATCCGGCTGCTCTTTTCCCTGTTCCAGCAGATCATGTCCTGAAAGAGCTTTACCCCGGACACAATGGAGAACAGCAACAGCAGCAGAATAACAGGCACTATGATTATCAGTGACGGGTATCTGTCATACAACAGTTCCGGTACACCGTTCTCCGCTGTATCTATAGTGACACGCAACAGCGTACATACCATCAGACCTGCCAGCCCCGGTGTTAAAATAAATAGAAGTTCCGTCCTGTGGATGGCATAATCCTTTTCCCGATAATCCTTTACAATCTTTCTCATGGTAAAATACAGCAACACCGCCCCGATTACATACAACAAAATCTGGTTACCAATAAGAGTAATGTTTACAACTATGTCATAGCATTCCAAGGATGGCATATATCCTTTTTCCCAACACCAATACCATAGAGAAAACAGATGATTTCCTAATTCAAAAAACATGTGTGCAAAGAAAAAACTTATTTCGCTTGCCGCCATAAAAGTAACTACAAGAAACAAAATTATCTTCCCGATTGCCCTATAAAAGATCATCGCAACCGCAGATATAATGCACATGATCACTGCCAGCCTTGTAAAAGCGCCAAGGCTTCCATAACCCTTTGGCAGGAAGATCCCGATTCCCCACCGTAGCACCCCATACAGCACTGCGGCTGCCAGCCCGTTTATCCGCCGGTTCCGCATCCTGCTTTCCAGAAAGCTCCCATAGAAATACTGCAGGCAGTATCCTTGAAACATGGCAGAAATTATTCCCAACAGCCCGCTTACCACTTCATACACAGGACACCCCTCCATTCTGCAAATACCACATATATGCCTTTACAAACTCATTGTGCTTCTTCCTTGTCAGATAGACTTTGCTACCATTGGAAAGGAAGATACTGTCATTGTCATATCTCACTATGTGAGCCATGTTTACCAGATACCCCCTATGGCAACGGTAGAAGCCGTCCCCAAGCTGCACTTCCAGTTCATCCATTGTGGCATATGCCTCTATGATTTCCTCCATATCCGAAGTATGGATTTCCACCTTCTTCCCCCTGCTTTCAATATAGAGGATGCTGCTTAAGTTAAGCGTGTACCCCTGGTTCTTCGTCCGAATGAATATCTGCTGTTCCTTTTGCCCCTTGCGCTTTCCGGCTTCCTCCGCCGCCCTGCCAAGCACCTCCATGAACTTCTTTTCCTCAATCGGCTTTAACAGGTAGTGGAACGCCGACACGTCAAAGGCTTCAAACACATATTCCTTAATCCCCGTGATAAAGACCAGTACCACATTCACATTCCGTTGCCGCAGGTTCCTTGCCGTCTCAATGCCGCCCATGCCTTCCATCTGTATATCAAGGAAGATAATGTCAAAATCCCTCCCCGCCGCAAGTAGCTCCTCCCCTGTGGCAAAATCACTTATATTAAAATCCGGCTTCTGCTTCTTAATGAAACCGTGTATCTGCTGCCGGATAATTTCTTCATCATCAACTACTGCAATATTCAAAATTCATCACCTCGGATTTTATTATGTTCCGTTACATAATTTATCGGCAGATTATTTGTTATTTTGGGATGCAGGGAACGAAAGGCATACGAAATGGAACGAAAAGCATCTGTCAAATGAAAAAAATCTACAATCAGGTCTAAAATTTTTCGCCTTTCGTCCGACAGCACCACTCGCATATTACCTCTAACTTCCCCGCTTTCCAAGTGATTTCCGGCCTGCCTGTGGAAATAACAGACCGCCGCAT
>CAYOED010000157.1:0-3060 GCA_964402925.1 uncultured Lachnospiraceae bacterium | reverse complement strand
CCGCTTTCCGCAGACAATGGAGAATCGTGGTGGGAGAAGCGTCATAAGAGAATGGAAGAACTGATGGAGGAGCAGGAAAAAGAGGCAGTGAAAAAAGCACAGGCGCGGCGCGCGGCGGCACAGGAGAATTATCTGAAAAGCCAGATGGCAAGCAGGCAGAGGCAGCAGGCGTTTCTTGCAGAGAGTATACGAAACGGGCAGGATAGTGCAGATGCGACTGTGTTCCAATCGGCAGGTGTAAGTGCGCTGGCGGCAACTGCTTATGAGGAGAATATCAGCACATTCAGTAAAAGTGTAATTGAAAGCCAGAAAATATGAAGCAGCGGGCATTTTGGAGTAAAGCAGGATATGCCCGGACTTATCATAAGGGGCATGGGCGTCTCTGAATGACAGAGGAGCCGCCAATAAAAATTTTATTGTGGAGGATGAAAATTATGGCTATTTCAGGGGTTGGAAGCAACTACAGCAACGTGTATGAGGGTACATACGCAACACAGAAAAATGAGGCGGCAAAGAAAGCAGAAACGAAAGAAGCTACATCTGCACAGGCAGGAAAGTCACAGAATACCGGGGAAAAGGCGGTATCCGATTATTACTCCTATTTACAGAAGAATTATGACTGTATGTCCAAGGGCAATGTGACAATATCCAGCGAGTATCTGAATAAGTGTTCGGGAGATTCCAAAAAGGCGAAGGAACTGGAAGATTTCCTGAAAAAGATACCGGAGCTTGAAAAGCAGGGATATGAACAGCTTTCTGCCCAGAACAAGGCTTTAGGCGGAACGGTGACCTATTACCAGCAGACATGGATGGTTAATAAGGACGGCAGCATACAGAGTACCGTTTACTCTGTAACGGAGACAGGGATGACCAATGCGGAAAGAATGAAGAAGAGCATGAATGAACGTCTGGAGAAGCAGAAAGAGAAGGAAGAGGAAGAAAAGAAAGTAAAGGAGAAGAAGGAGGAAAAAGCGGAACAGACTGAAAAGATGGATGGAGATACAGAGAAGATTTCCGTGCCGGAAGCAACGGGGCAGGAGATCGCAGTCAAGTATGTGGAGGCTGAATCTGAATCAGAAGCAAAGGCAATGATGCAGAAAGAAAAGCTGGAAGATGCCTACTACCCTAAATTCGATATGAATGTTTAGTGCAGAACCAGATGTGGAGAAAAGCCTGTATGCCATTAGTTATGAGAATGGCAGGTAGGAATATACGTATTTCCAGATAACAGGGAGGACAAAATTATGTCAATGGAAATCAGTAATAGGTACGGTATTGATTATATTAACAAGGTGCAAACCGAACAAACAGCAAAAGCTGCAGAAAGAGCCGAAGAAGCGACAAAATCCAAAGAAAAAGACAAGTCCGAAATTATTCTGGCACCAAAGGACGAGTATATCAGCAGTGAGAAGTCCGGGAAGAAACCAAGTGGTTTGTACCACGTGGGGTAGGACGAAAATGGAAACTTGAAAATCATCTTCGATACTCCCCAAAAGACAGGAGAAGCAGAAAATGAACAGCCCCAAGGCATAAAGCTGAAAGGGGTGCCTGATAACGATAGGGTTCGGGTTACGATAGGCAATATGGATAAGGTTAAAAATGAAATCAGAAAGCTAAAAGAGGAAAAGAAACAGCTTGAACAGCAGTTGAAAATGGCGGCAGGTAATGAGCAAAAGACAAAAGAACTGGAAACAAAGCTGGCGCAGGTCGAAGCGGAATTAAGCGTGAAAGATACTGCAGAATACAAAATACAGCACGCTGAGTATACCACAGAGGAATAAATCAGTCTGAGAATTTAGGAGGATTAGATTATGGCAATTTCAGGAATCGGCAGCAGTTATAACCAAGTTGGGGCTGCTACAAATTATGTGCAGGAGAAAACAACTACCAAGGAATCGGGCAGGAAGATGGCAGAACAGCCCGTAAAGCTTTCCATTTCCAATGAAGGGAAGGAGTATTACCGCAACAGCATACAGCAGGGCGGGCAGGAAAGCTATGATGCCGTGCTTCAGCGGAGGGAGCAGTTAAAGAATGAAAAAATCAGCTTAGTTGACTATGGCTATGAAATTTCAAAGAGGGCTGGTGCCGGGGAAAGCGTCTTAAGCGCGGCTGGCAAGGCGGACGGTTATGTGAAGGCATATGCGGAACTGTATGATGAGATCGTGCAGGGCTATGAGGACGGCACACGGGAGATATATATGGCAGGTGAAGGCGGCCCCCGTAAGCTCACGAAGGAAGAGGAACTGGATGCCCTGGATGCGGCGTACAAGAAAACGGTGGACAGCTTTGTGACAATGGAGCAGACGAACCAGCGCGCCCACACGATCATTGGCGAGGAAGCGGAGAAAATAGCAAAAATCAGCAAAAGGGAAACAAAGGCGGCAGATTTCCTAAAGGAGCAAAAGGCAAGGGGGACTGATAAGGTTCTTGAGAATCTTAACGAGAAGATGCTCAGTGCGGTTGCTTTGTTTAAGGAGAAATACGCAGCGTTCAATCCTAATGCGGGTACATTATCGCAGTTGCTGGCAGGCATTAAGATTTCACAGTAAAGAACATATTCCGCGGAGGCGCATAAAACTTTGCCGCTGCGGACTGCCCGGACTTATTATGAGAGAGCAGGAGACGGCTCTGACCGACAGAGGAGCCACTATTAAAATATTTGATGATAATGGAGGATTTGAAAAATGAGCATAAATGGAATAGGGGCAGTAGGATATCCGGCATGGTATGGAACAAGAAAAGCAGAAAGTAATACGAAAGGAAATTTCGGAGCTAATGTGAAAGAAGCATCAAACGCAAAAAATGTAGTAAACAATACCACAAGCACAGTGATACATGGTTTTATGGGTGAAAAGACCGAAACGGGGGATACTGTTGTAGGTGCGTGGGGAAATGCGGTAACAGGCACATCAACAACCGTATATAAACCACAAAATTTTGATGAAAATAATCCTGTTTACTATATGAAGATTTGGGATAAGGACGGGAATGTGACAGAGCGAACCGTTAATCTCAATGAAATTGACCCGCAAAATTGTAATTCCTTTGATATGTATGCTT
>CAYOED010000156.1:0-3092 GCA_964402925.1 uncultured Lachnospiraceae bacterium | reverse complement strand
GGTGCAGACAAGGCGGTTGCGTCTGCATTGGAGAATTGCAGCAAAGAGGAGCAGGGATTTGTGTATGACATCATCCGGCAGAATTTTCTTGTCGGGAACAGCAGTTCCATGACGGAGGAGGAAAGGCAGGCGAACATTTCGCTTGGCATGAAGAAAGCAGAATATGCGGCGGAGAACTTTATCCCGGAGAATAGCAGGAAGGCATTTCTGGAAGCAATGGAATCCATTGCAAAACTGGCAAGCGCAGGAAAAGCCGACAGCAGCGGGAACATGGATTATGGAGTGGCAAAAGGCAGGTATCTTGGGCATGGGAGCAATCTCGTCCAGACCACAAATGCGCTTGACATGATGCGGGCGATGGATAAAAACGCATATGCCGAGTATCAGAAAATAGATAGAAACGAGGACGGCGGGCTTAACTCGTTGAAATACCTTACAAACTGGTATACGGGTGCGGTCAAGAAGAATCCTTCGATGGTTGATAATTATGAAAAACAGTCGGAGGAATATGTGGAGAAAAATGTGAAAGACCAGAAACGGGATACAACCTTTGCAGACATAAAGACGGGAAGCAAAGCGGCCTTTTTTGAAAGCCTGAAAATGTTCCAGAGTAACAATCCCAATTTCCTCTCATCTATCATAAACCGGGAACTGACATCAAAATTTTGGGGATTTTAGTGACAGTGTTTGTATGAAAGAGATATTCCGCAGAGGCGTATAAACCTTTGCCTCTGCGGACTGCATGGGATAAAATACACAAAAGACAACCGCCACATATAGCTCACTACTATATGCGGCGGTCTTCCATTTTTATAGGAGATTTAGGTGGACTGATAGCGGAAATTACTTGGATAGTTAGGAACTTAGAGGTAATATGCGAGTAATGCTGTCGGACAAAAGATATAAATCTTTAGACCTTGATATCAATTTTTTATAAAAAGAAAAAGATTTCGTTCCCATTCAAATAGGGTTTCATTCCCTTTCGGCGAAATACGAAAATTATTTGCCGATATAAAAATAGAAAGTTCCTTTCTATATAAAAAGAACTGCCCATGGGAAAACTAATGCGAAAATATTCGCATGGGAAAATGAATTGCAGGTGATGATATTGAACATAGCCATATGTGATGACGAGAAAGCCATCCGTGAACAGATAAATGAACTGATAAAAAAAGAAAAACCGGGCGTGTGCCCTGAATTTTACGAGACAGGAGACAGCCTGCTTGCTGCCGGGAAGCAGTTTGACATTGTATTCCTTGATATACAGATGGATGGGACGGACGGGATTGAAACGGCGAAAAAACTTCGGGAGCGCAGCTCCTTAAAAGGTGCGGAAGATACCATATTAATCTTCATAACAGCCATCCGGGAATATGTTTTCAAGGCGTTTGATGTGGCAGCGTTTCACTATCTGCTAAAGCCTATTGAGGAAGATAAATTCCATGAGGTGTTTCAGCGGGCAGAAAGGGAACTGGAAAAGAGGAAAAAACAGCGGCGGGAAACGATATTCATAAAGACGAGAAACCGGAGTTTCACGTTGGTAAAGGACAGCATTCTTTATATTGAGAGCAGGGCGAAAAAGGTGGAAATCCATACCACAGGGGAAATCATAGAGGTGTATGCCTCCATGAATGAAATGGAAGGGCAGCTTGGGGAAAGTTTCTACCGCTGCCACAGGGGATATTTGGTGAATATGGCATATGTGGCTGAGTATGGCAGCGAGAGCATTATCCTGAACAATGGGGAGTATGTCTATCTGGCAAAAGAAAAGTATGGGGAGTTTGTAAAAGCTTATATGCGGTATCTGAGAAACGGGGTGGGGGTTGATGCTTGAATGGATTATGAGAATGCTCAGTATTCCTCAGTATTTATTTGAAGGATACTGCATTCAGTTCTTTTTTGGAAGATTTGCAGAACCTAGGCTGCGCAGGTTAAGGAATGCACATTGGGCAGCCGGTATCGCATGGATCGTGATAAAGATTGTTGGTGGGCGGTTATTCCGTGAAACTGATAGCGTGACGCTGGTTTTGGGGCTGATTTTTAATACGGTCGTACTATTTGCTTTTTGTGTGGGCTGGTATAAGGGAAATATGCTTCTGAAAATCTTTCTGGTGGTTCAGTTTATCGCCTTGCGTGAACTGGCATTTTGGGTGGGGTACAGTTTCCTTTATATCGGGAATGGTCTGATAGATATTTTGGTACATGGAATGGGTGGCAGCATGGAATCGTCGGAATTCTTACTCATGGTTGTAGATGTGCTGTCCTGCTTTTCTGTTGCGTTAGTGGCAGCCATAGAGGGCATCCTGCTTTTTGCTTCCGTAAGGAAGATTGTAAAGAGTTACCATTGTAGGGAAAAAGGGCAGATGGAGAGGGAAGTAGTTTTTTATCTGCTTCCTGCGGTGGCTGGTGTGCTGGTTTCAGTGCTTGTATGCTTGCTGATGATCACAGTTACAGATGGCGTTCCGGTGTTGCTGTATGAAAGGTATCCGGAGCTATACCTTATCATTCCCATGATAGCGCTTGTACTGCTTGGAGCAGTCGTGTTCAGTTTCCGTATTTACCAGAACATGGCAGCTCTGCAGGAAGAACGGGCAGAGAAGATTATACTGGAAAATCAGATCACGCAGATGCAGAGTTCGATGGTGGAAATGGAGCAACTGTATGACGGGATACGCTCGGTCAAGCACGATATGAAGAACCATATGGCAGTCCTGCAGAATTTGATACGGAAAAGATATAGTGGGGAGGATGAGGAAATCCGGCAGTATTTTGAGAGTATGTTCCAGTCAGTGGAGCAGCTTGACAACAGGGTGCATACGGGTAATGCGGTCAGTGATGCGGTGGTGGGGAGCAAGTTCCGTTATGCGGCAAAAAAGATAAAAGGCATCAAACTGGATGCGAAGGGATTCGTGCTTTCAGAGACTATTACAATAAAGGCTTATGATATGGGGATTATTCTGAATAACGGGCTGGACAATGCGATTGAAGCCTGCATGAAAATGAGGGAGAAACAGCCGGATGCAGAAGCCTATATCACGATCCGGTCTTTCCGGGCAAGGAATATGTATTTTATAGAGATTGAGAACAGCTTT
>CAYOED010000155.1:0-3297 GCA_964402925.1 uncultured Lachnospiraceae bacterium | reverse complement strand
TCGACTGTTCCTTTACATACGAGTGTTCAGTTGCGTTATGAACACTCGACATGGTGCGAGTGGCGATATAGAATTTACAGCAAAACCAAGTGATACCAACGGTTTGCGGGCAATCGAGCAGCAGTATTTACATCAAATACCAATCTATATTGGCACCAATAACCATTTGCCCCGAACTGAAAATATGGATGGATCGCCGCCCAAGTAAGACTACGGGCGGCGTTTTCATATATAATGCCGAGAAAAGGCAACCGAGCAGGTGACAGAAGGTAAAGTGCTGGAAACTTCTATTGAGGAACAGCCCCCGGCGGAGTATACAGCGAGGGAGTCCGCGCCAGAGACTTCTGATGGTCCTCTCGCTACGGAGCGGAAGAAGCAGGAGGCCGAGGTGGTAATCCCTGGCAGGACGATGCCCAGCCCCTTCAGCTAAGGAGATTAACCTGTTCGTCAGCAAGGGTTTTATCCCCAATTTGAAGTGTTTTTTCCATAATGTAGAGGACTTATATCATTATGATTAAATAGCCATTGCTCATACCCATCAATTTCTGGGCCGCCAAGATTAATGGTGAACTCAATTCCCCACAAAGCAACAATAAAATATATCTCGGTCTGAATGTAGTTATCTTCCCCTGAGACACTTTCTACAATATTAGGAAGCAAAAAATCGCATTCATATATTATCTGGCTATTCTCGCCCCCAATTTGCCAATCTGCATTGGCAGAATAAATTCGTCTAATATTACAAGGCCATTCTTTAGGTTGTCCAATTCGTGCATGATTTCGAATAGCATCGAGTTGATGATCATCTATTAAGTAATCCAACCAGCCATCGTTGTCTTTCAGTCTTGCGGCTAAAGCTTCTAACGCAACTTTTGCCAAAAATCTTGATATAATGGAATTTTGTGGTGGTAGGGTATCATCGAGTAAAGCTGGAAGGATCAGTGTCATGCTCTTTTGCGTGCTTACAATGTTAGTAAACAGTTCTGGTGGCATCTCAATTCCTGTTACCACTTCTCCGTTTATTATATCTTTACGAACAGTAACCGGAAACGAAAGTATGCTGCCAGGTATAGACGGAATTTTGTTTTTCTTATTGGGAATGGCCTGTTCAAATCTTAATAGGCGCATATCAAATTGATTCAAAAATGGTTTTTCAACTTCACGTGCAAAATAATTATTACATTTATCGCAGACATACCCCCGCGGCAAGACAAAAGTTTTGTTACCTAATGCCTCTGGAATAATATGCTCAATGCTTTTTGAATCAGAGGAATCTTGTTTGCAAAATAGACATCTCATGTGTATTCACATCCAATTCTTTTTCTGCAGTAATTATTGTATCATCATTTATTTATTATACAAACACCTACACTCATGCTTTTCCTCCTATATCTTTGGTTTCTAAATGTTTCGATATCGGCGTGGAGATCTTCATATGTTTTTCCCATGCAATACGGTGGCGAGGTGTTGGAAATATCCACTGATTCATCGTGTATCTTCTTTAAAAGATTAAGGCAGTCACCTTTATACAAAGTTACTCGATTTGTATCTTTAAAGCGTTTATATATTCAGCCATGATATTAACCTCATCTCGCAAGAAGGAAGGATTTATTGCGAGTATATTATATCATAGAGCATTTTAAAAATCTACAAATCTCATCATGTTCATACCATATTTATCATTTTTGCTGTATTCTATGAATAAGAACACGAAGGGAAAGTGATTCATATGGAAGAAAGAAAACTTGCAGCCCTATATTGCCGCATCTCCAAAAATATTCCCGCCCGCGATGAAAGCGACAGCATTGTGAATCAAAAGATTCTCCTTCAGAAATCCGCAGCCCAGCATGGCTTTGAACACACCCAATTTTTTATTGATGATGGATACAGTGGAACCGTGTTTGACCGTCCAGCACTTAAGCAGATGGAAGATGCTATCCGAGTCGGAATGGTATCTGCTGTATTAGTCAAAGACATTTCTCGTCTTGGGCGAGACTACTTAAAAATTGGCTACTACCTGGAGCAGTTTTTCCCCCGCCATAATGTACGTTTTATAGCGGTTAGCGGTGGGATCGATAGCAATACTATCTCCACAGATTTTGTGCCTCTATATAGCGTCATGGATGAGTGGTATGCAAGAGACATTAGTCGGAAGATGCGGTTGATGTACCAATCCCGTGCATCAACCGGAACTGCAATCGGCTCACCCGTGTACGGCTATACCAGGTCTAAGGGAAAGACTGGGCCATGGGAGATTGACTATGAAGCAGCAGCTGTCGTTCGATACATATATCGGCTTGCCTTCTTGGGTTATGGATCTGAACAAATCGCAAAAATGCTGGAGGCAGATAAAATTTTGACACCAGCTCACTATCACTTAAAAAATGGAAGCAAGCGGATTCCAACATCAGCTGATCCATATCGTTGGGCTTCCACTACGGTTGCTAAAATCTTGTGCAGTCGAGAATATTGCGGCGACATAGTAAATCTAAAAACTTACAGTAATTCCTACAAAGATAAAAAGCGTAGAGAAAATGCTGTTGAAAATATGGTCATTCTACAGGACAAGCATGAAGCGATTATCGAACGCTCCTTTTGGGAATACATTCAGCACAAGCGAAGCCTGCATAAAACGAGAAAGAACTCCGGGAAGCAATCACTGTTTTCCGGAGTTCTTCGCTGTGGAGACTGCGGAAGCAATCTTCACTATCATTTTAATCAAGCAAATCCATCTATTGAATATTACAACTGCTCCAATTATGTGGGCAATCGGGGCACTTGCTCTGATACCCACTATATTCGTTTGGATTCATTAAGTGATAAGGTGCTTGATGAGCTACAAAGGCTGCTCAAAGCGGCAAAGAGCAATGGCTTCTGGAACAGGGTCACTGTTGCAAAGTCAATAGAATCACAGAAAACCATTCAGAAACTAATGGAGCAACAACGGATAATGGATAAGCGCCAGAGCGAACTCAGAAAATATCTGGCTACAGCTTATGAAGACAAAGTGAAAGGGGTGATAGATGACGAAACATTCGTCCTGCTAAGCAATCAATTTAAAAAGGAGCGTGATTTATTAAAAGAAGCGCAACAAAAAATTCAAACAGAGTGTGAGACCGCCCAGAAGTTCCAAAGTGGTCTCACACAGTTCAAGAAGGAGGTCGAGGGCCAAGCTGGCATCGATTTTTTGACACAAGATATTGTCGGACAATTTATCGACTGGATTGCAGTTTATCCAGCAGATAGAAGCGTCCGGCCATATAAGCAGAAAATTGAAATTCATTATCACTTCATCGG
>CAYOED010000154.1:0-3322 GCA_964402925.1 uncultured Lachnospiraceae bacterium | reverse complement strand
GATTTGCATTTAAGGAAAAGGAAGTATTAATTGGATAAGAAAAAAGAGAGCAATTCGTCCCCTTCACATAAGGAAGTGAGGGGATGAGGGCGGCTCTGACAAATTACGGTATAGTCATTCGTGGCTATGCCGTTTTTTCTTTGGAACGTTTCTGTTTTAAGCGTTCTTGGAACATTTCCTCATATTCTTCAGCAGATGGAGCATTGATAATCCCAACACCGTTATAATAAATGTCAATGGGATATATTGTCTTTCCGTCTATGACCTGCTTCTTTGATACCATGATATAGTCAATAAACTCATTAACAATGGCAGGCGTAAGCTCTTTGATTTCCGTGTAACGCTTAACCTTATCTATAAAAGCGGAGACATTTGCGGTCTTGTCTTCCTGCATTTTTACATCGGCTTTTAACTGAATAAGAGCGTCTTTCAGCATTTTCTGCTCAGTTTCATAATTTGCCGACATTATTGAAAATCGCTCATCACTCAGTTTGCCCGATACATTATCCTCATAAATCCGCTGAAATAATATATCAAGTTCAGCAATACGTTTTTCGGATTTGGCTAACTCACGTCGCTTCTTGGCAAGCTCCTTTTTCTGTTCCTCGCTTGATTTGTCAAGCTGTTTCTGCACAAACTGTTTTTCAAACGCCTGCACATAAAACAGGACACGCTGCAAACTCTCAAGTACTAAGGCATGGACAACCTTTTCGCGGATATAGTGTGCAGTACAGTTTGCCGTATTCTTGCGGTAGCTAGAGCAGAAAAAGTATGCCTGCTCTCGGCTGTAATTGTTCGTCACGCTGTAATACAGCTTTTCTCCGCAGTCGGCGCAATAGAGTAATCCAGAAAAAATGCTGACCTCGCCTGTGCGGTTTGGTCTACGTTTATGGCTCCTAAGTTCTTGCACAAGTTCCCAAGTTTCATTGTCAATGATGGCTTCGTGGGTATTTTCAAAGACTTTCCATTCTTCTTTTGGTCTGCGTATCATGGTCTTATCTTTGAAAGAGCGTGTTGTAGAGCGGAAATTAACCGTATGCCCGCAGTATTCAAGCCGTTCCAGAATATCCGCAACCGTTCTTGTTGCCCACTTATGAGGTATGGCAGGAAGTGCGGACGTCTTTCGCCCTTGTGCCTGCCAATATTCTGTTGGCGTTGGAACGCCCTCCGAGAAAAGGATATTTGCTATCTGTGTCGGTCCATATCCCTCAATACACAAATGGAATATCCTGCGTACAACTTCGGCTGCTTCTTCGTCAATCAGCCACTGGGCAGGTTCGGCCTCATTCTTCTTATAGCCATAGGGGATAACCGTTGTTAGCGGCTTGCCCGACATACCTTTGTTCTGGAACACTGCCCGCACTTTCTTTGAGGTGTTTTTGGCGTGCATTTCATTAAACCAGTCCTGTACAGGAAGAAAATCGCTCAATCCGTCTTTGGTGTCGATATTGTCCATAATAGCAATATAGCGTATGCCAAGACGGACAAAATCTTCTTCCAATAACTGACCGACAACAAGGCGGTTTCTGCCAAGCCTTGAATGGTCTTTGATAATAATCGTTCCAACTTTTCCTGCTTCGGCAAGTTCCATCAATTCCATAAAAGACGGTCTTGTAAAGCTGACACCAGAATATCCGTCATCCACAAAAAACTGTGGATTCTGAAATCCGTTATCCTTTGCGTATTTACTGACAATAGATTTTTGATTGGTAATGCTGTTGCTTTCTCCTTGCAGCATATCATCACGGCTGAGTCTGCAATAGAGAGCAGTAATTTTTTCTGACTGTCTGTCCAAAATAAACTCCTTTCCGACAGTCGGATATGATTTTTGTAGTGATGTTATTTTACCATATCTACCGTCTTGCTTCAACGCTTTAAAGCGTGAATTTAAAATATCTTTATACTTCTTTGGTCAATATCCGATTGACCTTGCTTATCATATCTTCTCTTTGTTCTCTGTCAAAGTGGGAGCGAACAGCATAATAAATGCCATCAATCTCCTTTACAAAATCTAAATTTTTTGGTTTTGAGATTTGCCCAAAGAAAGCAAGGCGTTTCTTTTTTGGTAAATCTGCAAGCATATCGTAAATATTGTCGATTGCTTCTCGGATAACAGTATCCTCGGTAAAGTCTTCTTTTGTTGTTTCATCTATATAACTGTCCATCTGCAATAATCCTCCCATGAAGAATAGGGTGAGAGAAAATATTCCTCACCCTATAGTCCTTGAAAAAGCTAAAATTTACCCTTTAATGCTTAAAATCCTTTAGTTTTTTCCTCAAATGGTCTAACCTTGCATAGATAGCCCCCGTTGTTAATTGGACAATCGGGGCAATCTCCTTTGTGGAATAGCCCTGCATTTTCAACAGGACGATTTGTAAAGTACGCTTGTCCACTTTGACTAATGCAAGGTACAGATTTTCGTTCTCAATCTCGTCCAGTAAATCAGCAACAGTCTTTATCTCCGTTTGTTGCTCTTTATCTGCCATTCCCTCAAGGTACTCTGCAACATCATTTGTCCATCGGTAAAACCGCCTGCTGGAATTAAAATCTGTCCTGTCATCTATGCGGATTTGTTCAATGACCGCTTCATCAACGCCGCAATCACGCAGTATCTTTTCTTCTGCTTCTTTCCAGATACGCCATTTTCTCTCCTCTCGTCCGTGGTTATATGCCATGTTTTTTCCTCCAATCGGGAGTTAAGTAAATCCAAGATTGAGAGGGCTAAAAAACCCCCTCATTTTCCAAAAGGAAAAAACAAGGGGGCTGAACGCTATAAAAAATTAATTTTCTATTATCTTTCTTAACTTTGCAAGGATTTTGGCTTTGCGTTTGTTTATGACACTCTGGGTCATACCTAGCCTAAATCCGACTTCTCGCTCGGTAAGTCCATCAAAAAAGATTGCCTGTATCAACGCCTGTTCACTGTCCGACAATAAGGGCAAGGCGGTTTTCAGCCTGTCCAACATTACCGCATGGATAACAGCTTTCTCAACATCCGCCGATTTATCAGCAATGAAGTCTAAAGCGTTGCCCTCATCATCCATAAATCCATCCAATGAAAGCAGGCTGTTCTTTGTATCCAGTTTCTGAAGATAACGCCACCGCTCCTTATCCCGATAGAAGTCTGTGTACTGTTCCCTTGCGACTTCAAGCAAGCAGCCTTGAATGGGGATAAACAGCTTGTCTAAATAACTCTGGTTTGCTTGCCTGCGGCAGCAGAAATCCCTATAGGATAATTCCACATAGCTGCCGCTTTCTATGATATATACTTTTCTTGGTGCATATTTCACCATAAATACCTCCCATCTGAATTTTTGAAAT
>CAYOED010000153.1:0-3419 GCA_964402925.1 uncultured Lachnospiraceae bacterium | reverse complement strand
AAAAAATTGTTTATACTTCCAATTAGATATGACCGTTAAGTTTATGATGTTGAGTGTAGCCACATCTTCCTAAGTGACAAATATTCGTGTGCTTTTCCGAACAACTCCTGGTGCCGCTGCCAATGCATTCATGCAATTCCTCCTTTAATCCTGTGTTAATGCCCACATTTCAAGCCTCTTAATCACAGATTTTTCTTTATCCACAGTCTCATGTTTTGTGCAATCTGTTCCAATTCTTCTAAGTTTTGGAGAACCTTTTTCATATCATCTTTTTCAGATTCATCAATCACTCCGTCTTCCGTAATGTCAAGCAGTAATTCTTTTGTTTCTCCCAACTTCCGAATTGCTGATAAAGTCCTAACAGTAATCCGATCGAGATCTGCTATCTCTGCTTTAGGAAGATCCTCTCCAAGAGGACATATATTCTTGCAAAAATAGTTTTTCAATTCCGGGGCATTGTATAAATCCGCCATCAAATGAACCTCTTCCGGATATGGATTTGCAATTCCACTCTCAATCCTGTAAAGCCGCCTTCTGTCAATCGACATTATGTCTGTGGCGCCTTCCCGGCTGCGGTTGCCATATCTGCCTGTGTCAGCCCAAGACTTTTTCGAGCTTTGATTAGTTGCTTTCTTTTCATGGTGTACCTCCTTTTTATTTTGCTTCAATATGAAGCATATTTGAATATTAACATAGGTGCTTCATTTTGTAGAGTAAAATTGTAACGAAGGAGGTTGTTTATGTTTGGGAAACGCATTGTAGAACTTAGGAAGAGACGCGGACTAACGCAAGCAGAATTAGCAAGATCAATAGGCATTAGCCGCTCTGCTCTATCCTTATATGAGATAGAAAAAAGAGAGCCAGACATAGAAACCCTAGGTAAATTATCTTCTCTGTTTGAAGTACCTGTGGGTTATATTCTTGGAAACGAACAAGAAGTTATTGATTACACAAATTACACAATGGATACTCCGGAATTTGCTTTTGAATTCAAGATGCGGATTCGCGATTTAATGGCAGAGCAAAAAATATCAGAAGATGAATTTTCAAAAAGAACTGGGTTTCATAGTGAGCAAAAGGATAGTTATCTATATGGTAATAAGATGCCTTCAATAGAAGATCTGATAAAAATTGCAAAAGCATTAAGAGTATCAACAGATTACCTTTTAGACACATCTAACAGGAAACGGATTACTGCTGAGGAAGAAATGCTCCTTCAACTTTTCAACCGCTGCGATGATGAGTGCAAAAAATATCTTATAGCAAAGGCGGGTGTTTTATGTGTAGAGGGTATTTCGGCAGTTGCAGCTGGCGAATACGGAAAATGCGTTGATGAAGAAAAAAAATCATTTCCTTCGAGTGGTACCGAAGGAAAAAGAGCTTAAAAAAAATAGCTTAAGATCGGAGGATTATAAATGGGTTTTTTTGGTTTTTTTCAGAAAAAGAGAACAAAGCAATCACAGACAGATATACCTACTTTTTCTGCAACAATACAATACGGAAACTATACATCTTCATCACCCAAAATGCAAATTCGAGAACAAACCGGAATTGATTTTGGTACTGAAGAATATGTATGCATATCTACAGCAGGAGATGAAAATGTATGCCCTATGTGTGCCCAATTTGAAGGTAAATTCTTTCTTAAAAAGGATGCCCCAACACTACCATTGTGCCCTTCATGTTCCTGTGATTACATGTATTATGACAAACAGGATTTACCATCTAGTGCAGTAATCAGTAGCAAAGAAGACTTTATCTTTCCTGCAAAGTGTGCATCTTTATTTTATAAACACCAACAAGATGTCTATAACGAAAAGGACACCGAGAAAATAATACGCATTTGTGAAAGAGATTTAAAGAAACTTCCTGAATTGATGGCACCATATTTTTCTGCTGGATTTCCTGCACCGGCAGAATTAGTCTGTCGCGACTTTCTTCCAGACCTGTATATGCAGCTGGGCGAATGGAATAAAGCAGAAAAGGTAATAAAAAAATGTATTGAAACAAATGCTTATTCACCAAATGACCGCTCCGCAGAACTTGATTATTTGATGTCATATCGAAAAGTAGCCTCTGAAACATTGTCATACATACAGCAAAACCCTGGCTGTCTCCAGCGTAACATATACAAAGCTATGGGGTATAAAGACGATGAAAAGGAACTGCTTAAATATTTTCTCCGTTCCAGTAGGCAAATTAAAAAAGTAAAATATAACAATACTAATCAATTATACTACAAAACACAGGAAGAAAAAAAATAATTTTAGAGGTAATCCTATGCCAGCCTATAAATACACTCTTAAAAACAGAAAAACCATGTGGTACGCTGCCTTTAACTATACGGACTGGACCGGGCAGAATAAGCACACTTGCAAAAGAGGGTTCAAAACACAAAGGGAGACCAAGGAGTATGAGAGGTCATTTTGGGATCAAGAAAAGAACACGAGCGACATACTCTTTTCTTCCCTCGTAGAAAATTATTTAGAGGATATGGAGCACCGGCTGAAACCCACCACAATGGAAAATAAGCGCTTTATCATAGAAGGCAAGCTGCTCCCCTACTTCGGCAGGCTGAAAGTGTGCGATATTGATACCATCAAAATCCGAAAATGGCAGAATGAATTGATTTCATATCGTGATGAAAATGGGAAACCATTTTCCCAGACCTACCTAAAAACGGTTACTAATCAACTGTCCGCTCTGATGAACTATGCAGTAACTCATTACAACCTTGCATTTAACCCCTGCAAAGCAGCCGGCAGCATGGGAAAGAGCAAAGTGTAAGAAATGCATATCTGGACACAGGAGCAGTATGAGAAATTTTCCGGTGCCATTCAAAAATCATCTGTAAAGCTGGCGTTTGATATGCTGTTTTATACCGGAATGCAATCCGGAGAGCTGCTGGAACTCACCCCTGCAGACATTCTCCCCACGAAATGGGTAGATATCAACAAGAATTACGCAAAGGTAAAAGGTGAAGAGCTGTTTTTGGAACCGAAGACGCCAAAGGCAAAACGTTGTATTTCCATTCCAGATTTTTTGTATGACGATATTCACGAATACATATCAAAGCTATATGGAATTGGCAAGGGGGACAGGATTTTCTATTTCACAAAATCCGCTTTGGAAAAGGAGATAAAGCGGGCATCCGAAAAGGCAGGACTGCAACCGATCCGAGTACACGACCTGCGGCACAGCCACGCAAGTATGTTAATAGAGCTCGGTTTTACCCCTCTGGAAATCGCTGACCGGGTGGGACATGAATCCGTAAAGACAACGCTTGATACCTATTCCCACCTGTACCCGGACAAGGATCAGAAACTGGCCGACAGACTGAACCTGTTCCGCAGGACACCGTCGGAACACGGTAAACGCACGATTTTATATCTTTAAAACAGCAAAAAATTTTGTTATAG
>CAYOED010000152.1:0-3489 GCA_964402925.1 uncultured Lachnospiraceae bacterium | reverse complement strand
TTCATGCAATGGGAGAAATCAATCAAAGACTGGCAGCTATGGCAGATCAGGTAGTGGAAGTAGTGGCCGGGATTCCGGTAGTCATAAAACAGTAAGGAGATGAGAGCAAAGATGCATATAATCAAATCCTTTTTCATAGCAGTTTCCATGTATTCTAAAATTCCGGTTCCCCAGTTTGAGTGGAAAGAAGAGGATATGAAGTATATTTTCTGCTTCTTCCCATGGGTTGGGGCTCTGATTGGTGGATGTATTTATTTCTGGAGTAAACTTTGTAACTACTGTCATATCGGTATTTTGTGCCGAATGGCGATAGATGCGGCAATTCCGCTTTTCATTACGGGGGGATTTCATGTGGATGGCTTCATGGATACGATGGACGCCTTGCATTCTTACAGCCCGAAGGAAAGAAAACTGGAAATTTTGAAGGATTCCCACATTGGGGCGTTTGCGGTTATTATGCTGGCGGTTTATGGGCTGATTTATCTGGGGGCGCTTTCAGAAGTTGAAAGTAATGTGATGTTAAAAATCGTATGCAGCAGCTTTTTTCTTTCACGGTGTCTTTGCGGCATCAGCGCAGTTTCCTTTCCGCTGGCAAAAAAAGACGGAACGCTTTGCCTGTTTGCAGACAGTTCCCAGAAAAGGATTGTGAAAGGCTCACTGTATTTACAGAGCGCAGTATGTATCGGATTCATGCTTTTCTGGTCGCTTTCGGCAGGTTTGGCCGTTGCGGCAGTAGCTATGTTAGCGTTTATCTATTATTTTTGCCGGAGCAAAAAAGAGTTTGGCGGTATCACAGGCGATACATCAGGGTATTTTATCCTGAATTGTGAGATCTGCATGATTGTGGCAACAGCGGTGTTAGAAGTATGGAGGGTAAGATGAAACTGGTAATAGGCGGTTATGCACAGGGAAAGCTTTTTTATGTACTGGAAAAATACGGATTACAGAAAGACGTGGTGTGGGATGGGATTTTGCCGGATTATACAGCCCTGGAACAGAAAACGGTGGTTATTGATCATTTTCATCATTGGGTTAAGAACCGTATTTTGGATGGAGGATACCCGGAAAAGGAAATAGAGACATTTTTGAATGAATTTGAGGATTGTATCTTGATCAGCGATGAGATTGGAAACGGTATCATTCCGTTAAATGCCTTTGAAAGGGAATACAGGGAACGTATGGGAAGGATTCTTATTTTACTTGCGAAGAGGGCAGAGGAGGTAGAGCGGGTAATATGCGGGATTGGACAGAAAATCAAATAACGCTTGCTGTGATACGGCATGGGAAAACGCAGGCTAATAAAGAGCATCGGTATTTGGGAAAAACAGACGAACCATTAAGTAAAAATGGAATGGAAGTGCTGCTGTCGTATCAAAAGCAGAATATCTATCCGGATGTGAACTATCTGTTTACCAGCCCCATGAAAAGATGTATCGAAACTGCCGGAGTTCTATATCCAAAGTTATGTCCGGTAGTGATTCCAGAATGGAAGGAAATGGATTTCGGTCAATTTGAATATAAGAATTATGAGGAACTGAAGGAAGATGCACGGTATCAGGCATGGATAGACAGCGGCGGCATACTGGCTTTCCCGGAGGGGGAAAGCAGGGAAAATTTTATTTTACGGTGCAAAGAGGGACTGCTTAGAATGTGTGGTGAATTACGTAAGATGACAGAACTGGAAACTTCCGTTCCCTTGAGGGTGGGGATGGTGGTTCATGGCGGTACGGTCATGGCATTGCTCAGTTCCTATAGCAAAAAATCATACTTTGATTATCAGGTATCTAATGGAAGAGGGTATTTATGCAGAATGGAAAACTGGTACGGTAAAACGAAATCAGATAAAAATAATTTGCGGATAGAGGTAGTAAGAGAAATATGAAATACCATATAATTGCTTTTTTCATGGGTTTTCTGCTGGATCAGCTTTTGGGTGATCCTTACTTTCTTCCCCATCCAGTCAGACTGATTGGAAAGCTGATCTCCGGGACAGAGCAGAGGCTTCGGAGGAAAATAGCAATAAATGAAACAGATAAGAGCAGAAGTGAACTTAGGCAGGGAGTAGCCATGGTACTGATCGTACTTGCCAGTGTTATTATAGCATCAAGTTTTCTTTTGCTTGCTGCATACTGGATTCATTCCTATGTGGGAATGGCAGTAGAGAGCCTTATGACTTACCAGATCCTTGCGGTGAAATGTCTGAAAGTAGAGAGCATGAAGGTTTATCATTGCTTGAGAAAAGGCAGTTTAGAAAAGGCAAGAGCTGCGGTTTCCATGATTGTAGGCAGAGATACGGAATGCCTAAATGAGGAAGGAGTTGCAAGGGCAGCAGTGGAGACAGTGGCGGAAAACACTTCTGATGGCGTGGTTGCGCCTATGCTTTATCTGGCGGCAGGAGGACCGATACTTGGCTTTTTCTATAAGGCGGTAAATACCATGGATTCCATGGTTGGGTATAAGAATGAGAAATATTTGTATTTTGGCAGGGCAGCGGCGAAGCTGGACGATTTTGTAAACTTTCTTCCGGCAAGGATCAGCGCCCTTCTGATGATAGCAGCTTCTTATCTGTCCGGAAGTAATTTTTCAGGGAAAGGCGCATGGAAAATTTACAGGAGGGACCGCAGAAAACATGCAAGTCCAAACTCGGCACAGACAGAATCCGTGTGTGCCGGTGCGCTTTCCATCAGGCTTGCGGGAGATGCCAGTTATTTTGGTAAAACCGTCAAAAAACCATATATCGGGGATGCATTGCGCAAGGTAGAATATGAGGATATTAAGCGGGCAAACCGTTTAATGTATGTCACGGCATGGCTGTGTGAAATGCTGTGCCTGTCAGTTATGCTGAGTTTGCTATGACAGCTCCTGAACGGCGGTCATGTGGATGGCATGCTGGCACGTACAGATTATATGGACATCGGACGGACAAGCCAGCATGAGCAAAGGAGGAAGCGTAAATGGGAATTCATGGCGGAGATATTTACCGGAATGAAGTAAAACTGGATTTTTCGGTTAATGTAAATCCTTTAGGTACGCCGGAAAGTGTGGTAGCAGCACTGCATGGGGCAGTGGAAAGGTGCGGCAATTATCCGGATATGAAAGCTGAAAAACTGAAAAGAGCGGTCAGCAGTCAGCTTAACGTACCAGAAGAATACCTGCTGTTTGGAAATGGAGCCTCAGAACTGTTTATGGCGGTAGTACATGGAATAAAACCGGAGAAAACTGTGATACCGGTTCCGTCTTTTTATGGATATGAATATGCGGCAAAGGCAGCAGGGGGAGAGATTATTTATTATGAGATAAAGCAGGAAAACAGCTTCTGTCAGGGAAAGAATATGAATGCTGTCCTGACGGAAGATGTGCAGCTTCTTTTCCTTGCCAATCCTAATAATCCTGTAGGAAACCTTTTGGGAAGGAAAACTCTTTTAGGTCTCTTGCAGCATTGTCAGGAAAAAGGAATCTATGTGGTGCTGGATGAAAGTTTTATTGATT
>CAYOED010000151.1:0-3635 GCA_964402925.1 uncultured Lachnospiraceae bacterium | reverse complement strand
GAATCCCTTGTTTTCAGCGGTTTTCCCGATATTCTGTTCATTCCCTTTGTATCAAATAAGCGGTTTACATTTCTATGTAAACACTGTCTTTGATACAACTCGATTTTGCCTTTGTACTTTTTGATTTTGCCCTATACAATATGTCAGCTTTTTCTTCCGTTTCATCTTCTGATCCCATCTCCGCCTCCAGTTCATCTTCTGATCCTGTCCCCGGTTCCTGCTCTTCTTCTGATTCTGTCCCTGATTCCAGATCTTCTTCTGTTTCTGTGCCGGATTCTCCTTCTGATTCCGTCTCCGGTTTCCAGTTGGCATACAGCCACAGGTCACGCTCCGGGGTATAGGTATCTCCCGGCCTTCCAACCGCCCTGAACGTTGTCACGTCACCGTCAGCGACTGCATCTATCCAGCTTTCAAGATAGTGTCCTTCATAAGATGCTTCCGGCAGCGTCAGGCTCTCCCCTTTAGGTACAGAAATGCTTTCCGTCTCACAGGTTCCCTCATAGGCTTCAAACGTGACCGTATAATTTTCCTCTTCCGCCGCCTTTACAGGCAGGGGTGCGCTTCCCAAAACCCCCGATACCATCGTGGATAATGCCACAGCGCACATAAGAAGCTTTGGCTTGATTCCTTTTCTTCCCATACTGTTTTCCTTTCTTCTATATTTTTATATTGAGCGCTTTGCCTGTTTCCCTCCCAGACCCGTTCCAGCCCCGGTCTCTATTTTCCGCAGCGTTCCCTCCGGCAGGGTACGCAGAATGCACACTCTTCTGCCGGGTATCAATCTGGGCAGGCTATGAAGTTGTCAAGATTCGGCGAAAGGGAATTTTGATGAATTGAAAATGAGATTTATTTACCCTTCCACTAATAGCAGTGGGGAAAGGGTAAAAATTAAACAATTTATAGGAATTTTAGAATTTAATTTTGAAAACAGATCAGAACGACTTTTTGCGTCAAATCTGGTATAATAAATATACAAACAGCATGATTTTGGATATAATATAATCTGACAGCATAAAATTCATAGAAGAAAGGGGCGGTTTATTATGTTAGCGGCAGTAAAGGGATATTATAATGGCAGCCATATCGTGATCAATGAAGATATCGGTCTGAGTGCCGGGCAGGAAGTTATCGTGACTATTCTGGACACGCAAAGCGTACCCGAAAAGAAAATAGACCTGAAAAAATACATGGGAAGGGGCGAAAAGATGTTCCATTCTGATGCACAGGATTATATAAGGGAGATGCGGGACAGTGACAGAATATAAGAAAATCTTTTTAGACACCACTCCTATTATTTATTTCCTTGATGAAGACATAAATTTTGGCGAAAAAGTAGAACATCTTTTTGGAGAATTTATAGAAAAGAAATGCCCCATGGCAACATCTACGATCACCTGTACGGAATACCTGACCTATCCATACAGGACAGGGAACACGGAAAAAATAAATGTTTTCTTTGAGTTTCTAACAGACTGTAATGTACAGATACATCCGATTGATATTAGCATAGCCAAAAAGGCGGCACAGATACGCGCCAGATATAAGGATTTTAAGACCATGGACTGTCTGCAGCTTGCCACTGCCTTTTTACAGCAATGTGACCTGTTCCTCACAAATGATAAGCAGTTACGCCAGTTTGATGAGTTAAAATGTATGGTTATTGATGATTTTAAATGATATTAAGTCAGACCTAAAAAACTATATAAATGATTAGTGCTGTGAAAACTTTGTAAGCCCTCCGGGGGCTTAGGGCGCTGCCCGGACCTGTCCTCGCCGGAAGCAGGAAAAGGAGCAGCAGCCCCTTTTCTGTCAAACAGGATAATCCGTGAACCTTTTGTCAATAGACTTTCGCGGCATAACGGGGCCCCTGCCCCATTATTCCACGGTTCTATTGACAACGGTTCCGCTCCGTTGCTACTTTATACACTTCCTCTCTCCATGAGAATGTTTAGATATCTTCCATCATTTTTCTTATTTTCTCTAAAATCTGTTTTCTTCTGTTTTGGATTGTTTTCCTACTACAACTAAAAATATCTGCTGCTTTTTTTACAGTGATTTCCTCAAAATACAAAAGTTTTATCAGACGTGTGTCCCGCTCTGGCAGATTTTTAAGGGCATTTTGTAAGTCTGCTCTGGTATTCATTCCTTAAAACTGTTTCTTGTGTCGTATCACTGGCGAAAATGGACTGTTCGGGGAAATAACCTTTTTCATGGAGTTTATCTATACTGCACAATCCATACTTCCTGTCACGTTCCTTCTGGTAACGTTCCCTCCGCTCTGACCGATACCATTCCAGATAAATTTCCCGTTCTACTTCCACTAGCGTCCCGTCACTAAGACGGATAACATATTTTTCCCGTTCTTTGGGTTTTTTCCCTCTCATACGACTGCTACCTCGCCTTCTGCATGATTGGGGGAATGATATTTTTTCCGCAGTCTCCGGGCTGCCTGTGAAAGTATGGTGGATATTGCAGGGCTGGTGATTCCAAGCTCCTTTGCAGCTTCCTTCCTGCTTTTCTGTTGGAAAAAGCATAGGCTAACTACTGTCTTCTGCCTTTCTGTCAGGCAGTGCATTATTTCTTTCCTGTTCTCCCTGTCTACAAGATATTCAAGTGGGTTCTTCCCTGCATTTCCCATGACTTCCCATTCTTCCGAAATGGCATTGTAGGAAACATTTCTTTCCTGCTCTTTTGCCCTCTGGTTACGGTCAAGCCTGTCCTCACCTTCAAGCACCAGCCGCACATACCATGGCTCCTTTTCAAAAAACTGCTCCGGTAAATAACTGCTTATGCCACTGGACACATACAGATAGGCTCCGCAGCTATGGATCGGGAATACGGTGGAATGTCCGCAGGCATGGTACAGTGCATAGCCACTCTGGTAAGCTGTTATCCATGTGTTATTTTCAAGCTGTTTTTCTGCTACTGCCCTGCCCGTTTCCCTCAGATTCTTTGCAGTGGGCACTTTTATCCTTTGTTCCGGGATTTCAGTAATTTCTTTCAGTTCCTGCAATGTCAATTCTGACCGCCTTTCTGTCCAGAGCATGTTTATCTGCTCTTAGACACGGGCTGCCTTGAATTGCTCTCTGCCTGCAATACAGGCAGTAAAAAACAGCTCCCAGCACACCCGTTTTTTTTACGGGACTGGAAACTCCTTTTTACTGCCTGTCCTTCGTCTCATATTCCTGCTATCTTTTGTCCTATAGATACAGTTTAGCGGTCTGGCTTCCCGTTTTCCTCAACGGATATGTGGAAATTCCGGCAATCCTCCACCATATCCGTAGAGTAGAATCCCTGTCACCTGTTCCTGTACAGTTCCTCCACCAGTGTTTCAACTGTCCGCAGGACAATCTCCTGTTCACCTGCCCTTAAATGGCTGATACGGTAGAATATCTCCTGATACTCCTTTCTCCCTGCTTCCGGCAGGATTCCCAGCAGTTTGTCTGCATCTGTTTCCAGTGCCTGAACCAGCTTGATGAATATCCCTATGGTTACGGACATCTGCCCTCCCTCAATGCGGCTTACCGTATTGGCGCTGATTTCCGCTTTCTCTGCAAGTGTTTCCTGTGACATACACATCTCCATCCTCCGGCTCCGTATGCGTTCCCCCAGCATGACCAGTTCCTCTGACACTG
>CAYOED010000150.1:0-3647 GCA_964402925.1 uncultured Lachnospiraceae bacterium | reverse complement strand
CAAGATTGCCTTGCGTTGTGTTTTTATCTTTGCTCCTATATATTACCACATAACCGCCTATTTTTCCATAAAAATGTGGCAATCCGCTTGATACTGCGAACTGCCACATTACTACCTTTCCCTTATCCGTATTAACTTACATGGTACTAGCACCATGTTCAAAACATTACTAAGAAAAAACATTTTATTTTGAAAATCTATATATTATCTCCAAAATCCTTGCATTTCAAAGTCTACACAATCAAAATATTCTATTTTTTCCCAATCTCTTTCTAAAATAATCCCGTCAACTTGCTCCGCTGCATATAATTCATCTAAAGAGGCAAAGTCATATTCAGCCATTTACTCCCCACTTCTTTTCATTTTTCTATATCATTAAAATATATTGATTTCACTTAATAATTCTTTTAATCTAACCATTTGTTTTGACGTAATTGTAATTCCTTTTCCATACCTTGTATGATTTTCATTCCATGTCCTTATGTCATAAACAGGCTCTCTATCATTCCATGAAACCAAATTCAATTCTTTTATCCAGCCATTATTTGAATTAGATAAGTTACCTATATGCCTATAAATAACATATTTTTTCATATAAAACTAATCTCCTATTAAATTCAAATTATTTTTTGATTATATCACTTTCACACTCTATTGACTACTATATAATATAGGGCACAGCAACCGCCATCCCCCACATTTCTTATCTCTTCAACGATTTCTCAATCTTCTGTTTCTGTCAGAATCTTTGCACACAGCCGCACCATGACTTTCTTTTCCATATCTGTCATATCCCATCAATCCCCATTCCTACATGGCTACGGTCAAACCGTAAAATTTTTCTTCAAAGTATTTTGTCGGGACTTTGCCGAATATTGTCCGATCCCCCTTTGCTTTCATTATTATTTTAGGTACACATATGTGAGCCTTGTGTTTTTATTATTCGGTACATTTTTGCAAACATCAAGTATTTACTTCAAATTACTATACCCAAATATGTCCTAGCGTGATAGAATTGTACTAAACACTAACAAAAATCACAAAATCGGAGGCATTTATATGACTACCTGTAAAAGATTAACGGCATTAATTCCGCCACAATTAAAAAATATGAGTATGGCATCCGCAATCCCAAGCCCGGTCAACTACTGAAAATTGCAAATGCTTTGGGTATCAGTATCAATGTTTTCACGGATTATGATATACTGGGAGATTACGATGAAGAGAATAATAAGCGCCAGCATGGTGGTAATATTTACAGTAATTGTTTTATTATATATACAGGTACATAATTTTGCCCCGATACAGACTCAGGAAAATGAGACTCCGCAGGATTCCTACAGCGATATTGTGGAGAAAGACAGGAACAGCGGAACTGAAAATCTGGAAGTTAACGAGAGCATTCCGGATTCTGCCGAAGAAATGGCAGACGGAGATGATTCCTATATGCTCAGCGAGGAAGAAAAGAAAGTTCTTCTGGCATACGCGAAATACCTTCAAAAATTTTATGAGGAATGCCCATATGAAAAAGACGGGATAAAATTTGATTTGGTGTTCATTGACATCGATAATATTCCGGAACTGGCAATCATTCCTTCTGATGCCCACGCGTCCGGTGTGGTCATATCTGTATACAATGGCGGAAACGTAGTGGAAACAGGAGAATTTGGAAGCTTTGGAAAGTGCAGGTTTAATTCCTATGAAAACCTGATTTTCAGCACACATATGGGACAGGGGGAAGAAACATCATTTTTTTATCGGATCGAAGGGACTGAAAGAGTAGAATTGTTGGCGCTCCACAGTGCTCCGCAATATGAAGGGTTTCAGGACATCGGGCAATACTATGAGGTAGACGGAACCGAGGTATCTGAGGAAGTATATGAGCAAGTCTGTAAAGAGTGGGACTGGGAAGAACTGAATGTATGGGGATATGATGACGCCGTATTTGTGAACGATATTGATGATCTGTACAGAGAATTGTGTAAGCGCTTCTCTTTCTTGAAAGAACAGGACTGTATAGAGCAGGATGATTCCAGTCTGGAGGAGTGGAAGCAGGCATATCTTAATTATCTGGAGGAAGACAATTATACGGATAACTGTACATACAGTCTGATTCATGTGGATGATGACAATATTCCCGAAATGGTGGTTGACACCGGATTTGAAGCGGGAGGATGTCAGTTTCTGACATTTCATGATCATGTTCTGGATGTGTGGCAGTCTGCCCGCCTTAATGTCACTTATATTGAGCGAGGAAACCTGATCTGCAATTCAGATGGCAATATGGGGTATTATTATGATAATGTCTATACCATTCAGGACGGGAAATGGGTCTATGTTGACGGCGGTATATGTGGTGACGGACCGGATGGGGTGCAGTTTGACGAAAACGGTGACTATCTTGACTTCTTTTACTGGACAGGAGAGGAGCCTTGGAACAGGGAGGAATATTGGTTCGGAGAGGAAATAACGAAAGAGGAATATGTGGCCCGATTAAATGCCATATATCCTGCGGAACAAAGTATGTACCCACAGAAATATTATATTCTGGATGAGATCAAATCGATGTTAAGGACGGGGGATGTGGCCTCTGCGGAGCACCGGTATGAACTGATCGTGGAAGACGTCACCTGGAAGGAAGCGGAAATGCTTTGTCATGAAAGGGGCGGTTATTTGGCAACCATTACTTCCCATGAGGAATACGAACGGCTTCAGGAACAGATGATTTCCGAGCATAAAGAGGATATCACCTTTTTTGTGGGAGCAACTAATGAGAGGGTTGAGGGAACTCCTTTTGGCTATCGCTGGCTGGAACCGGGAATTGAATATGGATACTATATGCTGGATTTGTATAACGCATTATTCAAATTCTGGTCGGAAGGAGCACCCAGCTATACAGGTCTTACGGAGAGCGGCGTGGAAGTCAGTGAGGATTATGTGGTTCTTTTTTACCAGGAAAAAGATGGTCGATGTTATCTCAATGATGTGCCAAATGACATTTTAGAGGCGGCGCCCTCTTATGCGGGCAGGGTAGGATATGTCTGTGAGTATGAATAATAATAACATGATGATGTTATGATATTATCATCAACTACTATCCATTCATCTCCGAGCACAGCTCCAAAATTTTTCAATTCCTCTCTCTTATATCCACCTTGCAAATGATATGTTGTTGCTTTTCTATTTTTTAATATACCACTTTTAGCTAATGGAAAAGCAGCAACACAGACTGACGCAATGGGCTTATGATGTGAATGAAAAGCGCGAATTAAGTTTAGTGTTTTTTCATGATACGCTTCCTTATAAAATCCATGTTCTTCAAATCCTCCTGGTATAGCCAACGCATCATATTGATCTACGTCAACATCATCTATTAGAATATCTGCTGTTATGGACACTCCAAATGTACTTACGATGGTACGATTGAATCCACATATATCAATCTCTATATCACAATTAAAATCATCATGTGCCCATCCAATAACGTCCACAAAGGGACTAAATTCCATTGTCTCAAAGGCCTTTAAACACAATAGTAATATTTTCATTTCCTTATCTTTCCATAAATTCTAACCTAAAGAATTTTATCATCAAGCCCATCTTCTTGACTTTCAGTCAAGAAGCATCCCTCGCTCTGCTCGGTCAAT
>CAYOED010000149.1:0-3873 GCA_964402925.1 uncultured Lachnospiraceae bacterium | reverse complement strand
TCTCTAGCTAATTCCTGTTTTTCAAATATTGAATAATCAGGAATTATCCTTTATTAATAAAAGAAATATGGGAACAAAATTATATCAAGCATGTAGCTACAAGGTAAAAATCCAACCAGGAATCTGATTATTTCTATATCCATAAGCCCATGTTAAAATATAGGATAAGAAAGTAAAATGTAATATGAGGGGTTGAATATATTATATGAGAGAACTAAAAATTTCCCAGAATGTGATGGTCATATCGAAAGCCCCTTAATTGGATTGCGAGTTGTAAAGGTTTCTTTTCAAACATGGGATTCGCGTAAACTAGTCTTGATTTATAATGATGTAGTGAGCGTCGAAGAGCAAAATTCTGTATTTGGAGATATTGCCCAATATACAGAAACAAAAATGGAAAATGCATTTATAAAATACAGTTTTGAAGATTCATATGGCCATGTGGTTTTAAACATATTTGCAAAATCAATAAGAATATTTAAAGTTGGAAATGACGCAGATATAAATTGTGCTTTATTTGATGTCGGATTTGATTATATTGGCAATCAGAATTTTTACGATTATAGCGAGTAGCCATAGAGAAATCCATTATGCTAAAAGCATGTGCTAAAAGCAGGTAGAAAATTTGCAACGCAAAAGACAAAGAAAATATATTATTCAACTATATAATGTATTTTTTCAATTAATTGCTATGATGCAACGGAAGATATTGTGTTGTGCATTCTGCTATTTTCCTTTTTCGTTAATAAATATTTAACATGACAAACACCAAATCTCATGCTATACTTTAATCAAAGCATAAATTTCAATATTCTATTACATATCTAAATGCTAAATCAATAGCAGTTACAATGTGCCTATGGGCGTCAGACGAAATCATGCTTTTATTCCAAATCAAAAATGAATAAAGCAGGAGATTTTAAGTTGACGTTTCCGTATGGCAGAGACATGGCTGGTATCTCCTGCAAAGGAGGTACTATGGGAAAAGAAGACATTGGACTTAAGTCATACTTAGAGGATGTCGGGCGTTATGCAGATCTCTGGAATGGCGGTGTATTTGGGGGAAAGGAGATGGTGAAGGCCGGACAGCTGCAGGAAATCAATCCGATTCTCCACAAGGCGGATGATGAAGATATTCTTGAGCGAAACCGTGATTTGGTCATGAAGCAGAGCAGTGATGGAAAGTGTTTTGCTGTTTTGGCGGTGGAGAATCAAAAGACGGTGGACTATGGTATGCCGGCACGCATCATGCTCCAGGAAGCATTGGAATATAGTCATCAGATTCAGGCGATTATGAAGGAAAATGAAAACGCGGATAAAAGGCTCCGTCAAGAAGGAAGTAAAAAGGACGGCCACTCTTTGGTATATCGTGATGCAGGAGAACGACTATATAAAATAAGAAAAAATGACAGGCTTTATCCTGTTATGACGTTGGTTGTATATTGGGGTGAAAAAGAGTGGGAAGGTCCAAGAAGTCTTCATGATATGATTGATTTTGCTGCTGAAAACAGGGAGATGGAAGAAGAATTCAGAAAACTGGTTCCAGAGTATCCGCTGCATTTTCTGGATTTATCTACTTTTGAGCATTTTGAATATTTTAAGACAGAGTTACGACCTTTGTTAGAGTTGTTTAAGAGACGAGGCAGCAAGGAAGAGTTTGTGAAATATATAGAAGAGAACAAAAGTAATTGGAAAATGAATGATGAAAGCTGGCTTATGCTCAGTCAGCTTACTCATTCTAAAACATTAAAAAGTTTGATTAGAGAAAAAGGTCGGGCAGCAAGCATAGGTAAGAAAGAAGGAGAAAGTGAGGGAAAAAATATGTTGAAGGCACTTGATGATTGGGCGAATGACGCAAAAGCAGAAGGAAAAGCAGAGAGTATTATAGATGTTTTGGAGGTCTATGGAGAGATTCCGGACAGTTTGAGAGATGAAATTCTTAACCAGAAGGATTTGACAATCATGCAGAGGTGGGTCAAGCTAGCTGCAAGGGCAGGTAGCATTCAGAACTTTGTACAAGGTATGCATGCCCAGAATTAGAACATGAGGGCAGCATATTTGAAAGGTTTTATGAGGAATTTCTGGTGAGTGAGGTCGCTTGGCCTTCGGAATTTATAGTGGAAGAAAGCAAGGTGGTACTAACAAAGCAGCGCATGAAGCGGATTCATGCGCTGTATGTATTTCAATATTCAGCAAGTTTCCTTGCATGCGGCACTGATAAACCCTTTAAACAACGGATGCGGTCTATTAGGTCTTGATTTCAACTCTGGATGCCCCTGCGTCGCCACAAAGAAAGGATGGTCTTGTAGTTCGCACATTTCAACAATACGTCCGTCCGGAGAGATGCCGGAAAGTTTCATGCCGTGTTCTGTAAGGGCGGTCCGGTAATCGTTGTTGACCTCATAGCGGTGCCTGTGCCGCTCATAGATTGTTTCTTCTCCATATAATTCATATGCCTTTGATGACGGATCTAGTATACAAGGATAAGAACCGAGTCTTAAGGTGCCGCCGATATCTTCCACGCCGTTCTGGTCAGGCATAAGGGCAATGACGGGATGGGTGGTAGCAGGATCGAGTTCAATGCTGTGTGCATCGTTGAAACCTACGACATTGCGCGCAAATTCCACGATGGAAAGCTGCATGCCAAGGCAAAGTCCAAGGAATGGAATCTTGTGTGTCCTCGCATATGTAATGGCGCAAATCTTTCCTTCAATGCCGCGGGGACCAAAGCCGCCGGGAACAAGAATGCCGTTGACACCTTTTAAAAGTTCATCTGCTGTTTCGGCTGTCACCGTCTCAGAATCAATCCATTTGATATTGACCGTAACATGATTTGAAATACCGCCGTGCTTTAAGGCTTCTACAACACTGATGTAGGCATCATGAAGCTGCACATATTTTCCGACAATTGCAACGGTTACTTCTCCGGTAGGGGTGCGCAGGGCTTCCACCATTGCTTTCCAGTCGGTCAGATCCGGCTCGGGGCACTCTAAGTTCAGGCATTCGCAGGCAACATGGGCAAGACGCTCGTTTTCCATGGCAAGTGGCGCTTCGTACAGGTATTCCACGTCCAGATTCTGCAATACATGATCATTAGGCACATTACAAAAAAGTGCGATTTTATCTTTTATGCTCTGATCCAGAGGGTGTTCGCTTCGGCAGACAATGATATCCGGCCAGATCCCCATTCCCTGTAATTCCTTTACGCTTGCCTGGGTGGGCTTTGTCTTCATTTCCTGTGAAGCTTTCAGATAGGGAATCAGGGTAACATGGATCAGGATTGCATTTTCATGTCCGACTTCATGCTGAAATTGCCGGATAGATTCCAGAAAGGGCTGACTTTCAATATCGCCTACCGTACCGCCCACTTCAATAATGGCAATCCGGGTGTCTTCGTCTGTGAAGTTGCGGTAGAAACGGCTTTTAATCTCATTGGTGATATGAGGAATGACCTGTACGGTACCGCCGCCGTAATCCCCTCGCCGCTCTTTTTGCAAAACGGACCAATAAATTTTCCCTGTTGTCACATTGGAATTTTTATCCAGATTTTCATCAATGAACCGCTCATAGTGTCCAAGGTCTAAGTCGGTTTCAGTCCCGTCATCCGTGACAAAAACCTCGCCATGCTGAATCGGGTTCATAGTACCGGGGTCAATATTGATATAAGGGTCAAACTTCTGCATGGTGACCTTATAGCCCCGGGCTTTCAATAATCTGCCTAAAGAAGCGGCTGTAATTCCTTTCCCTAAACCGGAAACCACACCGCCAGTTACAAAAACGTATTTTACTGCCATAATCTCTCCTTAAGTAAAAATAACAATAGGCATTTGCTAAATGCCTAAACCCGTTGATTTTACTGGGTTTTCTTACCTC
>CAYOED010000148.1:0-3938 GCA_964402925.1 uncultured Lachnospiraceae bacterium | reverse complement strand
TTTTAAAGGGACTCCTTTTGGTATATTTACCTGTCCTGTGCTACGTTATCGGTTGACCTGCAAAGTGTAACATAATGTTCACTATTTTTGCTGTCTGACAAACAAGAATCCTGTGCGGACTAATGGCTCCCCAATGAAAAGTAGCGAAAAAGAAGCCCTCAGCTTGACAGGCTTCTTTCTTTGAATCACTCTTATTAAGTTCGTCAAACAGACTAATTCATAATTATGTGGGGAAATAAATGGTTCAGCCATCAGCCAATGTCATACCGCTTACCATCTCGCCGTAGCCTGCAATGTCTCCCATGCCATCTGCGTATCCGGTCTGTCCGTCCATCGTCAAAATACACCACTGATGAACCCATTTATTTTCATTCACATGCTGCCGTCTGCTCTTTAGTAAGCCCTTTGTAATAATTGTGGGCTGCTGCGGTTGCATCCAACGCCTTCTGGTCTACGATTAAATTTGATGCAGGCTTTCTACCTCCCTATTGGGTAAGATTTGTAAGTATTCATTTTTATCTCTCACTTATTTACATTTACTTTGTCAATCCTGCTAGTCATAATAATATGGCAATAAATCCACTTCACCTTTTTCAAAATCATATTTTGCATTGTCGCCAATATAACTGCCGTTGTCATCAGTATATAATGTCCAAAACATTAAGCATCCGTTGATATAAGACAAATTGGACACCTCATAAAGTTTATAGGCAGACATATCCGTTCCTGAACTGAGCACCTCTTCATCATTGGAAAGCAATTCAATCAACTTATCCCCGATATCCAGTTTCTGCACCCCTGCATCCTGATTGCCTAAATCCAGATAAGAGATTGTGCTGAAGTCAGAAGCATCCACAAAACATAGCTTATCCCCACATATGACTGGCGTCCGGAATTCCACTCCTGCCAACTCCTTATCCTCCGACCCGTCCAGCTTCATACATCTAAGTGTATAAGCGGCATCCTCTACTCCCTGATAATATATTTTATCCCGGTAGACAATAGGCCAATAGCTATGCATGTCATTCAGCTTTGTAATATCCCCTCCATCTAAAGGAACACTGTAAAGAGACTCTCCATCCGCATCATTTTGAAAAATGATTCTGTCTTTGTAGATATTGGGAAAATAAATTTCACTGTCTACCAATATTTTTTCTTCTTCTATTTCCGGATCAAAGCTGAGTAGCTTATGAGTTTCACTGTCAGAATAATATATCATGTCATTTACCACATACATGTATTCCGGTTTTTTTCCTTCTAAAACATCTGCAGAAACCTTCTTGTTATCATTATCAATCTCCACTACCATAATCTGATCATTGGCGATTTTAAGCTGTTCATTCTGTGTAGAAAGAATCCCGTACAGCTTACCATTGCAGTAACTTTTTACCATTTGTGCAGCAGCGTCCACCTTCTGCTGATCCGTAGTATAAGCAGCATTCCCCATAACCGTTGATGCGATTTGCTGAGCAATTGCATCAGCTTGATCTGCCTGCTCCTGTGTACAGTGCAAGTAATAATTATGACTGGATGTATTTACCGCCGGCTGCTGGACTGGCTGCTCAGGCAACTCCGTCTGCTCTGCTGGTTCTGGAACTGACTGCGTGAGCAGCTCTGGAACAGACATATCAAGGTCTGCGACTTCCGCTGCCTGTCCATCCCCTGAAGCCGCATCCCCTTTTATCTCTCTTGCATCAAAAAAGGGAATCTGATTTGCTTGGGCAGTGGAAAAATCATACTCCACAGCATCTACCAGCCAGTCATTGGCATCATTGCGGAAATATGCCCAAAATAATAACTTATCGTCTATACATGCCACATGATCAATTTCCCTAATTTTATACTGTGTAATGTCAATATGGCTGAATGCATTTTCATCCGCTTCATATTTTTCGATCAATTCATCTCCCACTTCCGCAATCTGAAATCCATTCTCTAAATTATCAAGCTCCAGATAGGAAATGGCACCTTTATTACTTTCATCAATTACACACAACTTATCTCCACATAACACCGGATAACTATATCTGATCTTTGCAATCTCTTGATCTTCTGTCCCATCCAAGTTCATGCTTCTTAATGTATAAGCGGCATTAGCAATTCCTTGGTAATAAATCTTATCTTTATAAACAATAGGCCAATGGCTGCGTATATCGTTCAGTTTCGTGCTCTCCCCGCCATCCAAGGAAATGCTGTATAAAGACTCTCCATCCCTATCTTCCTGATATATTATCATGTCCTTGTAAAATATCGGATAGTATATCGCACTGTCCACAAGAAGCGTATCTTCCCCTGATTCTTCCTCCGGGTCATAACAATACAATTTATGGGTGTAAGCATCTTTATAATAAACAATACCATTCACTACATAAAGATTTTCTGCTTTTCTTTCTGTGTCAACGTGGAAAGTCTCGTCCTCCATGTTGCCTGTCAGGATACTTTTATTCCGCTCTTGATTCTCATCATTCCATATGGCATATATCTGTCCGTTATAATAATTTAGACTGTAGATATTGGTTCCCTTAATGTGAATTCCATTGCCCTCATAATCAATCAAATAGGTCTGCCCAAACACATTCCTCTCAACATATCCGTTATCGTCACATTTCACAAAAAAACCTTCATTGTTCAAATTTCCCATGGAATTTCCATATACGTTGGTGTCTTCCTCAAAAAGAACTTCTTTCGGTTCTTCTGTTTCCAGCCCTGCTTCTGTCCCCTGCGCTGGTATTTCTTCAGGCTGGCTGCTTACCTGCACGGTCTCCTGTGCCGGTTCTACAACCTCCGCTTTGATGCCACAGGCTGTACATAATAACACAATTGCGGCTGCAATACATATACGTCGCCTCTTCATCTTCTTACCTCTCTGTTTCTTATAATGCCTTTTCATCATTTTTATTTTTCATCGTATTGGAATTGTCTATACCTTCTTTCCTTACAAAGCCTGTAGGAAAGCCTATACCCAACAATCATCAAACAGACTGCCTAATCCATTCTGTGTTCTTATTGTACTCAATATGTTGGTTATAGTCAATGAGTAAATATGATTGATTTTACCCACAAATAAGAAATGAAATATTCTATTTGTGTCTTGTCGAGTCAAGTTTATATTGTTTCATCCTTTCTGATATATATTATAATATCTTCGGCATACTTTTTCGTAATTTTTACGATTGACTCTTATGTATTCTCTGTTCTCTCCTTTGCGGAAAACTTTTTTCTTCTATTTTACCATTTTTCCAACAAAGAGGCTTATTTTCAGCAGTATTAGTGCGAATTATTTTTACCTTGCAAGGCTGACCAGAAATGCGATTATTTAAATCATAACCACCGGCTCACCCGTGAACTGGTATTATTTCATCTTTGCGTTTTAAATGAATTATGGGTTTCTGACTTTTAGTTCGGTATCCAATTTCAAAAAATACATTTGGATTGTGTCCTGTCAAGTCTGCAATAACCAATTCGTAATCATTTAACGCATCCAATATTTCTTGTGTAATTGAGCCTGATGTATTAAATTCATCTACTCGTTGTGCTACAAAACCGCACTTTTCGCATACAGGTTTAATTATATGCTGATACAACTAATCAGCATTTTTTCTAATATCTGTACCCATATCATCTATAGGTGTTATAAGCTGAAAAAGACTTATTCATCAAACAACAAAAAAATAGCTGAACAGCCCGAAAACAGGCACACAGCGGAAAGGAGGATTGATTTATGAGTCAAGAGATCACAGCATTGTATGAGCGTTTATCACATGATGATGAATTGCAGGGGGAAAGCAACAGCATATCCAACCAAAAGCAGATGTTAGAGGAATACGCAAGGCGCAACGGTCTAGGGAATATCCGGCACTTTACGGAAATGTAAACCGCTTAATTGATACAAAGGGAATGAACAGAATATCGGGAAAACCGCTGAAAACAAGGGATTC
>CAYOED010000147.1:0-4084 GCA_964402925.1 uncultured Lachnospiraceae bacterium | reverse complement strand
CAGTCTCTTTTTGAACGTTCTCGTTTGGACATTTGACTTTCAGAAGTGATATTCCCTTGGCTGATAGAAGAAAGTCTGTATCCTGCTGTCACGACCATAAGTGGTGGTGTGGCAATCCATGGAAGAATTCAGAGTTTCTTTTTTGGCACGTTCTAATACTTTTGCGAAAGAGCCATTGGAACTCTGGCTTCCGGATTCAGAATAAAAAGCATTCTGCTGGTCACGCTTTACTTTGCCAACCTTAGGAACAGCATCTACTGAATGCACCATAAAAATACCTGAAAATCCTTTTGCTGCGACAATCCCTCCTTGGATGCGTATTTCAATAGTGTACCGTACTTATGAACCTTTTGTTATAATATATATCGTATGATTTTGCGAAAAAGTTTAGAAGAAAAAGCAAAACCTGCTTTTGGAAGGTAATAGATGAATGGGTTTAAGGTGGATATAACGCCGTCATTTGCTTCACTCTACCGCTGGTAGGTGTTCATTCTGCATTAATTCGCTTATAATAAACGACAAGGAGGAACTAAGTGATGGATCAGATGAAGATTGGAGCCTTTATTGCCGATTGTCGTAAGAAAAAGGGATGGACCCAGAGCCAACTGGGTGAAAAACTGGGTCTGACGGATAAAGCTGTTTCAAAGTGGGAAACGGGGAGGTCGATGCCAGATCTGTCCCTGTTTCCCTCTTTGTGCAGTCTGTTGGAAATTTCAATAAATGAATTGATGGCAGGCGAGTATATTTCGGAGGAGCAGTTAAGGACAAAGACAGATGCAGTGCTCATGGAGGTCATTACAAACTGGCTGGGAGGTGACAAATGGGAATTAAAGGGAACTGGACTGAAAGAAGAAAGTATATTGAAGGTATCGAATGTTTCTAAGATTTATGAGGCGGAAAATAGGAAGACCCTGGCGGTAGATGATGTCAGCTTTGGGGTGCAGCCGGGGAGCTTTTTGGGAATTATGGGTAAATCGGGTTCCGGAAAATCAACGCTTCTTAATTTGATAGCCACAATTGACAAGCCTACTGGCGGAAAAATTGAAATGAATGGGCAAAGTATTACAGATATACCTGAGAATCAGGCAGCTCGGTTTAGACGGGAGCATTTAGGCTTTGTTTTTCAGGAGTACAATCTGCTTGATAATTTAACGATCTATGAAAATATTGCACTTGCTCTGACTGTAAAGGAAATTCCTAGGGAAAACGTGAAACAGACTATCTTTGAATTGGCAGAAAAACTGGATATAGTATCCGTGCTTAATAAGTACCCATATGAGGTGTCAGGCGGTCAAAGACAGCGCTGTGCCTGTGCACGTGCAGCTGTGACAAGACCGGATATCATTCTTGCCGATGAGCCTACAGGGGCACTAGATTCACATGCTGCCAGGCAATTGCTGGGCACCTTTAACATGCTTCGCAGGGAATATGGTGCAACCATTTTGATGGTCACACATGATGTATTATCTGCAAGCTACTGCGACAGGATATTGTTCATGCAGGATGGAAAAATAAAGACTGTGCTTGACAGAGAGCAGGAAAGCAGACAAGATTTTTTCGCAAAAATTTTGGATAAAATCGCATGGATGGAGGGAGAGGACAATGTATTTTAAATTATCGCTCCGTAATGCCAAACGTTCCATGGGAGATTACTTTTTGTATATTGCGGCAATGGTAATACTTTTGTCGATTATGCAGGTGTCAGAATGTCTCGCTGTTATGGGGAAGATGCAGGCGGGATTTCAGACAGCTTCTTTACCCATTTTGATAGTCATTATTCTGGTGATACTGGTTGATTATGTTGACCACTTTATGTTAAGACGAAGAGCAAAGGAATTTGCAAACTATTTACTGCTTGGTATGGAAAAAGCTAAATTGTTAAAATTGTTTCTATATGAATTCTTCTTGATTGGAATTATCTGTTTTGCTGCGAGTGCGGCGATTGGCTTATGCATATATGCTGCGTTGGGTATTACAATCTGGCATAGAGAAGCAGGAACGTGTCTGACGGATTGGGGACGGAGTCTGTTGCACACATTTTTCTATTTTTGCATTGCTGAAGGGTTATCTGCATTTCGTATAAAAGAGAAGATAGGCAGATTGCAGATACGTGAACTGATGCACGAAAAAGAGCGGAGTCAGAGAATGATTCCTTATGGAAGTTTAAAAATATGGGGATGGGGATTGACGGCTGGTTTGGTATGTTTTATTGGGATGATGTGTGGGATTGTTTTTTTGCCTGCTGATAACGGAACTTTCATGATTTCCTTTATTGCAATACCGATGCTTGGTACGATCTTTATGTTTTACGGTTTTCTTTTTCGTTTTTTGCATCATGTGAGGCAGAAGCAGGAGAATTTCTTGTATCAAAAAAACAGAATCTACATGATTGCGCAGATGACTTCAGAATCAAAAGCAGGTATAGTACTGAATAGTGTTTTCTGCATATGCATTCTCTTTGCAGTGGGCGCTTTTGTTTTTGGTGTCGTCATGCTTTGCCCGGATGTGAAAATTTTTGACGGGGAAAATCAGCAGTGGATGGGAATTATGCAAATATGTATTTGTATCATTTTCATTGTAGTTTATTTTTCCAGTTTATCTTTGAAACAGGTAATTGATCTAAAGCAGGAATTAAAAAATATCAGAGTGGTTCATTATATGGGGAAAAGCGGCAGAGAAATTAAACGGTTGATTAAGGGAGGAATTGCAATCAGGCTATTGATGCCGATGTTTATGACGTTTTTGATTTTGCTTTGCAGTACGCCGTTGCTGAATTTGAAGATGAACCAGACGCTGCCTGACGCTATGCATAATATTCTTTTAAAGTGTGTTTCAGGATTTACCATATGTTTTTTGGTCTTTTACGGATTCTATTTTTTACTACTATATAGAATGATTATGCATAGCAAGGCTGCACAGGAACCGCATATAACAACATTTAACGCAAGGCATTATAGGAGCCATAAAATCAACATACTGATATAGCTTGTCTTTATATTTTTACCGGATGTGTAAAAAGGAATACAGTAAATGAATGCACGTAGAGCGGATATCATTCCATCCACAGGGCCATGATAAAATATATGAGGCAGACCCCACATTACAAACAGCGCAAATGCACCCCAAGGAAGCTGAGATTTTTGTTTCTCCAGGTCGGCAGGTGAGACATGCCGCGTTTGGGTCATCAATTCGCCGCTTTTTTGGGCACATATCAGTAATTCCAGCATTAACAGAACCTCCGCAGGATAATAAAGCAGATTCCTTATGGTGTATAACAAATAGCCATTTAAAAATTCTCTGACAAACAGAGGAGATAATCCGCCATAGAAATAATTACCGGCAGCAATGCTGATTCCGCCTGTAAGGGTAAAGAATAACGTCATGTAATCGGTACTGGTCAAAGGGCTGTTTTTATAATAGGAAAGCTGACTGTTTTGCTTCCTTATTATGTGAAGTATGCCGGCAGCGCCTAATAACCATACAAGCAGTGACAATGCCATTGCCGCAATCTGGTTTATAGAGGGAATTGCCGCAATGGCATCAAATGATATGACAGCCCAGGTAATCAAAGTCATTTTCATAGGTGAAAAGAATATATCATTTTTTGTTTCCATAAATAAAAAACTCCATTTCTGAATATAGCAATAAACCATTCTGCGACTACTAATGTAGACAATAATAGTCTACATTAGTAGTCATAAAATGTCAATACATATTGTGAGACAATTATGGATGCAGACGGGTTACTTTGTATCCATAATTGCATCCGAAAATTTCCACTTGAATATATCATATGTTTCTATTGTTTTCAAAACATAATTATGCTATAATTGTGTCAAAGGGAGGAGTGGAGCATTATGCCTATTATTATGCCTATTAAGGATTTACGTAATACAACCGAAATTTCCAATATTGCACACAAGGAGCAGGAGCCTATTTTTATTACCAAAAACGGATATAGCGACTTGGTTGTAATGAGTAGTGAATTGTATGATAAATTCGCAAGGATCAACCGCATTGACCAAGCTATCTACGAATCCGAACAGGAAATTGCAAACGGAGCAGAAGCAGTCGATGCAGAGAT
>CAYOED010000146.1:0-4189 GCA_964402925.1 uncultured Lachnospiraceae bacterium | reverse complement strand
ATCTTTAGAATTGTTAAAATAGCCTCACTTTCCAAATGAATTCTTTCCTGCGTCTGGTCATCAAACGGTCTATTATAACAACAATTATCCAAATAAATAATCATCTACGGTATTCCACCTCCAATTTTTGTCTTATTTTATTACATTGTACTTTATTTTCAGTATTTATTCAATTATCCTTATCATTTCTTTCTGTCCTAATATCATTTTATTGTTTCTTTGTCTTCATTTTTAAGTTCTTCCCTATACAATTCCAATAATTCCATACTAAAATATCTTTATTTGATGTTCAAAACCTCCCAAACTGTTTATTCCGATCTGGCATAAAAGTAATACATATGTCTCTCCCTTTCTGATACAACTATTTAAATAATTATAACATCAACCTTCCTCACTTTCCACTAATATCCATTGAATACTATCAATATACTCTACTGTTCCCTTAGCCTCTACATCGTCATATACTGACTTTCAAGATTATTGAATGATAAAGGCATGGCCATCCACCATGCCTTGAATCTCTCTATCATGTTCTTACAGAAAACATTGCATTTTAATCTTTCAGTCCAAATGTCCGATATAACCACGATCTGCTGTCCACCAGCATATGTAAAATCCTGACAATTATTACAGCATTATGCTCTACTACATAATAAATTTTATAATTCTTATAATAATCCATACGAACACCCAGATCCCCTAACACTGGATCATCATCTAACTCATTACGCTCTGGAAAATTCTGTAGTTTGTTTATCTGCCTACGAATACCTTGTACTGTATTGACAGCCGCAGAAGGATTTTTTAAATCAAATGCAATATAGTCAGCAGCAAATTCTAAATCCTGCTCTGCCAAGTTAGATATTTCAATTTTATACTTTTGCATTCGTATACTTTTTCTCCAATCTGTCACAAACTGTATTAAAATCTTTTGTCTTTCCTTCTCTCGCCTGTCTTAACCCATCCATCACGCTCTGTCGTACTTCTATCTGCTGTTGTTCCAAGGTTTCCGCATAAATTTTCTTAGCTGCAACTTCCATGCGATTTACCTCCTTCCAAACATAAAAATCTCTGAATCTGTTTCACTATTATTATATCCACTTTTTCATTTATTCACAACCTTATTTTATCATTGGCATCCTATTTATTAATTTCTCATATTTACACATACCATTTCTACTATTTCGATTTATTTTATGCTCTATTTGGCATTCTCACATTTATTTTTAATGCAATACCCCATGCACTACCACTAGCACATGGGATATCCCATCACATACCACCAGAGAATTGCTGTTCTTTTCTACTTTTTTCACTCTGGTATATTTGTTCCATATTCAGTTTTTTTATCCTCAACAAATCAAAAACTCAACCTCTCCCACACCGGCAAAAAACCTGTTGCCAAGTGTTGCCAACACCTTTAGAGGACGCGCAAATGCCCGTGCAGACTGCACGTTTTATCGGGTTTCTCAGACTTCTGTCCATCATACTTATCCTCCCCTTTAGGGGTGGTATATCCTCCCCTAAGGAAGCCTCTAGGAGTGCGGAAGCCGCATTTTTAGGGGCTTCCGCTATGTTTATGGCTTCATTTTGGGGAAATTTGGGGTGTTGCCAAGTGTTGCCAAGCTGGAAGCCAGTGTTTCAGGCACTTTCTGCATGTATGAGAGGGCTTATATTCCACTCCGACATAGTTGCAGAAAGCCTTGAATGTACCGGTAACGCTACTCTCCTTTACCATTCTTCCGCTGTTTGCCGGGATGACAATGCATTTTATCTGGCATACATAAGAATAAACTATAGTTCCATTTGTCAAGGTATGGATAAAATCATCACGGTGATACTCATATAGTTCCTGAAACACTTTTTTCATAATAATCTAAAAAAGAATGCCGAACCCCTTCTGATTTATACGCAACTACTGCATCTATGTGAACATTCTCTACACTCTTGAAAATATTCGCTTCCACAAAAGGATTCGTCTTTTTCATTTCCTTTATTAATTCTTTTATCTCTACACGCTTGGAATGGTTTTCTTCATTACTGCATGAAGTACAGGTGTCAGTGAATTTACAGGCACACTGAATAAAATGTAACCTATTATAATCTCTCCACGCCTTAATATCCTCTTCCCTTATGAGGTACATCGGACGAATCAGTTCCATTCCTTCAAAATTTGTACTATGCAGCTTTGGCATCATTGTCTGTATTTGTGCGCCATACAGCATGCTCATAAGGATCGTTTCAATCACATCATCATAGTGGTGTCCCAATGCAATTTTATTACATCCCAACTCTCTTGCAAAACGATACAAATGTCCCCTTCTCATTCTCGCACATAAATAACAGGGCGATTTTTCCACATGATAGACCGACTCAAATATATCTGATTCAAATATCGTGATCGGAATGTTTAATTTATTCGCATTTTCTGTAATAATTGCCCGGTTTGCAGGACTGTATCCTGGATCCATCACCAGAAATTTTATTTCAAAGGGGAATTTATTATGAAGCTTTAATTCCTGAAACAGCTTTGCCATCAGCATGGAATCTTTCCCACCTGAAATACATACGGCTATACAATCTCCTTCTTTTACCAGTTCATATTGATTAATCGCCTTTGTAAACTTACACCAGATACTTTTCCTGAATTTTTTTCGGATGCTCTGTTCTACATCCCTGCTGATTTCCTTGTCTTTTTCCTCTTTCATCCAGTCAAGCAGCCAGGCGATATATCCTCCTGACAGGCTGACTGCATCATAGTCTTTTTCCGACAACCTTTCTGCTATTTCCACGCTAAGCTTTCCCCTGCTGCAGCAGATGACCAGTTTTTTATTAAAGTTTATTTCAGGATTTCCTTCTATGCTGTCTGGCATTAAATTGACAGCTCCGTGGATTGCCCCATGGGAAACCTCCACTTCATTTCGTATATCAATAATTTGGTAACTCCCTTTTTCCATCAATTTTAATTCCTGTACTGTAATCTCCATCTTTACCTCTCTTACCTCATTCCGGTACAGCGTACATCCCGTGTTAAATCTTTTACCACTTCACCTGCGATAATAAGCCCTGCCACCGATGGCACAAACGCAACACTTCCCGGTATATCTCTCCGTTCTGTGCACTTGTGTTTTGCCCCTGGCGGGCAGATGCAATTGGTCCTACAGCTAATCTTCATGTCATCTATTGGGCGGGTAGGTATTTCCTCTGAATACACAACCTTCAATTTCTTCACACCACGTTTTTTTAATTCCCGTCTCATGACTTTTGCCAATGGGCAGACCTTTGTCTTATAAATATCTGCAACACGGAACTGACTTCCATCCAGCTTATTCCCCGCTCCCATACTGCTGATAATAGGAATCTTCATATTTTCCGCTTTCATAATCAATTCAATTTTTGCAGTTACCGTATCAACAGCATCCACCACATAATCATATTCTTCAAAAGGGAACACATCTGCATTCTCCGGGAGAAAAAAACACTTATGTACCCGGACATCTGCATCTGGATTTATTTCCAAAATACGTTCTTTCATTACTTCGGCTTTGTATCGCCCGATGGTCTTCCTTGTAGCAATAATCTGCCGGTTCAGATTGGTAAGACACACCTTGTCATCATCTATCAGGTCAAATGCACCGACACCGCTTCTGACAAGAGCCTCACATACATATCCTCCCACGCCGCCGATACCAAACACTGCAACACGTGATTCACTTAGCTTATCTATTGCTGCCTTCCCTAAAAGCAGCTCTATCCTTGAAAACTGATCCAACATGGTTCCTCCTGATCTAAAACATATATAATACAACCATATAGCACACCGTTCCAGTCATAATGCTGAACAGTGTATTATGCCGCCACCTATAGCTTACTGCTACAAGCCCCACAGATATCAGCTTTGGAATTCCTACAGCTGACCAGTCACCATAAACATCTTTTAAACAATATACAACCAAAACTACCATAATAGATGACGGTAGTATTTTCCCCAAATATACCAATTTTTGTGGCATTTTTCCCTTTCTATGGTAAACCATAAACGGTAAAGCGCGCATAAAAAATGTAATTACAGCAGCAATGAAGATTGCTAGGAAAATCATTCCTGTATTCATTCTTATACCTCTGCATACCGCTAGGTAGTGTCAAGTTTACTACCTTATTTTTCTTTCTAAACCTTTATTTTTCGGGA
>CAYOED010000145.1:0-4260 GCA_964402925.1 uncultured Lachnospiraceae bacterium | reverse complement strand
GATATCCGCACTCTCCGCACAGAATCCTATCACGAAGAACAATACCACAAGCCCGTTCCCCACGCCTACAAACAAAGGCTGTAGATTTTCCACTACCGCCCATGGACCGCCGCCCTTAAAAGAGACCGGCGACTGCCCAAGCAGGGAGAACACAAGGTTGATCTGGTTATTCCAGAAGCCAAGCACCATCTCAAGCAGGGCAAGGATATCATCCCCTAACTTAAATATCTCCATAAATCTTCCCCCTTTTAGAATCCAAGGAAGGTCATCACTGCGGAAATGCCTGCCATGATAAGACCTGCCACGATCCCCTTAAGTGCGGAATTCATGGAAGAGGAATCCTGCTGCTGGTATGCCTGTGCGAATTCCATCACATTCTTGGCAAGGATGATCACTCCCACTGCGCCGATAATGGCAAGTACAAGCGTCTTTAAGTTATTGATGGGGGTTAAGACTTCCGATACCCCGGTTGCATGGACGGGCATAGTAAACATGGATGCGGCGGTAACAATGCCTGCCGCCATAGGTACGATATGCCTTTTTAATCTGCCCTTTCTGCTGAATGTTGTTACGGTTATGTTTTCTCTTCTCATAATGATTGAATCCTTTCTTTATATAATAAATATCTGGTTATTGGTTGCTATGTTTTTAAACGCTATATGGGCTGGCTGATTTTATTTTCTGCCTGTTTTCAAGCTGGCTGGTTGTTGCTGTTAATATTTATGGGCTGGTTTTCTTTCTATCTGAAATATGATAACTGCTTTTTTATCTATACTTCTTACTTTTCTCCCTTTTCCGCCGATGCATTTCCAAGCCTTATCAGTTCTTCTGCGGTTATTGTAGTAATGATGACATTCCCATCTTCCCCTGCCTCTTTTTTCAAGCGATCAGCAGTCTCTTGGTCTATAACATCTATGTTCTTTTTCTGCTCTGGATGATGAGTATACCATTTCCCTTCCCCGTCACCGCTCCTTTGGAACATAGGGTGCTTGAAGGTATTAAACTTAAAATCTATGACCGGATCACAGCCACGAATCAGGACGATACACTTTTTATTATCCAGTTTCCTTACCTCGTCAGGTGTCATAAGTTCCCGGCCAAGGACATCATAATTTCTGCTGGAACTGCCACGCTTTCCCAATGTTTCCCCGCTGCTGCGTTTGTCTATGGTGCTTTTCCCTAATAATTCGCTGATGTATTTATGGCTTGACTGCTCATTGCCGCCAAGATATACAAGGGTATCAGCATTGCCGGGGATGGTCTCCCATCCGTCCTTGAACAGTTCCTTGATCTGTGCGATATTCTGCACCACGATAACGTTAGAGATTTCCCTGCTCCGCATGGTACTGAGGAAATTCAGGTATGAATCCGGCAAGGGCGTGTTGTAAAATTCATCCAGATACATGCTTACATGTATGGGGAGCCTGCCACCATACTTTGTGTCTGCCTGAAAATATAATTCCTGCATCAGCTGTTCATAGAGCATCCCTATAAGGAATGTGTAGGATTTATCGGAATCCGGCGTGACGATAAATAAAGCTGTCTTTGTCTTTTTATCGCTGTTCCTCCCTGTACCCAGCTCCCCGAAATGAAGTTCATCTGTTTCCAGAAGTTCCTTTATGGATTCGTTTTCAAGGAAAGCAAGCCTTGCGTTTACGCTTATGATGATACTTTTTACAGTGTTGTCCGCACCGTCCATGACCTTCCTGTACTGGCGCACTGCCGGGTGGTCTTCCCCTAATGGGCTGGTTCTTGCAAGAAGTTCAAAGCGGCGGTCAAGCCTGCTGGGTTCGTCTTTTTCTCTTTTTGCTTCCGCTAAAAGTTCCAATACAGACACAATATTTTTTCTGCCCGGCGGCATTTCCATCCACACATAGTAGAATAATGCCTGTAAGAAAAGGCTTTCGGATTTTTCCCAAAACGGTAATTCTTCTGGTTCGTTTTCTGCACCATGACAGATAAAAGTGCTGTGAGAAATACCGCAGCCATGGTATAAGGGGTATAGGCTGTCACTTTTATTTTTAGCGGATTCGCCATCTGCTCCTTAAGTACCGGGACAAAAGTGTAGAGTGTCATATCCGGATGGATAATACTGCCAAGGAAAAATCCTAAATAGATACATCCGGCAATCACTGTTCCATAAAAAAGACAGGTAAACACGTTAAGTCGTTTCACATGCTCACCTGCCTTTCACCGGCTGTTTGATCTCTTTTTTGGCAGTCCTTATTTTTTCGGCTGTATTTTTAGATTCTCCTGCTTTTTCTCCCACATTCTTTGATGCCGCTTTTCCTGTTTCCAACGGGCTTGCTGTTTCTTCTCTGCTGCCCTGCCCTAATTCCCTTTCCTCTGACCTATGCTCTACAGCGGTACGGATATTTGCGTTGACAGTATCAAAATAATTGTGGAAGATTTCATTTCCTTTCTACAATTTATTATCTTGCCCGTTCCGGCTGTTTCTGTTTTTCATTATGGGCTGGCTGATCTTCTAAATAATCGGTATCTATGTGGGCTGGTATTTCTGCTGTGATTAATTCTGCTCTTTCTACATCACCCCCTTTCCGTAATACTTTCTTCTCCATAGAAATTTCATTCTGTATGGGATCTGCTGCTTTTGTATTTTCCTTTGCTTCTAACATTGGTACAATTTTCTCTACTACCTGTACCCTGCTGTTTCCATCAAGAATATCATTTATAAGGTTCTCTTCCTTCCTATGCTGACGCTTTGCATTTGCGACTGATGCAAGTTCCCTCTGGAATGTCTCTTTCACTTCCGTAATCTGGCTTACCGTATATCCTTTACGGGCAAGGATTTCCACCGCATCTTTCCACTTTTCATAATTTGATGCATAAAAAAGGCTTCCCTCTTTGTAATAGGAAGCACGAATTTCATTCTCTTCAATTATTTTAAGCAGCGCAAGAGCCGGTTTGTATGGATACCGCCTTTTGTATATCTGGTGTCTTTGTTCCGCCAAAGCTTCCATACGGATGCTGATACCTTCTTTCCGATTTTTTAATTCTTCTACAGAATGAATGTTGTGTTTACACAGATACAGGTATTGTGACTGCAATTTTTCAAATCTTGCAGCTTCCTCCTTATATTTCCACATTTGGCTGTAGGGCTTACTCTTTAGCTGTCCAGTGCAGTACATCTTTGCAAGGAAAGCCTTTTGATATGATGTCGGCGGAATATATCTCCTGTAATTCTTTCTACACCTGATAATTCTTGGAGTGCGGTTTTCGCCCTTGTTTATCTCCTGCCTAATGCCATTTTCTATTCTGCATTCAATAGCTTCTTTTGTATAATCTCCAGAAATATCGGTAAGACGGATAAACCTCTTTTCTCCCATAGGTTTCAGAAAAGTTTCTCCATTCTTCTGCTTTAGCTCATAACCTTTCAATTCCATTAATTTCAGGAAATTATCATAACTATTGGCAAAAGAAATGGAATCCTCCACATCAAGACTGATCTGACGATTCCATTTGAAAATACCCTGTTTTGTTTTATTCCACTTCTTTAATGATTTTTCTTCTGTGCCTACCTCAATGTCCTGTATGGAAAGTCCGTACTCTTTACAGAGTTCGTTGACAATAGGCTGTATCTCTCTTGCCCAATCTCCCTTCTCGTAACGGTATTTTTTCCCGGTACGCCATGATACACTGTTGAAAAGAATGTGACTGTGAACATGTTCTGTATTGTCATGGGTGGCGTACAGACATTGGAAATCATCACTGAAATACTTCTCCACAAACTTCTGTGTAATCTCCATAGCGGTTTCTGGTCTTACCTCCTGCTTTTTGAAAGATATGATAAAGTGGTATCCCTGCCGCTTATCCATTTTTCCGAACTTCCGCTTTGTAGCAAGCATCTCCTGTAAGGCGGAATCTACGTTGCAGTTATGGCTTCCCACCAGTATGCCATCCTGCGTCTTTTCGTTGTCCGTAATGTAGGAAATGGCATTTGCAAGGTGCATAGCCATGTACTTTTTTCCTGTCTGGTGGATGCAGGATAGTTTTGTGATTGCGATTGAACTTCTCTCCTTATGTGCCCTATTATCAACAACAACCTTTGCTCGACATATAATTTACATTTAGATTTTTGGGCAGACATTTTATGCCTGCCCAAAACCAATAATCATTTCTTTAACAACATATCAACTTCATCCAAACTTATATCTGGCTGTTCCTGCTTTTCCTTCGTATAATCACCATACCCCATATCATACTGCTGCATAAATTTCACCATTCCTACAGGTCCTAATG
>CAYOED010000144.1:0-4267 GCA_964402925.1 uncultured Lachnospiraceae bacterium | reverse complement strand
CGGGCTTGTGGTATTGTTCTTCGTGATAGGATTCTGTGCGGAGAGTGCGGATATCAAGAATGAATTCCGTCTGGAAGCAATGCTCCGTATGCTGATACGCCTTGGGATATCGCAGTGGCTTGTGGCAAATAACCTGACGATATTAAAGGCATTTTTCAGCAGTATCGGGGCTATGGTGAACCACCTTGGGAATACCACCATGGCACAGGCAAGTATCGGGGCAGGGGAAGCGGAGATTATAGAGAATTTGGGCTTTGCAACCAGCCTCGTGTTCCTGATCCTGTCATTGATACTTTCACTTATCATACTGATATGTGGATTTTCATTATCTACACAGTATATTTCCGCTTCCTGAAGATTATGGTGATCGTGCCATTGGCGGCAATCGCCTTTTCCACCCTTGCAGGAAACCGGACGGTAAGCAGTACCTGTGTCCGATATTTTAAGTATTTCCTGTCAGCCGTGATGGAGGCAGTCACCATGGCACTAGCCATCCTGATATGCAACGCTTTTATCAGCGCAAGGCTTCCGTCCTTTACAGGGGGCTATGCGGATTGGGCACAGGTTCTTATCTATCTTTGTGAGATTACCTTTACTATAGCTTTAACGGTAGGGGCTTGCAAAGGTGCGCAGTCTTTGACAAGCAGGGCATTGGGATTGTAGAAGCATAGAAATATAAAAACAGGACAAGACCGGGGAGCGGTAAGACCATACAAAATATAACCGCATCCCGGCAGGAAGGAGAGAAGATTGATTATCGAAATAAACAAAGACATAGAAAAATATCAGGAGAGCGTGGCAATGGGGCTTACTGCAAAGCAGCTTGTGTATTCCATCCTTGCCCTTGGAAGCGGATGCCTGATCGTATTTTTACTGTATGAAAAGATAGGGCTGACCTTTAGCTGTTATGTGGCAGTCCCCATTGTTGCTCCCATTGCATTGTGCGGTTTTTATTCTTATAATGGCATGGGATTCAGGGAAGTGTTTACCCGATACATGAGAAGTATTTTCAGGAATAAAACCCTTGTCTTTAAATCCAGCGGCTATCGTGAAATGGTATCGGAAATTCGGGCGAGGGAGGAATCGGAAAAAAGGGCGGCAGCCAAGAAAGCAAAAGAGGAACGGAAACGGATGCAGAGAGAAAAAATAAAAAGCAGGATAAGGTGCTTATTTAAAAAGAAAGCATAAATCAATATTTTTCCGTAGAAGAAATAAGAAAAATATGATATGCTTACAGCAGATGTAACGAAAGGGAAAAGAGTATATGAAAGTTACAGAAACGAAAAGAACAGTTTATGATGCTGGCACAATAAAAATAGACGGTCTTGAACCTACGCCAGAAATGAAGGAACTGCTGGAAAAAGAAAAACGCGGTGAGATTACCATGGAGGAGATACGGGATATATTTAACAGCGAAGGGTACAGGATGAAACTGTAGGAATCCGGAAACGGTATGAAGCATTATGATAAAAATATTATTTAGACAGCCGGAAGGAGACATCATATGAATAAGATAAAGATATATCTGGACACATCTGTGATCAGCTATCTTGACCAGCAGGATTCATCCGAAAGGATGAAAGAAACACAGGAAGTGTGGAAATTTTTCAAAGAAGGGCGGTATGAAGTATACATTTCCGATGTTGTGGTGTATGAGATCAACCAGTGCAGCCGGGAAAAACGGGAAACTCTGTTGGATTATTTAGACCAGATAGAGTATAATATAATCGAGACAGATGAAGATACGGTAGACCTTGCAGAGAAATTCATAGACTTTGGCTTTTTAAAAAGAAAAAGTTATGATGACTGCCGCCATATAGCGGCGGCAATCCTTGCAGGATGTGATTTCATCATATCATGGAATTTTAAGCATATCGTCAATGTGAAGACGATCCGGGGCATAAAAGCCATCACCACATATGAGGGCTATAAGGATCTGATGATATACCCGCCATCAGCATTATTGGAAGAGGAGGATGAAGAGTATGGCAGTGATGATAAAGGAACCTGAGATCAGTGAGCGCTTTGACCTGGATGATATCAGGAAAATACGTGAATACAATGCAGCGAGATACGAGGGCATGACACCGGCGGAGATTGTGGCGGACACAAAAGCCGGGGCGGCAGACCTGCTGGAGATTATGAAGAAACGGAAGCTCATGAAAGCATAAGAATTTAAACACACCTAAATACAGCTTATAGGTGTGTTTTTTCATGGGGATATTTCTGATTCAATATTTTCATATGTCATAAGCCAGCCCAGAAATCATTATCACAAAAGAGATATAATTTGATGGAAGATTATATTATGCACGATATGGTAGTGAACCGCTTTATAGAAAATAAAGAGGACAAGGACAAAATGGTTTCTATGATGCAGGAGATTACAGGCAGGATAAACCGATCAGAGCAGTAAAAAATATAAGTTTATGATGGTATCAAACAATACTTTGCTGCCGTTTATAATAATTTATTTTACAGGAGGTCATATCAATGGCAAAAATCTATTATGAACAGGATTGCAACCTTCAAATGTTATCCGGGAAAAAGGTTGCCATCATTGGCTATGGAAGCCAGGGTCATGCCCATGCGCTTAATTTACATGAAAGCGGTGTGGATGTTATTGTAGGATTGTATCAGGGCAGTAAATCTTGGGAAAAAGCTGAGAAAGCTGGCTTGACGGTAGTCACAGCAGCAGAAGCGGCTAAGGCAGCGGATATTATTATGATGCTGGTCAACGATGAAAAACAGGCGAATCTGTACAAAGAATCCATTGAGTCGAACCTTACAGAAGGAAAGGCTTTGGTGTTTGCACATGGATTTGTGATACATTATGGCCTGATCGTGCCGCCGCCTTTTGTTGATGTATTCTTAATTGCACCAAAAGGTCCCGGTCATACAGTCAGGAGCCAGTTTTTAGAAGGGAAAGGAGTTCCATGCCTGATAGCAATCCATCAGGACGCTTCCGGGAAAGCAAGGGAAACTGCACTTGCCTATGCACTTGGAATTGGCGGTGCAAGAGCCGGAGTGATAGAAACATCTTTCAAAGAAGAAACGGAAACAGACCTTTTTGGAGAACAGGCTGTGCTTTGCGGCGGTGTTTCCGCATTGATCAAAGCAGGGTTTGAAACACTGGTTGAGGCTGGCTATCAGCCGGAAATGGCTTATTTTGAGTGCTGCCATGAAATGAAATTAATCGTAGACCTTATCAACAGGGGCGGATTGACCATGATGCGGTATTCTGTCAGTGATACAGCGGAATATGGCGATTACATAACAGGTGAGAAGATCATCACTGATGAAACAAGAAAAGCCATGAAAGGTATTCTAAAAGATGTCCAGGAAGGAAAATTTGCCAAGGACTGGCTTCTTGAGAATCAGGCGGGGAGAACCTACTTCAATGCGAAAAAGCAGATTGAATCAGAACATGAGATTGAAAAGGTTGGGGCAGAACTTAGAGGCTTGATGTCATGGATGAAAAAGACAGAAATATCATAATTGAAACAAAAAAATTACAAGTCAATATCATCAAAGAGCCGGACGTTTAGACGCAGGGCTGATGAGATTGTGATTATTGTGCAAGAGCTAACCGCCGCAGATGACTACCATATGCGGCGGTTTGTAATTTCCACAGGCAGTTGCAGGCCTCAAGAAAGAAAATTCCTTTCGCTACATTTCAAACCGCCTTTCGCTACATTTCGCAAAAAAGTACAAAATTTTTGCCGATAAATGAAGTAGAGATATAACAGGCTAGGAGTGAGGAATTTGGATATAGCAGTTGTTGATGATGAAAAAGTAATCCGTGAGCATATCCGTGAAATGATAGAAAACCAGAAGCCGGACTGTGATGTGGCTTGCTTTTCATCCGGGGAAGAACTTCTTGCCGAAGCAAAACCGTTTGACATTATTTTTCTTGACATACAAATGGACGGCATGAATGGCATTGAAGCTGCAAAGGAAGTGAGGGAAAATAACTCAGACACCGTTTTGATATTCATTACGGGCATAAAGGAATATGTATTTGAAGCCCTTGACATATATGCGTTCCATTACCTGTTAAAGCCTGTCACGGAACAGAAATTCATGGAAGTTTTTGAACAGGCGTTAAGGGAAGCCGGGCTGCGGAAAATGCGCCAAAAAAAGCAGCTTTTTATCAATACAAGGAATAAGGGAATTACCATAGACACAGACAATATCCTGTATATTGAAAGTATATCAAGGAAAGTGGAAATTCATACCATGCAGGAAGTCATTGAAGCCTACGGCG
>CAYOED010000143.1:0-4275 GCA_964402925.1 uncultured Lachnospiraceae bacterium | reverse complement strand
AAAACCGTGGAGCTAAGCTACGCTTAGCTCCGGTGCTATTGATGTGAAATAATCAAGAGGCAATTTTTTGATAGAGGTGTCAAAAATTTATTATCATATAACATAGGAATATGAGGGTAAGTAAAACAATTGACGGAGTATTTCTTGACACATGTATCACAGTGATATATAATCGAATATATCAGACTGATACATGGAGGAACAATACAATGGAAAGACAGAAAATAAGAAAATTAACTTTAATATTGTCATTACTGCTTTTCCCAATTACGCTGTATTATTTTAGTCCGGCATTAATATTTGGAGCGGCATTCAGCAGAATAATTAATGGAAGCGTTATCATTTTTGCAATGATGTTTTTACTTTCAATTCCTTTTGGAAGGTTATTCTGCGCCTATTTATGCCCGGCAGGTGGATTGCAGGAGTGCGTGTTTTCCGTTAATGCAAAACTCCCTAAACAAGGATGGAAAAACTATATTAAATATGTTATATGGTGTGTCTGGGTGACCGCAGTTATCTTTTGCTACTGTCTTAATGGAAAGATAACCGGAATTGATTTTTTCTTTGAAACGGAAAATGGAATATCTGTTTCAAGTGTGCAGAGCTATGTGATATACTATGGCATTGTCTTATTGATTTTTATACCGGCAGTTTTGTTTGGAAAGCGTGTATTCTGTCATTACTTTTGCTGGATGGCGCCTTTTATGGTGTTAGGCACCAAAGTACGAAGAATTTTACATCTTCCGGGATTACATATCGAGGTTAAAGACAGGGAGGCCTGTATTTCCTGTGGGAAATGTAATAAAGAATGCCCCATGGGGATTGAAGTTTCAGAGAAGATGGCAGAGGGACAAATTAGAAGCATGGAATGTATTTTGTGCGGTGCGTGTGTTGATGGGTGTCCGCGGAAAGTTCTATCCTACGGGATGATGGAAGGGAGAAAAAAGTATGGCGACTGAAAAGAAGATTGACTGTGTGATTTTGGGACTATTAAGCCATGAAGAACTGACAGGGTATGAAATAAAAAAGCGGATGGATACCACGTTAAAGTATTTTTGGGGAGCAAGCTACGGCAGTATTTATCCCGCGCTGAGTGATCTGGTGGGACGTGGGCTTGCAACCAAACGTGAGGGAACAGAAAATAAGCGGAATAAAATTATTTATTCCATTACGGAAGAGGGAAGGAAATATTTGAAGGAATGGGTCGCGCTTCCCGTGGAGAAGGATGAACTGCGTTATGAAACACTGCTCAAATTATTCTTTGGCAAGGAAGGCGGTCCCTCGCAGGCAGAATCTCATATTGATGCATTTCAAAAGAAAATTGAGGAAGAATTACCATATCTTATAGGTGCGGCAGACGCGCTTAGAGAGAATAGGGAGCTGGATGATGCACATAAGTATTATCTGCTGACGGTGGAATTTGGCATTAAAACATATCGTGCCTATTTGGAATGGTGTGAAGAAGCAAAAGCCATGTTAAATAAGGAGCGTGAGTAAATTGATGGGACATTTTGGATTTTCGTATGTAGGATTCATTTTTATACTTATGCTGAGCATTCCCAATTTCATATGGATAAAAAATCAACCCAAAGGTTACAGCGCAAAAAATGAAAATAAAATTTTATTAATGTTGGAACGGACAGGAGAGATACTGACTAGCTGCTGTGTCCTTCTATTTTCAGATTTTAATTTACAAAAATGGTCAAAATGGACCTGGTGGCTTGTTGCCGCATTTGTCTTGATGCTCATGTATGAAGTATGGTGGATACGATATTTTAAAAGCAAACGTTCGTTGGCTGATTTCTACAGCAGTTTTCTGGGAATTCCGGTTGCCGGAGCTACCTTGCCGGTAATGGCATTCTTTTTACTCGGCATATACGGAAAAGTGATCTGGATGCTGATTGCCTGTATTATTTTAGCAATAGGACACATTGGCATCCACTTACAGCATCAGCAGGGTCTTTTCTCTTCATAGTCTTTCAATGAATCAAGTGCATGCTCCCTTGTAGGGCAGAGAGTTTGGCAGTCCTTTGGAAGACAGGCTTTAAAGGAGTCGTGTTTTATGATATGATGTCATTATAAAAATACAGAATATGGAGAGCAGTATGGGTTCAGAACTGGTAAGTACGAGAGACGTATATAACGTGGTACGCAGGACTTTAGGGATCATGGACGCCCAGATTCTCTGGCATGGAGAAATTACAGGGTACATTTTTTATAATATTTTGAAGGCAGAAGGACTTTATACAGAGATGGAGCTTGCAGAATATACACTTATTGGTATGCTTCATGATTTGGGAATGATCAAGACCGGCTATGAGGGCGGCATCATACAATGCGAAAACACCAATATTTGGGCACATTCCATATATGGCTATCTGTTCTTGAAGAATTTATCCCCAGTTGATGATAAAGCGGAGATTGTATTATATCATCATCTGCCTTATAAACTGCATGCCCTAATAAAGAGTAACTATATGAAGGCTGCGGAATATCTGACGCTTGCGGACAAGATGGCGGTCTTTTTGCATATGGAAGACGACAGAACGGGCATAGATATCTATATGCGGCAGGCTGAAGGGGAATTATCTGCAAAGGCATTGGAATTGTTTCAAAGCGCACAGACCAAATTTAATGTTCTGGGAAAACTGAAAACGGATGAGTATCAAAAAGAACTGGAAGAATTATTTGACCGTATCACTTTCACAGAGAAGCAGAAAAGAGGATTTCTGGATATGCTGATTTATGCAATAGATTTCAGAAGTCAGCCTACCGTCATTCATACCATGTCAACCAGAACCTTTGCCCTTGAATTGGGGAGGCATATGCGGGTATCGGCGGTGGATCTGCAGATTTTGTATTATGGTTCTCTTTTACATGATATTGGCAAGATTGCAATTCCTATATCGATTCTGGAAGCACCGAGAAGACTGACAGAGGAAGAGATGCAGATTATGCAGGGGCATGTGGTCATGACGGATCAAATCCTGCGGGGCGTCCTGGATGAAAGAATCGTGAATGTTGCGGCGAAGCATCACGAAAAGCTGGATGGTTCGGGATATCCTAAAGGCATCGGGGAAGCGGAATTGTCGACGCTTGAAAGAATCATAGCAGTTGCGGATATTCTAAGCGCGCTTTATGGAAAAAGAAGCTACAAAGATGCCTTTCCGCCGGAAAAGATAAAGGAAATCCTGCAGGAGGATGCCCAGAAGGGTAAGATCTGCAGCAAGGTAGTGCAGGCAGCGCTTGCTCATTATGATCAAATCATCCGCACCTATGAAAAACAACGGGATGAAACGATGGAAAGATATATGGAAATCGTTAATCAATATGACAGTATTTACGAACGGTTTAAAGAGTTTGATCAGGTTGAGATGACCGAATAAATTATTTAATAGCAATTTATTTAACCCAGGATTTGTGCCTAAGCGTCACAAATCCTTTTAATAGCAGAGCAGAATTGAAGATTCTGCTCGCGTTCTTCAGCGAGAAATGCTTCGGAATGGAGGAAAAGATGACAAAAGAAAAACTGGCATTAGAAATAATCGAACGATTAAGAAAGGAATATCCTGATGCAGATTGTACTCTCGACTACAATCAGGCATGGAAACTCTTGGTAAGTGTGCGCTTAGCGGCACAGTGTACGGATGCCAGAGTGAATGTGGTGGTGCAGGATCTGTATGCCAAATTCCCGGATGTGGATGCACTTGCATCGGCAGATGTGGAGGAGATAGAGCGCATTGTAAAGCCCTGCGGACTTGGACACAGCAAGGCGAGAGATATCAGTGCCTGTATGAAGATATTGCGGGATGAATATCAGGGAAACGTGCCAGATGATTTCGACGCCTTGTTGAGACTGCCCGGCGTGGGACGCAAAAGCGCCAATCTAATCATGGGGGATGTATTTGGAAAACCTGCCATTGTAACGGACACTCATTGCATCCGCCTGGTAAACAGGATGGGACTTGTTGAGGGCATTAAGGAGCCAAAAAAGGTGGAGATGGCACTGTGGAAAATTATCCCGCCGGAGGAAGGAAGCGATTTCTGCCACCGACTGGTGTACCATGGAAGAGAAGTGTGCACTGCGAGAACGAATCCTTTTTGCGACAAATGCTGCCTCAATGATATATGCGCAAGATGCGGAGTGAAGTAGGATAGAACGGTAAGAACAGGGGCAGGACACGCCATACGTAACGTGCAGACAGCCTCTGCGGACAATCCTGTAACAGACTCCCACTGCATCAGACCGGATAAAAATCAATATCGGCTCCTATG
>CAYOED010000142.1:0-4375 GCA_964402925.1 uncultured Lachnospiraceae bacterium | reverse complement strand
GCATTTTAGTCCTAGCCGAAAATGCTTGACACCGCCCACCCTCCCCAATAGATCATAGCCAAGCGGAAAGTATCTGGGGGTATCGGCAGCCGCCGCACTTCCCACACCCTATCAGCGGCTCTGTCCATAATATTCCATCGTTCTGTCTGCCACCATCATAACCCTCTTCGTTTCTTTATCCAAAAGATACCGGAACTTTTCTTTTTCCGGCTCTGACAGAAAATCTGGTGCCTTGCTCTCCAAACTACTGTCCCTTTCCTTCTGCAAAATACCTGACAGGGAATGTCTGTCTACTGCTTCGAGAAAATAAGTTATCTTTATTGCCAGCCCAGCCAGTTGGGGCTTGTCTGCTACCGCTGCGCTGTCATAGGCATCCCGCGCCGCTTTTTCCATACTTCTAAGGATTCTCCGCGTACATGGAACTGGTTTCTGATTAACAAGGATATCCAGCATCTTATCCCATCCTGCTTTTATGTATATTGGAAGGTTCTTATCCAGTAGCTTTACATTCCTTACGAAATCCATGTTCCCGTCACTTGCAGGCACAAAGCAGGGGATATTGTATAATTTTGCCTTTTCTGCTGTTTCTATAGATATCCTCTTATAGCCTCCCTCATGGATAAGCTGCCGGACGGTTGCCAGCTTTTCTTTATCTGAAAGCTCCGGGCGGTAATTCTGCCTTTTTAATGCCTGTAAAAGCTGCTTTTCTTCCCACCACGTCTTAAACTGTTCCAAGGTCTTTCCCTTCAAATTCCGTTCCCTCTCTGCTACAGCCTTCCTTGCCACTGCTGACAGGGAACGTTCATTTTCCGCTTCGTAGGCAAAGGCGCTTATCTCCCCTCTGCCGGAAAACATATCCCGCCGCATCCGCATCAAGCTGTCTGCAAGATAGCCATAACAGATAAGGTTAATCTTCTCCCCGAAAGGTCCCCTGATATACTGGTCAGTGGAAAGACTGCATTTTTGTGTCCTGCCGCCCCTGTAGTGGATCGTAAGGGATTTCCCCCTGACCTGCCGCTTTGCAATCTCCCTTGAAAGCCTGCGGTTATCCAGTACGGAAATATCAGCTTTTCCGGTCTTATCTTTTATGTGTATGGCAAAGGTTGTTCCTGCTGAGGAAAAATAGCAGAAAGATTTAGCAATAAGGTTCTCCATGCTATCCTTCAAATATATCTCCCGTTCTTTCAAGCAGAATTTCCTTTCCTGTCCGGAATGGACTATGTAATGCCCTTCCTTCTGTAGCATATCAAAATCTATGGGCGGCTTTCCGTCTGCCCCAATCACCAAATGCAGGAATTGTTTTATATCCACGTCCTTGATCTGGTATTCTTCCAATACTGCCTCCATGTATCATAAAATAGTTAGTCTCATTTTTCTCCGAAAGAAAACAGGATGCGTAAAACACCCTGTCAGATTCCCATAAGACCATCCATGAAACTAAGGGCGGTCTCATTCAGTTCTTCGGTTTTTGTCTGTATCTCCTCCTGCTGTTGCTGTGCCGGAACTGGTGGCTGTGCGTTCATCACTGACGGATAGGGATATGGGTAGGGAAATGGATAAGGCATCTGCAACGCTTCCTTTTGGGATTTTTCCATCTTCTTATCAATAAGCTCCCCGATCCGTTCCAAAAGCTCCTCATTTTTCATAGGCATCTGGTCAGCCCTGTCATAATATTCCACCAACGCCTTTGCGATGATGCTATTATATTTCTGCTTCTTCCCTTTCTCCTGCCCTTTGCTGAGTTTCTGTATGATCTGCCATGCCCGCCGCTCCTGATCATTGTCCATGTCAAAGCGACAGAATACAGGCTTGATGTTCTTGACAACTTCCCTTCCTGCCATATGCACTGCGCCTCCTACTTCTGTCTGAGCTTCCTGAGCCTGCGCTGGTTGGAAAGGTATTCGTAGCCTTTGGCGTTGGCATTGATATCCTCAATAAAATGCACCCTGTTCTTATCCAGCTTTGCAAAGTGCTTCATCAGCATAGCACCGCCGCCAAGGAAATGGAGCTTTGCCAGTTCTTCATTATAACCGTACTCCCTTATCTTCCGCATGATCTTCTCGGTGTACTCTGTAGCACACTCCCCGATTGCTTTCAGGTACTTTTCCCCAATCTCCGCTGTTCCGTCCTTTAAGACTTTTTTTACAATAAGGTCGTCCACTACCGAATGCACTTTATTTGTCAGTTCGCTCCGCATCTCTATCACACAACAGTCCACACCGAAACGTTCTGTATAGTAGCGGGTAGAATCGGGAACTCCGTCTACAACAAAGATAACATTCATAGTTCCGTTACCGATATCCACTACGATATTGAATCCCTGATAATTTCTTAAATTCTCCGCAATGGCTGCAAATCCCTGTGCATATACTTCCACGTCCTCAATCTTCACATGGTAATGAGTGCCATTACACCGGAATACAACTTCCTTCTTCTGCATCAGGTATTTCCTGAAAGCACCTGCCTGTTCTTCCAGCCACTTGATCGGCAGCCCTGCCGCAAGAATGACGGACGCATTGCAAAGCCCCCTGCCCTGTAACTCTTTTGCCAGTGCCGCAAGGGTAAGCACGTAGTAATCTTCATCCCACACCTTATCCATCTGGTACTCTTTATGGGTAGAACCGATCTCGTAAAATTTCCCTTCGTACTCAACCGTCATACCGGATAATTCTGTGATGCTCCCCTTCTGTACCACTCCCGACTGGAAAATGTGGTGTGCGGTCTTGATATTCCCATACCCATGGTCAACGCCAATCCTGTAAATCTGTTCCATAATCTTCTTCTCCTTTTTCTAAGCTTTTTTAAAGATAATAGTTGCCGGACACTCCTGCGCTCATGTACCGTACAGGTCATGGTTGACCTCCGCACGGTAATAGCTGTCCATTGTTATTGGGGCATTGTACAGTGCTGTTAATAAATATGCCTTGATGTTCCCCACTTTTGTGGTATTCCTGTCAATACAATCAAAGACATACTCCAAATGGCTGGAATTGATCTTCAAAAACCTGCTCCTTACAATCTCCCTTGGGAAATCATCCCCTGCAATGCGGATATAAGGGCGTTTTGACAAAACAACTTCCAGCATCAGTTCAACTGCTTCATCCATCCGCTGTTTCCCATGCCGCTCTGCCAGAATGTCATACTCGATATTCTCACAAATAATTTGACGGTAAGCGTCTGCCAGTTCTATCCTATCCATCCCATCATGGCAGGATGCCGCCTCCGGCTCTGCTGGATAGATTGATTGATATGTATTTAATCCGTCAGTATTTGATTGTTCAGTATTTAATTGTGCGGGGTTTCCCTGTTCAGGCTCTGCCTGTTTAAGATTTACCTGTCTTGGATTTTCCCGTTTAGGTTTTTCCTGTTCAGGTTTTCCTTGTTCAGGCAGCTCTTCCTTTTCTTTCTGACCGACCGGCTTTTCATGTATCGTGTATGTGATATCCCCCAGCCGCCCATTCTCATAACGGGTGCGCTGTCTGGTAAGATACCCATGGTTCTCCAGCTCCTTTAATGCGCTGGTGATGGAATCCACCCCATCCTTGCAGATACAAGCAAGTCCCTTCGTGGTATAGTCCCAATCCTCCGGCAGGGAAAGCATCAGGGATAACAGCCCCTTTGCCTTCAACGATAATTCCACGTCACGTAAATGAAAGTTGCTCATGACAGTGAAATCCTTTGTTTTCTCTACCCTGAATACAGCCATAACCAAAATCTCCTCTCCAAAACTTTATATCAACGTGTAAGGTCACTGTCCCTGCTGTGGTCATGTTGCAGATGTCCGTCCGGTGTGACTTTCATATGATCCTCTATTTTTATCTCTCCCTTTTCCTGCCGATCCTGAAATTTCCGATATCCGGCATCCGTTAAAAACAGGCGTATCCGGTCTCCCTTATCACCTACAAAAGAATCACCTGAAAGCACTTCAAAGATAATCATGTGGCGCACTTCCGGTTCAAACCGTTCCAGTGCCAGTATGTCATGCCCTTTTAACTGTTCAGCGCCGGATTTCTGCCTTGCCTCTGCCAGCATTTCGCCAACAGTCCTTCCACCCTTGGGCAGCCGGTAATTTCTCCGGATATCACGCACAATCTCCATACACCTGTCATCTGTCAGCGCATTCAGCTTTTTATAAGGCTGTCTGCCGCTTTCCTTCTGTCCGGGTTCTGCGCATACCTTGAAGCCATAACCAGCTCATGCCGGATGGCATACTTTTCACTTCCTTCTGTCTGGTACAGCATTCGCTTTTCCATCTCGTTCAGTTCCATATATTTCCTTTCTCCTAAAAATCTGCATGAAAAAAGGACATCCATCCAGCACAAGATGAAATGCCCTTTGGCTTATCTCTATTCAATTTAATATACAAAGCAGTTTG
>CAYOED010000141.1:0-4391 GCA_964402925.1 uncultured Lachnospiraceae bacterium | reverse complement strand
GGCTTTGGCAGAAGCCTGTATGTAAATTATAAAAGAATTATGGTGAAAAGGCAATAAAAATACTGAAATAGTAAGAAAAGTAATAAAAAATGGAAAGGAGTGATAAAAGAGAATGAATAATTTATCACAAACAATTACAACATTAGAGATTGCAGAAATGATGGAAGTTCCTCATTCTGACATTTTAAAGAAGATTGAAGGAAGGATAGGAAAGGGGAATTCAGAATGTTAGAATTAGAAAATTTACCAGTTGTGGAACTGGAAAAGACATTAAAAGCAATTAATAAAACAATCATAATACACAACGGAAAGATAATAGAGCAGACGAATGATATTTTTACTGCAGAAAGATGCAATTTTCAACAAGAGCCCGGCTACATGGTATCGCAAATTCATGATAGGAGGAAAGCAGCAGGGCAGTCTGTATCAGAAAGTATTATAAATTATTTTGTAAAGAATTAGGAATTGCTCCATTGATAATTGGGAATTACTCCCCCAAATAATGCAAAAGTAACAGAAACATGCATGAATACATAAAATGAAATGAGGTGATTTTGTGGCGATTGTAAAAGATTATTATATTGATACAACGCATGTATTAATTGATGATAGTGCGTATAAAGATAAGACAAAGGAAGAGCTGGAACAGAACTGGAAGCATCTTTGTGATACTTATTTAAAATTATATCAGGCCCAGGAGTTAAAAAGAAGGAAAGAAGAGGCAGAGAGAAATGAGCAGGACACAATACATAAAAAAGAATGACAAATGGTTTTTTATAAACCTGATATCAGGAACAGCAGCATATTCAACACTATTCTCAATATTGCTAAGGATAGTGTTGAGACAGAGCATACTTCATCTTTTAACAGTATTGGGAATAGAGATTGCAGCACTGATGTTATCAGGAATGGTGCTGGCGAATAACTGTAAAAAAATGTATATTGAGACACTAATCAGAAAGAACAGGTGATTTTATGACGGAAACGAGATGTACGGAGGAAATGAAACTCTGGCTGTTTGACCTGGTGCATGGCAACTTATTGGGTTATCAGATTATGCAGGGGTTCGTGAAACATTATGTTTTAAACGACATGGGAATAGCGGATGTGCAGCGTGACATCCATTTCCACACATCATATTCACGGGAGCAGATGATGTGTGGAATTTCAGAATTAAAAAAGGTCCTTGGTGAATTTGCGGAACAGGGGGAGATAAGATGAATAAGGCACTGGTATCCATTAAGGCATATGGCAGCAGGACAATAAAAATAGACAAGCTGGCGGTTTCAGCAGAACTTGACCAGCAGAAAGAGGTATTTTTCAAACTGGAAGGGCAGACAGACGGAAGAAGTTCAGCGATATGTTTTGAATACGGCACCGTTGAGGATGCAGTCATGAAGTTTGCGGATATTGCAAAAGAAATGCTGCTGGAGCAGGCAGAGGAATTAAAAAAGAAAGGATGAAGACCCGGCGGAGCCTTCATCCAATGTTAAACATGCTGCACTTAAAACAAAACCTTTTTAAGTATAGCATGTTTAACACGGGAAAACAAGTGTAAATGATGTATTTTGCGGAATGTCAGAAACACACATCAGCGGGGATTGTGGACAGCCGGCAGAAATCTGTGGATAACATGGCAGAAAGCAGATAAATCCCGGGGCGGAAAACATTTTATGGATTGTGGATAATTTTATTCACAAAAAGAAAAGGAAAATGCCCGGAACACTGATTTTTCCCAGGGAGGGGAGTGGTTCTGAAATTGGAAAAAGTAAGGGTATTCACAGAGACATTTTTTCAGGGTTCTTTCGGGAACGGATGCGGGGAATACTACATTGTGCTTGAATGTACAGACAGGAAAGGGGAACTGCATACAGGGGAAAAGTATGCACGGCACATGGGAAAAAAGAAAAATGAAGTGGAACTGATGTCGCTGATTGAAACATTAAAGAGTTTCAACAGGAAATGTCAAATTGAACTGCATATGAGAAAAAGTTTTGTAAGTGAAACAATCAGGGCAGGGCGGTATTTGGAGTGGCAGCGGAATAACTGGAAGAATAAAAAAGGCGGGGATATAAAAAATTCCGCATTGTGGCAGCAGTATATCGAATTGTCAGAGGGGCACTGCATAACAGTTGCAGCGGAAAATGAAACAGAATATTCGGGGGCAATGAGACTCCAGATGCAGGTGTGGTTAAAATCAGGGAGGTAATCTGGCAGAACAATTATTATTGTATCGGAAGAAAGAGAGGAAATAAGATGAACAGTATAATGCAGAAGAACAGGGAAAAGTGTTTTTTATGTGAGGGAAGGGCAAATTACAGAGACGGAAATTTGGAAGAACATCACTGCTTTGGCGGTCCAAACAGGAAACTAAGTGAAAAATATGGTTTAAAAGTGTACCTGCATGCATTTACATGCCACAGGGAAGGACAGGCAGCAGTACATAAGGACAGGGCATCCAGGTTATTTGTGCAGGGCGAAGCGCAGAAAGCCTTTGAAAAAACGCACACAAGGGAAGAATTCATGAAAATTTTCGGGAAGAATTATTTGCCGGATTAAGACAGCACCTGTATTTTATATAACTATCACAAGGACATAACCATAATCGCCAAAGGCAGCAGTACACCTGCTGCCGGAAAGGAGAAAAAATGTTAAAAGATGACGTGGAGCAATTAAAGGAATATCCTGAACAGATAGAGGAAAAACAGGTAGTATGCAGATTCTGCGGACAGTACAGGAAAGCAGAAGTGATAAAAGACTGGGGGCTGACAGATTTAGATGAAATCGGAGTGGAATCATGCAGCTGTTCCGAAGCACAGGAGTACACATCCAGAAAATACAGAAGGGAAAGAGCATTTAAAAAAGCAGGCAAAATGTTTGGCGAAAACAGCAGTCAGTCTGTAAAAGAAACTGTACAGCATATGATTTATGAGGCTATAGAACTGGCAGATAAAGAAGAAATAAAAAAAGTCACAATAGAAGTGGAAAAAGGGTTAAAGGCAAGCGTGCAGCTTACATCTAAGGGAGCGATTAAGGTTGAAAGAAGCAGAACGGAAAAAATAATGTTTGAGGAGCAATGAAGATATGAAAGGGATAAGCAGAATATGTAAAGAATTAAAGATAAAGCAGGAAAGGCTGAAAAACAGGATGGAAGAAAAAAAGCGGTGCAGGAGAAATAAAAAACTGATTTTGGAGATAGAGGAGTACGGCATGCTGCTGAAAAAATTAGAAAAAAGGAAAAGAGAGGAGCTGGAAAGATGAAAAACGGGAAAGTACCGAGCAGGCAGCAGAAAAAATTTATAAGATCAAGAGGCCTGGTGCCTGAAAACTGGCTTGTGGTAAAAGACACAAGCCACAGCATGGAAGTGATCAGCAGGAATGAGATAAAGAAAACAGGGAACAGGAAACGCACAAGAGTGCTTATGAAGGATGAGTGAGATTATGGATGAATTTACATTGAAATCGACAGCATGCCGGGGCAGTTTTAGATGATGCGGAGGCAGTCATAGAATTTATGCAGAATTTTGTGTGAATAAAAACAGACCCCGGATTGGGGAACAACAGGGTAAAACGAAAAGCAGGTGGTATTTTGAATTATATAGCAGAAATCAATGCCTTCGAACAATGGCTCGAACACAACTACCTGCCAATCCCGTCACAGTTATTATGGTACAAACTCATGTCACTGTTTAACAGGAGCGGGTGGAGCGAGTGGGTTCAAGTAGATAACCTGCGTTTGATGGCAGCCCTTCAAATGAGACGTGAAGCGACTTTTATAAACGTGAGGAACGAACTTATTAAAGCTGGGTTGATAGAATTTCAAAAGGGCAGAAAAGGAAGCCCCAATAAATACAGAATGATATCTTTTACTTTCAAAAGCGAAGTACAAAACGAAGTAAATACCGAAGTAAATACCGAAGTAAAAAGCGTAGTACAAACCGAAGCACAAACCGCAGACATATATAAACATAAACTAAACAAAACTAATTCTAAGAAAGATACTAGCGTATCCAAAGAAAAAATAAAACATAAGCGTGGGCAGTTTGGACACGTTCTGTTAAGTGATGCCGAAATTGAAAAGTTAAAACAGGATTTTGGGGATTTGGCTGAACAGGCAGTAAGGTATCTGGACGAGTACGTGGAGATGAAAGGCTATAAGCATAAAAACAGCAATCTTGCAATCAGGAAATGGGTAATAGATGCCGTGAAACGTGAAAACAGGGGCGGCAGTAAACCCGGGAACGGCTTCAACAATTATCCGCAGAGGAACTACAACAGCGAACAGATGCTGGATATGGAACAGAAGCTGTTACAAAAGACCTATGGTGTTGTGGAAGGGCAGCAGGAGACACAGTTTGTCTGAAGGAGGCTGTGAATGAACAGAGTAATTT
>CAYOED010000140.1:0-4693 GCA_964402925.1 uncultured Lachnospiraceae bacterium | reverse complement strand
ATGTTAATGGTAAAAGCAGTAATATTTGACATGTATGAAACTCTTATAACTCTTTTTGAAAGTCCACTATATTTTGGAACGCAGATGGCATCTGATGCAGGTATTGAAGAAGAGAAATCTCAAGAGATATGGCGCGCAGCAGAAGCAGATAGAACAATTGGGAAAATAACTTTAGAGAATATTTTGGAAAAAATCCTCAAAGCAAATGATTGTTATTCGGAAACCAAAATGAATCTTATTGTAAATAAACGTATTCGGAGTAGAGAAGCGGCATTTGAACACTTACATAAAGATATTATCCCGATGTTAAGTGCATTAAAGAAAAAAGGGGTACTAATAGGGTTAATAAGTAATTGTTTTTCAGAGGAAGCAATGATTATAAAAAAAAGCATCTTGTATCCTTATTTTGATGCTGTATGTTTATCTTTTGATGAAGGATTGCAAAAACCAAATCCTGCTATATTTAAAAGGTGCTTAGAAATGTTGAATGTACAAGCCGAGGATTGTCTATATGTTGGTGATGGGGGAAGTAATGAATTGGAGGCTGCAGAAATGGTTGGTATGAAAGCAGTACAAGCTGTGTGGTATTTAAAAGCAGGTACTAGTCAGCCTTCAAAGAAAAAGACTGAATTTAGACAGCTTGAAACACCATTAGATATTTTGAACATCATTTAATGAACTTAATTGGAAACACTTTTCCGAAAAGGGAGTACACAGTTTCTTGCCGAGGGAAAACACATGAATTATAAAAGTAAACTTTTATTCCGGTTAGCCATTGTACTTTTTACTGTGTCCATATCGACAGCAGTCATACCTGGTGGTCTTATAAATGCATATGGTCTGTTTGGTGAAGTAAAATCTTCCACTGTCACAGATCAAAATCGCAAGAACACCGAAGAAATAACATCAACCTTCGAAAAAAGTAATACCGCCAAGGGAATAAACATATACAATATATGGTTTTGGCTTGTCACTATCATTATTTTTCTGATTTTCACTTCCTATATGATTCGGCTGCCAAGAAGCGAAACGATTGTGACATTAAAAGTAAGAATGGATAATTGAGAACTTTCTGCAAAACGAAATTCCAATTGCAGAAAGGAGACGATTTTTTGTTTGAACAAGATTATATTGTGCGTCTTATCAAAGAAATGATAAGGACGATTTTAAAATTGCTGTTCCACATCGACACAGATACACCAACCGCAGAATTATTGAGCGAAGCGCATGAACGGGAAACATTAGACCATCTTTTAGATTTAATTGATGATGGGAATATCAATGAAGCTGAAAATGAAGTCTATGAACTGATATCCGATGGGAATGCAAACGCTTTTGAAATAGCGTTATTATTTTATTCCTATCTCAATGATAAAACAGATGATTTCCTTAAAGAAAATGACTTTAGCAGAGAGGAAATCCAAGAAGGATTAAAGAATATTGTTTCTGAATGTGGATTAAGCAGTTTATCTGATATATTCTTAACCGAGTAATATACCACTTAAGGGAGATGCCCAAGTAATGGCTTTCATGAACGGGCATCTGAATATAATGACCGTATGAAGACTGCAAGCCACATACCGTTTTTCCTCGCACCTCCCTTGCTGCCTGTTACCTGATTACTTCTCTTTCTTTGCCCTTGCCACATATTCCCCCATACATATCGGGATTTCTCCATCTCTGTTCTGTTTCTTATACAAATTCTCATTAAAACAGATTGTATTTTTCTGTAACAGTATGATAATCGTTGATCCTCCAAACTCAAAATATCCTTTTTCCTTGCCGCTCTGTACATAAACGGATTTAAATGCTGATACGTCATTCCTGATTTTTCCTACCAGCAAAGCGCCTACTTCCATTTGGATCACTGTCCCAAAACGCTCTGTTTCAATTACCTGATACTCTCTGCTGTTCTGGACAAACACTGAAGCAGTCCTAAGGGCAATCGGTCTGACGCAATGCAGGATACCCTGTATTTTTCTATGATGAATGATTTTTCCATTTGCCACATAACAGTACCTGTGGTAGTTTGCAGGCGTTAACCGAAAAATAAGCGCAGAGCCCTCCCTGAATTGACTGGCAAGTTCATGGTCTTTCAGCAGGTCATCCAGCGTAAACCTTGTATTTTTTATATCCAGAACAGTGTCTTCCGCTATTTTGACAAAAGACAGGAATCCGTCACAGGGGCTTATCAAATGCCCATAAGTCACATCAAAACATTCGGTTTTTCTCTTTCTGGTAAAAAAATCATTAAATGATGAAAAACCTTCTGATGGGATCTCTATATCATTCATATCAATTTTATGTTTTTTGATATAATATGGCACAATCCATTTGGACGCCCTGGATGAAAGATAATGTCCTGCCGCCTTTGAAACTTTCGGCTGCACTAACAACTTCAAAATCATTCTTCCCAAAGCCGTCCTGTATAGAAACCAAAGCAGCAATGACTCTCTCATATTGCATCCCATCCCATAAAAAGAATCATCCCCAGTGCTTCGAAAATCCCAAGAATAATAATGCCTGCTTTTCCTATTACCCCCGGTTTTTTAATCTCAACCGGTAAGAGATAACCAATCCCCATAAAAATCAGGAGTATCGGAAAACAAAGAATACTTTTACATAATCGGTAGTCATACAGCAGATAAGCCGCCGGTAAAAACACCGCAATAGTAGTTACCGGAACGCCAAGATAGCTTTTCCTGCTTTCGATTGTCTGTCTCTGCCTTTCTTCTTCCAACACATTGAAATATGCAAGACGTATCAATGCACATAAGACAAACATAGAAGCTATCAGCCCGACAAATGCATTCTTTCCGGAGATCATATAAACAAAAATGGCTGGCAGTACCCCGAAGCTTATCAGGTCACTCAATGAATCAATCTGAATCCCAAATCTTTTCTCATTTGCATTCCTGTCTTTTGTGGAAGCCACCGCTCCGTCAAACATATCGCAGATACCTGCAAGCATCAGACAAAACGATGCATTCCAATAATCCTGGTTTATCACCCGTAAAAGACCAAAAAACGAAAACAGCATGCCGCAATAAGTAAGTATCACCGTATAATCGTAGTATCCAACCATTTTTTTCTTCATCTTTTTCTCCTTTATTTTATCAATCCAAACCCAATACTGTACGCCAAAATACACCATGGCTTTCCCAGAATAATGATCCATATAAATTTTTTGCTATTCATTTTCATCAAACCTGAAAAATAACACAGAAAATCATCCGGAAACAACGGAAGCAGTGTGGCTATAAAAAGAAACCATTCATATGACTTACTTTTTTCAATCCGCCTGCTCCATTTCTCGTATTGTTTCTGCGGAAACATGGCAGTCACAATGTCAATTCCATATTTTTGTGCCAAGAAGTATGCAATAATAGAGCCAAGACTGATGCCTATGTAGTTGCACCAAAATCCTGTCATACTTCCAAAAGCAATAGCTCCTGCTGCACAGCCCAAATATCCCGGCAATACCGGGACCACAACCTGCACTGCCTGAAAAATAGTAAGTATCAACGGTGCTGCTATCCCAAATTCCTTCATATAATTTTGCAGCGATTCTACGGAGTCAAATTTTTGATTAAAAAACTGCTTAACAAGGAATAAAACAATAACACCAAAACCAGCCAGAACCCACACTTTAATTCTCTTACTCACACATCCTCCTTTTTACCGTCCGGATATCCATTTTCAGGATGACATCCATGTACCGTCTTGAAAATCCGCTTTTTTCCACAAACAACCAGCTTAACTCCGAAAGCGCAACCCCTGCGATCACGTCTATCAATACATGCTGCCTGGTTGTAAGGGTGGATACGCAGATGCTCGCCGCCATCAGAAATGATGCTGTTTTATACCATTTTGGAACTTTTTCGTTACCCCTCACGGCAATAAAGCAAAAAGCACTGGTCAGACAATGCATAGACGGAAATAAATTATCCGCCGCATCCACATGATAAAGCAGCCGCATCAGTTCCTCCCATATAGAATTTCCTTCTATAACCGGTCTTATATTCGTTGTCGGAAAGATAAGAAAGCATAACAGACATACCAGCTTTGCAAAAAAGTCAGCGCTCATAAAGCGGAATGCCCTATCCCTGTCCTGTCTGCATCCAATGATATAATTCATAATCCAGAACACATAACACCCCAAATATATTATGATTGTCCATGGCACAAAGGGAATCTGTTCGTCCAGACGGCTGGAAAAGATAAAATGCTCTCGGTTTGCCATCAGCATCCTTGAACCATAATAGGCCATCATATTACAGGCAAGTGCCAAAAATATTGGTATCCGCATAGTTTCCGGTACTATCTGATTTCCTTTTTTCATACTCCTTCCCTTTCTTTTATTTTGCGATAAGACATCACGTTTACAATGGTTTTAGCTTCGTGCTTTCCCCTCCAACAAACGGACTATTTTATCCGCAATTTTCCAAACAATAAGTATAAACAGAAATATTATGCCCATAGGGATTAATAGTATCCCGCTTAAAATTGTGGTAATACACATTACCACATAAATGCAAATTTTTCTAAATTTATTCAATTTTTCTCCACCTTCAATTCCTTGTGAGTAAATTTGTTTCCCTAAACCAGATTCTTCCTTTTATTTCACTAATAATAACAACTTTCACTTTGTTTTTAATGAGTAAATTACGCAAAAAAAATGCTTGATTTACTC
>CAYOED010000139.1:0-4841 GCA_964402925.1 uncultured Lachnospiraceae bacterium | reverse complement strand
GAAAAGCTGTTAAGGCAGGCAATGGAGGACTATGAAAGCAAAAAATTCATTGCAAAAGCTGACAACATCACGCTTGGGGAACTGCTTGACATTTGGGCAGAGGAAGAATTAAAGGTCGGCACTCTCAGCAATGGTACGGTTGAGAATTATCTCAGCGCTATCCGCTGCATTAAGAAACATCCGATTGCTGACCGCAGACTGAAAACCGTAACAGCGGAACATTTGCAGGCGTTCCTCGATTTACTTACTTTCGGCGGCACTTATCCCGACGGAGCAGTAAAGAGAGGCATGAGCAAGGATTATATCCATTCGTTTTCAGCGGTTTTACAGCAGTCATTCCGTTTTGCGGTATTCCCAAAGCAACTGATCACGTTCAATCCAATGCAATACATCAAACTGAAACGCAAAGCTGAAGAAGTGGACTTATTTTCAGAGGAAGATATGGGGCATACAGGAACACAGCCTATTTCCCATGAAGAATACGAAAAGCTGATTGCGTATTTAGAAAAGAAAAATCCCCCTGCGGTTCTGCCGATACAGATAGCCTATTATGCCGGTCTTAGGATTGGCGAAGTATGCGGGCTGACTTGGCAGGACATCAATCTTGAGAAACAGTATCTTACAGTAAAGCGCAGTGTCCGCTATGACGGTGCAAAGCACAAAACGATTATCGGACCGACAAAACGCAAAAAAGTACGGACTGTTGATTTTGGGGATACCCTTACCGCCATTCTGAAAAAGGCAAGAAAAGAACAGCTTAAAAACCAGATTCAGTACGGAGAACTGTACCACCACAATTACTACAAAGAAGTGCATGAAAAAAACAGGGTTTACTATGAGTATTACAGTTTGGAAAATATGCAGGAAGTTCCGGCAGATTACAACGGAATATCCTTTGTCTGCATAAGACCAGACGGATGCCTTGAAACGCCAAGCACACTTAGTATCGTATGCAGGACACTTGCAAAGAAGTTAGACGGATTTGAGGGATTCCATTTCCACCAGTTACGTCACACGTACACAAGCAATCTGCTGTCAAACGGTGCAGCCCCAAAAGACGTGCAAGAACTCTTAGGACACTCTGACGTGAGTACCACAATGAATGTATATGCCCATGCCACAAGGGAAGCAAAACGGACTTCCGCTAGGCTCTTGGATAAAGTGGCAGGCAACGATTAAGTACATTTCACAAAAACTTTCCCTTGTAAAATACCCATAAGGGCAAAAACAAGGGAAAATACATATCATTTCACTATATGAGGCTCTAAAAGCCTTGAAAAATAAGGAAAGTTCAAGAAATTCATCTGCAAATCCCGATTTTCAGTCCGACAGACTGTAAGTTTACAATTTCTTTTTCATGCAAATGGAATCTGGCATATCTTTATATTGACCATAGTTCTGAATCACTTTATATCCAATTTTTCTATATAATGCCATTGCTGCAATAAGCGGTTCACCGGATTCCAAAACCAGATAGTGGTATCCCTGTTCCCTTGCAACATTTTCTAACAGTTCCATTAGTTTGCTTGCAATCCCCTTGCGTCTATGTTCCTGCTTTATAAAGACACGTTTTACTTCAGCACATTCATCATCATACTTTTTAAAACTAGCACTTCCAACTGGAATATCATCATCATACACAACAATTACATCGTGAATATCATCAAGCTGATTATATGGAATATATTCTGCCCGATTTTCTTCTCCGCCAACAAGCTCGTTTAGAAAGTTATCCAAATCGTGACATAATTCAATAAAATCAAGATTGCTACCATCAGTATATATAAATCTCATTCTTATCACTTCCTCTGCTAACTAACAATTTTTCCAATGCACACAACTGGAAGTTATCGTTCTGACATATATTTCTGTATTTCATCAGAAGTCAATTTCCTTATTTGTGTATTTGCATATTCCTTGTATTCTTCGACAATGAAAATAAGTTTCATATCTTTACAGTTTTTGCCTTTATTCTTTTTTAGATATAGCTGCAAATCCTCATTACTTGCAAAAATTTTATAGGAATGTCTGCCATTTTCACTTTCTATTTCATAAATCCCACATGTTTTTTAACACTATAATCAGCAGTACGCAAATACATTTTTGCAATTTCTAATGACTTGAATTGCTCTTTCGCCATATATATCCTGTCATAAGAAACCTCCATTTCCTTATTTATTTAAGAAACTTATAATTGCTCCTGCTGCACATTAGAAAGCGTTTTTTAATGATAAAGGTATAAAATATCATCCAGACTATTTCAGCAGCATAAATACTTCGTAAAATAAGGCTTGCAGGGAACCTGAAGCAATATATACTAATATCCATCAGTGATCCAGCAATTCCTAATAACTTACTTCCAACACCTCCACAATAACCTTCAACTCAATATCTGTCAAAAATCTCTTTCCACTCTCAATTCTCTGCACAACATTTCTATCTAAATCCAGTCCTGCCATTTGCAGCATATCCGCCAGCTTCCTCTGCGAAGTTTTCTCTGGAAGCTGCTCCCGGATTTCCTTTACTTTCTTCCTGCTTCTGCTCTTTCAGAATCTGTTTCCATTATCTTTCCATCTACACAATGTCAGACCCCTTTTCGCCGATAAAGAAATAAAATAGATCCAATCCAGTATTCCTATGTATTACTATTCCTTTCATTTTTTTCTGTTTCCAAAGAAATTCTGTCAAATTTCCCTGTACTAAAATTGTAAAGATAACCTCTATAATCAAATTTATTATACTTTATCGTTCTGTCTTTTTTAGCTTCACCATTTCCAAGAATAATCAGATATTCCTCTTTCACATTGGTATCATAGGCAGCAATCTCTTTCATCCACTTTGCTACAAATTCCAACTTTTCAATTTCTTTCTCATCCCTCATATCACAATAGTTGTATGCAATCACTACTTTCAATGGACATCTAAGATGCTCCAGTTTAATCACTTCATCTAACCAGTCTGTTTTACTATTTTCATGCTCCACAGCAATCATCAGATTCCACAAATGACGATTAATCCCCAATTTTTTAGCTTCTTCCATTTTTTTATATCCAGCATCCACCCAGCCAATCGTATCTACACGAAAATACTCATGTTGTGGCTCATATCCTGCCCGCTTTATGATATTATGGATAACATTCTTGTTTATTAACTCTGTATAGGCAGATTCATCTGTTTTGTAAATTTCCTCATAACTTCTTCCCCTTCCAATGCTATCATACCATATCAACTTTTCGTGAGTATTTCTTACAAATTCTCTATAAAATTGCTTTGCAGTCATTTTCATTTCCTCCTATATTTTAATTCCCCATTAAATTATATCTCTCGTTCTATATGAATGTAAAGCATGGATTATCAACACTTTTTCAGACAGTTTTTTAAGGTTATTTTCCCTATATTGTACTGGTATTTGATAATTCAATGAGGAAGGAATATGATGATGATTATACTAGAGCGTGTTTGAAAATTCATGTCCCAATCTGCACCCCCACTTTGCGTACCCATCCGGGTATACCGCAATCCATTGTAGTGGTATAATAAAGTTGTAACACCTTGACCAATTAATGTATAATATAGCTAAACAAGGAGGACTACACAATGAGTAGTAAACGTTACAATGAAGAATTAAAAAAACAGTCAGTAAATAAATACCTAAAAGAAACCAGTATCAGCAAAATAGCATCTGCATATGGAGCAGCTAAATCAACAGTCAGAAACTGGGCAGTTAAATACAGTGATGAATACCAATATACAAAACCACAGCCTAATACCAACACTGCAAAGGAGATACGCAAACTTAATAAACGTATAGCTGAACTTGGGAAAGAAGCAAAAGAATTGCAGGGTAACCTTTTAAATGATATGGAACGCTTCTTGTCAGAGAAAGAACACCAACATGCGATTGAAGTACGGTAAACGCACCCAGATTTTAGAAATTTAGTTCACTTCCTCTTTTACATCAAGAGTCTTTAACACTTTCAACAAATATTCATGATTCCATCCACAGTTTTTTCTTTTTCCTGCTATTCCACGTTTACAGCTCTTTTCCTGCTTTAACATATTCAGCGTCATATGCCTTAAGATATTTAGATTTTCTGCACTGTTTCCTGCACGTACACGGCTTTCATCTTCTCTATAGGCAATGTCCAAAATCCAATGCAGTGCATTTTCTATCTGCCAGTGGCTTCTTTTGGCTTTTCCATATTCTTCTGCGTTCATTTCCCTGCGGCTGTATATGGTATAACTTCTGCTCTCTGTTGTTTTTCGCCTTCTGTTACTGTTGAAATACACATTCCCAGTCCCGACAGACCTTTCCAGTCTTCCTTTTCTTCCAGCCAGTCTGCTTCCGTTGTGATATAATATTCCCTTTTCTCTATCCGTCCATGTTCTTTACAATTGTCTTTGTAATAACAGCCGTCTTTTTTCAGTTCTTTTTTGTCCCTGGTTAAAATTTCCGTTTCAAAATATAAGCGGATATTTTCATAAAGCTGTGGCTGGTTTTCCTTTACCGAAAGGATATAATCTGCTTCTCCTGACAGGATTTCCTATGCAATCTTTTTCTGTGTCCCCATTGCATCAATGGTCACAATACACCCTTTGATATCCAGCTGTTTCAAAAGTTCCGGTATTGCAGTGATCTCGTTGCTTTTTTCTTCCGTTTTATATTGCCCTAATACCAGATTGTTTTCAGCTGCCCATGCACTGACCACATGGATTGCCCTCTTACTGTTTGTTACATCTTTGCTTCGCCGGATGGTTTTCCCATCAATTGCCACTACACCTTCTGCTTTTTCTGTGACAGCCTTGACCCAGTCAATAAAGGCTTTATGGAACTGTTGTGG
>CAYOED010000138.1:0-5164 GCA_964402925.1 uncultured Lachnospiraceae bacterium | reverse complement strand
TTTCGAGCAGGAAAAAAGCAGCCAGTACCATTCGCAGGTTGCAGTCTACAAAATGATGACAGAGCAGTACAGGCAGTCGGAACGGTTACGTCATGACATGAAAAACCATGTCATTGCGCTGTCAGCGTTATTCCAGAATAAAGAATGGGAGAAGATGGGTGATTATCTGAAAAATATGGAGGAAAGCGGCTTGGAGGATGGCGGGGATATGACAGGGAACAAGGCAGTGGATGCGCTCCTGTACCAGAAGCGAAAACTGGCAAATGAGAAGAACATCAAGTGGGAATGTGATGTGCAGATGCCGAAAGGACACTCCATCAATGAATTTGACCTGTGTGTATTGTTTGGAAATATATTAGACAATGCGCTGGAATCATGCGGCAGGATGCGGTGTGGTGAAAATTGTTTTATCAATATTCAGGCAAAGACAGTGAAGAAATGCTTTTTGATCGAAGTAAAAAACAGCGTGGATATGGCGGAAAAGAATACAGCCGGGGTTACGAATAAAGAGAATCCGCGGGAACATGGAATCGGCCTGCTGAATGTTGGCGACGTGGTACATGAGTATCATGGGGCATTGAATATTGAATCGGAGAATGGAATTTTCATAACATCTGTTTTAATACCGTTTCCTGATGCCGCACATGACATCAAAACGGTTGTTTGAATCATAAATCTAATATCGAATATTTTCACCGCCGAAAAGAGAAATAAGGGTCTTTATGCCCTTAAAAAACGGTGATAAGGAGAATGGCATTATGCACACAAAGACAATGGAAGGACTCATAGGCGCGAGGACAAACATGAACCTGATGAATACGCCTATGCGCGTTTACAAGGAGGCGAGACGTAAAGGCGATTCGGAAACAATGGAGAGGGCAATGGGATATGTCAATGACTGTTCTGACAGGGCGGAGGAATATAAGGCGGAAGCTGACGAGGGCATGAAAAAGGATGCGGAGGAGGCACGTAAGATCGCGAAGGAGCAGCGTGAGGAGGCTATCCAGAAGCGCAGGGATGAACGTGAAAAACTGGAAAAGAAGATTGAAGAAAACAGGAACGGCGATGCTAACACAGACACCGTTGAAATCAGTGAGGAAGGAAAAGTGCTGTTAAAAGATAGCACAGGTTTGGATGATACTGTTTCTACTGAAACAAAGACAGATGCTGTAAGAGAGCCCGTAACTTATACAAAAACAGGAGAGACGGTTTCCGCAGAACAGGAATCAAACATTTCGGTTTCTGTTTAGATTAGTAATATTGATGAAAGATTGACACACTTTCTCGGCTTGTGGCAGCAGGAGTGTATGATGAACCTACAATTTGGGAATTGCAGGAGCACTTTGGGTATGCAGGACGTATGGATATCTGTAAAGAGTATTAAGAACCATGCAAGCCGCCGCTATGGGTTTATGCCATATGTGGTGGTTTGTTGTTTCTGATATGGACAACGGCATCATCTTAGGAATGCACTGGATAACGCAAAGGAACCGGATGCAGAAGCCTTTATCCATATCAGTTCATTCCAAAAGAGGGAACTGTTTTTCCTGAAAGTGGAGAACAGCTTTGACGGGCGGCTGGTGCGGAGACGGCAGGAGGAATTCCCCGTAACAGATAAGGCAGACCGGGAGAATCATGGGATAGGGCTTGCGAACATAAAAAGCACAGCGGAAAAGTATTATGGAACAATGGATTTTAAGGTAAAGGGCAGAGTATTCATCCTGTCCGTAATGATGAAAAATGAAAGGAGAGATTGAAATGGATTTTGGATTGACAGGTAAAGTAGAGGCTACTATCTGGCACAGCAGTATCAAAAGAGTGTGACGGGCAAGAACAATGGCGTGAGCTTTGCGGAGCTTGCGGCGGCAAAGGCAGTGGGGCAGTCAGAGGTATCAGGAATGAGCTTTAAGGATATGTGGCAGGCGAGATATCCCGGAGCCTACTACCATGTGATGGATGGTTCAGCGATATCGCAGGGAGTATGGGACAGGAATGATTTTCCGCTTGAAAAATTCTTTCAGGATAATACCGATGCATCTGCGTTAAATTGGAAACCAACGGGTGCTAACTCGGAAGCAACCAGTTCACAAGTACAGTCACGGTGGAATTCTACTTTAGGACAGAAGTCGATTATTGTACCGCCGGAATTAGAGGAAAAGATGAAGAATGATCCCGAACTGGCAAAGAGGGTAATGGCAAATGTTGAAAATTTTATTACCACATATACAGCAACTTCTGTCAGACCGGGCAGGGTATGTTCATGGCTGATTTCACTTGATGAAAATGGAGAAATTGAAGAATATCGTGTAACAGGGGGTGGCGGTAATATATCCGGGCCGACAGAGGAGCAGCAGCGCCAGTTTGAAGCGGAGCAGGCAGCAAAGAAAAAAAGGCGTGAGGAATACGCCCGTCTGAATGAGGAAGCCGCTCTGAAACGTAAGCTGATGGAGCAGGAAGCAGACGAGAGATATTATAAGACCAGTACAGCAAAAAAGGTGGTTTCGGCTACGGTTTATACATATGAGCAAAATATCATGGAAGCAGCGGGCATTTTGGAGTAAAGCAGGATATGCCCGGACTTACCATAAGGGGCATGGGCGGCTCCGAATGACAGAGGAGCCGCCCATAAAAATTTTATTGTGGAGGATGAAAATTATGGCAATTTCAGCAGTAGCGGATTACACAAATACATATGCAGGTTATACAAATACTGCAAAAAAAGAAGAAAGCAATGTGACAACAAGTACGGTGGAACTGAAAACATCAACACCCGGTGTAACCAGAACAGAGCAGATCAAGACGGGATATAGCAATGTAAATGATTATTCTAAATATTTGCAGAGCAAATACAGCTATATGAATACGGGGACTACCTCAATGCAGGGTGTTCCGACAACCGTATCGGTATCAAGTGCGTTTTTGAAAAAGTGCATGAATGACCCGGAAAAGGCTAAATATTTGGAGGAAAATTTAGCGGCGTTGCCGGATTGCGCTTCTTATGCTGTATCTCATGCACAAGGAACATTAACAAGTATTGAGTATAGAATTGATGCGAATGGAAATATAACCGGAATATCATCAGGGACAAATGACCCTGACGGAAAGATAGCCAAAGAAAATGCAGAAAGGAAAGCCAAAGAAAAGAAAGCGCAGGAAGAAAAAGCGGCTAAAAGGCGGGCAGAGAAAAAGGCAGAGGAAGAAAAAGCGGCTGAAAGACGGGCAGAGAAAAAAGCAGCCGAAGAAGCAAGGACAGAAACGGGCGAATATACCGTAAGTGCTACGGGTACGGATATAAAAGATGTTACGCAGAAAATTATAGCAGTTTCTTTAGGTACGTCTGCGCCGACAGGGGCAAGTTTTGATATAAAGGCGTAATCTATTGCTTCTCTCTTATTTTGCAGAGGTGCTTATAAATGTACCTCTGTGAATTGTTTGGACTTTATCGCAAGGCGTAGGGAGGAAAAAATGGTTAAAACAGATTTGACGAGCATAAATGGAGTGAGTCAGTCACTACTCCATTCTAAATCAGCAGTTAAAATAGCAAGGCAGCAACAGGCAATTAAGTTGTTATCGGCAACGGGCAGTAACAGGTGGGATAGCCTAAGCATTTCTAATAGTGCAAGGGGTTTTTTAAAGGAATCAATAGCTGCATTGATAGACAAAGGCGCAAATGTATCTGCAAGTGAATTATCCTTTTATTTTGCAAACTATAATAATTCAAGTGCTATTCTGGACGCAATCAATTTTGGCGAAAATGTTTCCTGCGGATATAATCCAGATTTTAAGGAGTATGGTGTGATTTCTTTTGATTATAACGGAAGCAGTCAAATAGTGCCGAATTATGCAGTGCCGAAGATTAACGCAAATTCCTTGTCGGGTATTCATGCTGTAAACAATTCTCTGATTCTGAATAATAAAAGTTATTTCGCATGGACAACATCAAGCGGTAGCCGATACGCATGGACAGTTAATAACGGAAAAATTGGATATGCAGCTTCGGAATCGTTGTTGGCAGAAAATACAAATCAAAGAGGTACAAACTATAAGTGGGAAATGCGAAAGGCAGGTAATATTTTGTCTGCATTGGCACAGGGAAAGGATTTGTGGGGCTACAGTAGGGAGGAAGTTTTATCGACCTGTGAGAAAGTCGGAATTATTCCGGGTTTCTTTTCTATAGATGCGGGAGCCGGAAAACATACTTATATATTGCAGGAATCTGGTGAGGCTACAAATGTTGACGCAGAGATAAAAAATTTGAACAATATAAACTGGATAGAAATCGGCTATAAAGAAGGAGCTACATTTTCTGTTTATGGCAATGAGTATGCCATTGACAGCAGCGGACATATCAATGTTTCTGCTGATGATACATTTACATCAACTAATATTATTTATCCTAGCCGTTAGTAAAAAATTTTTATCACTGTTTCAAAGTGAACGACAAAGGAGGGCTTATAGCATAGCAAAAATACTAATATTAACTTTCAATGATGATGAAGAAAAGGCAATAGAAAGGGTACTGTCCGCATTGTCAGATGAAATCGGTCTTGAACCTATGCAGCCGGTTACAAGCCCCGTTCTTTCCTTTCCCAATCTTGAAATCAAGCTGTACCAACGTAGGGTACTTAGGGACGGGGAGGACGTTTCCCTCACCCGCCTTGAATACGGCGCACTCTGCTACCTTGCCGCCAGTCCGGGGAGGGTATTCACAAAGGAACAAATCTTTGAAGCCGTGTGGAGCATGGAAAGAGATATAAATTATTTGCATAGGAAAAGTTGAAGATAAGGGCGAACAGTGGCATAATAAAAACCATACTCCCAAAGAAAGGGGAACTTGTATGGATAAGATTCTGATTGTTGAAGACAACATGGAACTGCTGGATGGTCTGTGCCGGAAAGGTTTTAGCAAAGAACGGCTATTTTATATGAATGCAAATACCGCCACATATGGCTCACCACCATATGCGGCGGTATTCCATTTTTATAGGAAATTCGGGCGGTCTGATAGCAGAAATTACTTGGGAAATGGGGAACTTAGAGGTAATATGCGAGTGACTGAAACTCTTCCATTTAGCTTAAAAGGCAGGGATTGGCGGGTATAAAAGCAGGTGGAGGTTATGAAAAATATATGAGAGATATTCCTTTGAAGTCCTTATCCAGTTAC
>CAYOED010000137.1:0-5180 GCA_964402925.1 uncultured Lachnospiraceae bacterium | reverse complement strand
GATGCCTGTATTTATCTGCATTTTTATTGCGAAAATTTTTCACCTTTCAGAGCTGCCATACCTATGATTGTCTGAACGGCGGGTTAAATTATAGCACGAGTTGTACCTTTTTCTACTTTTCTATCTTTAATGCACGCATGGAATTAAGGATTGCGATAACCGATACCCCCACGTCTGCAAACACTGCTTCCCACATATTGGCAAGACCAAATGCCCCTAAAATCAGCACCAGCGCCTTGATGCCAAGTGCAAACACAATATTCTGTTTTACAATCTGCAGGGTCTTTCTGGATATTCTTACAACGGCTGCGATCTTTCGCACGTCATCATCCATCAGAACCACATCCGCCGCTTCGATGGCCGCATCTGATCCCATGCTTCCCATGGCAATACCAATATCTGCTCTGGTCAGCACCGGTGCATCATTGATTCCATCTCCTACGAATGCCAGCTTTTCTTTTTCTTTCTGGGCTTTTAAAAGTTCCTCAACCTTAGAGACCTTATCCCCCGGAAGAAGCTGCGCATGCACCTCATCTATTCCAAGTTCCTCTGCCACTGCCTGGGCAGCCTGCTGCCTGTCACCGGTCAACATGACGCATTTTTTGACACCCACCTGCTTCATGCTCCGAATCGCTTCCCCTGCACTCTCCTTTACGGAATCGGCAATGACGATTGCGCCCATATACTTTTCTTCACATGCCACATAAACAATCGTTCCGGTGCATTCTGCCCCAATGTACGGAATCTGTCTGGCTTTCATCAGTTTTTCATTGCCCAGAAGCACCTTTTTCCCATCAATGGGAACACAGATACCATGTCCGGCGATTTCTTCCGCCTGCCCAACCCGGCTTAAATCCGGTTCTTTTCCGTAAGCTTCCTTAATGGAGCCTGCAATCGGATGATTGGAGTAGGCTTCTCCAAGCGCTGCCAGTTCTATAAGTTCCTCTCTGGTACAATCACTGGGAAGGATATCCTGTACTTTAAACTCCCCTTTGGTAAGGGTTCCGGTCTTGTCAAAAACAATGGTCGTCATTTCTGCAACAGCTTCTAAATAGTTGCTTCCCTTCACCAGAACACCGATTTTCGAAGCCGCTCCTATTCCCCCGAAAAATCCAAGAGGTACTGATATGACCAGCGCACAAGGACAGGAAATTACCAGAAAGATGCACGCTCTCTGGATCCATTCTCCCCATCCGCCTCCTAAAATAAGGGGCGGAAGCACTGCAAGCGCAACTGCCAGGATGGTTACCACAGGTGTATAATATTTCGCAAATCTGGTGATAAAGTTTTCAACCTTTGCTTTTTTACTGCTGGCATTTTCTACCAGTTCCAGTATCTTAGATACCGTGGAATCATCAAATTCTTTTGACACCCTGACTTTAAGGGTACCGCTGCCATTGACACAGCCGCTTATGATGTCATCTCCCACAGCCGCCCTTCTCGGTACAGACTCTCCGGTAAGCGCCGCTGTATCAATCAGAGATTCTCCTTCAATCACGACACCATCAAGAGGAATCCTCTCTCCCGGCTTCACCACGATAACACTCCCAATTTCCACATCATCAGGATCTACCTGTGTCAGCTTTCCATCTATTTCAACATTGGCATACTCGGGACAGATATCCATCATATCCGAAATAGACTGTCTGGATTTCCCCACAGCATATCCCTGAAACAGTTCGCCAACCTGATAAAAAAGCATAACCGCTACTGCCTCTGAATATTCCCTTACACCAAAGGCTCCAAAGGTGGCAATCATCATAAGGAAGTTTTCGTCGAACACCTGCCCGTGACTGATATTTCTCGCCGCCTTATAAATAATGTCATAGCCGATTACCAGATAAGGAATCAGATAAATCAGGAACAAAATCCATGTATTTCCTATCCTGTCCAGTAATCCGGCATGTTCGCAGACAAATAATCCCACAAAGATGACAAATGTGATGATAATGCGAACAAGCATTTTCTGCTGTTTCTTTGTCATGATGCCCTCTTACATGAGAATCTGGCAGTCAGGCTCTACCTTAGCGCAGACTCTGACAACCTCTTTCATGATTTCATCGAACTTATCGTCCTGTGCATCAATGGTCATCTTCTGTGCCAAGAAGCTTACATTCGCATCATTCACGCCATCAATCTTCTTGATTGCTTCCTCCATCTTTGCAGCACAGTTTGCACAGTCTAAATCTTCCAGTTTAAATTTTTTCTTCATACATTTTCCCTCGCTATTCGTTGATATGTTCTCTTCCCTGGGCAATGATGGTTCTCACATGACCATCTGCCAGTGAATAAAATACGGACTTTCCTTCCCTCCTGCTCTTCACCAGCTTTGACTGCTTCAATATCTTAAGCTGGTGCGAGACTGCAGACTGTGTCATCTGGAGTGCCTGCGCTAAATCGCACACACATACTTCCGCTTCAAAAAGTACGTATAAGATTCTGATTCTGGTGGAATCTCCAAATACTTTAAAAAGCTCTGCCAGATCATATAACTCATCCTCATCCGGCATTTTTGCATGAACGATTTCAAGCAGTTCCTCATGGGTCTGAAATGTCTCGCAACACTCTACGTCATGAATTGCCAAATTCATTGCCCTCCTTTATCATATTCTTTCATTTGAACAACTGTTCATATGTATAGTAAAACAAATCTTTGGATATGTCAACCCTTTTGATAAAAAAATATGGTTTGGTTTTAGTCCGGGGATAGGATGGGACGGCACAGGGCATACGGAGGGGAGGCTGTGAAGGGGAAGGGCTTGCTTCTGGTTTCAGGTCTGGTCTTCAAATCGGATTTCACTAACGGAATGGATATAGATATCTCAAGGCGAACGGGTCGGAGCCAGGCGGCATCCTGCCTTATGGCTCCTAGTCCCGCCATCCGTGGCGGGACTCCCCTGTGTATCTACCATTCTGTAAGTGAAATTGCCGATTTTCCGCCATAGCCCTGAAACCAGAAGCAAGCCCTTCCCCTTCACAGCCTCCCCTCCGTATGCCCTGTGCCGTCCCATCCTATCCCCTACATTAATGTCAAACTGTCATGTATTTCCTTTTTTAGCTTTCCTTGTTTTTTATGGCTTTTCGAGTTTCCTCCTCCGCACCCAGCAGTTCTGTGACTTCTTCCGCAGTCATATAGGAAACACCAGTAATTTCACCATCTGCATTACGGATAATCTTAATGTTTATCGTTCCTTTCGGGTTTATGTCTAAGGTGTAAACGGAATTGTCCTGTCTTTGATCCAGAAAAATATCAACCAGCTGCCCTTGGTAATAATAGTTCTTACCAGTTTTCGTAACGCCAACCGCTTGGTATTCTTTCAATTGCTTCTCCGCCCATTCTTTTTCCAATGCATCCAGTTCATCGTACATTTCCAGTTTCTCAAACAGCACTGACTGGAAGGATGTTTTTTGATCCTTCAACGCCCTGTCTAACCAACTTTCCAGCATTTCCTCGGTCATACAGTCGGCAAGGACTGAAAAAAAGCTGATGGCTCCGTCCTCATAGGACTTTTCCGCAAAGCTTCCAATCAAAAGGCTGTCTGGACTTAACTGGTCTATGCTAACAGAAAAGAACGCAATTTCTCCATCCACATAAATTTTGTCCAGCCATGCTTTCTGTGTCTCTTCATCCATCATGGAAAACGCAATCTGGAACAGCGGAAGACTTCCTGCCTCATAGTACCGATCTGCCTCTGATAAAGTTCCCCCTGTCGGAGAATCTGTAGCGGCGGCAACAGGAGAAATACCGATGAAAGCTGCACTGAAAATAATGCACAATGTCAATACACCTGTTAAAATCCGAATTGCTTTAGATGTTTTCTTAAAATTCATAATCGCACCTAACCTTTCTTTTAATTGTTCTGCTCCCTCGGTTAAAGTGACGGAAGCTAAAGAGTTTTTATAAAAATCGCTTGACTTCAAAAAAGAAATTAGCGTATCTCCATACTCACGCCTTGCTTTATCGTCAAGTACAGATATAACGGCTTCATCACATGACAACTCACAAGCCTTATTTACCTCTTTTCCCAGCAAATGCACAAAAGGATTATACCAATGAGCACAAATTGCAATCTGAATAAGCCATTTATAAAACATATCCCTCTGTTTGTAGTGAATTAATTCATGTGTAAAGATATAAACCAATTCTTTTTCTTCTGATTCTCCAACAGGCAAAATGATACTTGGTCTAAAAAATCCAATCATAATAGGCGACGCGATTAGCGCATTACGATAAAGCTCTACCCTTGTTTTGATATTGAGTTTTTCTTCACAATCAGACAGCAGATTCAATACTTTAATATCTGATACTTCTGTATTGCCTGCTTTGATATGCCAAATAAATCCTTGATAAGTCGTTATCTTTCGTACAAAAAGAACCAATGCCAATGCTAACCACACAAAAAACAAATAAACATATATGTTAAGTGTCTTATGGGCAACAGTAGCAGCAATGACATTTCCATTCGCCGGCGCCTGTTTTGATTCATTGTCATTTATATTTACTGTAACCGTCATTTTGGGGTTTGCAGGGCTTTCATTTATTATAACGGTTGTATTAAGCATTTCAAACAGCTTTCCAACATTCACGGTATCGGGTGTAAAAGGAATCAAGAACCTCAATACAACTATTATCCAAATATAATACTGCCAACGTCTGCTGAATTTATTTTTGTACATCTGTTTCAATCCCAAAACAAAAAAGAATAGTAAAGTACCAGAAACTGACAATGATAATAATATTTTCATAAATTCATTCATTGCTTTTTCTCCAAAATGATTCAATCTCTTTTAATTCGTCTGCTGAAAGAATATCCTGCTGCAACAATGTTGAAACTAAATTTTTCACATTTCCCCCATAAACTTTATCAAGAAAGCTGTTAGTCTGCATGGTCTGATATTCTGCTTCCGTTACCGCTGCCACATATTCATTCCGTCTGCCGATTTTCTTAACCTTTAAAAACTTTTTTTCTACCAGCCGGGAAAGCAAAGTAAGTACAGTGTTGTTTTTCCATTCATTCCTGTCTTTTTTCAATTCATCCATGATGAGGGAGTATAAAGCTGCCCCTCCACTCTTCCAAATAATTTTCATTAATACCAGTTCAGATTCTGAAATTTGCTGCGCCATATTATCCTCCCTATTTAGTCAAGTCTTTTTTCCTTATTTTTCAAGGATTTTTTAG
>CAYOED010000136.1:0-5303 GCA_964402925.1 uncultured Lachnospiraceae bacterium | reverse complement strand
AGCACAGCAATGTGTTCAGCTGACGGATACTAATAGACCGGAAGCTTAACCACAGGAAGATGGTTCAGGATGTAAGGAAGATATGGAACCTGGTATTCGGTTTTGAAGGCACGGCCTTCACAGGGAAGATAGAACCCAAAAGTTCGCCGCAGGCGAAACTTGATTGTTCACCGAAGGTGAATCAATTTTCCTCGATAGCTCAATGGTAGAGCACTCGGCTGTTAACCGAGTTGTTGTAGGTTCGAGCCCTACTCGGGGAGCGAACAGAATGGGGTTTTAGTAAGGTCTGAAAAGACCAGACCTAACAAAAACCAGACCATTCTGAAAGAAAAACAGCGGGGCTGTTTTTGCATAGGTCCTGTAAGGGATGGGAAGTGTGCCCATTCCAGCAGGGAAGGATAAGGCTCCGTGGTCAAGCGGTTAAGACATCGCCCTTTCACGGCGGTAACACGGGTTCGATTCCCGTCGGAGTCATCAATTGCGATAGATTACAGACAGTAAAGGATTGACTGTGATTTATTGATTTGTTACAATTACATAGCATGGCGCAGTAGCCAAGTGGTAAGGCAATGGTCTGCAACACCAGTATCCACCGGTTCAAATCCGGTCTGCGCCTCTTAAGAAATCCTGAAAGCGTTGATTTTCAGGATTTTTTATTTCAGAAGACACAAAGCTAGGTGTGTAAAATAAGGTACTTAAGAGTATCCCCATAAATTTTTGATTTGATAATGCATGGTCTCAAAATCCTAACGTCTGTTGCTACGTTCACGGCTGTTGGGATCATTGACCATGAAGCCTTTTTCATCATATCCATAGAGCACGATAAAATGTTCTGTGGTGGAAAAATCGCCGGGCGCATGGCGCAGATAATGGGATGACCCTGATCCAGATATTGTTTCATTGCGGCTTCGTCTAAACCCAGTTCGCTGGCATGAATCCCGTATTGAGCCGCTGCGGCTGTCATGAAAAGCCAGTCAGTGCCTACACCCTTCGTATAAAAACCATGGCTCATGCTGTATGCGGCAAGGGCATCCGGCGTGGCGGACGAATCTCGAGTGAGAGAAAAGATTACCATTGATAGACAAGTGGGACCGCAACCGGCGATACCTATATAGCTTCCGCCGTAAGGGGAATATCCCCACCGCTGATCCCATTGCAAAAACAGGGGAAATTTCTGCTTCTCCTCGTCATTGCTTAGACCGCCTTTCACAGTTCCATCGGCGGCAGGATATCCCTTTACAAATTCTACCAGTTCTTGATTATTGGCAAGCGCAGCCAGCAGCGTTTCAGGATAGATGTCCTTATCTGCATAAATTTCAGCGATTTCTTCGTTTTCTAGTGCAAGTTCTGCCAGCCTGACTTCAAGTTTGGAATCAGTAAGAATACTTTGAGTGTCTACGATGACAGTGCTTTCTGGGTAAATGGAAGAATTACCTACATCTTTCCAAGGGAGATTCTGTGTGATAAGTTCCTTTGCAAGAAAGATTACGATTCCAAAAAGAATGCATGTCATGCTAAAGTTACAAACAAATTTGATTCGCTGAAGGATACGTTTTCTCCTTCTTTTTTGAAGTATAAGAGTTTGGCTATATGACTTTTTCATTTTGATTCCTTTTTGAAAATGGTTGAATATGATTAGACTTTAAAAAAGAATAACATTTATTTATCTAAAAAATCTCTAAAATGAAATATTTATGAATATTTTAATGTTTGGTTACTTTTCACAGTGTAGCCAGTAGTGTGTCAGACGGTGGAAAGATTTCAGAGCTCTTGACAGATAGTGGAATGTCAAATAGAATAATCTTAGAAACCAAGAAACAAAGAATATTACTTATTTGTTTTACATATAATATTGAGTAGGGCATAGAAATGCCAGTAACAATGATGAAAGGCAGAGTTCCCATGGAAATGAAAAAAGTGAGTATATCTGCAAAACGGCAGATAACAATTCCACAGAAATTTTTTACCATGCTGGGGTTTGATACGAAAGCAGAATGTATTGTGCGCGGAAATGAATTGATTATCCGTCCAGTCAAAACAAATGCAGGGGGAGAGTTCGCAGAGCAGATTTTGGCAGATTTGATTGCTCAGGGATACAGCGGAAATGATCTGTTGGAACGTTTTAAAAAAGCGCAGGAGCAGGTACGCCCGGCTGTAGAGGCTATGCTTGTGGATGCAGAACGGATTGCAGTCTCGGAGTCCGACTATGTTTCTTATAATGATGTTTTCGATGCGGAGGAAGAGGGATGACAGAGGTACGTTTTCTTCCGCCAGCAGCAAAATTTATTAAAAAGTTGAAAGATAAAAAACTAAAGATGTTGTATCAGGAAGCAATTGATAAAATCCGTGAAGATCATACGGTTGGAGAGATTAAGACAGGTGATCTCTCTGGTGTTTATGGGTATGATATATATTACAATAGGACAAATTATGAGTTAGCATATACGGTAGAGTATCAGAAGGATAAGGTAATCATTGTGATTATGGCCGGAACTAGGGAGAATTTCTATGATCAACTGAAGCAATATATGAGGAACTAAGGACATAATTAATTTTTGTTTCTCAAATGTTTGATATCAGTAGACTTCTTTTGCATTGCGTGGCAGACATTTTACATGTTTCAGAAATGCCGCCGCCGCTTTTCCTTCTTCCACATTATAAGTATAGCCTAAGTTTTCAGCTACATATTCTGTTACAGAATCAAATAAATCACACATAGAAAGAATTGCTTCCCATGCATCCGCTGTATTTCCGCCGAAATAGGTATTCAGGTAATTTTGATATTCCTCTTCGTCAAGCCACTTGTACAAGTATTTTGCTGACTTTCCTACGCTGACATTAAAATTGGTTTTTATGCCGACTTTCCACGAGAGCATCTTTTCCAATTGCTTGCGGACGACAAAATTTGCCATATCCTGAACATAGGGTATTTCTTCTCGCCATAAGCCTTTTGCCAGATTATTGCTGCACCACCAGAACTCATTGATGCATGCCTGAAACTGTGCTTCGGAGGGTTTCTTTACATGGTAATCTTCATCGGTAGAGTCCGGTATCTTCGGCAGAATATGCTCTTTGTCCAGAAGAATCCGGCAAAGTTTGTCATCACAGATATGTTCTTTGGCGTGTGCGGCTGACTCCACGTGAAGGTCGATTCTGTTTCCGTCATCAAACTGCATCAGCCACCCATAAAAATTCTCTTTATCGCTGGGATAATCCGGATGCTCATCAGGATATTGCATATAAAGAACATTACCAAATTTGCAAATCCATTCTTTGTCTTCAATAAAAGGTTTTGTTTCTGTCACTACAAATACAATGTCATAATCTTGAAAAATATCCTTCGGTACGTTTTTATTCGTTCTTGAGCCATTCATGTACACGGCTAATATTCTACAATCTTCATTGGCGATGTCCATAAATAACTGATTCATTTCCGTTTCGCTTCGCATAATGATTCTCCCATTCTTTTTGTACTATATTAATGCAACTGCGTCCAGTGCCAATTCCATTGCAGTTGAGAAGGTGCCGCCGCCCCAGTTACGTGCATCATGTTCATCCACATTTGCAAGAGAATCAGCTGTAAACAACAGCTGTCCAAATAGGACACCGCGCATTTTAGCACAAGCTGCCATGGATGCACATTCCATTTCAACTACAGAGCAGCCTTCGCTTTTGCGATAAAGCACCATTTCTTTTGTTTCCCGGTAAAAGCCATCGGTGGTCCAGGTTTTACACCTGCGAAATGGCAATCTGGCGTTCATAAGTGCCTTTTCTATGGCGATGATTGCAGCTTCACATAGTTCCACTTCCCTGGATGGCGGTAAGTAGTGGTAGGATGTTCCTTCCTGCCGGAGCGCTGACGTAGGGACAAAAAAGTCGCCTTCCAATCCATCTTCTAACGCCCCGCAGCACCCGGCAGCAATTATATGCTTTGCTCCGGCGGCAATCATTTGTTCCATAATCTGGACAGCGCCGGCTCCCCCGAGAGGAGCTTGGACGAACGCAATTTCTTTGCCTTGATACTTGGTTTTATACACATAAAATGTTTTGGTAACACATTCAAATTCACCAATTGTTTCACAATGATGTGTTGCGACATATTCATCAATTATTTTTTGTTCCACAAATAGAAGGACAGCTTTTTCTGGAAAGTGATAATCCCATGCGTGGTCGGGCATAATAACTGCCTGGATTTCCGTATCGTGTTCTAAAATAGGTATTTCGTTTTTTATCAATGCCATAGTCTTGCCTCCTTGTGAAATCATAGATAAAATATATCATAATTTTTTCATTTTCTCAATGTGGAAATCAGACTTGTCATCTTAAGGAAAACCATATAAACTGAAACAAAAGGAAGTGATGATTTGAGATATTACATTGCAGATTTGCATTTTTTTCACGCTGCTATGAATGACCGCATGGATCATAGGGGATTTGGCAGTATGGAGGAGATGAATGAGTATATGGTGGAAAAATGGAACGGTAAGGTGCGGCACAGAGATGATGTAATTATTATCGGAGATTTGTCATGGGGAAGCGCAAAGGAAACGAATCTGTTGCTGGAGCGTCTGAACGGAAGGCTGTATCTGATTCAGGGAAACCATGACCGCTTTCTGGGAAAAAAGGATCTGGATATGAGCCGCTTTGGATGGGTCAAACCCTACGAGGAGCTTTATGATCATAAGAGGAAGGTGGTTCTGTGCCATTATCCGATTATGTGTTACAACGGGCAGTACCGGCTGGATGATAATGGCAATCCAAAGACTTATATGCTTTATGGACATGTCCACGATACGCAGGACCAGAAGCTTTTAGACCAGTTTCAGGAGACGACCCGGAATACGATTGTCACAGATGCAAGGGGCAATGTGCGACATATCCCCTGCAATATGATCAACTGCTTTTGTATGTATTCTGACTATGAACCGCTGACACTGGATGAGTGGATTGCATGCGACAGCAGACGAAAGGCAGACTGTAAAACTGTACAATGACGGGCACGAAAAGCAGTATTGCTGCAGGAAAGGCTGGAAAATGAGAAGGAGAATTGGAGATGGAAAACCAGTATTTTAATGAGGCGCTTCAGAATTTTGTCCAGGATTTTGCATATGGAGGAGCAATCAGGCATTTGGCGGATCTGGGATATGATACGGACAGAATCATAAAAGAATATCATTACCCACTCTCAAGGGATACCATAGATAAGATAGTGAAGGAACATTTGAAAGAGAAAAATAAAGAAAAGGATATGTAACTATTCAGTATAGGTCGAAGCATTTACTGCTGAGACCGTAAGAATATGA
>CAYOED010000135.1:0-5436 GCA_964402925.1 uncultured Lachnospiraceae bacterium | reverse complement strand
TTGTTTTAAGTTGTTTTGTGGTGATTCAACAATAAAACAAATATACAAAAACTGCTACTTTTATTTTTAAGAAAGAGAATAAAAATCACTACCTGGGGCTAGCCGTCGCGCTAGCGACTTGGTACAATCAATGGGGACTTTTACTTTAGCGAAAACGGTAATCTGACGAAGTAATAGAAAAGAACGGAAATTTGTCAATGTCTTGCGAGGCATGTAGGCAAAGCAAGGAAGGAAAAACCCAAAATGAAATTATTTATCATAGAGGATGAAGTTCCTATTCGGGAAGAACTGACACAGTTTTTTGAAAAATATGGTTTTCAGTGTGAGAGCAGCGATGATTTTCATGGTATAGCGCAGCTTGCGCTTGCTTCCGGGGCAGACCTTATCCTGTTGGACATCAATCTGCCCTATCAGGACGGCTTTCAGGTGTGCCGGGAAATCAGGCAGAGCTCCCAGGTTCCTGTTATTGTGCTTACCAGTAGGAACACTGATTTTGACGAACTGATGAGCCTGAACATCGGAGCAGATGATTTTGTGTCCAAGCCATACAATGCACAGGTATTGCTGGCGCGGATACAGAAACTGCTTTCAAGAGCCGGAGGAGCGCAGGACAGCGTGGTGCTTACCCATAAGGGGCTGGCCTTGAATTTACTAAAGGCAGAGATCAGTTATAACGGACAGAATAAGAAACTTACCAAAAACGAGATGGGGATTCTGCGCCTGCTGATGGTAAACAAAGGGAACATCATTCCAAGAGATGCCATTATTGATGACCTTTGGCAGAACGAAGAGTTCATTGATGAAAATACCCTCAATGTAAATATCGTCCGTCTGCGGAAAACGCTGGCAGAGATCGGGCTTCCCGATTATCTGGAAACAAAGCGTGGATTGGGGTATCTCGTATGAAAGTGAAAGATTATGCAGCAGACCATATTTTTTCTCTCCTTTGTCTGGCAGTATCAGGGCTGCTTATTTTTGCGTTGCTCTGGCTGATTGAAACACCGATGGTTTTTATCTTCTTTGTGGAAAGTATTCTGTTTACGGCTTTTATATGTGCTTTCCTGTATGATTACTGGCGCAGACGCAGCTTCTATAATCAGTTATTGGAAATCCTTGAGCGGCTGGAGGAAAAAACGCTGATTGGAGAGATTCTTGTCCGGCCCGGTTTTTTGGATGGGCAGATATTGGATGAAATACTGCGGCGTTGTAACAAGTACCAAAATGACCGGGTGGCAGACCTGTTTTCAGCGGGCTGGACGTTCCTGTCTGTGCAGATACGAAAAGCTGTGCTTTTATCATCGGACAGATCGTTTCCAATTCGATCAAATACCATACTGAGATCTTCCAACAGATGGAGCAGTCCGGTATTTCTCCCATACCTTCTTTTGAAGTCAGTATTGGCATAGACGGAAAGGTAAAGGTGGACGGTATTGAAGATGCGTCTGTGAAGGAAAAAGTGGAAGATATCCTAAATGGTTTTTCTGGGGAGCTTATGGATACCTATATCTCCATAAACGCAAGTATGCAGGGGATGACCAAGCAGGAACAGTACATATTGAAAGCGGCAATGGAAATTGAGGCATTTTTGAAGAAAGCAACAGGCGGCAATGTGGCACTGTCAGATATCACAGTGGAGAATGGCAGGGTAAAAGGGCTGGATGCGCCCCTTGATAAACTGCTCAATGATCCGGGGCAGAACCAGACATACCTTGATTACAGGGCAGACATACTTGCAATCAAGAATTATGAGAGGATGCAGGGAACCGGTCTACTGGGAGGATTCAGCGCCAAATATACTGTTGATGGGAAGATAATCCGGGCAGTGTAGCATAGTGTTTTTAGCAGGCTCCCCGGTTTCTGGCAGATTGGAGGTGTTTGCATGGAGGAATGAACAGCTCGGACTTATTATGAGAGAGCAGAGGCATATCAGAGAACAGGAAGAAAGCGGCAATAAGAAAGTCATTTTCCATACAGCAAAAGGGACACTGGAAGTTTACGGGAAAATGGAGGAAAAACTTTCGTTAAGGGATAGATCCTTGTGACGGTGGTATCTTTAATGGCTCAGGGGCTTGTGGACTCCTCATTCCAGTTCCATTTGATAAGTGCTAAGAATAACGGAATCACAAAAGAAGAAATCGCAGAAATTTTGACCCATGCGGCTTTTTATGCAGGTTGGCCGAAAGCGTGGGCGGCTTTCCGTATGGCGAAGGAGGTCTGGACGGAGGATGCTCATGTGGACGGCACGAAGGAAGCGTAGGAACTGCATCCGGGGGATGTGGTCAATATACCGGTAGGTGTGAAGCAGTGGATGATGCCACCTATGGTCGTTTGAAATAAGAAAGATGAGTTCTGCCCTGTTGTTTGACTCGTCTGTGTCGTTGACAATTCGCCCCCAATGCGCTATTTTAATACACAAATACATGAAAAATCTGTTTCCTGCGGACACACCTCCCAGGAAGAGATGCCCGCAGCAGCGGGCAGGGGGATCTCCATGAAAAAAATTATAAAAAATGTAGTTTTTACCCTATTGCTTCTGACCTTAAGCGTTTCCACCGCTCTTTTGACGTATTTGCACTTTTTCGCATCAGATGAGAAGGAACTTTCAGGGGAGTGGACTGCAAATCTGGACATGACACAGCAGGCGGCTGTCACAGCTCTTAGCTGGCTGCAAGACATAGAAGCAGTTTCCATCTCTCTGGAGGATATGGAATACTATATGCAGGATTTGACCATACAGGTTAATTTGACTTTGGAGCAAACCGCCCGCTCGGAAGGCACTTTCTGCTGCAATGTCCTGCCGGAAAGCTATGATGCCTGTAATCAGGCTGCCTATGAGGTATTTGCTATGGTATTTCAGGACCTTTTGGCCAAGAGGCTTCGCATGGCAGGCTATACGGGCAGTACGGACAAGGAAGCTATGGAGGCTCTTGTAACTGAAACTTTTGGGATGTCCACTGTCTCTTACTTGATGTCCAATGGTCCTGCGCTGCTGCCTTCCTTGGAAGATTTACAGGCTGAGTATGACGGCAGCGGCACCTATCAGGCAGCAGAAGACATTCTGACCAGACAGTTTGATGTGGGAGGGGATGCCGCCACAAAGGTGGAATACTATATATGGAAAGATTCTAATCTGATTTTGTCCGAAGAAATCGGTTCCGCGCCCTCAGGACTTTTTTCGGATTATTATCCTATGATATATACTTTAAAACAAGTTTCAAATCAATGACTTTGGGAGAAGAAAACAGAAGGGAGATTCCATGAAAACAATTCTACAGAAAGTAAGTTCCCTTATATTGCCCGTAATTCTGGCATGTTCCATCCTGCCAATCAGGGTATCCGCAGGTTTCGAGATTCCCGGCAGCTGCCAGATACAGACGGATATCGGTGCCGCATACACTGTAAAGACCTTGGATTATGGTTATGATTATAACACTTATCTCTCTCTGCGGGACATAGCCATGATTCTTAGGGATACGGACAAATCGTTCTCTCTGGAAATCACAAATAATGCTGTTTCTTTGGATTATGGAAACGGCTATGTGCCTGTGGGAGTGGAGAATATCCCTTGGGAAGATGACGAAAACCCAGATATTTCCCTGCGTCGGAATGAATTTGTGGTAAACGGAGAAACTGTATTCTATTATACACTGATTATGAAACTGCCCTCCGGCGATTACGATTGTTTTATGATGGCAGCAGATCTGGCTATGATTCTGGATGTGAACATTACCGTTCCGGCAGCAGGTTCCCTGCAGATTCATACACAGGAGCCGCTGTGTATCTCTCCTGTTTCTTTGGAACAAGCCGGCTATTTTTACGGAGTCAACAGCGTGTTGGTAGGAGATGCTACCACAGGGGAACTTTACTATCAGTATCAGTCTGATATGTCCTACCCTATAGCCAGCACTTCCAAGCTTATGACTTGTCTTTTGACTATGGATGCCATTTCGGCAGGGCAGATTAGCCTTGAGGAATTGGTCACGATTTCTGATGCAGTGGAGGCGCTGTCCGCCTCAGGCGATGGTGTGATTCCCTTGGAAGCCGGAGAAGAGATTACAGTGCAGGAACTTTTGGTGGGAGCCCTTCTGCCCTCCAGCAACGAATGTGCATTATGTCTGGCTGAATCTATCGCCGGTTCGGAGGAAGCTTTTGTTCAAATGATGAATCAGAAAGCCCAGGATTTGGGTCTTTCTCAGTCAATTTTTTTCAACTGTAATGGTCTGCCCTCCTATACGGAAGATTTCATTCCTTCAAAGCGTCAGAACAGCATGAGTGCAGAGGATATGTTCCGATTGGTATCTTACCTTTTGAAAGTCTATCCCCAGATTACGGACATTACTTCTCTGGAAGAAGCTACTTTAACATCTCGTGACATTGAAGTGCGTAATACCAACCCGCTTTTGCGTAATCTTCCCGAGGTCACCGGTTTGAAAACCGGAACAACCAACAAAGCCGGCGCCTGTCTGGTGACATCCCTGACTGCGGACGACGGAATCATGGAACATGATTTGGTAGTTATTGTCTTGGGAACTGAGGATTCCATAGAGAGAGGGCGTGTTTCCGGATTGCTGGCAAGATACGCTCTGAATGTTTTTCATACGGGTATAGAAAAACCGGAATCCGGAACATTTGTCCAGACTTCCGGGAATTTACCTACACACGCCGAGGCAGCAGTGGACTGGATTCTTCGGACTGCAAAAAAACAATAACTTTCCAAACTGTTAAGGCTTAGATGTCCGCCGCAGGCAGTGTCAGATAATTGAGCGTTCCTTGCGGCAGACCTGTCCCCTTTTCCAGTAATGCCACAAGCCCGCGGATGGTATTCTCCGAGTCCTCGGCGGTGGTGAATAAAAAGATATTGTTCAGCTTGACGGCGAGCACAATGAGTACAATCTCAGCCAGAGCAGCAGGGTATTCAAAATGGATATCGTTCGCGGCAATCCCTTGTTTGATGATTTCTGTCATGCTGGGTTTTAATTCGGCAATCAGATGATTCATATATTTCTGGTGAAGATATGCGGCATCCTGTACGCTGGTTTTTGCACCTGGAGGTGTATTATTTGGATTTAAAAATGCGTTCGAAGAATTGCGGCAGGCTTGAAAGATTATAGCCATGCGGGTAAAGGGCGAAATTTCTGTCTGACCAGCCAGATTTTTCGCCGTTTTTAATGGCTTTTCATAATTCCTTTCAATCAGAGCATCAAGTATGGCTTCTTTTGAGGGAAAGTAGTAGTAGATGCTTCCCTTTCCCATTCCGGCTGTACTTGCGATATCGCTAACAGAAATATTTTGTATTGTTTTGCTCTCCAGAAGTTGATGGAGCGCGTCTAAAATTCTGTCATATTTCTTTATATCCGGCATATCAGGCCTCCGTATCACAGTAATAGACTCTCGGAATCTCGAAGCCTTATTTTATGCGGCTTCTGAGATTCTCTT
>CAYOED010000134.1:0-5732 GCA_964402925.1 uncultured Lachnospiraceae bacterium | reverse complement strand
TCTTATTCATAAAATCCCAATATGCCTGCATACTGTACTGGTAATATGCCACAGCCTTTTTCTGGTTCAGCAGCTTCATGTCGCTGATCTGCTTCTGGAACATATCCATGAAATTTGTCCTATCGTGCAATCCCATCATCCCGGTTTCCGGTGGAAGTGATGTAAGCCCTCCGTTCTTGTCTACACCCATATAGGATTCCAACGCTGTCATTTCCACCAGTGACGCATTCCGGGGATTTATCTTGTTGATATGTATGGTCTGCTCAAATTCATTCCCATTCTCATCAACACCCTTTGCAACCACGGTCGGATCATCCTCTGTTGAATTTTCCGCATATTTGATGTAAAAAGATAATCCTGTCCCGTTACCACCCGAATACAGCATATCATCCGTTTTCATGTAAACAATAGATGTATGTGGCTTTGCGTTTGCTACATTGTTTACCTGCTCTGCAAAGCTCTTTCCTGTCGTATTCTGCTGTGCCTTTCTTGCTCCCTGCCATGCCGGATATCCTGCTGTGCCTATTCCATTTACATTCATTTCTTATTATCCTCCATTGTCATCAGTTATTTTAATAGTAGCTCATCTGTCGTTCAGAACCACCTCTGCTCTCTCATAATAAGTCCAAGCAGTTCACTATTTTATAAATAACAGAAACACATCATCTAAGTTCCTTTGTCAATAGTACCCATGACCAACACCTCCTCTCGCTACTCCCAATCTGCCGTGAAACAGAAAACCAGCCCACCCTATTTCCTTACATAACCTCTCCATCAATTATCAAAATTACATCCGCATATGTTTTACTTAAATAAGTTTTATAATCTTCAATTCGCTCTCTGCCTACTTCGCCATTTGTCCTTAATGATAATTCTATGGAATATTGCTCCGTTCTTTCATCATAGGATACCGTTGCATCTGCCGATTCAATCCCATCTGCATCCTTAAACATACTTTCTGTAGTCTGCACCAGGTAATCACAGTATTGTTCAGTCGGATCGCTTTGTGTTGCCACATCATCGAAGTTTACTGAAATGGCGTTTTCTTCCACATCCGATTGTAGCGCTTTATCCGCTGCTGTTTTTGTATCCTTTGCACTGGCTATCATTCCACACCCTGTCATCAGCAATACACACATTATCGCTGACAATAACGCTATTCCTTTTTTCATCAACATTTGCTCCTTTTTAAATATTGCAACTCTGTTCCCCGATTCCTCAATCAGCCGGAAACCGGGGAAGCCTGCCCTTTCCTGCTATAGCTTATTGGTGATATATATCCTTTGGTCTTTTTCATACTATGTTTTCATTTTTCCGAAAACCGTACCAATCACCGCGCCAAAAACAATTCCCATGATGAGAACAACTAACAAATGCTTAGGAAGCATAATACTAAGCATTCCTCCAGCACACGATCCATAAGCTATACCCCAACCAATATAATAAGATAATTTATCTTTTTTGTTGCCTTTTTTCACAATGCCACCTTCTCTCCTAAAAACACGAATCCACACCTGCTCCCCGATTCCCCATCTCCCGAAAACCGGGGAAAACTGCCCTGTCCGGCTACGGCTTATTGGTGATATATCGCTGTAAGCGCTATTTCCTGCTCATGAAGTCCCAATAGGCATTAAGGCATTATCGTTTAACATTGATCTACATTACAAAATCAGCCTATTTTTCCCTCTTATAATTAACATTTGTCCCTAGCAGGGAAATAAAAATGTCTGCCTGTAATCCCATATTGTTTAGTTCATCCAATGTTGGATCATTTAACTCTAACTCTTTTACCCCTGAACTGTCAGAGTACAGCACCTTATGTTTTTTGGGCTTTGTTTTTTCCTCCTCATCACCCCAATCAAACTCCATATAATAACCACCTGTTCCATCTTCGTGGATAAACACGCCGTTGCCTTTTACCTGGCCGCCAGTCAATTTACTTGACCATGGTATATCCTCGATTGACTTATACACTTTCTGCCTAAAGGCACTATCTTTTTTCATTCTTAATAGAGTTTTCTTTGAGATGACCACATTCTTCCCACCGTGCATATCATATTTTTCAAGCATTGCGGTATCGTACATTTCTGCTTCTGTATCTGTTTTTCCGCAACTGTAATCTACAACAACTGTATTGACATTGAACTTTTCGTCCAGAAATTTCTTCATTTCTGCAATATCTGTGTCTTCATTCACCTGTTGTAAAAGTTTCTCAAATTCATCCCCGCATTTTATGCTGTTACTTGATAAATTTACAGCATTAGTGATTTGCGGCAAAATTGCCTGAATATCCATGCTACCAACCTTTCTGCATACGCTATCAGTATTTTATTGGCAACTCCTCTGTCATTCGGAGCCGCCCATGCCCCCTCATGATAAGTCCGGGCAGTCCACAGAGGCAAAGGTTTATGCGCCTCTGCGGAATAATTCTTAAGCAAAAAAATCTACAAATTTCTTATAAGCAAGATACCCCTGTAAATTCCCTGCGTCATACTGCATTTGCATAAAGCTCCTTGCAAGTTCCACCCAGTTAAATTTCTCTGCCTTAAAAGAGTCTGATAAATTTCCCGGCTGTTCATTAGAAGTCGGTATACGGCAGAATGTATCTTGTGCTTCCGGGTATTGTCCACTGTCCGTCAAATAACAGGCATATGCAAACATATCTGCCCTGTCACTGTTTTTTGCATCTACCTTTGACACGTCCACCATTCGTTCCGTCACATTTCCCTCTGCGTCCCATGTCTTAACTTTATATACGGGATTTTCCGGGTCAAAGTCCTTCGGCTTATATACCGTTATACTGCTGTTTCCTTTATCCCCAATCGCCCCTAATGGCTTATCGCCCTCCGAAGTATCGAACCAATGCAAAGTATATACACTTCCTGCTTTTGTCTGGTTAATCTGTTGGCTAAAGTTATTATTTGATACATTCCCTTTCGCCCTACTCGGCGTATAGACAGGGGAATTTACTGCTCCGTTAATTCCTGCTACTGACATTCTATATCCTCCATTGCTATCAATATTTTATTCACGGCTCCTCTGTCATTCGGAGCCGCCCATGCCCCCTTATGGTAAGTCCAGGCATATCCTGCTTTACTCCAAAATGCCCACTGCTTTATATTTTCTGGCTTTCAATTACACTTTTACTGAATGTGCTGATATTCTCCTCATAAGCAGTTGCCGCCAGCGCACTTACACCTGCCGATTGGAACACAGTCGCATCTGCACTATCCTGCCCGTTTCGTATACTCTCTGCAAGAAACGCCTGCTGCCTCTGCCTGCTTGCCATCTGGCTTTTCAGATAATTCTCCTGTGCCGCCGTGCGCCGCGCCTGTGCTTTTTTCACTGCCTCCTTTTCCTGCTCTTCCATCAGTTCTTCCATTCTCTTATGGCGTTTCTCCCACCATGATTCTCCATTGCCAGAAATATTTGAACCACTACCCCCTGCTGGCCCTGCATAACCATAGCATTCTTCCGGCGATGCTCCAATGACTTCATAACTAACATTATTTGAGCCTATAGACCAGCCACTACTTGCCGAATAATATGAGCGAACCCTGTTTAAAACATATTTTTCATACTCCGGGTCATTTTTCATTCTCTCGAATGCTTCTTCCTTAATTACTAAAGCCCCTGACGAAAAAGACTGCCTAACCCATGAACTTACCGGCATCCCCGACATTTCATTCATGAACCACTGCTTGTATTCGTCCATCGTCATTTCTTCTTTGGACTTGTTTGAAATAGAATTGTCATAGGTAAAACCGCTGTAATTTGGCGGCTGCGGAACAACCATGTCACCCGCCCATGCAGACGAACTTGACTTGGTCTGCGTACTCCGGCTTTCCTCCGCTTTTTGTACCTCCTCCGCGAAGTTTCCTGCATTTGAGGTCTTTTTGCTACTGTTTGTGTAGGCATACGGATTAACCCCCATGCCATATACACCGCTAACACTCATTTTTCAATTCCTCCATTATTGTTCTAATGGCGGCTCCTCTGTCGTCCAGAGCCACCCCTGCCCCCTTATGGTAAGTCCGGACATATCCTGCTTTACTTCAAAATACCCGCTGCTTCCATGATATTCTGTGTATAAGCTGTGATTGCTGAACCCATAACTTCCGGCGCAGTCGTATATGTATATCTGCTTGCATTCATTGTATGGTTAGCGAGAGCCTCCGCCATACCCTGCTTTTTATAAGCTATCTCAATCTGCTTTCTCCGTTCCTCTGCCGCTTCCTGACTGCGTTCCAGACTCTCTTTCCGCTGTGCTGCTTCTTTCTCCCGTTTTGCTTTATTGATTTCATTTACCTCTCTAACCCGTTCCGGGGAATCACTGCAACCACAGACATACGTTACGCTTCCGTCCTCATGAACTACCACGCCACCCGGTTCATAGACAAGTCCCTTTGACGCAAACGAAGCCGTTAGTATTGGAATATCGTCAAAGAAATCATCTATTTTCTGTTCATAGTAACTTGCTTTTTCTGGGTCATTCGCCATTTGTTCCAAAATATTCGGTGCAATCACAACATCACTGCCACTCATGCTCTTACCAATTCTGTCAAGGCTCTTCTGGTCTTTCCCGACACTCTGAATTTTCACATTGCCATACTTTGACCGGAGATATTCCGTGTACGCATCCACTTTTGATGTATCTGCCGCCTCCCCTATTTTCTGTAACTGCTCCGTGAAGCCTGTTCCACTTGTGCTTGTTTTCTGTGTTTTGTTTGCGTACTGGTACATTCCTGCCAAAACGCCGTTTACTCCTAAAATACTCATATTAAATCCTCTCTTTCCTGATCAAAATTCCTGCCACAACTCTTCTGTCATTCAGAGCTGCCCCTGCTCCCTCGTAATAAGTCCGAGCAGTTATCTTCTTTTACTCTAAAATACCCGGCATAGATGAAGCACTCATTGCATAAGCTGCAATCACAGAACTCATAGTCTCCGGTGTTCCTGCATATGTAACCCTGCTTGCATCCACTGTACGGTTGGCAAAGAACTCTGTCATATTCTGCCGTCTGTATGCCAGCTCCGTTTCCATCCTCCGCTTCTCTGCCGCCTTTTCGCTCTGTTCACGATATTGTTGCTTGCGTTTTGCTTTCTCCTCATCCTCAGCCTTCATCTGGGCTTCTATCTTTGCCTTTTTTCAGGCGATACATCACCACAGACATAATAGTTCGCTGTACCATCTGGATGAATGACCACACCATACGACTGGATTTCAAATCCTCCTGCTGCCATCTGAGCTTTCACCATAGGTTGTGAAGCGAAAAAGTCGTCTATAATTTTTTCATAATGGGCTGCTTTCTCCGGATTATTTGCCATCTCTTCCAAAATATTTGGAGCGATTGCTATATTATTCATCCCATATGTCCCTGTTCCCAACCCATCCATGCTCCTTTGGTCACTGCCAACATTTTGAACCATAATAGACCCATACTTCTGTTCCAAATACTTCTGATAGGCTTCCACTTTTGATGTATCTGTCGCCTCTCCCGTTTTCTGTAACTGCTCCGTGAAACTTGTTCCGCTTGTGGTGGTTTTCTGCGTCATGTTTGCATACTGATATGCGCCCGCCAAAGCTCCGTTTACTCCTAAAATGCTCATAATAATTCTTCTCCTTCCTTCTGATTAGTTTTTTACCATGACCGACAAAATGAATCTATCGCCTTTCACAATACAGTCCATATCGCCGCCATATTTTACTGCACATTTCCTGATATTCTTTA
>CAYOED010000133.1:0-5781 GCA_964402925.1 uncultured Lachnospiraceae bacterium | reverse complement strand
TGCCATATAGCTAAAGGTAACAAAGAGTTGCTTTTGCATATCTTTTTGAAAGAAAACAGACTGCATAAACAACAGGATGCAAACATTCAAAATTATCCCCACAACTTTATCAACCGGAAATTTGTCATCCAACATTTCAAATACTACAATCTGAATAAGAAAATAGGCTATGCTCCATGCAGCCAAAACAACCCTTTTTTCATATTTTCCTTTCAGGAAGTTCCATGTATAAATACCACTTAATATACTGTCAATCAAATAAATAAAAACAGAAAACAATAACATTTCAGACATTGACAATCCCTCCGTTTTTTACATACCGCATATAAGTTTTGATGAAATCAGAATATTTCTTCCTTGCAAGGAGCAGGTTATCCCCATTTGTGACTTGTATGTTATCTGAACTGTAAGCAGCGATTTTCTCCATGTTTACAAGATAGCACCTATGGCAGCGGTAAAAAGTGTTCCCTAACCCATTTTCCAATTCCTCCATTTTCCCGTAAACCTCCAGTGTCCCATTCGTTGTATGGAAAATGACTTTTTTATTGCCGCTTTCTATATAGTAAATGTCTTTCAATAATAGTTTCTGCTGCGTTCCAGAACTTTTTACCATGATATGTTTTTTTGTCTGTTCCTCAAAAACAGACGCTTCTTTCCATGCCCGGCTGAAAACATCTGAAAACTTTTCTACGTCAATAGGCTTTATCAGATAATGGAACGCATTTACATCAAACGCCGCTTCCATGTATTCCCGATACCCTGTCACAAAAATAATAATGCTCCTTTTCCTGCTGTTTTCTTCCTGTTCTCTGATACGCCTTGCTATATCCATGCCGGACACTTTACCCATTTCAATATCAAGAAAATAAATGTCAAAGTTTCCTTTTGCATTTATCAATTCTTCTCCCGACTGATACTCCACAATATCCACTTCCGACACCTGCTTTTGTATCAGCCGGGAAAGTTCTTCCCGGATTGCCCGGTCATCATCACAAACTGCAATCCTCATAATATCCCGACTTCCTTTCATAACCTAAAAAATATAAAATTCAAATCCATTTTCTTTTATTATATCGTCATTTGCACTTTATAACTAATTGCAAGGGTGCAAACTACTCCATTTTGGGCGTGAAATACTAATCTATGTTATGAGGGAAGAAATGAGAGATTCCGTAGTCGTCGGCATTCGTGGGAATGTGTATAACTGGCTGTCTTATGGTCTTTGTTTTTTGGTTCGGAATAGTGTGGTACTGGCGGTCTATCTCTTGTTTTTAGTTTCTGCTTCTTTACCGTACATGAGCATTATTTTTGGTGATGAAACGCAGCGGGGCGGGATTGCAATGAAAAGTTTGGAATCGCAGCATATAGGATTGACACGTGGTGACTATTGTGATAGTCTATAAAAGACTATTGCAATAGTCATATTTGATTATAGGGCAGTTTGCAAAATACGATGATACTTGAGGCAAAACAGAAGGGAGTAACGAAAAATGAAACAAAAACCAGTGAAAAAACTTATGTGTCTGCTTTTGACGACAGTGATTCTGCTTACCACAGGATGCATGGGCAGCGACACAATGGGAAACAGCAATGACGGTGATTCTTCTGGCAGTCAGACAGATACTGCCATGGGACGATATGTGGAGGAGGAGATAGACCTGTCGGAGAGTTTGTGGGTGGTCAGCGGAATGAAGCAGCTTGCCGATGGAAGGTTGCTGATTACTGACCGGCAATCAGGACTGCAGGTATCGGAAGATGGCGGAGCTACATGGACCAGTGAAAACCATGTATGGCTTGAGGAGAAGCTGCGTACAGTCTATGTCATGGATATACAGATGGCGGATGACGGAACGATAGGAATCATTTATGACGACTATGAGGAACGGGAATCGGAATCAGCTTTTGAACTGTCGCCAGAGTGTGCGTTGGTCAGAGAGGATGGAACGGTAGTTCCTATCATGCTGTCTCTGACGGAGGAGGAAATGTACGCTAACAGAATCTGGATGTCAGATACGGGAAGGGTTTTTGTGACCACTCTGGGAGATACAATTTATGAAATAAAAGAGGACGGCAGCAGTAAATCTTATCTCACTGCGGAAGGCAGACCCATGCTGTTGCGGTTCTGGAGAGATTTGATGGTCATAGACGGTTATGATTTTAAGACCCCTCTTCTTTATGACATGGAAAAAGAAGAGTATGTAGAAGATACGGCGCTGGAAGAGTTTGTGGAGAGTCAATATGGAGAAAGGGGATTCAATGGAGGCAGCTGGTATGACCTGAATTACTTCTTCGGCGAGGATGGTACTCTTTATCTGGCAGGTAAAAAAGGTTTACACAGTCATGTGATAGGGGAGAGTAAAATAGAGCAGTTGATTGATGGGAGCCTGTCTCGCCTGGGAAGTCCGCAATATGGAATGATAGATATGCTTCCGTTGGAAAATGATGAATTTCTGGCTGTCTTTAACAGCGGCAAGTTGGTGAGATTTTCTTTTGATCCTAATGTGCCATCCGTCCCCAGTGAAAGATTGAAATTATATAGCCTTGCGGAAAGCTATGATCTCCTTACTGCGATTTCTCTTTATCAGGTCAGTCATCCTGACGTATTTGTGGAATATGAAATCGGTATGGAAGAGGGCAGCGGTGTGACCAGAGAAGATGCTCTTAAAAAGCTGAACACGGAAATCATGGCAGGAGAAGGACCCGATCTTCTGATGCTGGATGGACTTCCTATGGATTCCTACATAGAGAAGGGATTACTCCTTGACCTTAGCAGTACAATAGATGAATTAGCAGAAAAAGAGGAATTATTTACAAATCTTTTTCAGGCATTTAAAAGAGAGGGCGGAACATCTTCCGGAATTTATGTGGTTCCGGGGCAGGCTGAATTTCCTGTTATGCTGGGGAGGCAGCAATATGTTTCCGGCATGGAAGACCTTGCATCCGTTGCAGATGAAATGGAGCTGATCCGCAGGGATCATCCGGGAAAGGATATTCTCGGTATTTGTTCTGAAAAAGGAATCATGAAGATTTTCGGTGTGGCAAGCGCGCCTGCATGGAAAACGGAAAACGGGGAAATAGACAAGGAAGCAGTGGCAGAATTTCTCATGCAGATGAAAAGAATTTACGAGTCGCAGATGGATGGTATCGCACAAAAAAGCATAGACAAATATGATTCCTCCGCCGGCTGGTATTCGGAGGAACTTGGAGAAAACTGGATGTATGACCTTTCCATCTATGGTGTGAACACATTGGACTATGTGGGAGATTATACACAGTTTATGGCTGGTCTGACAACGTACCCATATGGCTATTATGATATCACCTCCGCTGCCAAGGCAAAGGGATATGAGGACACCATACTGGTGCCTATGGCGGGTCAAAGCAGCAGGGTCTTTGTACCCCGGGCAATGCTGGGAATCAGTGCATCTGCTTCCGAAAAGGAACTGGCGGAAGACTTTTTAAAAGAGTTCCTTGGAAAAGATGTTCAATGTGCGCTGGGAGGATTTGCCGTCAACAGGGCAGCGCTGGATGAACTTTTTACACCAAAGGAGGAATATCTGGGGGAGAATAATCAATATGGCTCAATGGTGATGATAGATGAGGATGGTGTGGAAGTGGAACTGGATGTCTATTTCCCTGACGAAGATGAAATTAATGTCCTGATAGGCTGGATGGAAGAGGCGGATACTCCGTATATAGAAGATACCGTGTTTGAGGAGACTGTGTTTGAAGAGGGGGCAAAATTCATACAGGGAAATCAGAGTCTGGAAGAGGCTCTTGATGCCATCTGGCAGCAGCTTGCCATATACATGTCGGAATAGGAGAAGCGCTTTATGGCAAAGAGGAGAAAAAGATTTTTCTATTTGTTCGTACTTCCCGGATTTATCGGAATCATGATATTTGTACTGATTCCTTTTGGGGATGTTGTGAAAAGGTCTTTTACTACAGCTGTAACGGGACAGTTTAACGGTCTTAAAAATTATCAGTCCATCTTTCAGAATCAGGCATTTTTGCTGGCGGTGGGGAATACATTCAAATTTACAATGGCAGGTATTCCTCTGTTGGTTTTGTCGGGCTTTGTGGCAGCACTTTTACTTAATAGTTTGAAAAATAAGGGATGGATTAAGTCCTTTTATCTGTTCCCCCTTGCCATGCCTACGGCGACAATTGTGATGGTATGGAAAATGGTGTTTTACAGAAATGGTTTTTTGAACCTTCTGCTCACCAGAGTGGGAATGTTGACAGGCATGTGGGGAGAGGTACATAAAGATTATCTTGGATCGGGAGCTGCCTTCTGGGTGCTGGTGGGAAGTTATGTCTGGAAGAATATGGGATATACAGTGATTCTGTGGCTTGCCGGACTATCAGGTATTCCTGTACAGCTCTTAGAGGCAGCGAAGGTGGACGGTGCAGGGAAGTGGCACCGGCTATGGTATGTCATCCTGCCGAGCCTGAAAGGAAGTTTGTATACGATTGTGGTTTTATCCTTTTTGAATTCATTCAAGATTTACCGAGAGGCATATCTCACCGCAGGAGCCTACCCTGATAAAAGTATTTATCTTTTGCAGCATTTGTTCAACAACTGGTTTGTGAATCTGGAACTGGATAAAATGGCGGCGGCAGCAGTGTGTACGGGAGGATTTCTGATGATCGCAATTGTCCTTTTGCAGAAACTGTGGGATAGAAATGAGGCATAAAAGTTGAGAGCAGATAAAAATAAAATGATATGGTTCATAAAGAGAGGAAGGAAGATGCTGCTGAAAGGATGTGCCTCTTTGCTGCTCCTTTTGCCCACGATACTGATAGTCGTGCCGCTGCTGCTTTTGCTATCAGGATCCCTTATGGATACATGGGAGCTTAGAGGGTATCTGGAACCGGTTTTTACAGAAGGAAATGGGTTTATCAGCTGGAAGCTTATGCCTGATTATCCGTCTTTTGCGAATTATAAAAAGCTTTTGTTTGAAACGCCTCAGTTTTTTGTACTGTTCTGGAACTCTGTGAAACTGTCGGGATGTATCCTGGCAGGGCAACTTCTGGCGGCGGTTCCGGCGGCATGGGGCTTTGCGGTTTATCAGGTAAAGGGCAGCAGGACGCTGTTTGCGCTCTATGTGGTGCTGATGCTCCTGCCCTTTCAGGTGACCATGCTCTCAAGCTACTTGGTATTAAATAAATTGGCGCTTTTAAATACCCACCAGGCGATTATTCTTCCGGCAGTATTTTCCACTTTTCCGGTATTTTTATCCTACGGGGGATTTCGGAGCATTCCGTCCCAGATGCTGGAAGCGGCGAGGATGGACGGCGCCGGTGAATTAACGATATTTGTAAGACTGGGGCTTCCTCTTGGAAAAAGCGGACTGCTTTCCGCCATGGTGCTGGGATTTCTGGAATACTGGAACCTTATGGAGCAGCCGATGGCGTTTCTGGAGGAAAAGGCTTTGTGGCCGCTTTCGCTGTATCTGCCGGAAATTAACTGGGGACAGGCAGGATACGCGTTTTGTGCCAGCGTGATTATGCTGATACCGGCGGTGTTCGTGTTTGTGCTGGGACAGGATTATCTGGAACAAGGGATTATCTATTCGGGATTGAAAGAGTGATATAGGTTGTGTAGATAAGGGGCAGCACCGTCAGGGCAGTCATTCTCCTGCGCCGGACCAGACAAAAAACGGTATCGGGACCTATGTACAGTGGTAAGAAGGATTAGGCAGCCCTTGCTTATGTATTGATGACGGACGCAAACGGCGTATTGACCCATCCATGGGTCAAATTACGCCTTCGGCGGAC
>CAYOED010000132.1:0-5788 GCA_964402925.1 uncultured Lachnospiraceae bacterium | reverse complement strand
TTTATGAAAAAAGTTGGGGGAATTTATAAAAAGAGAATCTCAGAAGCCGCATAAAGTAAGGCTTCGAGATTCCGAGAGTCTATTTAAGAGCAGAGGAGGCTTCAGAACAAAGAAAAACCGTTCTCTGCGTGAAAATAAATGATAAAGAGAACGGCACCATGGTCGTCAATGAGATGAGTTTCGATGATTGCGGAGAAGACCTGATTTCATATAATGCTGATAAGCAAACATTTCTTTATATTAATCAAAAGAGGCATATAATAGGGCGGGATATAAACGAAGAGATTATATACAATGCTGTAATGTTAAAGTATAATAATATGCATAACTTACAATACACACCAGAGGAAAATAAAATTTCATTTATTTTTGATCATGACCTTTACCATTTTGATTGTATTAAGGGGCAAAGTTATAAACTCATTGAAGGCTGTGTGGGAAGCGCATGGTGTAATACATATTGGCTACAATCAGCAGAAGAAATATATTTTATAGATTATAACGAAAAGCAACAGCAAAGAAATTTATATTTTCAGGATGGGCAACAGAAAAGAAGAATAGTAAAAAAGGGAATAGAGAGTTTTTGTGCAAGCAGCGACGGGACAAGACTGTATTGTATCCAGAGTTATACTGTTCCAACCATTTTGGGTTTTAAAACAAAATACAGAATAATAGAAATAGATTTATTGAATGACAGGAATCGTATATTACAGGAAATAAGTTCTGATAATTTCATTTTAAAGGATGTAGATAATAAATATTTATTATATGTTGAAGAATCACATGAAAGTGAGAGGACGAAGGTATTTCAGCTGGATTTGGAAAATTGTAAAACGAAATGTATATATCGGACAAATAAGAAAGTAATAGGAATCATATCATAAGGTCAGATTAAAAATAAGATGAAACTTTAGGAAGAATGTGCATATGAAACGAGTATTGAAGCAAGGAAATAAAATAAAGATAATTGTTTGTATAATGATATTGGTGAGTATTGCAGGATTGATAGTCATATATCCAGCTATTAGAAAACGTGATGGTACAAGAATGGTTGCTGGATACAAACGTGATTATATATATTATGATAGAAAGTTAACAGTTGATGATTTCCGGCAATTTGGATATGAAACCACTTATCAGGAAGTGGTTGATGCTGTGGGTGAAGAAAATGGCGAACTGGCTTATAATTCTTTTTATCCTTATTATGAGTTGAGTGATGGAACGTATGCAGTTGTTAATTTTTTTATGGGAAATAAGGTGCATGGAATATACATAGCAGATAAAAAGGAGATTCTATACCATTTGTTACCACATGTCGTTCCTTATAAGAAAGATGAAGAAAAAGAGAAGGAATTATCATATGCCAGACAGTACGAGACAAATATTGTTTTAGAACTGTTTGAAATAAAGGAGTGGCAAAAACCGCAAGCATCTGGAGAAGCAGATGATCCAATGTGGGGTTATAGTCAGGAAAAATTGGAGAGGTACACAAATGAAAACTGGCATATAGAAATAGAGTATTGGTTTGATGACTATGAGAACTCAAATTCGGAGTCATTGTATCAAAGCATAAAAGTATATCAGAACGAAGAACTGTGTGGATCGGCTCTGGTTATATGGAGTAATTGCTTAGTGCTGGAATGTGAATTGCTGCCTGTAAACCAACCCTTATCCATAGCATGGGGTGAAGAGGAAAAGTAAGAATGATGCAGAAGAGAAAAATACAGGAGAATATATTTTTGCATATGAGATTAGAATGGGGCATTAAATTTATATTTTTTATTGCATTACTGCTATGCGTTCCGATGCATACCTATGCTTATTTTGGAAAAAACGAAGATTATAAGTTATCGACGGAGAAGCCCGAAGATAAATCGCCAAAGAATTATTTTGAATTTGTCAGTGAAGAAACTTATACAGTTAAGTGTGGAGATACGCTGTGGGAAATTGCAGAGTCTTATTTTGGAGACGGTGCAGATTATCAATACATTGTTTCCGATAACAGGGATGTGGTTAGTATGCCGGAACTGCTTATACCCGGAACGGAGTTGAAACTGAGGAAGACTCTGTACACCAACGTAGGGTTTGTAGATTTTATTGATAGTGATGTGTTTCGAAGCGATGGGGTTGCGGACGGGAAAATATTTAGAATGGAGTCTTTTTCCCCACCCTATAGGATATTAACAGGTTTACCTTATGTAAATGATTTACAGGATGCGGATCCTTATACAAATTGGGAAGAATTTCAGAGAGAAGTCAGTGAATGCAGTATAAAGGTCTGCAAAGACCGTGTGTCGGATCTTTTCTTTGAAAGATATTGGGTATCATGGGTCGGTCCTCTGTGTGGTTACAACTTTACTTTTGATGCAGGAGACAAAGAATATATTGTTATGGCATATTTTTGTTATAACAATACCACCAAAAGTGAAGCGTTTGCTGTATGTGATAAGAAACTTTGTACGGAAGAGCAGCTGAAGGAGGCAAAAGGAAAAGTTTTCTATGCCGCTGTCCGTAATCTGGATCCGGGGGTGTATATAGCGAAAACCCGGGATTATGTAGGTGCAGAGGATTGGAATTATCCGCAGCTTCGGAACCCTTTTACGGATGCTATGTACAGTCTGTATACGGGACCGCTTTCACAGGCAGAGGACTATCCCGATGATTACGTCATCAAATGGAAGGAACCGGCGCTTGAAAAACTGGTGAGGGAGGAACTGGCGGCACTGTGGCAGCTTACACCGGAGGAAAAGCAGGCATTTATGGAGCGGGATATGACAGCGGGAGACTTAAGCAAGATAGAGGAATTGGCGATTTCTTACTTTCCCCTAAACAACGGAACGGAGGAATTTCTACGGGTTCAGTTAAATGGATGCCAGGAAAATGGAGATTGGGGAGCGAATGTATCCGTAGAATGTACTGAGACATCAAAGTTGTTGTCCACATTGGAGGATTTAAGGAATTTCCCTGAACTGAGAAATCTTAAGTTGACTTTACGAGATTCGGACATCACAGATTTATCTTGTATCGGAAAACTGATTAACCTTAGAATTCTTGAGTGCGATATATATTCTGATGAGGTGCAGATAGAAAATATAGATTTCCTAGGCAGTTTGGTGAATCTGCGTACATTATGTCTTGGCGGATGGAGCAAGGGGCGCATCACGAAGTTCTTTGAAGGAGTTACAGATTTGTCTATACTTGGCAGGTGCCCGCGACTGGCATATTTGACTTTGCATACAGGGAATGTGGAAAACTATGATTTTTTAGGAGAACTGCCGGAGATTTATTATATAAGATTAGATTCTGGATGGAATTGTAAAGATATAATACCGGATGAGTCACTGCTGCCGAATGCCTGTTTCATTGAGTTCTATGGTGAGAGCGTACGTTTTGAAGTAGGAGAAGGGTATAATCGGCCATGGATGTACGAGGATGAACGCACGTGGATTATCCGAAAGCGCTAGTCGAAATCTTAAGCCAAATCTATGTATGTACCTTTAATATTACACATATTGATCCACAAGCCCCTATTATTAGGAACGTTGGGTGTTTGACAATATCATAAATAGCTTATAAAATGAATAATTAATAAAAGATGATTTGCAAAGCAGGCTGCTGTACTACTCTGCATTTGGATGATGTACTAACTAATATGGTAAGGTACTATTGTACATAAGTTAAGGAGATGTTAAGAGGGTGGGCAATACAAAATGTATGCTCACTCTTTTTTTGAATAAATCGCAATCTAAGTGAACGTCAGTCTATAAAATCATCAAGAACATTTCAGTAAAAAGAGCGCACCAGAGAAAGTAGGAGGATGATATGTGGATAAGAGAATATGGCAGTGAATTCATTCCGGCACTTAAGTATCATTATGTGCAAAAACGGATTCAGAAACAGAAAATAGGGAAGTATGCATGGATTGGCATGGACAAAATACCCGTTCACAGGGAGAGCCTGTTTGGTGGAAAATGTTCCATTCTGCTGCCGGATACCTTGACCGATATGGAAGTGACGAATGAAATAGTCGGATATAGAAGCCTGCAAAGCCCGCAGATTGTCAAAGCTGAGACTAATGGGAATGCAGTGCTTACCTTCAGCCTGATTCCGAAAGCGGAGGCAGGAAGGGAGGCAATGGATGACTCCAGGCTGGGGAAGCTTCGTCAGGATATGAAAAAGAAATGGAAGCAGGATGTGTATTACGGCACAGGAGAAGTGCAGGCAGGCGGACTGAAGGTTCCGTGGATGGATCTTAAATCCTTTTGTGAAAAGGGAAACATTTATAGCTTTATATTCTTATTTGATATAAATGAAGATACTGTGTTAGGAAATTTCTATTGCCATTTCCAGCATTACGCTGTATGGAAACCGGTTATTCCAAAGCTGCTTGCCACGTTAGAATCTGAATAGAAATCAATAGAACGTAGAAGAAACGTAATTGAAGCGAAACTGAAATACTACAGGGAGAGAGCAAATGAATCGAGTTATAAGTGCAGGCATTCTGGCAGGTCTTTTAGGCGTAATTTACATGTATGCCCTTCAGTTTCCGGAAAATATCGAATTTGAAATATCATATCCCAGCAGCGGAAAGATAGAATCTGTCTGCTATGACCTGGTGGAGGCTGTGCCTACCGCATGTGCGCAAGCAAATTATGCAGAAAAGCAGCCAAAACAGAACGATTATTTTTTTCATTCAGACAAGACCTACTTGAAGGCAAATGCGGAATACTTTGACAGAATTACGAGTGAGTATAAAGAAGAAGTTATTTATGCAGAAGTTTATCTGGTTAAGGAATATGAGCAGGGAAGTGTTTACAGGCTGGCGATAGAACCTATTGTAGGCTTGGAATACGAGCGGCTGAATCAATATTTCTATGTGACGGAAGATAAAATTTACAGATTATGGACCAGCTATTATAGCGAGGACCGACAGGAAGTGATTCACTTTTATGACGATGCATTGTTTACTGCGTTTCTGAACACGGATAAAAAACTCATAGCGGAAGGCAAAATTGTCTGCCAGAGTGAAGAACTGGAAAGCAGTCAGGAAGAGAAGGAAGAAGGAATATGTTATTCTATTTCAAAGAATAATAACCAAATTACATATAGCTATCAGGAACTGAAAGTCAACGGAGAAACAAATTACTCTGAAAATTATGTATGGGAAGAAGGAAAAGGCTTAACCATGTACACCAGCGGATGCGGCGGAGCATTGAAGGATATTCTGTATATGACCGAAATCTCGGTAGTAAGCGGGGAATAAAAAGCAATCTGTATTTATACATGGGAGGGAGAGGAACTTGTACCAATGGAAATGTTCTATGATAAGGAATCAACCTTATCTGATTTTATGATTCAAGAGGAAGAAACGGATTTCGGTGAGGAGAGAATCGACATCATAGATGGAGCGATGGATGCAGTTATGGAAATACTACTGCAGGCAGGGAACGAAGATATTAAATTGATTTATGATGGAATAGATAGATTTGCCGGAAGAGAATATCTGGTGGTGAGTTCCTATGAGGAGAACAATGTTAAGATTCGTAGAACAGCCTCCTATTATATTGACAGAAATAGTGGGAACATATACAGGAAAGAAGAAAACAATGATTCCCTGAGAGACGAGTTACATTATATAGGGACTCATAAAATTATAGAAGGTTTTTTCATACATTGACCAGTGGGACGCTCTGAGCGGATAAATAATCCAACGTCGCCGCGCTCCCGCTCCGTAAAAAGCGTAGCAGGCACTAAGCTCGAAAAAACCTCGCTAAGTGCTGACGCTTTT
>CAYOED010000131.1:0-5951 GCA_964402925.1 uncultured Lachnospiraceae bacterium | reverse complement strand
ATATTGAATGGATAAAAATGATACAGTGTATGCGTATGGCAAATATCCCCATTCAGTCCATTAAGGAGTATATTTCCTTGCTAGTACAAGGCGGAGAAACCCTTGAACAGCGTTATGTTATGGTGCAAAATCACATGAAGGATATTCAAAATCAAATGACCAATTTACGAAACGCATTTATTTTGACGCAAAAGAAATTATTATTTTATGAAAAGCTTTTAGAGGATCCTTCATGCAAAAAAATATCATATATTGAAGAATGGAAGTTATTTAATCATGGAGAAAATTAAAGAAGAAAAATAATACCGGGAGGAAAAGAATGAAAAATGTTTTAATAACAGGGACAACAAGCGGAATCGGAAAAGCGTTTGCTGAGAAATTTGCCAGTACCGGGAATAACATAATACTTGTTTCAAGGGATAGGAAGAAATTGGAACAGCAACAATTATTTTTACAGAATCAGTACCATGTAACAGTAAATTTTATTGCATATGATCTGACAAAAGAAGATGCCGTAGATTTGATTATGGCGCAAATAGACAACTGGAATATATCTATTGATTTCCTTGTCAACAATGCGGGTTTCAATGAATGCGGCTTATTCTCCGGAACAGATATAAACAAAGAAATAAAAATGATTGACCTGCATATACGTTTTATCACGTGCCTTACGAAACGTATTCTGCCAATCATGGAAAAGAACAACTATGGGCACATCCTTAATATCGGTTCTACAGGTTCTTTCATTCCCTCTCCCTCTGACGCAGTTTATTCAGCAACGAAAGCATATATCATGTCTTTTTCAAATGCCCTTTATGGTGAGTATGAAAATACAGGAATAAAAATCACCTTGCTTTGCCCCGGAGCAACGGAAACCGAATTTGCCCCAAAAGCAAATATAGAACATACTCTGCTTTTTAAATTCGCCGTGATGAAACCCGTTAAAGTTGTCAATATGGCTTACCCAAAAATGCTAAAAGGAAAACGCTTAATCATTCCGGGATTGTATAATAAACTTCTTGTTTTCTTTTCAAAAATAATGCCTGTCAAAATTACAAACAAGCTGACTATGATTATGCTGAACAGTCATTAATAGGCTGGGTGAATCAGTAAAGACAACGATTGACACTTATGCACCCCTATATCCAGAAAAAGACATCAGACCCGCACAGAGTTAACATATGCCGGGACAATTAGCTACAACAAAATTGATAGAAATATAAGTGTGATTGTGATATTCTATTAGAAATACAAATCGAAATGGGAGGATAACCTAGATGTTTGATTATGAAAAATTTGAAAATAGCATTTTTCAACAGATGGTAGCTGTTTTTAATAGTTGGATAGAGGAAAATGATGACCTCTATATCTTTTCTTTAGATTGTGCACGAGAAATGGATTCAATTGGTGCTATTGCAAATACAACTCACTATTTAGAAGAACAAGCTGAAGTCGGTTCAGAATATTATTGGTATTATAAGTATTGCGAAGAAGAATGGGATTTATTTGATACCTTTGAAACCGTCTCAGCGGATATGCATAAATACTTAAATGACAATAAAAACCGTTTTACAAATCCAGAAACCCATGAATATACAGAACTGTTTAATAAGCATTGTGATGATATGATGGAGCATTGTAAAAATGCACTTATCCGCTTTAGGCAAGCCATAAGTAAAAACCATTCAGACATACTGCTGACTTTTAATATTAGAGAATATTTAGATGGTGATGAAAGAATAGAAATTTTTCAGGCAGTAAACAGTGAAAATGCCAGTAGAGAATACTCTGAACATATTGAGGAATTTGCATAAAATTCCGGTTTACCCAAATAACGAGTACCTCAATCACAACAGAATACGTAACAGAGCGTACAGAAAATGCGCTCTGTTTTTATATCCGAAGCACTGTATAGTACATCCTTATCCGTTGAATCCAGATCTTTCGCTTTCCTTATCTAATTCCACAATTCTGTCATATCCATTTTGGATACTGCTCTCTATTTACTTCATCCTTTACTTTTAAAAATTCCTCACAACTTACTCTCTAGTTCCAAACTCCACCCCTAGATCCTCAAACTTTGCCTCAATAGGGGTATAATATCTGCTGACAGAAGTAATCAGTCCCAAACCATCCTGTGTCAAATAAAAAACCGAATCCATTTTATCTAATGAATCACTGTCATCGTTCTCCCATTGCTCTCGTACATCTTGCAGCCACGATTCACTGCTCTCCTCATTGCTTCCGTCTTCCCAAAACCACAAGCACTGAAAAGCGCCCGTATCAAGCAATGATACCAGCGTCCAGTCATCACCTATCACATCCCGCAATTGCAGTACTTCTCCGGTTTGCATATTGATGGTAATGCCTGTTTCCCATTCATTCGGATGATTGGCACCGCGGAAAGAATTATACTCATAAATACGCACGGAAAAATATGTTTCATCCTCTCTTGTAATAACATAGTTCCTGTTGATATCCGCATATGCCACACCGCCGGGATTCCACTCTTTTTCCTCCCAACCATACGTATAAAAGAAAGCCTCTCTCAATGCAGCATTAATCCGTTCTTCCAACTCATCATCCTCTAACGAAACCTGCGGATATTCAATTGTGATATAGACATCCATCCTGTCATCATAATAAGTATAAAGATAATGTCGTACATATCTGCCCATCCATTCGGAAAGCGGCAGCATCTGCCGCTCATCATGCTCTATTGGCCCATTTTCCGAATCGTAATGTATCGAAACCGCTATATCCAGATTCTTTACAATCTGCGTCTGATATACATAGTTTTTCCGTATTTCTTTTGCAAAGGAGCCACACCCGCGCAATGCCCAGAAAGAGTCTTTTGCAAAAATATTTTCCCACTGTCCTTTAAAAGAATACCATCCGCTTTGCTCATCATAGGTATAAGAAATTCTTTCACCCCACAGTTCGCCTTCCCCTTCTAACAGGATTTCACATTCATATTTTCCGTCTTCGCCTTCTATTTCGCCAAAATACGCCTGATATATTCCTTCTATCCCGTAGGTGCGGAATCCTTCCTGAATGTAAAGCGTCAACTGCTGGTAGGCATCTATCTGCTCCGGTGAAAGTCCTGCGAAATCATTCTCCTTCACATCTTGCGCAGTCGTTTCTGATTCCGACGGCACTTCCTCCACGGAAGATTCTGCCGCATCACTCACTATCTCTGCTTTTTCCTGTCCGGCTTTGCCGCAGCCTGCAAGCAAAATGCAAATAGCAAAACAGGTGCCGAATATGGTATAACGCATTGCTTTTTTCATGATTCTTTTACTCCATCCTCACCCTTTTTCTTAAGATATAATTATAAAATACTAAATCAATCTATTAATCTTCTTTCTCTGCATTAATATGCTGCTGTCTTGCCACAAAAGCAACACCCTTCTTTACCATCAAAAAAAGCAATAACCAGTTACAATTATTGCTTAAACGAAAATCAACACAAAAAGCCCATTGCAATGTACAGAATAAGTCTCTATATTGCAACGGACTTTTTTCATGCAAATTCAGACTTGGTGCAAGCACCATTTCTGATAAAAACCTCAAAGGGTTTTTGTTCTATGCATATATACTACTCAATTCGCTCTATAATGTCAACTACTTTTTCTATTAGATTTTTAAATACCATGTATGCTTAGGGTTACTATTTTGTTTATGTATATATTGTATCACATCTGAAACAAATTTATACGATTCCGTAATGACCTGATTCTTTGTAAAATAATCTCTATGCAATAAAACTCTCCCATCTTCCTCACAGAAGAAATGAATTAACTCATTCATAGTCCTATCTCTCATATTTCGATTCGCTGCCGCTTTTAGGAGATCATTGTACAAAAAAAGAAGCGCAACAAAATCGTGAAATACCGGATAAGACATATATTTATTACGAGCATGCTCACTGATTTCTTTTTTTGCTTTTGCCAACGCATTTGTCAATTGTATGGTTTTTCTAAATTTATTCTCTCCCTTAGGTTTCATTATTGAGCTAAGCAAGCAATTGCTATGTGCTGCTGCATTTCTCAAAAACTTTATCGATTGAAGGTAATTACTATAATTAGGAGAATTATATTCTTGATAATATAGGGTATATAATTCCACAAATTTTCCAAAAGACAAAAGTTCAACTAAACTCCAAACTGCATACTCCTCATCATCAACATGTTTGTCTGCTAAGTTTGATGTAAAGTTATAAGAATTTGCTTTTTGTTTTATTTCCAATTTGGTATTTTGATAAGCAAAAAAATACTTCTTAACAATATTGTATCCATCTTCTTTTTCATTACGACTGATATCATATAGCATCCTTGTCTTTAGCACATGTTCTATGTCAAGAGACATATTCATAATAATCTTTCTGAGATACATATCAATTTTCGACAATTCTACAAGATAAGCAAATTCAAGATTTACATATTTGTCATTTTTAGGATTTATTGGATAATTGCTTGCATAAGATTTCAATTTAAAATAGTAATTATTATATCGAAGGAATTTTTTTGCATCCTCTTCGTTCATTATGTTAAAGACAACACCTTTTTCCTTAAGGTCTTCAATTTGTTCATCTATTGTAAGCTTATTTTTCATTGTAAATCACTGCCTTAATAAATTTCTAGATTGAGCATACTAATTTATACCTATCATATCAATGAAATCGACTGTTTTCAACAATGTTTTCATTTTTATCAGAAAACCGGTCACTGCCAGAGCAAAATAATATCCGCTAAAAAGTATCTTTTTATGAAATGCGCCATGGGATACTTTTAGCGGATATTTTCTTCTCCGATTTTTCAAAGGGTGTGCATTTGTCCAGGTAAAGCCACCTCAACGTCGGAAGGTATGTATATTCTTTTTAACCGCGATATTGAACTGGCATATGATGAATTACATTTCTCCTTCATATTCCATTGACCGCATTTGTATACTTCCGTCCAATTTTTCAAACTTTCCATATCCCACAAAATGCAATCCACACTTTTTCATAACATTTCCCGAAGCAAGATTAGGCTCGCAATGAGAGGAAGCAAATTTTCGTGCACCAAAGTTTATATAGGCATAATTCATCATTGCTTTTACCGCTTCTGTAGCATATCCCATACCCCAACAATCATATCTGAAATTATAGCCAAATCCCCAACAACCTTTTGAAGAATTAAATCCAATATCTCCACTACCAATTAGCTTGCCATCTGAAATACGTTCGAAGCCAAAATTATATGTGCTTGTATCCTTTTCGACAAAAGCAAGCCACTGTCTTACTTGCTCAATATCAGTATAAGTAGTGTAAACCATATACCTGGAAACCCTTTCATCACTAACCCATTCAAATACATCTTCTGCATCAGTAATTTTAAGAGGACGCAGCAACATACGTTCTGTATTTATTTGAATATTATGCATTATTTATCCGCCTTCTTTTTAATATGATTTCCAATAATCTCTGACACATCACTAATCGTGATAAAAGCCTGCGCATCTACCTCTTTGATCAGATGCTTCAGTTGATAGATTTCAAGTCGGTTCAGTACACAGTAGAGAACCACCTTTTTTCCGCTAATCAGACCCTCACCCTCCAACATTGTCACGGTGCGTCCCATCTTCTTATAGATTTCATCCGCAATCCTGCGTCCCTCATTCGTGATTATCATGGCAGCTTTTGCCTGCTCCACTCCTGTCTCTACAAAATCAATCACTTTCGACGTGATAAAATACGTCAGCAAGCTGTACATGGCCCGGTCAAATCCAAACAGAAAACCTGCGGTCGTATAGATCATGATATTGATGAAAAGAACCGTCTGTCCCACCGGAAGATTAAAACGCCGGTTCAGAAAGATTGCCACCGTCTCTGTTCCGTCAAGGCAGCCGCCGGAGCGAATGACAAGCCCCACGCCTATTCCCAGAAACACTCCTCCGAAACAGACGGC
>CAYOED010000130.1:0-6034 GCA_964402925.1 uncultured Lachnospiraceae bacterium | reverse complement strand
AAGGCTTATCATGGGAAAGGAAAAAATATGGCAAGACCAAAAAAAGAATATGCAAAGCGTCCAAAGATGCAGGACTTTCTATCTCTGAATATATCCGCAGGCAAGTGATGAAAGGAAAGGTAATTGCAAAATATGAAATTGTGGCAGACGTGCCGGAACTGAAAAACTGATTGCAGAGTTTGGCAAAATCGGCAGCAACCTGAACCAGATCGCCCGCCACTTTAATCAAGGTGGAATCCATTCACAGGAAATGCGTCAGGCAATCAATAAGTGCATAGCAGAAATTTATGAAATGAAATATGAAGCCGTAAAGATGGCAGGAAATTTTCATGGCGATACTGAAACACATAGCGAGTAAAAATGCAGATTATAGTGAAGCACAGCGGTATCTCATTTTCCGGCATGATGAATACGCTGGAAAACCTGTCCTTGATGAAAATGGAAAAATGCAGTTCTGGGAAGAATATTATCTTGATGGTGTGGAGTGCGACCCGTTCAGTTTCGATATAGAGTGTAAAGAACTGAATACCCGTTTCCACAAAAACCAAGCCTATGATGAAATCAAATCCCACCACTACATCATCAGCTTTGATCCGAAAGACAGGGACGAATGTGGGCTGACCGGGGAACAGGCGCAGCAACTTGGGCTTGAATACTGCAAAAAGAATTTCCCCGGACATCAGGCTCTTGTCTGCACCCACACGGATGGGCATAACGGGAGCGGCAACATCCATGTACATATCGTCATCAACAGCCTGCGCAAAAATGATGTGGAGCGTCAGGACTTTATGGAACGTAACTGCGATTCCCGCGCCGGAAATAAGCACCATTTAACTAACGATTATCTGGTTTATCTAAAGCATTCCCTTATGGATTTATGCCTGCGTGAAAATCTGCATCAGGTAGACTTGCTCACGAAAGCAGAACGGAAAGTGACAGAAAAAGAATACCATGCAAAACGCAGCGGCCAGAAAAAATTGGAAGAACGTAACAGGCAGATGATTTCAGAGGGGATCACACCGCGCACTACCGTATTCCAGACACAGAAGGAATACCTGCGCACTTCCATTGATGAAGCTGCCGCCTCCGCACATGATCTCAAAGAATTTGAACAGATACTTTCCGATAAATTCAACATCAAATTCAAAATCAGCCGGGGCAGGTTCAGCTATCTACCCCATGACCGGGAGAACCCTGTACATCAGCATGAAATCCCTGCCAGAACAGATACTCCAACTGCACCGTTTGAGAAATCCGGTTTGCGTCTGGTAACAGATTTACAGCACTGCCTTAAAGCCCAGCAGAGCAAAGCCTACGCCGGAAAAGTAAAACTCACCAACCTCCAGACCATGGCAAAAACGCTTTCCTATATACAGGAGCATGGATATAACACTGTAGAAGATGCAGAAGATAAACTAATCGAAATAAAAGAGCTTGCCTCCTCTTCCAGATAAGAATTGAAAGATATTGAGGGCAGGCTCCGGCAAACCAATGAGCAGATTCACTATACCGGACAATATCTTGCCAATAAATCCGTTTATTCACAGTTCCTTAAGTCAAAGAACAAAGGACAGTTCCGTCAGGAACATTCTTTGGAGCTTGCCCTTTATGAAGCCGCTGTAAAATTCCTGAAGGAAAAATCCGGTGACGGAAAGCTCCCTACTTTGCAGACACTGAAAGCAGAAAAGGAAAAATTGCTGGTACAGAAAAAAGAAGCGCAGGAGAAATATTATTACTACCGGGATTACCAGAAAGAATTGAATACTGTCTGTACTAATATCCATGCTACCCTTGGGCAACAGCATACCAAGCCAGTCCGGCAACATGAAAGGGAAGATATATGTTGATTTTCATCCCAAATCTTGTCAGGGACTGACTAACATGATAGGATGAATAAACAGATAAAATCAAACTTTGAAGGGGGATATTGGTCTATGAAAAATCTATTTGAACTTGGAAATCAGTATGCAAAAGAGAGTGACTGGAAAGATTTTGCCTTATTGAAATTCTGTCTGTGCTCCATAGGTATCCTAATTGGCACACAGGTTACACCGAAATATAAGAAAACCGTAATCTGCGCATCTATCGGAGTATTCATTGCAACCTATGTTCCTCTTATGACGAAAGTTTACAGAATTATGATGCGTGACAATACTGAAATCAACAGCACATCAACGAAGTCATAAATTTTAGTTTGTCTGGTTGAAAAATCGGGATTGATGGAGAACATTATGATAAAAAAATTAGCTTTGACATTAAGTGTAGTATTCATTATTTTAACATTTATTGGAGCTGGATATATTCTTCTTAATAATGGAAAGATTAATGCAGGATATGCTTGTATACCTATGGTTTTTGCGTTGATTTTTGTTTCTTTTTATCGAAAATACAAATGATATGCGAATTCCAGCTTGTCAATCTGGAAAACCGGGAGAGTGTAAAGTGAAAAGAAATTGTGAAAATATAAATTGGAGACTATTGAACTTAGCCTTTTGGATTGAAATTATTTTATCTTATCTTTTACCCTTTAAGATAACAGACAGTTCACATTACCAGGTGGGGTTTCCCATACCATTTATACATATAAACGCTTCAGGGTTGAGTGTAAGCCCTTTTATGTCCATGCACGTCAATCCTTTAGGGTTGTTATTTAATGGGATTATAATTTATTTGATGATCATTTTTTTTATTAAGATCTATAAAAAAATTAAACATAGCCATACAAGATAAACATACTATGATGACAGTTTCCAGTTCGCCAGAAGATTAAAATGAACAGCAAGCCGATATTTGACATGGGAGATAAGAATAAATGGCAATGAAAGAAGAAGATTTAGTCCGCCTTATGGACGCATATATGGGATGCGAAGGTTATTATATGAAACCCCAAATAGAGGAAAATGGGAAAAGCAGTTTTTTTATTGCAAAAGATACCGCAAAATCCTCTGATGTTGGGGCAAGTTTTGAACTTATAAAAGAAGCAGTTGGCATAAAAGAAGAAAAGGACTTACAGATTTTTACAGGCAGCCCAAAAGTTGAATGCGCTGTCTGTGCAGATGTCCCTAACCTGACGGATATAGATTCGGATAATTAACAAACTGCACCACAGAACAATTTCTGGTTTTATGAAAGGAAGCGCAACTATGACAAACGAAAGAATATATGACATGCCCTTTGCGAAGCTATACCCGATGCTGATTGCAAAAGCAGAGAAAAAAGGGCGTACCAGAGCAGAAGTAGATGAAATCACCTGCTGGCTGACCGGATACAGCAGAGAAAATCTGAATGAATTTATGGAAAGTGATATTACTTACGGAGATTTCTTTTTACAGGCGCCGGAATTGAATCCAAACCACAGGCTGATAAAAGGCGTGGTGTGCGGTGTCCGCGTGGAGGACATTGAAGACCCCCTAATGCAAGAAATCCGCTATCTGGATAAACTGGTGGATGAACTTGCGAAAGGCAAGGCACTCCCAAAAATCATGCGGACATAATGAGCTTCAACCGCAATGCCACGCCCTGCTTTTGAACACTAAAAAACACCCAACTGCTATTATCGGGTGTCCATGTCATCTGTATTCTCTTAAGTAGTTTTGTCTCACCTGCCATACAAGCAGTATAAATAATTTGTTTTTCCTCTTTCCTTAAAGATAAAAAGGACGTACTGCAATCCACATCTATTGTGAAACGCAGCACGCTCTTCAATATGCATCGCATTCTTTTACCATTTTTAATGTATTACTGAAATTATATTGATAAAATTAGTACGCGTTAAGCAAAAATACCTTTTTCACGATTAATTATCAATTAATTTATCCTCATTATTCCAACTATACAACTTACGGATTTCTGAACCGACAACTTCTGCCTGATGCTCTGCTGCCAGTTTTCTTAATGCGTTAAAATGAACCTGTCCTCCAGCAGACATTTCCAAAAGGAAATCTTTTGCAAAAGTTCCATCCTGAATATCCGATAAAACCTGCTTCATGGCTTTTTTTGTATCTTCTGTAATAATTTTAGATCCTGTAATATAATCTCCGTATTCTGCGGTATTAGAAACAGAATATCTCATTCCAGCAAAACCTGACTGATAGATCAAATCTACAATTAACTTTACCTCATGGACACATTCAAAATAAGCATTTCTCGCATCGTATCCTGCTTCAACAAGCGTTTCAAAACCAGCCTGCATCAACGCGCAAATACCACCGCATAAAACAACCTGCTCACCGAAAAGGTCTGTTTCTGTTTCCGTACGGAAGGTTGTTTCCAAGACACCTGCTCTTGCACCACCAATAGCTAATGCATAAGCCAGCGCACGCTCCAATGCTTTTCCCGTAGCATCCTGTGCCACAGCTACCAAACATGGAACACCTTTACCCGCCTGATACTCACTTCTTACCGTATGTCCGGGACCTTTGGGTGCAATCATAGTAACATCAACATTTTCCGGTGGTGTGATGCAACCAAAATGAATATTAAAACCATGCGCAAACATCAGCATATTTCCTTCTTCCAAATTCGGCTCAATATCTTTCTTATACATATCAGCCTGCAGTTCATCGTTAATCAGAAGCATGATAATATCAGCTTTTTTAGCTGCTTCTGCTGCTGTATAGACCTCAAAACCCTGCGCTTCTGCTTTTGCCCATGATTTGCTTCCTTCATAGAGACCGATAATAACATTACATCCTGATTCCTTTGCATTCAGGGCATGAGCATGTCCTTGACTTCCATAGCCGATAACTGCAATCGTCTTTCCTTCTAAAAGGCTTAGATTACAGTCTTCCTGATAATAAATTTTTGCGTTACTCATAATTACCTCCTTATATGATATGACATCATACTTAATGTTGTATGACAACTATACAGCATTTTAGATATCTTGTCAATACAATTTCTCTTTTCAGACAAAAAAATGCCACACCTATTACAGTGTGGCAGTCCTTATTTATACATATCACTTTTCTAATTCTTCTGTAAGCATTGCGTTATTCAAGTGAATCTTGATTGCACATTTAACAGCTTCCGGATTCCGCTGCTCTAAAAACTTCATAATCATAGCATGGTCTTCATATGCATCTTTCGCAATAATATGAAGATTATGATCCAAATCAAAGGTCTTTTCTATCGTTGCAGTCAATACCGGCAAAAACTGTCCGATAAACTCATTGTGAGATGCCTTAATAAGCGCTCCATGAAAGGCAATTTCCGATTCTATCCTCTGATCACCCGTATGGCTTTTCTTCAAATGTTTTTGACATTGTTCCCCTAACTCTAGTATATGCGTAATTTCTTCATCACTGGCTCTTACGCATGCCAAAGCTGCTGCTTCAGGTTCAAAAATCATTCTTGTTTCATACAAATCCCGCAAGGTTACTTTCTTGCTGCTTATTTCTTGCAGGTCAATCCCACTATCCGCATGGCGTTCCAACTGCTCTACAACGAAAGTACCTTTCCCTCTTTGTACAGTCAACAATCCCTCTGAAATTAAAATATGAACAGCTTCCCGAAGCGTCGTTCTGCTGACTCTTAATTCATTAGAAAGCATATTTTCGTTTGGAAGTTTATCACCGAACTTATATACATTTTCTGTAAGTATCAAATTTCTCAACTTATTTGCGGTACGCTGTGCTAGACTTTCTTCCTGCATATATTTCCCTTTCCGGTTATACTTGCGCCATTTTCCTTAATTTACTGAGCCAAGTATATCATTAAACTGTCAATCATGCAAATAATCCAAAACACATTAACACTCAAAAAATTGCCAATTTTGAAAGCTTTTACTTTTTAATGCGAAATTTCCATAAATGTCTAAGTCATGCCTCGCCTAATGCTCTTGGTTTTCAATAATATTCCGTATTATTAGAAAAGTATTCAATCCCCCGCTCCATTTCCCATATGATGGTAAAATTTTTTCCCCAATCAGCCTTTGGGAATATGTCTAATGTCTACCATATAGAGTGTAGAGCATATTCAGTAATTGACAGCATCCAGAATTTTTATTCAATTTATTGCATTTCAAAGGCAATAA
>CAYOED010000129.1:0-6067 GCA_964402925.1 uncultured Lachnospiraceae bacterium | reverse complement strand
TCCATCCTAAATTGCCTACGGCAATGGGATTTTGCATGCCTGAATCATATTCTTAGGTCTTGGCAGTAAATGCTTCGACCTATACTGAATAGTTACTAAACTATTATCTTTATATCCTAATAGTAGCACTTTTTCATGGAGAATACAAATTATTATTTCACAGAGTATTCTTGTATCACCCAGTCATAGTTGTACAATCTCAGTTCATTTCCGCAATATTGACATTTGCCGCCGTTCAGCAGAGAAAGGCTGGCACCGCAGCCCTTGCAGGTGTACACGATAGCATCGCTTACAGCAGCGGTTTTAAGATTAATATTCCTGATTAAATGAAGCTTCAAACTTTCTTTCTCATCCTGAAGCTGCCCTCCGGCATCCCGTCTCAGCTTCAATTCCACTCTTACCTTTATATGCTGCCAGTCCTTATCGGTAAAAAAATCCTCAAGCAGATAATTTGACAGACTGCATTCCACCACATCTTGATAGATTTTTATGTATTTGGAAAGATTGCACATCGAAAATGGGTGGATCTCGTCTGCATTCTCTGCATAGTGAATGGACAGAAGTCTGTTCGTTAAGTTCCCCACAAAATATTCTTCTGAAAAATAAGGATCAACATCGCGTATCTTGTTTTTCGTGATTGTGCTGCGCGATACGCCTCTTGTGGAATTTAGAAGTTCCATTATTGCTATAATAAGAATGAAACCGACAATGAATGCAATCCACATAGGAACGGTGTTCACGCCTGCGATAGTAAGCATATTCAAAAAAGAAAATCCAAGCACAAACCATAGAACGGGAATGACGATAAGTTTTGCAGGATTCCGATCCCGGCTCCCAGTTACTGAACTGGGAAGATGGAAGAAGGATACTTTTTCCTTAAAATCCTCTAAGTGAAACTTCGTGCCGCAGTAATCACATCCGTCCCCCTCCAATACAAATCCCTCTTGAAAAAAGGTACCCTTATCCTCTATAATATAGAATGCAATAAAAAGGAAATCGTGAGGTTTACAGAGAATGGACATTATACTGAAATTAAAAGAGGAACTTAAGGTAGAAAAATGGCAGGTAGAAGCCGCCGTCAAGCTGATCGACGAGGGCAATACCATCCCCTTCATCTCCCGTTACCGTAAGGAGGCTACCGGTTCTTTAAATGACGAGGTACTGAGAAATTTATATGAAAGGCTGAATTATCTTCGTAACCTGGAGGAGAAAAAGGAACAGGTCATTGGAAGCATAGAAGAGCAGGGCAAGCTCACCGATGAATTAAAGAATAAAATTCTGGCGGCAGAAACGCTGGTAGTGGTAGAGGATCTTTATCGTCCTTACAGACCAAAGAGAAAGACCAGAGCAAGTGTTGCCAAGGAAAAGGGACTTGACGGTCTTGCTGAATATATCTTAAAGCAGGATGCAGACCAGGCGCTTGAAACAGAAGCGGAGAAATATGTCAGTGAGGAGAAAGAGGTCAAAGATGTAAAGGAAGCACTGCAGGGTGCTAAGGATATTATTGCGGAAATGATTTCCGACGAGGCGGATTACCGTATGTATATCCGTAATATCACAATAGAAGAGGGAACTCTTGTAAGCACGGCAAAGGATGAAAAGGCGGAAAGTGTTTATGAGATGTATTATGCTTATGAGGAACCAATCAAAAAGGCAGCAGGGCATCGTGTGCTGGCATTGAATAGAGGCGAAAACGAAAAGTTCCTGACGGTGAAGGTGACAGCCCCCACAGAGAGAATACAGCAGTATCTTTATAAGAAGGTGATCACAAAGGAAAATGAATTTACCACACCTGTGCTGCAAGAGGTGGTACAGGATGCTTACGAGCGACTGATTGCTCCGGCAATTGAGCGTGAAATCAGGAATGATCTTACGGAAAAAGCGGAGGATGGAGCCATTTCCGTATTTGGAAAAAATCTGGAGCAGCTTTTGATGCAGCCTCCGATTGCCGGCAAGGTAGTGCTTGGATGGGATCCTGCTTTTCGTACAGGGTGTAAGCTTGCAGTGGTTGATGCCACAGGAAAAGTGCTTGACACCAAGGTGATTTATCCCACGGCTCCTCAGAATAAAGTGGAAGAGGCCAAGGCAGAATTAAAGAAGTTGATTAAGAAATACGGAGTTTCCCTGATCAGTGTAGGAAACGGAACGGCATCAAGGGAATCAGAGCAGGTGATTGTAGAATTGATTAAAGAACTGGATATGCCGGTTCAGTATGTCATTGTCAATGAAGCAGGCGCTTCCGTTTACTCCGCCAGCAAGCTTGCCACGGAAGAATTTCCTAATTTCGATGTGGGACAAAGGAGTGCGGCATCCATTGCGCGGAGATTACAGGATCCGCTGGCAGAGCTTGTAAAAATAGATCCCAAATCCATCGGTGTGGGGCAGTATCAGCACGATATGAATCAGAAGAAGCTGGGAGAAGCCCTTGGCGGTGTAGTTGAAGATTGTGTAAATAAGGTTGGAGTAGATTTAAATACGGCATCTGCTTCCCTGCTGGAATACATATCCGGTGTATCAAAAACGATTGCCAGAAATATTGTGGATTACAGAGAGCAGAACGGACGGTTCTCAAACCGCGCCCAGCTCCTTAAAGTGCCGAAACTAGGACCGAAAGCATATGAACAGTGTGCAGGCTTTTTAAGGATCCCTGATGGGGACAATCCTCTTGATGCAACCAGCGTGCACCCGGAATCCTATGAGGCGGCTATGCAGCTGCTTGAAAAGATGGGACTTACCATGGAAGACGTACGGCTTGCCCAGAAGCAGGCAGCTAAAAATAAAGGGACTCTTAAGAAAGAAGCCCCCGCTCCCAGAAAAGAGCAAAAGAGCAGACAGCAGAAAGTAGTGATCCGCAATACCAATACTGCAATGGGTAAAGCGCTGGCAGCAGCCATGGGCGGCATGACCATGTCCATGGAAGAACCTGCCAATGGAAAAGATGCAAAGAACGGACAGGCAGGTGTAAAGGGCAGCGGGGCAGCAGAGAACATCGCTGTAAGCACCCTTGAGAAAAAGATAAAAGATAAAAAGAAAATGGCGGAGGAACTTGGAATCGGTGAAATCACCCTGACGGATATTTTGAAGGAATTGGAGAAGCCTTCAAGAGACCCAAGGGAAAACATGCCGGCTCCTATCCTTAGAAGCGATGTGCTTGATATGAAGGACTTAAAGCCGGGCATGATCTTAAAGGGCACGGTACGCAATGTCATTGACTTCGGCGTATTTGTGGATATTGGCGTTCATCAGGACGGTCTGGTGCACATTTCCCAGATTACAGACCGCTTTATCAAGCATCCTCTGGAGGCAGTCAGCGTGGGTGATATTGTGGATGTGCAGGTGCTCACCGTGGACGTGGCAAAGAAACGAATTGGTCTTACTATGCGGATCAATCAGGATAAGAACAACTCCAAATAAAGCGGATAGCAGGAAGTTTTCCGTAAGAACAGAAGTTCTTGAACATAGGAGTTGTGAGCATGGGATAGAGAAATGTATGTACAGGAAGGCATACGATCCTTTTGAAAGGGCGGTATGCCTTTTTGCTGCTTACGATTGCTGTAACTTTTCTCTTGGCGGCATGCGGAAGTAACTCTGCGCCGCAAAAGGCAAACAGGAATTTATCACTTTGTACCTTGCTTATTTTTTAAGAACATAAAAAGGACAATCAAAATTACATTGACGAACAACACAACAATGCTTCCTTCAATTTTGCATACCCCACCAGATAAAGCCTCATTTCCAGTAAAGGTCGTAATAAGCAGATTTGGATAATCATCTGCAAGCGACACACCGCCTAAAACCAATGCACCAATTCCATTCCATAAAAAGTGCATGATAGTTGGCGCTATAATAGAGCCACTGTATTCAAGGACTACCGTCATAAATAAACTCATGGTAAGCACATTTAATACAGGAACAACACCTGCTTCAAATGCCCCACCATGTAATGCTGTAAAGAGCGCTGTTGTAACAATCGTAGCCGCAACTATATTATGTTTTTGCTTTATCATTTGATACAGATAGCCTCGGACAAGAAGTTCTTGCATAATTACATTCAGAAATACTGCTAACAACCAAACAGGAAATAATTTAATTGAGTTAATTCCGTCAAAATGGATAATCTTTGCTATGTACATTACCAAAACGGGAACTGCCAGCCACACAATTCCTGTGATTACTCCCAATACCATTCCCTTAACTGAATTATCAAATAAATGTAATTCAACATTTTTCCTTTCAATCAACCAGAAAATGAGAGTAAAAGCTATTATTGCCAATAGCGGCATAATTTCTGCCCATAATCTCCATATAGCTGGTTCTTCCGAAGATGATAACGGCAATATAGAAGTTAATATTGCCCAACCTAAAAAATATCCTATAAATTTTATAATTGTACTTGCTATTTTTTTCAAAATATTTTCTCCTCAAATTCTGATTTTGAATCTCTAATAGAATACCACAATCACATTTACTTTTCTATTGCATTTTCATTAAATTTCTTCCTCCCTTCGTTTCATTCTTCCCTGTTGCCTGTTATGCTGTCAGCTCTCGTTCTGAAGTTCCCCCATTGCATTAAAAATGCCAATGGCAGTATTCTAAAAAAATCAAAATCGGGGATTGACAGGACTGGAAAAATAGCGTATTATTGGCATTAAGAAATGGGTTTTCACCGTACATCTTGCTACGGCTTGCTCGTTTCTTTTTTATTGCCAAGATATCATACAGATATTTCCTGCCATTTTCGGCATGGTTAATCAAAAGCCGGGCATGGAAGATATTGTATCTGACAAGCACATTCTCCTCATAGACAGGAAGGGCGAAACGGACATCATACTTGTACCAGCCGTATTTCGCATTTTTTATTGTTCCCCTTTTTCTTTTATCTTGTTTTGTAGACATTAAACTGATTTTTACACTGTGGGCTGCAAAATTCATTTCCTTTCCGGCTTGCGATAAAGGCTTTTTACAATGTTTGCACATACGCATATCGCTGTCCTGATCCATGAGCATAAAGGAAAAGCACATCTACACCATAACAAGCAGGGAATGGAAGTCCCAGACGATAACGGGCGAATCTTTTTCAAGCGCTATCCGGTAAGTGGGGGATATACCGCCGAAAGCGGAGATACCCTGACGGTATAAATCGCGTGTCTGTTCATGAATCGAATCATAATCAAGGTAATAAAGGAAACTTGTCATAAAGGTAAACGCCAGGTCAGTAAACTCTTTCACAAGCCAGTCATACCTTTCCGCATATTCTACTGCGGAATAATCACGCAGGAACAGGTAATAGAGCATATTTTTAAGATGCGGCTTCAAGTCTTTTAATATTTCGGACAATTCTGCATCCGTGACAAGCTCGTGTATCGTTTCCGGCTGGTCAAATATGATATCAATAAATTCCCCTGCAAGCAGGAGTTTTCTTAAAACCATGTCATAGGACGGTCGGTCAGAAAGATACATTTCATCTGCTCCCCACTCCAAAGGGACAGCGGAGCGTCCGATCTCATGGTCTCTTTCTTTCCGTTCCCTGTTAGCGTCCAGTTTATCCCACCAGTGCAGCACGTTTTCAAAGCTCGCTTCTGTTATGAAGTTTTGTTCCCTGAATGTCTGGAACTCAACGTATTTGGGCATCTGCGGTCAGTCCTTTTCAAAATACTAAAAAAGTGTAGCAGTTTTTTCAAAAACACTTCCGTTTTTATAGCCGTTTTTCTCCTATTAGTGAAGATGGTAATTCTTTTTGCAAGAAAAGCAATTACAAGAAAGGAGTTCGGAATGAACAACAGGACGGCTGATGACAACAGAATAACAGCTCTTTATGAGCGACTCTCAAGGGACGATGAGCTTGCGGGAGACAGCAACAGCATAGTCAACCAGAAGAAAATGTTAGAGGACTATGCAAAAAGCAACGGGTACACCAACACGGTGCATTTTACGGATGACGGATTTTCCGGAGGGGAACGTGTGCAGGAGATTGAAGTCTATCTGAATTTTATCGGGAAAGTGGAACTTCCAGCGCAGGAGCTTTCTGAAGAAGAACTGGCTGAGATAAAAGAGAAGCAGAGAATCC
>CAYOED010000128.1:0-6189 GCA_964402925.1 uncultured Lachnospiraceae bacterium | reverse complement strand
ATGTTTCACCTCCTTCCGCTGTTTGATTCCCTGTGGGTATTATAGAAAAAGTAATATTCCCTCTATGGCTACCTTCCTCAAAAAAGTTTGGTTATTTTTCAAAAAAGTGAAAAAGTTATCCCGACTTTTTTCCGGGCAAATCCCCCTAACCCCCTTTTGCGTTCAAAAAATCACAAAATGCCCTGCCGGAATTTCTGATTTTTTCACTCATTTTTTGCACGAATATCCCCCTTAATGGGATAGAAGATTGTGTAAAATTCATTCAACAACCCATTACAGAAAGGATATTAAAAATGGCAAACAGAGAACGCAAAAACGAGTTGAAAATATATCTAAGCGATGACGAGCAGTACATATTGGATCAAAAAGTCAAAGCGTCCGGCATGAGGGATAAATCTTCTTTCCTGTGGCATCAGATTTTGTATGGCTATGTCTATGACATTGATTATTCAGAGCTTCGGGAATACAACGCCGCACTCGGAAGAATCGGCAACAATCTGAACCAGATTGCCAAGCGTATGAACGCAACAGGCAATGTCTATGCAGCCGATGTAAAGGAAGTAAAGGCACTGATGAAACAGGTGTGGGATACACAGAAAGCCATGCTGTCAAAACAGCCATGCAGGAAATACTAATCCCTATCTAAAACCATGCTGGAACAACATCGTAACAGCCATATTTTCTTTTCAAGAGTGAAACCGTAAGAAAATCCTCAAACAGTCAAAATTCGACATTAAAAAAGGTGTATCGCTTAGAAGTTCTCACTCCATCACGATACACCTTTATGTGCGGCTCTCTGCCGATATTTTTCTTTGTACACTTTCGTACATTCCTATGTTCTTTTATCATAAATAATCACCAATTTGTATCTAAAAACTATGGATAGATTCCCATACCGATCAATAGCCTTTTCAAAAGACGGTAAATCGCCAACATCCACGCCTATATAATTTGCTATATCTATATTTCGTTGTAATCCAGTGTGATTTACTGTGAATTTCCCGAACTGTGGTGTCCCAAGCAATCAATCATTCACCGCAACAATTCACTCAATAATTTTTCTTTCTGAGTGACAAACATTTTCATAATCTGAAAACATTCTGTTTCTTCGCAGGATATTTCCTTTATTCCACAATCATCTAAAGCAAGTATTTCAGCTCCTGGCATTCCAACAAGGATAGGAGAGTGTGTTGCAATAATAAATTGTGTCCCCTGCTGTGCCAATTCGTGGATGATAAGCAATAATGTCAACTGTCGCTGTGGTGAAAGGGCGGACTCCGGCTCATCCAGAATATACAGACTGTCAGGCGAAAAACGGTTTTGAGCCAATGCAAGAAAACTTTCCCCATGCGATTGATTATGTAATGACTTTCCGCCATAATATCTCAAATAGCCTGCCTGTTCCTGCTCATAATTGTCAATCTGTGTAGCAATATTAAAAAAACTTTCAGCCCGAAAGAAAAATTCATCTTGAGGACGATGAATTCCTCGTCGAATAGTTAATGCATCCGCAAGATCGGCTGATACATTGGAAGAATGGGGCTGAAAGTTTCTTGTTCCTCCCTCCGCATTCAGACCATAGGAAGCGGCAATTCCCTCTAGCAGCGTGGATTTACCGCTTCCGTTTTCACCCGTTAATATGGTTATTCTATTATGAAATGTGATTTTACAGGCTGTTTGTATAAATGGGATGTTGTTTATGTAAGAATCCTGCCTGAGTTTTGATTTTAAAATCTTGATTTCCTGTATAAAATTTTCATTCATCTGCTTATCCCATTCCTTACTGAATACACCGTTTATGGTAGAAGAACAAAGCTGTGCCCAACAGTCCCGTAATAATGTCAGCTACAGGCAAAGCCCATGCAAAACCATAAATTCCACAAGCATAACTTAATAAGATGACAAGAGGGATAAAGAAAATTCCCTGTGCCAAAGACATAATAAAAGCGGGAAATGCTTTCCCAACCGCTTGAAAAAATCCGGTTGATAAAAAGGCAAACGTATATGTCAGAAATGAAACTGTTGCAATGCGGAACATAGGTGTACCAAGCAAGACTACATCTTCGTTATGAGAAAATAGGTTTAATATCACGCTACTTCCTGCAATGCCGACCACAAAAAAAGCAAGGCAGAGAATATTGCTGTAAGAAAATGTTTTTTTCAACATTTCCTGAATACGTTTCATGTTTTTAGCGGTATAGTTATATCCGATTAGCGGCTGTATGCCTTGGCACAAACCTCTGGACAGCAGCTTCGGCATCATACTCAATTTGAAAATAATCCCGAAAGCGGCAACATAAACATCTCCAAATCCCGCCGCTAAATTGTTCTGCACGATATTTGAGAAAATCATGACAATATTTTGCAAGAACGATGGAATACCTATTTTCATTACTTCGCCAATCATTTTTCTTTCCATGCCGAAATCGCTAATACGCAGGGAAAGGACAACGCTTTTCTTTGCCGTATAGTAAATATAATAGATTGCCGTAATCACCTGTGACAGAGTGGTCGCAATCGCAATTCCTCTGATACCTCCATGTAAAACAAACAGGAAGATTGGGTCTAAAACAATATTTGCCGCTGTTCCGATAATATTTCCGTTCATGGAAACCTTTGCGCCTCCTTCGGAACGGATGATCTGGCTCATGAAAAAACTTAGAATATTTGCTACTCCACCAATCAAAATAATAGTTACATATTGTCTGGTAGGAATAATCGTATCATTAGAAGTGCCCAAAACCGAAAGCAACGGCTCCATGAAAATAAATCCTAAAACGGTTAAAACCACACCTAAAACAACGGGAGTGTAAAAAGTAAATGAGGAAACCTTTTTAATTTCTTCTTTATCTGCAGCTCCCAAAAGCCTTGAAATGTAATTTCCACCTCCAACTCCGAAAATATTACCAATCTCCATAAAAACAGTAGAAATCGGGAGTGCTAAAGAAACCGCTGCCATAAGGTTATAATCGCCCAACAGTCCGATATAGAATGTGTCAACCAGATTGTAGACGACTGATACCAACATGGCAATCATCATCGGTGCGGCAAAACTGGAAATCGCCTCCCCGATGGGAGCTTCCTCAAAAATATATTTCTTATCCTGTTTCATAGACAGTACCTCTCTTTCTGCTAAAACGCTTACGGTGTAAAAACCATAGGTGTCTTACGTTTATTCGTTATCTATCCCAATCAGTTTTTCAATCAGAGCAAAAAGCTGTTCCCGTTCTTCCTGCGTAAGAGGCGAAAGAAAATCGGAAAGCTGCCCTGCTCTAGCTGACTGCACTTCTTTGCTCCGGCGTTTTCCCTCCTCTGTCAACGATACCAGCGTTTCCCGTTTATCCCGCTCATTCTTTGTGCGGGAGATATATCCGTCCTTTTCCAATTTTACGAGCATTTCCGAAAGAGACTGCGGACGAATAGACAGGTATGCCGCAAGTTTATTCTGACTGATGGCTTCATCTTCACCAATCAATCTTAAAATGCGTTCTCTTGCCAAAAGTGGGCGGCGGTCAGTTACACCGTCTATTCTTCTGTCCACATACATGGCTTCACGCCCCATATTCATGAGTGGCGGTCTGCCAATGAAATCTCTGCTGCTGTCCTCAAAGCGGCGTTCTTCCTGCGTAACAATCCGCCCCGCTTGCAAGCCTTTACGTTCTGTATAGGGAGTTCCCCTATCCTCGCCGCCGAAAGTCTGCTGGCGAATTTTCTGAAATAATTCTTCAATACTTCTCATCAAATTTTCATCTGTGTACTTCATGTAAACCATCCTTTCTTACTGATATAAAATTAAACAGGTACCTTATTATTTACATACTATCATAAGTCATTAAAGATGTCAATACTTTTCAGGTACCTGATTATTTTTGCAAAGTGTTTAATTCCATTCATTCTTTCCAATTTCCCTAAAAACGCATCAATCACTTTGCGACACTTTTCCCATTCTTCCTCTGTGATATATACCTTTTTTTCCATGCTCATTTACCTCTTATCCTTTCAAATCGTGGAATACTGTTTTCAGTTCTTGTAATGCTTCTAAACCACATATTTGAAATGCTACATACGCCATTTTATACGGAATAGAGGTATGGCTGTCTGTATTTATAGTTGTGTTACCTTATGACACCTGTGCATTTGCACCCGGATTATCATTACCATAACCTTCCAAAAGGTTAATGACTCCCCATACGCCTACACCTGCTCCGATTGCTGTTACTACTGTTTTTAATCCTGTTACTGCTGTTGTAAAAAATGCCATTTTAATTTACCTCTTTCTTTAAAATAATGTGTGTTGTTGTAATTAGAAAGAGTTTCCGATGTAATATGCCCCATCCTGTGATAAAATAAGGACAGGGCATTTCTTTAGGAAGAACCCTGTGGCATCCGGTACTTTCAGTTTGGCGATTGGCGGTATCGGCTGCCTTTTTCTTTCTCCTAAAGCACATGTAAAACTCCTGTTTCTTTGCTTCTGGACATTTTGTCCAAAGGTTGTATGTTTGGTTTACGGGTTCCATATTCAGTTTTTGCACTTTTAGACATTTTGTCTAAAAGTTATGCTTCCACTGCCCCTGCATCAAAGACTTCATCCACCTTCATATCCAGCTTTACTTTCAGCCTTGAAAGGTTCTTGACATACTTTTCAATGTCAAAGGCATTCTTTTCGTCATAGTCTGACAGGTATCTGTACTGTTTGTGCTTTGTAATATCATATTTATTTGAGAAAAAAGGTCTCACACCTCTAAGCTGCATAATACATTTCCCGCCATCCATGACTGCAATCTCGTCCTGACTCATAAGCTCTTTTCCGGTTTTCTGGTAATTCAGACCGTAGGACTGGCTCGTACCTCTTGTATCCGAGGTGTTATAAAGGTCTATGGTTTCTTTACCCAATACTTCCTCCAGCTCTTTCAGCGTGGTCTTTTCCTTTCCTCCAAGGAACAGGGTAGTATCATGAGGTAAGGTTCGGCTTATCCTCCGAAAAGGACTTGCTTCCCCTCCCTCCCAAACCGGACGGACACATCTCTGCGTATCCGGCTTTCCGCTTATCATCTGCGGTCTTATGAATGAATTAACTCATGACATTCCGGGCATACTACAAGTGTTTTCCTTCTCCTTTTGCGCATAAGGAGTACCCACTCTGCATTTCCCTTTAAATCTTTTAATTTCTTTACCTGATGTATCACCAGATTCCTGCAATTCTTACTGCACAACTCACAAGTATGGCGTTCCACCCTCTGTTTCAGGGTATTGGTCTTTGCATATTTAGAAAACTGCGGCAGTTCGCTTACATTATCAAACTTTGTTGCCTTTTCCTTACGCTTGAACCCGTCCTTGTAGAAAGTGGTTGTTTTAGTACCGCTTTTTGTTTCATATGCGAGTGTAAATAAGTCATTTTTACAATACCTGCGCTTAATCTCATGAACATTTGTTTTGTACTTGCACGCAAATGTTTTATACATGCTGTACTTCATCACATTGGCAAATTTCCCTATTTTATAGGAATCATTTGCTATGGAGTAATAATTATATAGTCCACGGACTTCCGCGTTGTATCTTGCAAGGATTTCAATGTCGCTCTGGTTTACCAGTTTGCCCCTGTGCAGGGCTACAAATCTTTCTTTGCCGTTTTCATTGATTTTGATTTTCATTGCTTTGTACTCAATCAGCTTACCCACCCATTTTTCGCGTGGAACATACAGTTTGACAACTCCCGTCTGACACCTCTGTTTCTTTCCGTTGGAAGTCTTTTTAAGCGTCTGAACCCTTGATACCGTAATGTCGTATCCTAGGAACCTCGCCCTGTCCCCAGTGTGTGTAACCTTCGTCTTTGTGTCTGACATTTCCAGTTTCAATACTTCTTGCAGGAATGTTTTTACATCTTTCTTGACAGATTCAGCGTCTGCCTTGCTGCCAATAACCCCGATTATGAAATCATCAGCATATCTCGTGTACTGCACCCTTTTATAATTGCTGTCGTTATAGACATAGGGCGTTATTGATTTTTCAATCATTTCCAGTTCCTTGAGTTTCCTGCTTCTGATTTTCTTATCTTCGGCTGACAGGCTGTCCCATAATTCCTTACCCTGCTTTCTGTATCTGTATGTCCTGCTGACACTTGACTTATATGCAGGAGAAAAGTGTTTCCTCTTTGCTTCTGTATTGAAGCTGTCTGCATAGTTCTCCATG
>CAYOED010000127.1:0-6216 GCA_964402925.1 uncultured Lachnospiraceae bacterium | reverse complement strand
GTATCTGCGGTTCCAAACTCATAACCTTATCTGACAGCGGTCACGGAATCATCTATGACCAGCTTGAAAAATTCAATTCAGTATTTATGGATTCTATTACTGATTAAACTCATAAGAAGATACTAATGATAAAAACAAAGATTAATCAAAAACAGAAATCATATCTTTAGCACATATCGCCACGAATGCTAAAACAGCCACATTACGCGCAGTTACGCGGTTTGTGACTGTTTTTCGGCTTTTCAACTATCAAAGATGGGATCATAATACAGAGGAATTGCTTCATCAAATAAAAACAACCCAAATCAGCTTCATTACAATATGAAACACGGCGTGGCTTGTCATAGCATATATAATTCCATACTTACGGTACAGTCGGCCGAATATCAATCCACCAACACCATTGAGTAAAAAGCACCTGAGCAGGATCAGCGGTGTAAGCGTGCCGAAAATACCGATCGTTGCAGGAATATGCCCTGCTGCAAAGGAAAACGCAGCAATAAAATTTGCAATCACGAACACCTTTGCGGGGATATGTTCTTTCTCATATTTTTTAAAAAACAACTTCCAAATTATCAAAGCAATCAGGGACATAAAGAGCAGCCGGAGCATCAATTCTTCAATGATACCGCCATAAAGTACAGATGCGATAACGCCGATTACCGTCAGGCCAACAGCATCTGCAGATTGAACACCGTCAATGACACTGCCGAAAATCCAATAATCTAAGCTTAATAAAATACCGGCAGGAACGGAAATTACAAGTGTACTCACAAGCTTTTTCTTTTCAAATTGAATTGGTTTCCACAGTCCGATCTTGTCTGCAAGAATATATCCAAAGAATCCGCAGAACAGGGCATAAACTACCGTCTGTATTGTACCGATAGCAACTATAATATCAGTGCTGCCAAATTCAGCAATCATCTCTGCGATGATATCATCGGAATAGGTGTCAAGCAGATAAAATCCAATAAAAATTCCAGCAACAACGGCAATCGGTATAAGGCTGATCGCAAACAAAAGCGGTTTCTTTACCTTAGCCATTCTGTTTCACCTCCTCAGCGCATGTTTCCACACACCAGCCTTTGTGTCCGCAGCCGGTGCAAGTCAGCTTCCGAAGTGTCGACTTGTGATTCGCCCAAAATGCTTCTTTAAGGCGTGGTTTAAACACTTTATGGCATTCAGGGCAAATGTAAGCGACATTCTTGAAATAATACTTGCTAACCCAGATCGCATAGGGAATAGCAACCGCCACCCACAAAATAAACGGCTGCCATATTCCTTTTGTAATCCACAGGATAATGGAACCCCATTGCAGGATCATCACCGGAATGCCGGTCAACAACATGGTCAGATGGATCTTTCTTAATTTCTGTTTACTTTTCATAATTGTTGCTATGTCACCGATGGATTCAACCGAGAATTGCACCACGTCCTTCAGCCCACGCCTGATATCTTCAATCATATTCATTTTTTTCTGTCTTTCGGAAAGTTCCTCACGAAGTATCTTTTCCTGCTGTTCCAACAGAACCCCAATCACCTTCTCCGGATGTTCGTCATGAAGCAGTGATTCTATACTGCTAATGGGTATACCCGCTTCACGCAGAAAACAGATAATACGCATACGCCTAAGATCATCATCGGAATAGAGCCTTCTCCCACCTTCGGACAGTTCGCTCGGCACAAGAATATTTCTTGTATCATAATATTGTACTGTGCGGACTGTCACGTCGCAAAGTTTTGCAATTTCTCCTGTTGTATATTTTTTTGACATAGCTTTCACCTCCTTACACTGCCTATTTTATATCATTACGCAGCGTCACAAACAATACATTACGCAAGGTGATTTTTAAGAATTTCATTGCTGGATAATCACCGTTGCAAAATGCCGTAAAAAACAATCACATTCCCATGCGAACTACAATAAATCGAAAATATTTAATTGCCCATTTTTCCACGACCGCTGTTCTGCCTGCTTTATTACATCGTATTCAGACACCTCCCCTATCAGCAGCGGAGAAAAAGCATTATGTAATTTCCTGTTTTTTACAACCGTTTCCCGGTCATAGTTGGCATAACAGTATAAGCAGCCATGAGCACATGTATTGTATGCTCCAATATCCGCTCCCAGCAGGCAGGAACATTCCTTTCGCGCCATTTTCTTTTGCGGTACATTCAGCTTGCAGCCTAGCGCTTTCTCCAGCACTGCTTTAGACATACAGCCATCTGCGTCTACATTTTCCCGGACAAGTTCTGCATTTTCGCAGCACAAATGTACTTGCAAGCCATTCTTCTTTGCAATTTCAGAAAAAGCATCTATCAGTTTTACCTGTTCTTTCCTTGTGACACTGCGGATTCCCCGAAAATTCCGCTTTGTTTTCTCATACAAATCAATAAAGCTTACTACGCATTGGTCTGTATATCCCGAAAGTGCTTCTGCCATTTGGCGAAATTGCTCTATGTGATAATCAACGGAATACTTGTCCGTGATGAAAATAGGATCATACCGCCAGCTGATCCGATTCCTTCCAACCAATGCAGAAAGCTGCTGAAAATATGTGATAACCTGTTCTTTGGGCGGCACATAGGGTTCAATCTCTTTTCCGTATGGGGTAATTGTCACAAACCAGAACAGATCAAAAGCCGACAATAAGGAAATCCTCTCCAGCATAGGGAGGGGATTTTTCGTACAGAACACCAATACATCTACGACCTCCGGATTCAACAGGTATTTGGTTATCTGTGCCGGATAATAGGGATTGCGTGAAAGTACATATCCTGCTTTGATACGGTTATAAAACCAGTCGCTATAAAAGGCAGGTATATCCGTCCTGCTGCCTGTATTCAGTATCATTTTCTCACACACCTTTTCCACAATTTATCATAGTATTTATAGCTTGCTTATTTCAAGCAATTCATTATAACAGTGACCATCATCTCCATTTCTTCTGGTCTGGATTCCGCAATCATAATTGTCAAAGCAACCAGAGTATGGTCATCAATTAATTTCTTTCCATCCATAAATAAAACATGGTTTTTATCCAAAAAATATAGGAATATTGTTGCTGCAATGCGCTTATTCCCATCGAAGAAACTGTGATTCTTTGTGACAAAATACAACAAATGTGCCGCTTTTTCCTCCAAAGATGAATAAATATCCTGTCCATCAAAAGATTGATAAATATTTCCTATACTCCCTTTAAATGAATCATCTTTTTCTTTTCCAAACAAATCCGATTCATCTCCAAAGCGCATACTTCTTATCACGTCTTTACACTCGTCATATGTAAGGACATAGGTTGCCTTGTTGCCACAAGGACGCTGCATATTCTGATGATCATACGCATCTAGAAGTTCCAAGGCTTCACTGTACTTTTCTATGACAGTTAGTACTTGTTTGCCATCCAAGGCATCCTCTGTTCGTTTCATAATCTGTATCACTTCTCCTAATTGCTTGATACGATTATTATTTACCGCATACCCTTGAATAATGTATTGTTTCAAGACAGAATTAGCCCATTTTCGAAAAGCAGCACCGCGTTTGGATTTAACACGATACCCAACGGATATAATGACATCTAAATTATAGTATTCGGTCATATGAGTCTGAGTTTTTCCGGCTATGGCTCCATGAGGAGTGGTAGTCGCAAAATTTGCGACGACCACTTGCCCATCAAGTTCTTCTCGTCTGGCATTTGCAATATGTTTACCAATAGTCTTAATATCTCTATCAAAAAGTTCTGCCATCTGTGCACGATTAAGCCAAACAGTTTCTTGTTGCGGAGTCACTGGAACTTCAAGCTTAAGTCCGTCATCTTCAAATAATACAATTTCTTCTACCATTATCTTTCTCCAATCCCGACAATATTATAGCGTAATTACATTTTACTATTCTTTATGAATTTCTTCAACACCTTTTCAAGACCAGATACGCTATATCCTGTTAAAGAACTAAGAAAACGGAAGCCGCCCTAAAGGCTGAACTGTTATTTGTGCAACTGATATTTGCTTTTTTGCGCCTACCGAATTCTTTATTTCTCTCACCACATACTTTATAATCACAGTAAAGGAGAAATTTATGAACACGAATATTATATCAAAATATTTACAATTCCTACGTAAAAGTCACAATTACACACAAGACGATTTAGCTCAAAAATTAGGCATATCCCGGCAGGCAGTTTCCAAATGGGAAACCGGAATATCCATTCCCGATTTAGAGGTTTTACTAAAAATTTCTAAATTATATGAGGTTACCATAAATGATATATTGGAACCCAAAGTACATCTACAGAGTGAAAATGACGCTTGTCATATGAATATTTTCTACCAACAGCAACTCCCAGACCAGGATATCCGTATGTTTTTGATTAGGGCTAAGAACAACACCTATATTACTGGCAGCAACACATCTTCACCCTCAAAACCTGCTTCCAAAGATTATTGCTATTCAGAGGGCGATTATACCTACACGGACACTTATATGGGAGAGGAACATTTTGCAGGAGAAGAGGCGGTGTGGATCGAAGGAACTCCTGTATATGCAATGAATTATTACGGACAGATTTTAAGTGAAAATTTCGATATAGCTTTTTTGAAGGAAATGCTCTCTCTTGTATCATACGAAAGACCTTTCAGAGGACCGGAATATCATCAAAAGGGAGACTATGCCTATCATTGCCAGGTACATGGAGATTTTAATTGCTTCCACGGGGAGGAAATCATTTATTGTAAACAGGAAAAAGTATATTTCTGTATGTTTCATGGAGGTAGCTTATCATGAAAATAATCGAAAGAGAAATCATGACAAAGGATTTGCTTACAAAGTCAAATCTGCCCGCAAGTGATTATGTGATCAATCCTTATATTGGATGCCCTCACGCTTGTAAATATTGCTATGCACGATTTATGAAAAGATTTACAGGTCATACGGAAGCATGGGGAAGTTTTATCAATATAAAATGTTGTGACAAACCCATAAACATAAAAAAACTGTACCATAAATCCGTTTTTATTTCTTCTGTGACGGATTGCTATAATCCGTTTGAAGAAAAGTACTAGGCTACAAGACAGATATTGGAACAACTAAAGGCGGCAGATTGCTTTGTTACGATTTCAACAAAATCAAACCTAATCTTAAGGGATATAGATTTATTAAAACAGTTTCAGAATTTAACGGTAGCAGTTTCGATCAACACCCTCGATGAAAATTTTCAAAAAGATATGGATTGTGCCAGCAGTATCAGAGAACGGATTGAAACATTAAAAACGCTGCATTCACAAGGTATCCACACCGTATTATTCATGTCGCCTATCTTTCCATTCATAACAGACTTTAAAGAAATTATTGAGGCGACAAAAGCGTACGTCTGCGAATACTGGTTTGAAAATCTTAATTTACGAGGGGAATATAAACAGGATATTTTGTTATACATATCTGAGCATTACCCACAGTATTTATCAGATTATAAGAAAATTTACAATGGCAAAAACTTAGAATATTGGGAGCAGCTTGCAGGCGATATAGATCAATATTGTCAGAGCAACCATATAAAATATACAAATTACTTTTATCATAGTTTACTGGTGGCGCAAAAGAAAGGAAAACTGCCCCTTTGAAACATTCCGTTTTTCTATTGACTTATGCAGCTTTTTTTAATATACTTTATATAATAGTTCTATATGGAACTGTTCTAATATGATTTGAGGTGATTGGTTTGGAAACAAAAGGTGGATTTTATATCACGCAAATAAAGCAGCTTCAAGACAGAATTTTTGAAAGGCTGCTCCTTGAAAATGGAATTGAAATAAGCGGCGGCCAGGGAAGAATTCTGTTTATCCTATGGAAAACAGATCATCTGACAATCAGCGAGATAAGCGAGAAAACATCCCTTGCCAAAAACACAATATCAGTTGTAATAAACGGAATGGTGAACAAGGGAATCGTAGCAAGAACCATCAATCCAGAGAACCGCCGTCAGACCATCATATCCCTTACAGATTATGCCAGATCTTTACAGGCAAAGTATGAGGTCGTATCAGAACAGATGAACACATTGTTCTATCAAGGATTTTCAGAGGATGAGCAAAAGCAATTTGAACATTATCTTTCCCGGATTCTTGACACATTAACAGAAAAGCTGCATACAAACAAATAATTTTATAGGCTCTCGGAATCTTGAGCCTGCCGACCAAGATTCATTGGTCAGATGAACC
>CAYOED010000126.1:0-6297 GCA_964402925.1 uncultured Lachnospiraceae bacterium | reverse complement strand
TATGAAGTTATAAATAAGGCATGGCTAAGTACCCACCATCATGCCAGAAGCCTCACTTTTATCAGCCCATTTTGCACGATTAATAAAAAATAAATGCTTCTGGATCTGCATCCTGTTTATGGCCTTTATGGCCGTTTTCAGAAATATTGACTGTTATCTCTTGGTAAAAAACTATAACTCTGTTATCCCTCTTGAATCACCTTTTTTTACCTATGCAATTCTGGCTCCCATTCTTCTTCCTGTCTTCTGCAGTCTGTTTCTTGGCACAGAATTCAGCGACGGAACCATTCGCAATAAGTTGATTATCGGTCATTCCCGCAGCAGCGTTTATCTATCCGGCCTGATTGTCTGTATTATGGCGGGCTTTCTCCTATGCCTGATTTACATGGCATTTTCCTTTTGTACAGGCGTGCCGCTGCTGGGCTTTTTTGCCTCGGCCATTCCCACGCAGATGCTCTTAAGTATCATTGGCTGTTCCCTTGTCTTACTCATAGCATTTGCCGCTATCCACACCTTTGTTGCCATGCTGAACCAAAACAGGTCAATTACATCTATCATCTGTATCCTGAGCGTATTTCTGTTGATAATGATTGGCTCCTATATTGACTCGTCGTTAAGCACGCCCGAGACTTGGGAACCTTATGTGTATATTTCAGATACCAATGAAGTGATACAGGAACCAGCTGAGCCAAATCCTTACTATATAGGCGGCACAAAACGTGATGTATATGAATTTTTAAATGAATTTCTCCCCGGAGGACAGACCGTATTACTTACTTCTATGTCCGCTGCACATCCCGGACGGATGGCGCTTTATTCCGGTCTGATTACAATCGGTTTTACCGGTTTTGGCGTGTACTTTTTCCAAAAGAAAGATATCAAGTAAGAAAGCAGGATGACACTATGGAAATCTGGTTATGGGTTTTAATCGGCATACTCATTTGTATTACCTTATTATTAGGAATAAAAATACTTCTTCTGCAAAAAGCTGCGGATGAAATACGGGAAGGGTTTGCCGGCAGACTCATAACCGAAACCAACACCTTAATCGATATTTCAAGCCGCGACCGTCACATGCGCAGACTGGCTGCTGATGTCAACGTTCAGCTCCGGCGCCTGCGCAGTGAACGGCTCCGTTACCAGCAGGGCAACCTGGAAATCGCAGAAACCATCACCAATATCTCCCATGATTTAAGAACCCCTTTAACTGCCATATATGGCTATCTTGATCTGATGAAAAAAACAGAAAACCCGGAAGATACTGCCCGCTATCTGCGCATCATCGAAAACCGTATGGATGCATTAAAACAGCTTACGGAAGAGCTGTTTCGCTACTTTGCAGTCTCCTCCTCAATCAGCGAGACGACTTATGAAACAGTCATATTAAACAGCGCTCTGGAGGAAATCCTTTCCGCCTATTATGCTTCTTTAAAGAACAGCCAAATCACGCCTAAGGTAAGCCTTCCGGAGAAAAAAATCACCCGTCTCCTGAATAAGGACGCGCTCTCCCGCATCTTTGCAAATATCATCAGCAATGCAATCAAATACAGCGATGGTGATTTGGAAATCACTTTGTCCGAAAATGGGGAAATATCCTTTTCAAATCATACATCAAATTTAAACGAACTGCAGGTCATGCGGCTGTTTGACCGCTTTTACACAGTGGAAACCGCATCTAAATCCACCGGGCTTGGACTCTCCATTGCCAAAGAACTTACGGAGCAGATGAATGGAACTATCCGTGCAGAATATCATAATCATGTGCTATGTATCTCTTTATGTTTTCTGCCCCCAAATCAGGAAAAGCAATGACAGGCGCAGGAGGGCAGTCGTGCTTTCCAATCATCTTTTCCATCCAGACCATGTTGTACCAGTTTCCGAATTTATAGCCGCATTTATGAAACTCTCCCACCATGGTATAGCCCATATGCGTATGGAACAGCATACTGTTTTTGGTTAAATACTGATCCTCCACTTCCGGATTACCGATACAGGCATTGAGATTTAAAATATGCTGTGCCTTGGATATAGCCTCTAACGCGGTATAGAGCTTTTTACCGATTCCCATTCCCCTTTTATCTTCCATCAGATAAATACTTACCTCTGCCGCCCAGCCATAGGCTGCCCGTCCTACAAATGCACCGGTATATGCATATCCAAGAATCTCTCCATCCTGCTCCGCCAGAAGGTACGGATACATTTTTAAAGTATTGCTTATTCTTTCCCGGAAAGTTTCCACATCCGGTACCTCATACTCAAATGTAATTGCCGTTTTTTCAACATAGGGTGTATAAATGCTCAACAATTCACCTGCATCCTTCTCCTTAGCAACCCTGATTTGAATCTCCTTATCATGTATTCTGTCCATTTCCAACACTCCTAGATTTTTACATTACAAGCGCCGCCACAAGCGGCATCGTAGCCACCGACAAAATAGTGGTAAGCGCCACACCTTTAGACGCCATCTCATAGTCTCCATCATACTGCTGCGCCAGCATGGCTGTCATACTCCCCACCGGCGTGGCAAGCATTACCATACAGACACCGCAGATAACTGTATTATCCACAAACTGTCTGACAATCAGAATCCCGACAATCGGAATGATAACCAGTTTAATAATAGAAAATAAAATCAGCTTTCCATCTGTAAATAGTTTCTTCAAATCTATGGTTGCAAGAGATGCGCCAATCACCATCATACTCAGCGGCGCTGTCAAATTGCTCAGGTGGGTAATTGTAGTTTTGACGAACCCCGGTATCGGTATGCCGGCAAGATAAATCGCAATCGTTATAATGCAGGCAATCACACCAATATTAAGAATCCTGCCTAAAGAAGATTGTTTCCCTTCCGTCTCCTTTTCCTTTCCCGTTGTTATTGCCCCTATCCCGTAAGTATATATCAAGATATTATACGGAATCATAAAAAGCGCCGCATAAAGCAATGCCCCACTTCCATATAAGGCGGATATCACGGGAAATCCCATAAATCCTATATTTGAAAAAACGGTCATTGCCTTGTAGGTTCCTACACTTTTCTTTTCAACCCTCAAAAGGCGCGGCAATAGTTCCGCCAAAACCAACAGCGCCGCATACATTGCAAGCATGATCCCTCCTGTAAGAAGCAGCTCCTTTCCCTGTATTCTATCCTCTCCCATACACCCTGTCAGAATCAGTGCAGGATTTGCAATGTTGACCACGATCGCCGAAAGCTTTTTGCTCACTTCATCGGTAATAATGGCTTTCTTGTAGCAAAAATATCCAATTCCCATTAAGATAAAAAGTACGATCATTTGCTGTAAAAGTAACATTGTTTTTCTCCATCTCCAACATCGTTTTTATTTTCCGTAACATAAAACGGAAGCATTCATTTTTCCCTTTTTACTGATACTCATTTGACCGGAATACTCAAACTTCCCGCATCCCCGTGCACTTACCGTATCTCCGCTTTTTAAAATCTGGCTGTTATTCTCACAAAGCCTTCCATTTACGAATACCTTTTTCTGTCTGAAAAGCTCGATTGCCTCGCTTCGGGAGAGCCTGTACACCTTTGCCAGTACACCGTCTATCCGCTCCGATGAAATCTGAATCTTCATTTCTTTCTTGTCCTTATTGGTAAGCGACGGCACTTCCTTCGCCCTGCCGCAGATCACAGAAGTGTGCTTCACCTTTGCCAGATTCTCAATAATGAAATCAGCCATGCTTTCTATACAGAAAATATATCCTATATTATCTGCAATCAGAATATCTCCCAAAGTACTTCTCTCAATTCCCAAATTCATAAGTGCGCCGAGAAAATCTCTGTGCGTCAGTGCGTCGGCAAACTTTGCCGCTAACGGCTTCACCTCAATACATACAATTGGGAACTCCTCCTCATATCCCAGTTCTTCCTCGCTTCCAAACCGGATCATCACCCGCTCACAAAGATCACTGCCGCCCCATATCGTATAGGGTACATAGGAAATCTCCTTCTCTGTCTCATAAAAACATGATAAATCTGCCAGACTTAGAAAACCTGTAAACGTATATTGATTCTGTTGATAACACTTCCTGGCAAGCTCCCGGAAACGCTTTTTCAATAATTCTTCTGTATCCATATTGATTCACATGCCCTTCCCACATGAGTCTTTTCCATCGTTCCATATTTTTTTAATTATGCTGATGCAAGCTGCCTGCAGCTTTTACTTACCCATCATAACATATAATTGTCTATTTTCCTGCAAAAATTTATGCTAAAATAAAATTATCATTCAAACACTCAAATTTGAAACCCAAAGGAGTATACTGTGAAAAATCAACTGTCTAGCTGATTTTATCACAGACAAATTTGTGCTGACGCCCAAATTTGCAGGCTGTTGGCAGAATGGAGGAGTACTATGAATCTTTCAGACGCGTTTAAAAGTATCATAAAGCCCCACGAGACGGACAAACTCCTGCCCCTTACCACCGCTTTCGGAGAAACTCTGTCCTCGGACAACGTATTATCGGAATATCCCCGTCCCCAAATGCGGCGGGATTCCTTTCTCTCCCTGAACGGCCGCTGGGACTATGCCATAACCGATACCACTGATTTTCCCTCAAAATATGATGGAAAGATCCTGGTCCCCTTTTCTCCCGAATGTACTTTATCAGGAGTAAACCGCCAGCTACAGCCATCCGAATTTCTCTGGTACCGTACTTCTCTTCCTTCCATGGACCAGTCGTCTTCCCATGATACACGTTTCATCCTGCACTTTGACGCTGTAGATTACCGGGCAGAGGTCTATCTGAACGACAGCCATATTGCCTCCCACAAAGGCGGCTATCTGCCCTTTCAGATTGATATCACCGATTTCTTGGAAACCGATAAGAACGAACTGACCGTGATGGTACAGGACACCACGGATCTTGAGAGCCAGGCACGAGGAAAACAGTCCCTTCACCGCGGCGGTATTTTTTATACTGCCCAAAGCGGTATCTGGCAGAGTGTATGGTTAGAGCAGGTCCCTACCTCTCATCTGGAAAGTATCTGGTTTGAAACCGACTATGACGCCCGCAGGGTCACTGCTCATATTACTGCCGTTACCGGAGCTGAACTTCCAACTCTGTCCCTGTCTGTCTTTGAAAACAAAACAGAAATTGTCAACCAGTCACTGGCATTAACCGCCCCTCATACCTCCATGCAGCCCCCAGCGCCAAAAGGAAATGAAATGCGGACGCTTTCCGCTTCCCTTTCCTTTACCCTGCCGGAAGATGCGTTTCACAGCTGGAGTCCTGAAGATCCTTTTTTATATAACGTAAATCTAACCTTCGGAAAAGACGTCATACAAAGCTATTTTGCCATGCGTATTTTCACCATAGAAAAATCGAGTGACGGTGCAAAAAATATTCCTGTATTCTGCCTGAATCACAAACCTTATTTCCTAATGGGCGTACTGGATCAGGGTTACTGGCCGGACGGACTCTACACTGCCCCTTCCGACGAAGCCCTTATTTATGACATCACCGTCATGAAATCCATGGGGTTTAATATGCTCCGCAAGCATATTAAGGTGGAACGCGCCAGATGGTACTACCACTGCGACCGATTGGGCATGATTGTCTGTCAGGATATGGTCAATGGAGGAAGCTGTTACCACATGCCCGTCATTAGCTATCTGCCCACCCTGTTTCCCAAGCTTGCCGCCCGCCTGAAAGACTCCCATTATGCCATGTTGTCACGAAAAGATGAAGCTGCCAGAGTACAGTGGGAAAAGGAATGCGTGGAAACAATAGAATACCTGAAGTTCTTTCCTTCCATCGCCATCTGGGTTCCCTTCAACGAAGGTTGGGGACAGTTCGACACCGTCCGTATTACAAACCTGGTAAGAGAGAAAGACCCTTCCCGGCTGATTGATTCCGCCAGTGGCTGGTTCGATCAGAACTGCGGTGACTTTATCAGCGTGCACAATTATTTCCGCCCTCTCACCATACCTGTAAAAGAATGGAATACACGGGCATTCTTCCTATCCGAATACGGCGGATTCGCCTGCCACACAAAGGAGCATTCAAGCGTAAACCGGATTTTTGGTTACAAACGCTATGACAGCCTTGATGATTTCCGCCGCGCCTATCATGAACTAATCGAAAACTCCCTGCTCCCCCTCAAAGAACAGGGGCTTAGCGGTGCCGTGTTCACACAACTTTCCGACGTGGAAGAAGAAGTGAACGGATTACTGACCTATGATCGGAAGGTTAATAAGTTGGGTTGAAAGATAGGTTGTGGAGGCAGGGAGACGCAGCGGTGTGCAGGAGGAGGCGGAGGGGACAGTGCAGGTATCG
>CAYOED010000125.1:0-6327 GCA_964402925.1 uncultured Lachnospiraceae bacterium | reverse complement strand
AAGAGAATCTCAGAAGCCGCATAAAATAAGGCTTCGAGATTCCGAGAGTCTATATATGGGAATAGGAGGAAACAGATATGCTGTTCCCTCTTACGGTGTCACCTATACTTATAATAGGGAAAATAAGGGGTATCTTAGAGACACGGACCGGGAAAAAGAGTTTTTTTGTGAAAAAGAAGCGGAAGACGGAAGTGTCATATACAAGGCAAGGGATTTTGATGATTATGGACTGCCTCTTTGGTTTGAAAGTGATGAATCTGAAATAGCAGATCATTATGCTGACCTGCCGAAAACAGAGGAATACGGAATCACCCTTGAGAAGAGACTTCTGGCCGTTTCCGGCGATCTGTTTCAGGGAAAAGTGGTGGAACTGGAGCAGGCAGACCTTCCCTATCAGTTAGAAAATATAACGTTTTATGATATAACGGGTGATGGAAAGAAGGAAATGTTTGCTTATGTGGAGACGTGCAATCACACAATGAGTAATTCCGGCGCATTTTATGTTATTGCGCAAGAGGATGATGGGGGATTTAGTATTTTATCAAAAAATGCAAATTTCCGGGGCGGGTATACAGACATCCTTGCAGCAGACGGAACGCAGCTCCTTCCGACATTGGGGTATGCGTCTGCTTCTTCATGGAAGGGCGGAGTCAGGATTCATTTAGGGTTCAGAGAAGGAGAGGTAGTAGTTGATAAAAAGGAATCCTATAGCTTTCATTGGGATTTTCCGCTTCTCAATTATGTAAATGATTATAAAAACGGTTCTTACTGTGTGTATGCTGCCAGATGTGAGCAGGAAGGGGAGGGCTATGGGTATTATGTAAGTCCGCAGGAAAGCATGAAAATAGACGAAGAGTTTTTTGAGCCAAGGCTTTTCCCATTCACAGAATATGGATATGAAAAAAATGAATATCCTGCGGTTTATGACCCATGGAATCCCTTTGATGAAAGTTGGTGGCAGGATGGCGGCAAATATCCCGAAGACGGGGAAGCCTATGGAAGTGGAATGGCTCGCTGGATAGAGAAGGCAAAAGATGACAATCCAAATGAACTGTTGAAAAATGCAGTTGAGAACTCTGGTCTGGAATTGGAGAGGCGGGCTTATCCATGGACAACAGAAACGAAAAAGAATGTCAGCAACCTCCTAAGATGTCCTGTGGCAGACTATTATTATATTTCAGATTTTTATGCCGCGGCTTATAAGCAAGGGGAAATATACTATTACATAAAGAGACAGAAGTCATATGAACCAGGGGAGAAATGGGAACAGGTTTCCATAGATGATATATATGCTGATATGAAAAAAACAGCGGCTTCGGTCATCCCCCTTAAAGTACCGGAAAGCTTTACTGTCAGAGAAGAAGGGAACACCAGGCATGAAATTTTACTGTCTGACTGTAGCTGTTGGTATGAGGAGAATCAACTGATAGTTTATTCTTATGATAGTATTGACAAAAAGGGCATTTATCTGTTAGCGCCTGAAGTTGAGAAGATCATTTATCCGCTGGCGGATTATCTTATCGACCAGGATCAGGATGCGATATGGATCCTGGAAGGGAAAGAAAACCCTCGGATAAGCAGGATTGAGTTAAGGGGAAATTCGTATTTTTCAAAGGAGGTAGAAATGGATGCTGATAAAGTCAATAGATTTCTGACAAAAATTTATGGAATTTCAGGGGAAGAAGGGGAAACGCTGTTCTCTGATATAGAAGTTTCTTTATCAAAGGAGAAAAACCAGAAGGAAGGTGTGATCAAGGGAACAGCGAGCGGAATACTGGATAATACAAATAAGCGCTATTACATGGAATTTGAGATTGGAAAGATGATAGATGTAAGAGGCTATTTGCAGAGTCTCTTCCTGCCGTCTTTGTATCAAGAATTCCTGTATCATAATCTGACGGTGAAAAACCCTTTTACAGAGAAGGGGAAAGGCAGAGAACTGGGGTTCTTTGATGAGGAGGTCTATGCAGCGGAATTTACGGAACCAGACAAACGGTTTGCACTGTATGATTATAATGAGGATGGGGAAGATGAACTGCTTTTCCAGATAAAACAGACAGAATATCATGAGGAAACGAGTCGATTTACCAATAAGGAAGTCATTTATGTCCTTGGTGTACAAGACGGAAAGCTTGTTTGTATGGATATCATTGAAATCCTAGGGGATCAAGGGGAGAATGAGGCAGAAGATAAGGAAAAAGCCGACGTGCTGGACAGAACTGCAGCATGGTTTGAATGTGAAATGTTTTGTGATATTCCTGAAAAGTGATGAAAAGATTTCGAGCCGGAAATAATGACATATATTTTATGGGGATATTGGATATATGATGTAGATGAGAGGACTTTATTTATAACTTAGTACGACTTGATTTTGGTTTTGGGAATGGATATACTAAATAAAAAGGGAATGCAATTAAAATCTGTAATATTGTATGGTTCTTATGCAAGAGGAGATTTTGAAAGACCAGAAGGACTTTAAGTTTGCAATGGAAAGAGTAAAGTAGAAATTGTCTGCATTTGGATCTGTTCCCAAATGGAAAAGAATTATGCAGGAAAGGAATGGACGTATAGATGAATAAAGGAAAAAAACGAATGACAAGAATGATGGCAGCGACAGCTGCCATCATATTGATGATAGGAAGTATGGCTGTCTTTTTTAGTAAGCCGCTGCGTGTGGAAGCAGCAGGGCGGAGTGTGGCAATCGATTCCTGCCTGATTTCAGGGACGGATGTTGTATGCCATATTAAAACAAGCAGTATTCCCGCAAGTGATGATGGGAAATTTTATGTTTATGCGGATGAAGTTTATCTGGACGGAACCGCAGGGGATATTGTAGCGGTGGTGAATGCGGGAACTTCAGTCTCGCTAAGTTTTCCGCTGAATTATAACACGGCAGAATCAAATTTGAGCCGTAAGTTCCTTGTAGCAGTGAAACGCAATGGACAGATGTATCAGGTAAGCGATGAACATTATATTACGAATCCAGAAGCCCTTGCCACACTGACATCCCCGCGTATGAACACCGGAATCAAGGGAATTCTGCCGGAGATCAATAAGATTACGAATGGAGATCTGCAGGACCTTGGCATTCAGCAGGTGGTTTATAATATGCATCTGGATGATATATGTTCTGCGGAGTCTGTTCCGGGTGCCATTCCCTTTGAGTATAATGGACAGACCTATTATTTTAATGGTGAGATGGTCAGGAATTATGATGGGGCAGTGCGAACCTTTAACAGCTATGGAATGCAAGTTACGATGGTGCTCTTAAACGGCGGAAAAGGGGATTATTCTAAGGATCTGGTTCACCCCTCTGCAAGAGACGGCATCTGTGAAGGATACGCCCTTAATGTGGCGGATGCTTCCGGAACCAATCATTTGAAAGCGATTGGAGCATTTTTGGGACAGCGTTATTCAGGCAGATTTGAATATGGTCAGGTTGACAACTGGATCGTGGGTAATGAGGTAAATGCCCGGACGTCATGGTGGTACAGCAATTCCACCTCTCTGGATTATAATGTAAATAACTATGTCAAGGCGTTCCGAATCATCTACAATGAAATGAAGAGCATGAATGCCAACGTGAGGATTTACAATTCCATAGATCAGGAGTGGAACCGCAAATCTAATCCGGGGAGTTTTCTGGCAAAGGAGTATTTGGACCAGTTCAATTATTATATGATCCGGGAGGGCAACATAGACTGGAGCCTTTCTTTCCATCCATACAACTCTCCGCTGTATGATCCTTATGCGTGGAACGGACCGGCAGTATGGGTAAAGGAAAGCCTTACGACACCGTATATTACTATGCAGAATATTGACATTTTGATTAACTATATGCATCAGAAACAGTTTTTAAATCCTGCCGGAGAGGTGAGAAGCATTTCTATTGCCGAGATTGGATATACTTCTGATTTCGGAACTGAGGCGCAGGAAGCGTCTATTGCTTACGGTTATCTGAAAGCGGCTTCTATACCGGATATTGATGCTTTCATTTTGTTCCGTCACACGGATGACGCCCATGAGATGGAAAGCCATCTGGCACTTGGATTGTGCGACCTAAGCGGAAATAAGAAGCCTGCTTATGCAATCTATAAGAATCTGGGAACCGCTAACGAGGCGGCAGCCAAAGAAAGAGCGTCTGAGATCATTGGCATGGATATCGATCAGATGATCAGCCAGAACATTTTATGGACGAGACCGGGTACTGGGGTGGTACAATGATGACACGAGTGCTGGTTTAAAAATAAATTGCTGGTTTTACACAATAGGAGAGATACGCAAGTATGGCAACTGCTATATTTTATTTAAAGATAGAAGATGGACTTTTATGTGTTGAAGGTGAAATACCATTTTGCAGAGGATATGGAAATCCAAAGATAACATTAAATAAAAATGCTGTTGTACATCATATGTCTTTAAACCACCAGGATGTTTTCCAGAAAACTGTGGATGAAAACAATGATTATTTTGTTACTTACTGTCTGGAAAAGGAAGAAGCTGGCATTATATCCATTAAATATTCGACCCCGGTAAAAGGATGGTATAACCTTATCAGCAAAGATGTGATAGCGATCAGTCTGTATTCCCATGCTTTTCCATCGAACCTGCCAGATAATATTAGTGACAGTATCTGTTATTTTGTCAAAGGGTTCGAAAATTATGAATTATATGAAGCATACTGGGATGAATCAAAGGAGTTATATGCTAAAAACAGCAAAAAACTATTTGGGGAAATTGCAAATATCATTGCACTTCCAAAGGGAAGGGTAAAAACATACCAGCAGGACAAGATCCGAGTAATCTACAAAGATAATTGTAACTGTGAAAGTATCTTTAACAGTATAGAAATTGGTTTGCAGGCATTTCGGTATTATAACGAAATTTATTCCGGCAAAGAACTTTCGAAAGTTGATGTTGTTGTTTTAGGATGCGGTGAGCCAGGCAGTGCATACATTAGAGACAATCTGATTGTGCTGGGAGAGCCAATGACTGCTCTTCCGACAAAAGAACTTCAGGAATTACTTACAAATCAGATGTTTCCGCATGAATTTGGACATATCTGGTTTAAAAATGCAGATACATCTACATTTGAAGACTGGCTCAATGAAACAGGAGCAGAGTGGTCTTATTTATTGTTTTTATTGCATGTCGGCAAATATGAACTGTTTGATAAATGTATTGAGATGCACTATGACACACACAGACGGCTTGGAGAGGAAATCAGACCAAAAGATTTACATCATCCCAATACCGTACATGATTCAGGTGTTGTTTTATTTCACCAGATTTATAAAAAATATGGAAAAGAAGCTATCGTAAGACTATTACAGATTCTAAGCAATATGAAACAGCAGATTACAGATGATTATCTGCATCATATTGAAACAGAATATAGTAAGGAAATAGCTGAACTTATTCGCAGAAATCTGGATGAAAAAATTTCCATATAATACAAATAAAATGAATAGAAAAAGAGACTGCGTAAAATGCTGCATGGCATCTTATGCAGTCTCTTTTCTGGGCACGTTCTAATACTTTTGCGAAAGAGCCATTGGAACCTTGGTTATTCATATGGAAAAATTTTTTGATTAGATAAACGAAGTTTGCACAGATTTTCATTGAGGATGATGTAGATAAATATGGACTTGGAAGGATTACTTGGAGTCACCATCAGGTATTGATGAGTAAGGTATCAAGCAAAGAAGAATATGTATGGTATTTGGAAAAGACTTTGGAGCATGGGTGGTCAGTAGATGATCTGGCATCCCAAGTGAAGAGCCAGTTGTACGAGAGGCAGGTTGTGGCAAATAAGATATCAAATTTTGAAAACAGATTGCCTATTGAACAAAAGGATATTGTTCTAAGCACTATGAAAGATCCATATATGTTTGATTTTATCAATTATACAGAGGATATGTTGGAAACAGATATAGAAAATGAGTTAGTAAGAAATGTTACTTCGCTTTTGATGGAATTAGGAACCGGTTTTGCTTTTATGGGACAGCAGTATCATCTTGAGGTTGGTGGGAAAGATTTCTATACAGATCTTCCGCTGGATTTGAAAAGTGCTTTACCAGATCCAGAGGAGATTAGAAGTAGAATTGACATGAAGAGATAAATTGTGCAGATGGTCTGCACAAATGTCATTTTCTGGTTTAAAGATGCAGATGCATCTACATTTGAAGACTGGCTCAATGAAACAGGAGCAGAGTGGTCTCATTTACTGTTTTGAAAAAGAGACTGTGTAAAATGCTGCAAGGCATCTTACGCAGTCTCTTTTTGAACGTTCTCGTTTGGACATTTGACTTTCAGAAGTGATATTCC
>CAYOED010000124.1:0-6590 GCA_964402925.1 uncultured Lachnospiraceae bacterium | reverse complement strand
TATCAAGGTTTGAAGGCTTATGAAGGGATATAAAAGATATGATAAAAATATTATTTGTCTGCCACGGCAACATCTGCCGCAGCACCATGGCCGAGAGCGTCATGACCCACCTAGTTTCCCACCGTGGATTATCCAACCAATTCCAGATCGCCTCCGCCGCAACCAGCAGGGAAGAAATCGGCAACCCGCCTCACCACGGAACAGTCAGAAAACTCCGTGAGGTAGGCATCCCGCTAGTGCCGCACCATGCCGTTCAGATGACCAAAAAAGATTACGAGAACTACGATTATCTCATCGGCATGGACGATTGGAACACCCGCAATATGCAGAGAATTACAGGCGGAGACCCAGAACACAAAATTTACAAACTCCTTGAGTTTGCAGACAGCACCAGAGATATTGCAGACCCTTGGTACACAGGAAATTTTGATGTGACTTACAACGACATTGTGGAAGGCTGCGAAGCCCTTCTTGATAAATTATTCTAATAAATATGAATGTCGTAAAGTTCAGATTTAGGGCATGTTCTACTTCGAAAGGTTGAACCAATGTCATTTAGATAGGGGACAGCAGTGTCAGGACAGTTATCCTCCTGCGTCAGATGGAACAAAAAACGTGCTGGATCCTTATGGGAAGTGGTTAGAAGGACTTGACAGTTCTTCCGATACATAGCAATCGGCGGACAGGATGTCCGCCGAAGGCGTAATTTGACCCATGGATGGGTCAATACGCCGTTTGCGTCCGGCATTAATGCCTGAATAAGAACTGTCTAGTCCTTCTTACCGCTGTACATAGGATTCAGCACGTTTTTTGTTCCATCTGACGCTGGAGGATAACTGCCCTGACACTGCTGTCCCCTATCTAAATAACATTGAAGTCAAAACTATTGAAATGGCAGATAGGAAAGCCATGAATTTTGCTTTCCTATCTGCCATTATTGCCTACATATATTTATCAAATTATTCTACAGATTCCCCCTGCACAGCCTTCACAGCCTGTTCCATAGCCCGCGCCACCTTATCGCACCAATCGTCAAATTCAGGGTCTTCCCTCTGGCATTCGGGGTGTGAGAGGACATAGGCGACGGTATCTCTGATTCCCTGATCAGCCCGGACTGTTGCGGTAAATCCGGGAACAAGCCTTTTTAGTTTGCTGTTGTCAAATACAACGGTATTTGCCTTATCGCCAATTAAACTCCCTGTAAAGTCATAGGGACCGCAGGCGGATAAGAATTCCGAGGAAACGTGGATTGCATTCAGTTTAACGCCAAGTGCATCCGCGATAATCTGGTAAATCTGATTCCAAGTCAATGATTCATCTGAGGTAATCTGTACCGCTTCTCCGATGGCATGTATATTTCCAATCAGCCCCGCAAATCCTTTGGCAAAATCGGAATTATGTGTCAAGGTCCAGAGAGACGTGCCGTCGCCGTGGATGATGACGGGCTTGCCTTCCAGCATTCGTTTTAGTATGGAATAGCTGCCATTTGCCCCGTGAACGCCAAGGGGGACAGAGCGCTCGGAATAAGTGTGGCTTGGACGGACGATTGTAACCGGAAAGCCTGTTTCGCGATAAAGACGCATTAAATATTCTTCCCCTGCGATTTTGTTTCTGGAATATTCCCAATAAGGGTTGGCAAGAGGCGTGCCTTCCGTGATGCGGAAATCCGAAAGGGGTTTCTGATAGGCGGATGCCGAACTGATGTAGATAAATTGTTTTGTTCTGCATCCGAACAGCCTGTAATCCCGTTCGAGCTGCTGGGGATGAAAGGCAATAAAATCTGCCACTGCGTCGAAGGTCAGATCATGAATCAGTTCGCTGACGGCAGCTTCGTCATTGATATCTGCCTTTAACTCTACAAGGTTTCCCGAAAGATCGGTATTCCGATTGCCGCGGTTTAAAAGATACAGAGTATGTCCCTGCGATAAAAGTAATTTGGAAATTGCCATGCTTATGGTGCCTGTTCCGCCGATAAAAAGTATCTTCATCTTTTCCTCCATTCCGAAACGTTTTGCGCTTCTTGATTTATTTTCATTATACGTGCATTTGCGCAAAAAGAACAGAAAAAATGATTGTAAAATGTTACAGGAAAAGATATAATAAAACCACGGTTGTCAGTTTGAAAAAAATATGATATGCAGGAGGTTTTTATGAAGGAGCAACAGAGTTTTAAGGAGAAGATCAAGCGTTTATTTATCATTATGTGTGCCATTTTTGCAGTGTCGGAATTGACTGCGATTTTGGGGATTGCTGGTATTGGAAATAAATTTTTGCAGATAGGCTTTCATGTGATTATACTGGTTATTATTATCGTGATGTCTACGAAGGGATATCAATTCCTTGCAGTGAAGCTGATCGATCCTTTGATTGAAATGGATCATGCAGTGAAGGATCTTGCAAAAGGAAATTTGAGCGTAGAAGTTACATATGAATCGGATAATGAACTGGGAGCACTGGCAGACAGCCTCAGGCAGACATCAGGTATGCTGAAAGCACTGCTGACAGATTTGACAGTAATTTTAGCTGAGTTCCGTAAAGGAAACTTTAATGTGAAAAGCGAACATCCGGAAGCGTATATCGGTGATTTCGAGATTCTTTTGACGGAATTGCTGGCTCTGATTCAAGGATTTAGTGATACCATGAGAAACATTGACAATGCTGCCGATCAGGTAGCGAAAGGCTCCAATGATCTGGCGATGGGGGCACAGGATCTGGCACAGGGAGCAACGGACCAGGCGGCTTCTATTCAGGAATTACTTGCGACGGTGACAGAAGTTACCAATCAGGTTCATGAAAACACAGCAACCACAGAAAAGGCACATAGCAATGCGAAGATAATCGGTGAACAGGCGAAGATCAGTCAGGGCAAGATGAAAGAACTGACAGCAGCTATGGAGACCATCAATGATACTTCCAGTGAAATCAGTAATATTATTGTAGATATTGAAGAAATCGCATCCCAGACGAATCTGCTTTCCTTAAATGCAGCGATTGAAGCGGCAAGGGCAGGAGAAGCAGGTAAAGGTTTTGCGGTAGTTGCGGATCAGATCAGAAAGCTGGCTGAGGATAGCGCTAATTCAGCTGTTACGACCAAAGAACTGATTGACAAGTCAATCCGCGAGGTACAAAAGGGCAACGAAATTACGGAGCAGACTGCTGAATCCTTAAACAGCGTGATTGCTGAGATGGATAACATTGTTACGGCAGTTGCCAATATCCGTACGGCTTCCGAGAAGCAGGCTTTCTCTGTAAGTGAAATTGAAAAAGGATTTGAAGCAATCAGTGCAGTGGTTGAGACCAACTCAGCGGCAGCACAGGAAACTTCTGCAACCAGTGAAGAGTTGTCTGCACAGTCAGTTGCGCTTAAGGGCTTGGTAGAACATTTCCAGCTTCGTGAAAAATAATCAGAACAGCGTCCGCGCCGCTTTTCAGCGGTATTTCCTAACGGCGAACATACATAGAAGTGTCTGAACGGCCTGGCTTGCCAGTAATCCCCACAGGTATCCATGGATCCCAAGAAGGGGAATGCCGAAGAAGACAAAACCGAGGCGCACCAGAAGACTTAGCATACTATAAAGGAAAGTAAGTCCTGTTTTTCCAAGTCCGTTCAGGATACTGCCCAGTGTGCTGGCGATATACATAAGAGGGCATAGGAAGCTGAGCACGATGATGAAGCTTCCGGCAAGACTGCTTTGATAGAGCAGGTTTCCAAGGAATTTTCCGAAGCACAGGAAAATCAAAGTAAATATGACTCCTAAAAGAAAGCCGTAGCGTATGGATTTATGCACGGCTTTTTTGATTGTCCCCACGTTATCGGAAGCGTCAGCCTCTGAGACGATGGGCAGGAGAAGGACGCAGATAGAGTTGGTAATAGCGCTCGGAAATAATATTAAGGGCAGGGACATTCCTGTCAGAACACCGTAAATGCTTAGGGCAGTAGCATTGTCATAACCATAAAGCATTAACCTATTAGGAATAAATATAGCTTCAATGCTTTGCAGAAAATTAATAATGACCCTGTTCAAGGATAAGGGGATGGCAAGCTTCAATAATCGGCTGCCTGCTTCGTAATATGCCGGAAAATCAAGAGGCAGAAGGGGACCATAGTTTTGGGGTACTACGTGGGAAAAGTGTGCGCGTATGGCAATCAGGGAAACCAGCATGGACGCACTTTCACCGATTACCAGACCTACCACTGCGAAACTGATTGTAGGCGTCATGTGATATTTCAGACAGAAATAGTATATAACATAGACACTTCCGACGCGGATGATCTGTTCTGAGAGCTGACACAGGGACGGCACGGAGGTTTGGCGTATGCCATAAAAATACCCATTGATACAGGAGTGCACAGTCGCCATTGGAATAGACAGGGCAATGATCCGCAGCAGGGGAGCGGTCCGTGGTTCCAATAAAAAGGAAGCAGCGATTTCATCTGCACAGCAATAAATGAAAATGGTGCAGAGGATGGACATAGCCATGGAAAGAACAAAACCGCAAAACAGATGGATGGCAGAGGAACGATAGTCTTTGGAAAGGGTTTCCCCTGCCACATATTTAGAGATTGCAGTCTGCATTCCGGCAACTGTCAGGGAAAAGGAAAGCGCCAGGACAGGCGAAATCAGCTGGTAAATGCCCATGCCTTCCGCGCCAAAAAGCCGGGATAGAAAAATACGGTAGAAAAATCCGATAAAACGACTCACAAAACCGGTAGCCGTCAGAATAAGTGTTCCTGTTATAAGGGGATTGTTTTTACGTGAGGTGAACATATATATACCGCCGTGAATGATTGATATATCATGATTTATTGATAAATATATGCCATTACCCACATTGACAGAACATGCAGAGGATGCTATAGTTAAAAAGGTTAAAGCCTAGTAATGCGATAGGAATAGTGAAAGGAGCCGGTTATGGATAAGAACATATATTTAGATAATGCAGCGACGACGAGAACATCTCCACAGGTGGTAGAAGCAATGCTTCCATATTTTACAGAAAAATTTGGAAATGCCAGCAGTATTTATCAAATGGGAGCAGAAAGCAAACAGGCGATTACGAGATCACGTGATATCATAGCAGAAAGCCTTCATGCGAAGACGGAGGAAATCTATTTTACAGCAGGCGGTTCTGAATCTGACAACTGGGCGCTGATTGCAGCGGCGGAAAGTTACGGAGAAAAAGGAAAGCACATCATTACCTCTAAAATAGAACATCATGCAATTCTTCACACTTGCCAGTATCTGGAAAAGCGGGGATATGAAATAACCTATATTGATGTGGATGAAAATGGCATGATCAAGCTGGAGGATCTAAAAAAGGCGATCCGGCCGGATACGATTTTAATTTCTGTCATGTATGCCAATAATGAGATAGGAACCATACAGCCAATTGCCGAAATTGGCAGGATCGCGAGAGAAAATAGAATTTTGTTCCACACAGATGCAGTGCAGGCATATGGGCATGTGCCGATTGATGTGGATGAGCTTTCTATTGATATGCTCAGTGCCAGCGGGCATAAGTTTAACGGTCCTAAAGGAGTTGGTTTTTTGTATATCCGAAAAGGGGTAAAGATCCGCGCTTTTATTCATGGCGGCGCGCAGGAGAGGAACCGCAGAGCGGGTACGGAAAATGTACCGGGTATCGTGGGGCTTGGAGCGGCAGCAGAATGTGCATTTGCACAGATGGATGAGCGCATGGAAAAAGTATCGAAACTCAGGGATTATCTGATCGAAAGGATCGAAAAAGAAATCCCTTACTGCCGATTGAATGGAGACAGGATAAAACGACTGCCTAACAATGTGAACTTTAGCTTCCGGTTCATTGAAGGAGAATCCCTTTTGATTATGCTGGACATGAAAGGAATCTGTGCGTCCAGCGGCTCCGCGTGTACATCAGGATCATTGGATCCTTCCCATGTGCTTTTAGCAATCGGTCTGCCCCATGAAATCGCCCACGGCTCTCTGAGGCTGACTTTAAGCGAAGAAAATACCATGGAAGAGATGGATTATGTGATTGATGTAATCAAGGAAGTGGTAGACAGATTAAGGCAGATGTCCCCTCTTTATGAGGATTTTATAAAACAGGAGCAAAAGCAGTAAAAACATGGAGGAAAGAAAATTATGTATAGTGAAAAAGTGATGGATCATTTTACCAATCCCAGAAATATGGGAGAAATAGAAAATCCCAGCGGCGTAGGGACCGTAGGAAATGCAAAGTGCGGAGATATCATGCGGATTTATCTGGATATCGATGAAAATCATGTCATAAAGGACTGTAAATTCAAAACTTTTGGATGCGGGGCAGCCGTGGCTACCAGCAGTATGGCAACGGAGCTTGTCAAAGGAAAGACCATAGAGGAGGCGCTTACAGTGACCAATAAAGCAGTCATGGAAGCCCTTGACGGACTGCCGCCCGTAAAGGTACACTGTTCTTTACTGGCGGAAGAAGCCATTCATGCAGCGTTGTGGGATTACGCACAGAAAAATGGGATTGAGATAGCAGGACTGGCGGAGCCTAAGAAGGATATTCACGAGTAACTATTCAGTACAGGTCGAAGCATTTACTGCTGAGACCGTAAGAATATGATT
>CAYOED010000123.1:0-6689 GCA_964402925.1 uncultured Lachnospiraceae bacterium | reverse complement strand
GCGGGAGCGCGGCGACGTTGGATTATTTATCCTCTCAGAGCGTCACTCTGGTCAAGTGTAAAAAGTAATATACCAAGCAAACCCCTGCAAAGCACTTCGCCGAATCCTGCTTGGTATATCAAACTATTTGAATGTAGTACTGTATTTTCTATATTTCGGTAAATTGATCCGCTCCCATACCGCAGACAGGGCACTTATAGTCATCCGGCAGTTCTTCTCCCTCGTAAATGTAGCCGCAGATCTCACATTTAAACCTGCGCCCTTTTTCCTCTTTCGGCTTCTTTTCCTCCTCATCAGGAATATAAGTAGGTGCATTCTTAGGGCTTTTTCCTTTGATCACCTTATGGTAATAAGCATAGGTCATGGCATCTCTGTTTCCGAAAACTTCCGCCCCTTTTACCTCCCCAAGAAATACTGTATGTGTCGATGTCTCCATTTTGTCAATGACCTCGCATACAATATAGGCGCAGCAATCGGAGACGATGGGCATATAATCCTCCACACTGTACTTCACTTCTGCAAATTTGTCTGCTTCTTTACCGGTCTTAAAGCCGAACGTTCCTATAATAGAAGGATCAGAATCCTCCGCAAGAATGGAAATGGCAAATTTACCTGTTTCACTGATGCACTTGTTGGTATAATTGTTGTGATTAATACTGACTGCAATGGTTGCAGGCGAAGAGGTAATCTGCATGGCACTGTTTGCCGTGCACCCTGTAGGTCTTCCATTATCCCACGTACTTACAACGTAGACCCCGTATGATAGTTTATGAAATGCACTTTGATTCATATTTTCCTCCATTCTGTTAAATATTAGTAATCATTACTATTTCAGTGTATAAATATTTTCAGAAAAAGTCAATGCTTTTTGACTTTAACCGAATTTCCCTATATAATCTAAGCGTATATGTTAATTATTCCACGATCAGGAGAAAATATGAGTATTTTAAATGTTGAACACTTAACTCACGGCTTTGGTGACAGAGCCATTTTTCAGGATGTATCTTTCCGCCTTTTAAAGGGAGAACATATTGGTCTCGTAGGCGCTAATGGTGAAGGTAAATCCACATTTATGAACATTATCACTGGGAAACTCATGCCCGACGAAGGAAAAATCGAATGGGCAAAAAACGTTCGTGTGGGCTATCTGGATCAGCACACTGTCCTTGAAAAAGGCATGACTATCAAAACCGTCTTGTCCTCGGCCTTCGACTTTCTGTATGATCTGGAGAAGCAGATGAATGAAATCTGCGACAAGATGGGCAGTGCAGACGAAAATGAACTGGAAACATATATGGATGAGCTGGGCACCATCCAGGATCTGCTGACCATGCACGACTTTTATCTTATTGATGCTAAGGTAGATGAGGTCGCAAGAGCGCTGGGACTTACAGAGCTGGGACTAGATAAGGATGTTACCGATTTGAGCGGTGGGCAGCGCACCAAGGTATTGCTTGGGAAACTCCTTCTCGAAAAGCCTGATATTCTTCTTTTAGATGAGCCTACCAATTATCTGGACGCAGAGCATATTGAATGGCTGAAGCGCTATCTGAATGACTATGAAAATGCATTTATCCTGATATCCCATGATATTCCCTTTTTAAACAGCGTGATCAATCTGATCTACCATATGGACAATCAGGAACTTAACCGCTATCCCGGAGATTATGATAAATTTCAGGAAGTTTATGCGATGAAGCGAGCACAGCTTGAGGCGGCATACAGTAAACAGCAAAAGGAAATCGCAGATTTAAAAGATTTTGTTGCCCGAAATAAGGCAAGAGTCGCCACCCGCAATATGGCGATGTCCCGCCAGAAAAAGCTGGACAAAATGGATGTGATTGAACTTGCCGGCGAAAAGCCTAAACCGGAATTTCATTTTAAAGAAGCACGAACCCCCGGACGCTATATTTTTCAGACCAGAGATCTTGTAATCGGCTATGATGAACCACTCTCCTCCCCCTTAAATCTGGAAATGGAGAGGGGAGCAAAAATTGTCCTGACAGGCGCCAACGGAATCGGAAAAACCACCCTCCTAAAAAGCATCCTGGGAATCATTCCACCTCTATCCGGGAACGTGGAACAAGGGGATTATCTAAGTATCGGCTACTTTGAACAGGAGATGGATCATAACATTACAACCACCTGCATCGAAGAAATCTGGCAGGAATTTCCCGGTTTCACCCAGTATGAGGTGCGCTCCGCCCTTGCTAAATGCGGTCTTACCACCAAGCATATTGAGAGCAAGGTAAAAGTCTTAAGCGGCGGCGAACAGGCAAAAGTCCGCCTCTGTAAACTGATTAACCGTGAGACTAATATTCTGCTTCTGGATGAGCCTACCAACCACCTGGATGCGGACGCCAAGAATGAACTACGACGCGCTTTAATGGAATATAAGGGCAGTATCCTTATGGTATGCCACGAGCCTCTATTCTATGAAGGTCTCGCTACAGATGTGTGGGACTGTACAAAGTGGACTACCCGGCTTGTATGAAACATCCTCAAGCCGCTTATTATGTACTTTATATATCCTATGACAAAGATTTTCCAATTCATCTTTGTCATGGGAAACTATTACTATTGTAGTTCCTTTTCTTGCATTAGTCTGCCTCAACAATTCGATTATTCTTCTTTCGCTATCTTCATCAAGTCCGTTAAATGGCTCATCCAGCAATAACAAATCAGGCTCTTCCATCATAGCTTGTGCCAATAAAAGCTTTTGTTTCATTCCGACTGAGTATTTGCCGACAATTGTTTTGTCATTGGCATTTAATCCCATTGATTCCATAGTTGAAATAATTTGCTCATCAGAAATTTTATTAAGAATGCCCGCTAAAATCTTTAGATTTTTATACCCTGTCTTCTCTTTTAAAAAGCCAATATTATCCAATACAATCCCTGTATTGTGTGGGAATTCGCCTTTCGCTAATATTTTGCCATTAACAGTAATTTTTCCTTCCGTAGGATATGACATACCTGCCGCTAACTTCATAAATACACTTTTTCCACTCCCATTTTTACCTATCAGACCACAAATCTCTCCTTGGGCAATCTTTACATTTACATGCTTCAATACAATTTTTCCTTTAAATTCCTTAGACACATTTTCAAAAATAACCATACTATATTTCCCCTTATCAATCATTAATTTTCTGAAATGAATTCATATTTCCAACGAAATAGTACATTGCATATTCCTATGATAATTATCAATTTAAGTAACTCACACAAAAATAAACTACCGTCCCATATGATCATATTTACATCTTCTCCAATGAATACTCCTCTAACAGGAATATACCAAAGTTGCCTATAAGCTACATCATTTTCTACCATTCTTGTGCCAAACATGGTAAATAGAGTTTCCAGAAAAAAAGCAATGCTGAATGCTGATTGAAAACTCATCAAAAAAACATAAATCAGAAACGTATAACAACAAATTGCAACCGTCGTAATCATTAGTATTATACTTACATAAATACAGAAGATAATTGCTCCCTCCCATAAGTCATCTACTTCTCTGCATAATATTTTTTTTAGGTATACAGCTATCAGCCCTATAAAATAGTATAGCAAAGGAACCCTCCAATACAGTTTGAAAAAATTGGTGAACACAGTACATAAATTACCTTTCCGAAAGTACCATAATATTGCAAACTTTTTTAAAAAAAGTGCCTGCCTCAATACCATATAAAACTGTACTGGAAAATGTATCATTATCCATCCCATACATTTCTTATCCAACTTTGAGAATCCACATAAATTATTTTTAATATCTTCATTAAAGCTGCCAGTTGCTAAATGTATTTGTTTATTCCAGCATTCCCAAAACATAAATATACATATAATCACCAAAACAAATAAAATATTGATATACCGTCTATTTTCTATTTTACTCATTTGTAATTTCCTTATCACATAAAAATTCAGTCTTAATATAGTACAAACTATATAAAACAAAAGCCCAATATACAATACGATTAAAAAAACTACCAACGTATACTTCACTATTTATCAATGTATTCCCTAATGGAAAAATGACCAACATAGTATAGTTTAAGCTTTTATAGATTGCCAATTCTATTATCGATAGAATCAATGGCACTATACTTCGTAAGACCTGGTTAGAAACAAAATCCTGTATAATTTCCCGCACCCAAATGAATGCTATTAGATAGGCAGACATAAATAAAGTAAACTGAAGCACAATTATGTATGCTACTTTATTATAATTATTAAATTCCACATAGTATGTAAAAGGATAGTCTGTTCCATATCCAGCAATCATGCCAACAATCAACCGTATCAGCATCGTTATAATTACCCATACCATAGCATTGATTATTCCGCATCCCAACCTATCATAAAAGTAATCCTTTTTTTTATGGAATCTATTCATCACTATTACATCCATAGTTGTATAACATTTCATCAAACAAAAGAGTGATATCGGTCCCACCAAGGCTATAAAATATGCATGATTAACAGAAAATAATATAAAATCAAATATATTCCCGCTCTTTCCCCTTAAAATAGTTGTATACTCTTTGAAGTCTGCAACGGAAAAACCAACCTGCGCTATGCAAGAAACCAACCAAAATTTATATACAAAATTATACTGTAAAGTCCTCATAATACGTCCCTGCAATAAATAAAATTATTCCTCCCACAGTCAAAAACAAGTCATAAATTATAATAATTACAATATTTTCCTCAGCATATTGATTTAGTGCAAATAATATTATTGCATTCATCCATGGACTTATATAAAATAATACCATAGCCGAAAAAATATAATATCCAAATGGAACAATTACTGCCACATACTTATTCTTTATCCACGCAGATACTCCCAATTCAAGTAAAGAAAAAATTCCCCCACACAATGCTGCATTTCCAGTTAACAGCATCCCATATAGCATAGGCTTATTAAAATAAAGCATGGACAAGAAACTTACAGCTATATGACTTTCCGCCCCTACCATTCCTCGTTTAACAAAAAAACAAATTATTAAAAAAAAGAAATTAGGTACCCCAATTACTAACGCGCCTGCAAGGAAAGCATTAACTAATTTAATGCGGCAATATCTCATCCTGCTCATTTTACTGCGTACTAACGAATAATAACCATTTTGCCTTTCCGATCTATACATCGTACCTACCGGCAATACAGCAATTATGGGAAAAAGCAGTGCAATAATCGCCGTTGTACTATCAGTCTGGGAAAAAATAAAAGTATCTAGAAATCCAATAGTCTGAAAGCGCATAATATCCTTACTTCCATAACACAATGATACAAAACTGATTATCATACCAATAGACATCTTCTTGTTGAATATACTCCTATGCATTTCACCGAATTCCCATTTCATAGATATACCTCACTTACAAAGGGTCGCCACTTATAGGTGACGACCCTCTAAACTATTTTGTCTCGTCCGGGCTCCATGAACCAAATGAATATGTCTTTTGCAATGTCGTAAGTGCTGTCGACACTGCTAAACTTACGTCTTTCCCCTTTGCATTAATCGGATCACTATAAGTCAGATATTGATAACCTGAATCTGTATATGATTTTGTATCTGTGATTCTAGAACCACTTTTTTGTATCCAACAAGTAAGTTTACGATGTTCTTCTACATGCTCAACCCAGTTTGTCCCCACACTGGTATTGCTCTTTGTTAACGGGCTCGTTACAATGTCTTGAGTTTTCTGGACATAACCAGAATATTCCGTCAAACTTGCTGCGGATACCAACATCAAACTTGAGTTAAGCGCACAAGCTGCAAATAATGCATATAAGATTTTTCGTTTCATTTGCCAATCCTCCATTCTTATCTTAAAAGTATGTTTGTATATTTACATTTTTAATATAGCAAAAAAATTGTCAAAAAATATAAAGTGACCTTCATCTCTGTCTTTTTGACCTTATTTTCTTCCTTTTTAAGGTCAAAAAATTGCCTTTTAAAGACTTTTCCATGACTTCTCTTTGTATTTGTGCTATAACAATTAAGAGAAAACATGTATCGTGAAGCCAATATCCATCAGAATAAGCTATAGGAGGGAATCTTAACATTGATTTATAGTATAGTCATAAAAATTTCAAACCATATGCTGAATAGAAATATAATTAAGAAGGAACTGCTTGAAGTATATCAATACGGTCTCGAATTGATGATATCCTGCATAATTACTTCCTCTTCCATTATAATAACAGCATGCCTCTTGGATTCCTTTTTAATTGGAATGCTATATTTTTTCATTTCAGTTCCGCTTAAAGTAACCGTTGGCGGATATCATGCTTCTACATATTCCAAATGCTTTATAATAAGTAACTTGGAATACATAGCCGTTTCAATAACTGCCAAAGTGCTTTCTTTGCTATTCCTACCAAGTTTCATTTGGATAATTTTATTGATAACCAGTGTTTACTATATTTTAAGGAACTGCCCTGTTAAAAATTCCAATCATCCAATTTCAAACAATGTGCTCAAAAGGAATCAACACCTTTCATTCCTATTGCTTGGTGCCGACTGCATCGCAATAACAGTTTTGTATGTTTTATTATCGCAATCATCTTTTCTGAATTTTAGCGTATTATCTATTGCATCTATTGCAGTATTTATTTTACCAACAAATAGGCTCTCGGAATCTTGAGCCTGCCGACCAAGATTCATTGGTCAGATGAA
>CAYOED010000122.1:0-7191 GCA_964402925.1 uncultured Lachnospiraceae bacterium | reverse complement strand
GATGCCTGTATTTATCTGCATTTTTATTGCGAAAATTTTTCACCTTTCAGAGCTGTCCGGACGATAAAGTATCCATTCCGCCTAAGATATTCAAAATCGTCGTTTTGCCCGCACCTGATGCTCCGACCACGACACAAAATTCGCCTTTTTCAATTGTAAAATTCACATCCTTCAGCGCTTCAATATCCACTTCGCCCATATGATAAGTCTTGCCGACATTCCTAAATTCTACAAATGCGCTCATCTCCGTATTTCCTCCAAAATGCAATAAATTACTACCATGTACATTGTATCATACGAATTTCAAGGCCAAAATATATTGAATATAAAAAATTTATAAAATAAAATTACACACTTTGCACGCTGCCTTATTAGTCAAAAAGAAATGCCGGTTCACATATTGGACCGGCATTTCATTTTCTGCAAACACCTTGAGGGCTGCATTGTTCATTCTATTTTGCATCTGCCCCCTCGCTGTACTTCGTCAAAAGTTCGATCCAGCTTCCAACGGTGGAGGAAACAGATGCGCAGTACTCAGGATCTTCAAGAACCAGTTCGCCAGTGGTGGTCCACCAGTCATATCCTCTGTCGTTTTTACAGTCATATACTACATTGCCAGACTCATCGCAGCCGCCCTTGCTGTGTCCATAAGTTGCCTCTGTTGCTTCTGCAACCTTAGGATTCGAGGAATAACCGCCCATATCCTTGCCCCATGCGCTGAAGCCGTCCTCTGTACATGTCATGTATGCGATAAATGCACATGCTGTCCATGGAAGAGGAGAGTTGTCTGTGACAAATAAGTAATGGCAATATCCGTAGCCGCCAATGCCTTTGTATCCATCCTGATAAGCGGCAACTTTAACGTTGTTTACAGAAGCTGTTGCGGACTCTTCAACGGAACGAAGCTTGGAATAGACCAAAAGTCCTGCCTGGTCTGTTGCAGAATCTGTGACCAATGTATTACAAATCGGTCCATCATCTGTCTGTGCATTGTAGCTTTCAACCCACAGCTTAATCCAAGCAAGTGCATATTTGCCGTCAGCGCCCATACCAAAATCTGCTGCTTCAGATTCCATCTCATTGATAACTGGCTGGAAGTATGCTTTGCTGTCATCATCTAACGCTTCAAATGCTTCTTTTAACCAAGCTGCATATTTGTCTTCTGTCAGCATGTATAGGAAGTTCTTTCCTACCACCTCAGAGTCGATATCCATAAATAATGCATGAGTTCCCTCTGCTACAAAATCCCAGCAGTTTGTATATTCTGCTGAACCTGTGCAGTTGTACTCAAATACTTTGTTCAAAGTCTGCAACGACAGATATCCTGCTACAAAATCCGGTGTTACTCCATTTGCTTCTGCCCATTCTTTGGGAATATATGTATCCAAAACTCCTGTCTGAACCATTTTAGATTCAATCTGATTTCCATCCTGAATCAGCGTCATTGCAAATGTTCCCTGATCTTTTAAGGAATCTGCTGTCAGCTGTTCAAAAATCTTATTATTCTTTGGCTGCTGCCATTCAAATTCCATTGTGTAAGAGGGGTCTATTGACTGTAAGTATTCTATGAATAATGGAAGCGCTGCCTCACCGCGGCTGGAAGTTCCTATCCCATAAAAAGTCTGACCGTTGGATTCTTCAATTGCTTTCTCGGCAAGTTCCTCCATCGACATTCCTTCTGCTTCTTTGATGATTTTCTGAACCTCTGAAATATTTGCTGCATCCACTACAGGCGCTTCCGTTCCTTCTTCTGCGCTCTGTCCTCCATCAGCCTCTGCTGCCGGCGCTGCTTCTCCCGCACCAGATGCTGATGTCTGTTCTTTGCCGCCACACCCGACAAGCGCCGATACCAACATGCAGCCTGCCAGTACTACAGAGATAATTTTCTTTTTCACTTTTCATTCCTCCTTTTATGAATTTGAAAATACATTCATTTTATATTATTATAGAAGAAACTTCGTGTAAGATAAATATGAGAAAACTGCTATTAGCATATTCTGTCATTTTGCACAGATATTTTTTATATTTCTTGTAATAATGCACAAAATCCGCAATTGGCTGTATGATCAGCTTTGGAACAATACAATCCTCCAATTCCATAGGCACCTAAAAGAGCGCCGCAGAACATCTAAAATTTAGGTGTTTTGCAGCGCTCTCAACATTTTGTTCAAAAGCCAAAATCCTCGCGGGAATGAACTACATAGCTTCATGGAATGTTCTGGAAATAACATCAGCTTGCTGTTCCGGTGTCAGCTTGATGAAGTTTACTGCATAACCGGATACACGGATGGTAAGCTGAGGATAATTTTCGGGATGCTTCTGAGCGTCTAAGAGCATATCTCTGTTTAAAACGTTGACATTTAAGTGATGTCCGCCCTTTCCTGCATATCCATCCAAAAGATTTACTAAGTTTTCTACCTGTGCTGAGTTTGTGTTTGCCATAATAACTGCTCCTTTCCTTAATTGCTTTATCATCATTTATCATTATTTGTTCTTTGTGATTTCATAATACGTTTTTCAACGCAAAAAATCCGTAACCACAGTTACAAATTTGGAATTTTCATGTATTTTTATAAAAACAATCAAGAGCCATAGAGCATTTCCACTGCTTCCTTATCACACACCCTGATTTTCTTTTTGTTCACCTCGATCAGTCCGTCTTTTTGCATGCGCATCAATTCTCTTGACAGGGAGGGTCTTGCAACTCCCAGGAAATCCGCCAGCTGCTCTCTGTTCATAGGCAGATTCACAACCGCATCCTCATCCATGGCATCAATCAGCCAGATTGCAATCCGCTCCCGCAAAGATGAAGTACTTACTATGTGGAGCTTCCTTGTAATTTTAAAATTATTTTCTGACAGGATTTCCAGCATGTTCTGGGTAAGCTGCTTGTGATGGTCACAGGCATTGGAACAAAAATGGTAAAAAAAGTCCCATGGCATTTCTAAAATCTTCACATCGCTGACCGCCACCGCATCATACCAATAGTGCTTCCGGTCTCCAAACAGAAAGATTTCCCCAAACACATTTCCCGCTTCCACCAGATACAACACGTCTCTCTTACCGGAAGTAAAATCTTTACAGATCTGCACCTGTCCTTCCAGAAGAAGGAAGAGTCTGGAAGGCATTCCGCCCTGCTCAAAAATATATTTTCCTGCGGGATAGCTTTTCAAAACAGATTTTGAACACTTCAAAATCCGCTCCATCTCTGCCTCTGTTATAGAATGAAATAATTTTGATGTCTTGATATCCGCCATAACAGCCTTCCTTTCAAAAACCCATTATCGATAGACCCGCACTGTTTCCTTTGCTTCTTCCAGTCTTGCGTAAAACTGTCGGTAAAAATCCGTCCCGTTTTCACTTTCAGCTGCGGTGTCATAGGGTTTTACATAAAACCGATTCAGCAGGTACATATTCAAGTTCTTGATGATTGCATCATTCTGCGTTCTTTTTATGATTTCCTGTACCTCTTTAAGAAAATAGTGCCAGTCCGTAATATAAGCCTCATACTTCCCCAATTCCGGTATCTCCAGCCACTTTTTTACTTTTACCTTCGTCTTATTGGGATAAGGACACTCATGAATCTGAATGAAATACCGAAAGCCGTTCTCCTCATAAATCCTGCCCATGGGAAACATCCTGCAAAACCCAGGCCGGAACCCATGAATGGTACATCTTCCCGCTTCACTTAAAAAGGCACAGCAATCCCTTTTCTCCTGCATTTTTAAATTGGGCTGGATAATGCCGTCTACCACATTAAGTTCAATCTTATCTTCCATCAGTTCTTCAAAAGTAGTGCTCATGCCCTTTTCTATGCTGTACATATCATAGGGGTCTAAAATGATAGAGGTTCCCATTCCCTGACAGCAGGAAGAACAGCCGACGCAATCATTGCAGCCTGCTCTTACCATGTCATTTGCCAGATATAATCTGCCGTCCGATACCTGCTTTAAATCAATGTTTCGTTCCATAATCTCTGTCCATTTACGATATTATTCCAAATCAGGCACCTGCCGTGCCTGTTGTTTTCACTTCTTATATTGTACCGCAAAACAGAGTTAGTGGAAACGGGAAATGTAAAATTATTCGTTAGTTTATGATAATTTCCGTTGTTTCTGCAAGGTAGGTTCCCTCAAAACAAATCTTTCCCTCCTGCACCATTTTTTTCATCTGGCTTCTGCTGATTCCGATTAGTTCCGGCAACAGTCTGTCAATCCGCACCTTTAGCCGATATGGATTTTGTATGATTATTCTTGAACAGCCATCTTGGTTTATCCGTTTCGAATGTGATGTTTCCGCCTCAGCCTTCTCATACTGGTATTCTAACCTATTTATATCCGTCTCAGCTTTATTTCTTTTCAGCAAATCAAGGTTTGTGCCGCATTTTAATGCAAGTTCCTCGTCGTTGCGGAGAAATGCCAGATATTGCTCTTTTGCTATTTTCTTTGCTTTTGTTCTCTCACAGACAGTAAGATTATAGGTGTGTCTGCACTTCTCACACTGGTAAACTAACCAGATATCTACAAGATTTCCATTGGCATTTACGCGAAATTGTCCCGTACTGACAAAGAACGCCTTTCTCCCGCATCCGGAGCAGTTGCGGATGATTTTTAAAGCTTGGGTTGGTTTTATTCTATATTCAATTGTATTTAAATAGTCCATTTTGCATCTCCTTATATTCTATCTTCGGATGTGCAAAGACTATTACGGTTGTATCATACTATTTTTAATGATTGCAATAGCCTTTGCTATGCAATGTAATAAGGTGTGCCCATAATAAATGTCCTCCTTGTCGTTTTCTCTTTATCTCGTAATAGCAGTGTAACAGTTTATTCCTGCTCTCAAAACCTCAAAAACAGATGATAATTATTCTTGAGCAGGCAACGTCATTTATAACAAATTATGCCCCTGTTTCTCATCAGTTCAAAAAAGTGAGGTATCTGACTGCGATTGCCAGATACCTCACTTTTTTTCTCCATCCACACGGATTTTTAAAACTAACTGCCTTTGCGCTTTTGATATACAACGCGCTGGATGCTCTTTTCGGATAAAAAATATTTTGCTGCAAGTTCCTCCATTGACAGGCCCTGTATGTAATCCCCGAAAATCGCTGTGTTTCTTTCTTCGAGTTCCTGCTTTATGGCGGTATTTTCTCCCCATTTCTTTCTTTTTGATTCTTTGCGGGGAATATAAAGATAGTCTCCATCCACGTATTGCTGGATTAATTCTATCAATTCATATGGCAGAACCTTCTCTGCACTTCTATAGCTCATTGTTGCCCTCCTGTTCTATTGCTGTTTTCAGGATCAGCAAAGGCTATAGCAATCTTTTTATATTTTCATTGCAAAGCCTTTGCTATGCAACGTAGTAGGGTGTGCCCATAATCAATTTTCTCCTTTCTCTAAATCAAGCATATAGCGCTTAGCCCGAAGTCCGCCTCCAAAACCTACCAGCGAGCCGTCTGCGCCAATCACACGATGGCAGGGAATAAAAATCATGATCGGATTTTTATTGTTTGCTCCCCCAACGGCTCGGCTTGCTTTTGGGTTTCCAATCTGTGCGGCTATCTCTCCATAGCTTCTGGTCTGTCCATAGGGAATCGTGCAAAGCGTTTCCCACACTTTTCTCTGAAATTCCGTTCCCTGAGGCGCAAGCGGAAGTGAAAACTCTTGTCTCTTCCCCTGAAAATATTCCATAAGCTGGGTTCCTGCCGTTTTAAGCAGCTCCGTCTCAGGTTCCTCCAAAAAACTCAGTTCTCCGCCAGACCTGTATAAATGATACCTTTCTTCACACTGCCTGTCAACATACAAAGCAATGATGGCTTCTTCTTCCTCTTGTATACAAATAACTCCTATGGGTGTCTGCAAATAACATTTATGCTTCATATTCTGGCTCCTTTGGAAGATATTGGCTGCAGATACGGTTTTCCGGCTTTTCGTCAAAAAGATAAAGCACCATAAGGAATACCCACTCTAAGGGTTTCATCATAAGATAAACCACATCCGCTGTCCACGCATGGCGGATATGTCTGGATATAGGATATCCGTATGTATCATAAAAATTTCTGACTGCTTTATGAAAACGCGGTGTCTTTTCCATAATAAGCTGTTCAAAGGCGTTGGCTACGCAAAGCTGTCTGTTCACAACTATTTTTTCCCCTTTCCGGATTCCATAACGGATAGGCTTTACTAACTTCCTATGTCCGCGCAGGGAAACCGTGCACAGGTAATGCGTGTCGTACGCTACCGGCGGCGGTGCAATCTCCTTTGACAAAACCCAGTCGCTGGTTTTAGTGAATGCCAAAATGATGCCATCCGGCTGCTGACCGAAGAGACAAAGGAGCATGACCAGAATCCCTAATACAGGAAGCATGGCAATCAAAGCTGCCAAAAACAGATTTGCTCCTTTTAAGAACCATAAGTTGATTTTTTGCATCATAGGCTTTTCATAATGAATGTTCTCTTGCTTTTCCGCCTTTTCCTTTACTAACTTTACCATCAAGGAAATGACATGTACCAAATAAAGGAAGGGAACCACGCACAAACACAAACCGATAAAATAGTCAGACGCTCCAAATTGAACCCCTTCCGGCCAACCTGCGCATAACAGCTGGAACATCCATACAAGGCTTAGCCCACAGCCCACATATACGCCACCTAACAGAATTACCTCCAAAAGAGGCGGCAGCGCCTTTCTGGTGAATTTTAAAATAAAATAGCTGAAAAATCCCCACAAGGCAAATATGACAATAGACATCATGTGCTCACTGCTAATAGGCTCATGCACCCTGACATAATTATAGAGGTTCAAGGGCTGCCGGTAATCCGGCAGATCCCATAAAAGATAGGCAAGCGCCATGTAGACACTGCCTGTAAAAAATGCAATCAGTTCAAATATGGGTCTTTCCCGTTTCTTAACAGCAAAAATAATATCCAGCACAACTAAAATGAACGGAAGTAAAAACATCGCACCGAATACAAAAATAAAAAAAATATTTTCCATATTTATTCCGCTCTCCTTATAAAGCTTAATTGTTCACTGTTTCATTATACTACTGTTCGTATTCCATTAAAAGATATTTGTTTCAAGACAATAGAATCTGCCCCTGCCAAAGTTACTTTTCACAATGTAGCCAATAGTCCGCACAGGACAGGTAAATATACCAACGTCGTCGCGCTCCCGCTCCATAAA
>CAYOED010000121.1:0-7499 GCA_964402925.1 uncultured Lachnospiraceae bacterium | reverse complement strand
AATCCCATTGCCGTAGGCAATTTAGGATGGATTTTGCATTGTAACTGTGAAGGTAATGAACAGTTACAATGTTTATAAAGTTAGGAAGGACGGAAAACCGGAATGGATGAAAACACACAGGCAAAGTTTGACGAGAAGCTGACAGGGCTTTTAGCAGTTGCCAAAAAGAAAAAAAGCGTTTTGGAATATCAGGAAATTGTAGATTATTTTGCTGATGTTGCAATGGGTGAAGAACAATTCGAGAAAATACTGGAAACACTTGAGCATAATAACGTGGACGTTCTTCGGATTACAGAGGCGGATGATGTTGATGATGAGGAAATCATCCTTTCAGAGGAAGACGAGGTGGATGTTGAGAACATTGATCTTTCTGTTCCTGATGGAATCAGCATCGAAGACCCGGTCAGAATGTATCTGAAGGAAATCGGAAAAGTGCCTCTTTTAAGTGCCGAGGAAGAAATCGAGCTTGCCCAGAAAATGGAGGCAGGCACTGTAGGCAAGGAAAAAATCGCTATTTTAGAGAGAAAGATAGATGATGCAGATGAAACGGAAGCGGAAGAACTGCGTCAGGAGATCAGAGAACTGCAAAAAGATGTGGATGCAGGGGATGAGGCGAAAAAACGTCTGGCTGAGGCGAATCTGCGTCTTGTAGTCAGCATTGCCAAAAGATATGTGGGCAGAGGCATGCTCTTTTTGGATTTGATTCAGGAAGGTAATCTTGGTCTCATTAAGGCTGTTGAAAAGTTTGATTACCGCAAAGGCTACAAATTTTCAACTTATGCAACATGGTGGATTCGTCAGGCAATCACCAGAGCGATTGCCGACCAAGCAAGAACCATACGTATTCCTGTGCATATGGTGGAAACAATCAACAAACTGATCCGTGTCAGCAGACAGCTTTTGCAGGAACTAGGGCGTGAACCTACACCGGAAGAGATTGCAGAGGAAATGACCCTGCCTGTTGAGCGTGTGCGTGAAATACTGAAAATATCTCAGGAACCTGTTTCGCTGGAAACACCAATCGGCGAGGAGGAAGATTCTCATTTAGGTGATTTTATTCAGGATGACAATGTGCCGGTTCCGGCAGATGCAGCGGCATTTACATTGCTGAAGGAACAGCTTGTGGAGGTTTTGGGAACTCTTACAGAGAGAGAACAGAAGGTGCTCCGTCTGCGTTTTGGGCTGGATGATGGACGAGCCAGGACGCTGGAGGAAGTGGGAAAAGAATTTAACGTGACCAGAGAGCGTATTAGGCAGATTGAGGCGAAAGCTCTGCGCAAGCTGCGCCATCCAAGCAGGAGCAGGAAGTTAAAGGATTATCTGGACTGATGGCGGGAAATGTGATTTTATCGGCGAGAATGCAGGCTGTGGCGGATATGGTAACAAAAGGAAACCGGGTCTGTGATGTGGGATGTGACCATGGATATGTATCTATTTATCTGGTGCAGAGCAAAGTTTCCCCCAGTGTGCTTGCCATGGACGTGAATAAGGGACCGCTTCTGCGCGCAAGGGAGCATGTGGCAGATGCGGAACTTGAGGAATACATAACATTACGCCTTTCTGATGGTCTGTCGGCATATGAGAGGGGGGAGGCAGATACCCTCATCTGTGCGGGAATGGGGGGAAGACTGATGCAGAGAATACTTGCACAGTATCCCTCAAAGACAAGGGATTTTAAGGAATTGATCCTCCAGCCCCAGTCTGAGATTTCCTTTTTCCGAAGATTTTTAAGAAATGAGGGATATTCCATAGTCTGGGAAGATATGATATTGGAGGAAGATAAGTTTTACCCGGTTATAAAGGCGGTCTCCTCAAAGGAAGAAAGTTTCCTGTATGATCAGGAAATTTGTGACCGTTTTGGACCGGTACTTTTACAGAGAAGGCATCCTGTGCTTAATACTTTTTTAAAAAGAGAGTGGGAAAATGGTCTTAAGATCAGGGAAAGACTTATGCAGGGCAGTGTAAGTTCTCGTGCTAATGCCCGCATGAAGGAACTTGATGGGGAGATGCTGTACATAAAAAAAGCAGCACAGATAATAGGCACGGATGATGATATGGAGGGATTATAATGGTAACGATTACAATTGGCGGCGTTCCAAAGGAATACCCTGAGGGGATTACCTTTGAGGAAATAGCCAGAGAATATCAGCACGAATATAAAGATATGATAGCGTTGGTGCTTGAAAACGGCAAGATAAGAGAATTATTCAAGAAGGCGGAAAAAGACTGTGAACTGTCTTTTTTAACTATTGGGGACAGCAGCGGACACAAGACTTATGTGCGAACAGGGCTTATGATACTCATAAAGGCTATTTATGATGTCCTGGGAGCAGAAAAGGTAAAAAAGGTAAAGGTGGAATTTGCCATTGGGCAGGGATATTACTGCAGTCTCAAGATGGATGAGAAACTTACCGGCGATTCAGTGGAACAAATTAACCGCAGAATGAGGAAACTTGTAGAAAGCAACCTGCCGATTACGAAGAAATCTTATCCTATTGAGGAAGCTATGGAACTCTTCCGTCGGCACAAAATGCATGATAAAGAAAAACTTTTTCACTATCGCAGGAGTTCTCTTGTGAATGTATATTGTTTGGATGGGTATTACGATTATTATTATGGGTATATGCTTCCCAGTACCGGTTACTTGAAATATTTTGATCTGATGCTTTATGAAAATGGAATTCTCCTGCTCATTCCAGGCAGTGAGGATCCCACGAAAATCAATTATTTTGAGCCAAAAGAAAAGCTCTTTAAAACCCTTGCAACGGCTTCCGAGTGGGGAGAGAGAATGGGGATTGACTCTGTAGGGGATTTAAACAATACCATACGTGACGGTCAGATCAGTGATATGATTCTGGTGCAGGAGGCACTGCAGGAGAGAAGGATTGGCGAGATTGCAAAAGAAATCGTGGACAGAGGAAATGTGAAGTTCGTTTTGATTGCAGGACCTTCCTCGTCCGGAAAGACCACCTTTTCCCACAGGCTGTCCATTCAGCTGAGAAGCTATGGGATGATCCCGCACCCAATTGCCCTTGATGACTATTTCGTAAACAGGGAGGATACCCCAAAGGATGAGAATGGGAATTACAATTTTGAATGTTTAGAGGCAATCGACATTAAAAGGTTTAATGAAGATATGAACAGACTTCTAAATGGCGAGAGGGTAGAACTTCCGCAGTTTAATTTCAAAATTGGAAAGCGGGAGTATCACGGCAATTATAAACAATTAGGACCGGAGGATGTGCTTGTCATTGAGGGGATTCATGGACTCAATCCGGCTACCACCCAGTTCTTGCCGGATGAAAGTAAGTTTAAAATATATATCAGCGCGCTTACCAGTCTGAATGTTGATGAACATAATCGAATCCCGACCACAGACGGAAGGCTTCTGCGAAGAATGGTGCGGGATGCACGAACCAGAGGCACCTGTGCTAAAGGGACCATTGGAATGTGGTCTTCTGTCAGAAGAGGAGAGGAACAGTATATTTTTCCTTTTCAGGAAAGCGCAGATGAAATGTTCAATTCAGCGCTTATTTATGAATTGGCAGTGCTTAAGCAATATGCAGAGCCTTTGCTCTTTGGTATCCCAAAAGGAGAGCCGGAATATTATGAGGCAAAGCGGCTGCTGAAATTCCTTGAATATTTCCAGGGGATTGACAGTCAGAACGTTCCTGCTAATTCCATATGCAGGGAATTTATTGGCGGCAGTTATTTTAATGTGTAGAGAAAAAATCAAGTAGGACAAATGATCGCGGCTGTTTAATAACAGATGAGGAAAGTCCGGGCTTCACAGGGCAGGATGCCGGATAACGTCCGGTGGAGGCGACTCCAAGGCTAGTGCAACAGAAATAAACCGCCCCTGAATTATCAATTGGTAATCCAGGAGGGAATCTGCATTTTGCAGATTCCTCAAGCTCAGAGCGGAGGTCTTACCGTAGCTCTGAGTCTTGTGGTAAGGGTGGAAAGGCAGTGTAAGAGACTACCGCCTGTACGGTAACGGACAGGGCACATGTAAACCCCATCCGAAGCAAGACCAAACAGAAAGCGCTATTAGCTTGCCCGGCGAGCTTTCAGGTGGGTCGCTTGAGACTGTTGGTGACGACAGTCCTAGATAGATGATCATTCGACGACATAACCCGGCTTATCGTCCTGCTTGATTTTTCTATAAATAATGAAGGATAAATGGGGATGGTGGGGCATCATACGCAATTGGATGTCCTTTTGCGCGGCTATGTGCAGGGATAAGAAATTCTGAGAATCCCGTGTAAGGGGGATTGGCGGCGGACGCAAGCGGCATCATTGGTCATCCATGACCAAGTGATGCCTGAATCGGACGTCCTGTCCGATTCTTGCTGGTGGTTAAACGGGATTCTGAGAATTTCTAATCCCTTTCCATAAGCCGCGCAAAAGGACATCCAATTGCGTATGATGCCATTCTACGTTATTCCTGTTTTTTATGTGTGATTATTTGGGGGATGTGGCTATTTTTGAGGTTTTTCTTTAGGTTGAGGTTGTGGTATGGATTGGAAAAAAAGGGTTTGTTGTTTTTGGGGACTGATTGTTGTATGGGGAAATGTATTGGGATGGATGGAAGGTAGTTATGTTTTTGCGGCGGAAGAAGGGGAGAGGCGGTGTTTGATTCAGGCGACTAGTCTGGAGGAGGATTATAAAGGGGCGGCTAAGTTGGGATTATTGGTTACTCGAAGGGCTGTGGGAGGAGAGGTAGAGGAAGCGTTTGGAAATGTGCTTTGCAGTTGTGTACGGGTAAAGGTTGAAGGACATTATGGCAGTGGGAGTATTTATAAGATGTTGGAAGATGAGATCATTATTGTAACGAACAGGCACGTACTGCAGTATTGGAATGAAGACAGCTACGTGACTTTTTTTAATGGAAGAGCAGCAGAAGGAACCCTGCTAGGAGTTTCCGAGGAGGCAGATCTGGGATTTATCAGCATACCTACTGCGGGTTTTACTTATGAAGAACTCCTTACCTTCCGAAATATCCGAATACCCCAGATCTCAGAAACTGAAACTGCATCAGAAAAAGTCTCTGCTGAGGATAACCGAATATTTATGATAGACATAGCTTCTAATTGGAACATCCCTGCCATGATGGAAGGAATACTCATTTACTCCTACACCTATTTAGAAGATTTCCACACCGAAATGCTCTATGCCAAAGGCGAAGCCATCCCCGGAATGTCCGGCGGAGGTGTTTTTGACGCTTACGGAAACTACCTCGGCATGCTCACCGGAGCAACGCTCCAAAACGAACTCGCTGCCGTCCCCGCCGAAACCATCACCAAAGAATATGAAAATATCATTTCAAACAACGAGTAGCAAACTGCACCACTATGATGAAAGTGTCAAAAGGGGATGGGGGAGTTATAAACTGTAAAAGGCTTCTTAATCAAAATACATACAAAAGAGCCACAGCATAGCATTTGTGCGATAATGGCGGAAAGGAGGGAATTGATTATGAGTCACGATTTAACAGCACTATATGAGAGATTGAGCCATGATGACGAATTACAGGGCGAGAGCAACAGCATATCCAACCAGAAGGCAATGCTTGAGGATTAGGCGGAAAAGAACGGTTTTATGGGCATACGCCATTTTACCGAAATGTAAACCGCTTATTTGATACAAAGGGGATGAACAGAATATCGGGAAAACCGCTGAAAATAAGGGATTCCGGCACATTGGCTGTTGCCGGAATCCCTTGTTTGTTTTTTGGCTGGTTTGAAAATCTGCGGCAGTCTGCTATTTTCATAGGAGGTTCGGGCGGCGTGATAGTGAAATCACTTGGAAAGCAGGAAAGTCAGAGGTAATATGCGAGTGGTGCTGTCGGATGGAAGGCAAAACTTTAGTTCCATTTTTCTGCTGCCGATATGTTTTGATTTGAGGGTACAGTAAAAACTACGGTCATTACATTGAAATGACCGTTCATGGCATTGATGAAACTTCGCTTGAATTTGTGCCGATATATACGATATACCCGTAAAAGAGGTGATGAAGATGCTGTCAATAGCAGTATGTGATGATGAAGTCATAGAATGTTGCAACATGGCGAAAAGAATTAAAGATATTCTGGAAGATATGAAAATACCCTGCATCATCCGCCAGTTCCAAAGCGGTGGGGAACTGCTGCAGGCATTGGAAAGTTTTGATATTGTTTTCCTTGATATCATTATGCAGGGTTTGGATGGGATGAAAACAGCACAGACCTTTCGCGAGAAGGCATTTGATAAGATAATCATATTTATTTCTTCCAGCAGGGAGTATGTGTTTGACGCTTATGATGTGGAGGCTTTTCAATATCTGCTGAAGCCGGTGGATAACAGGAAACTAAAAAAGGTGCTGCAAAAAGCCGTTTTGAAAACAGAAAAGCATTCGCAGGAATTTATCATTGTCAGCAGGGAAAGACAGAAAAAGAAGTTATTTCTTGATGATATATATTATTTTGAGATAAAAGGGAGAGTGGTTGATGTTCATGGAACAGAGAGCATTTTTACCTACTATGAACAGATAGGGGAGTTAGAAAATAAACTGCGTGATAAAGGTTTTTTCAGGTGCCATAAGAGCTATCTGATAAATCTGAAATATGTTGATGTGTATAACAGGCAGGAAGTAACTTTGGAAAACGGGGAAGCTATCGCAATCGCAAAGAGAAGATATGATAAGTTTGTTCAGGCGGTTCTTAAGGCTATGAGGGAAAACGGAGAAATATTATGAAACAATTCTTAGACTATGCAGATATTTTAATTACAGTGCCATGTTATCTGGGGTATTTATGTATGGCAGATAAATTCTGTAAAAAAAATCTGGGAGCTTCAAAGAAAAATGAATTGCTGTTTGTATTTTTTTCTCTTGTCGGCTGGCTGGCGTTAAATATTGCAAGCAGATGGTTTCTGGTTCCGCACATTTTCTTTGCAATGGTGGAGCATATATTATTTATGGGACTGGTGTTGATGCTTTTCGGGGAAAGTTGGGAGAAAAAAATTTTAGCAGTGTCTATGTTGACGATAGTTATGACATTGGTATCAACTTTTTCCGCATCTTTTTTATCATGTATTCTCTTATTTTTCCAACATACCATGAAAAGGGTTTCTGAGCCATTTTTAAGTGAGTGGGTAACGGGAGTGGTTGGTGGTGTCAGCTATTGTTTTGTAATATTTGCTGTATACCAGATGTCGGGGTATATGGAGCCGGTTTTTTGTGGCAAGCGGAAAAAATGGTATGTTATTCTGGCACTTCCTCTGATCATGATTATTACGGTGTTTGATGTGGTGAATTGGGGTGCGAGCCACGGGATCATGGTCAGAAGCGGGGGCATAACAGGCGTGTATTATGACCAGATTTTCAGTTATGCTGAATTTTTGGTTTTGACATTACTGTCCATGTTTGCGGCTGGGTTTTATGTGTTTGGGATGAACAGGATTTATTTCGAGCAGGAAAAAAGCAGCCAGTACCATTCGCAGGTTGCAGTCTACAAAATG
>CAYOED010000120.1:0-7707 GCA_964402925.1 uncultured Lachnospiraceae bacterium | reverse complement strand
TGAAAAAAGTTATGGGCGGACAGATATTAGAGTATGAAGCAAAAACAATACTGTATGAAGGTATGGAAAAAGGCATGGAAAAGGGCATGGAAAAAGGCATGGAAAAGGGCATGGAAAAAGGCATGGAAAAAGGCATGGAAGAAGGAAAAATGGAAACAGCAAAAAATATGCTGCTTGGAAATATGAAAACTTCCATTATTGTGGAAATGACCAAGCTGCCTAAAGAAAAAGTAGAAGGACTGAGGCAGGAATTGATAAAGAATGGGCAGCTAAAAGAAAAAGAAGTAATAAAAGACAAAAATAAAATGAAGTCACGTTAAGTAAAATGCAGGGTAAAAATTGAATATAAAGCTGAAATATTAAAAGGTGCAGAGTCTGTGAAATAAAAACATAGAAGCTGCACTTTTTTATATGTAAAAAAAAAGGAAATTGAAACAGAAAAGATGCAGGAAGCATTTTTAATTTTTCGGAAAGGAGAAACAGATGGGCGGAGTAGTTTCAAAATGGCTTAGCGGGGTATTCAAAATATGGAATATCATCATCAAAGCAACATTCAATGTACTTATGAAACTCCCTGATGACCTTAATGCAGGAGCAGCAACAGTGTTAAAGGATGTTACGAAAACTGAAGATTTGGGCGGGGTATCAAGTATATTATATGGTGTCAATAACATATTTGTAGGTGTGGCAACAAGTCTTTTAGTGTTATTTTTTGTGATAGGATTTTGCCAAGAAACGGTAGATGTGAAAGAAGAAATGAGATATGACAATATTGTAAAGTATTTAATACGATTGTGCGTAGCAGAATATTTTACGATTAACAGTAAAACAATACTTACATCCGTTTTAGTATGCTGCAGTAAATTTGTAAAAGTTTTAAAGTCATATTGGAATAAGGATATGAAGACAAAAGCAGAGTTGCATATAACAGAATCGGACAAGGATATTCTTAAAAACTGTAAATTCTGGGAAGGTATTTTAATTTTGGTAGTTGCAATTGTTGTAGGATTTTTACTTATTGCCATGGCAGCCATGATCTGGTATGCGGCGTGGTCAAGGATGTTAAATCTGCTTATTTTAATTCCATTTGGAAGCCTTGCTTTTGCCACAATGGGAGGTGCAGGGGAGGTTGGGAGAATCTGTAGCACATATATGAAAAAATTTATAGCAGTGGCACTGGAGAGTGTTGTGATAGCAGTGGCACTGATATTTGGAACAGCACTTATGAGCGAAGTAGGGTTGAATTTTCTGGGAAAAGGCTGGCTGTCTGTCGTAGGTCATCTGCTCTCCATGCTGCTGCAGGCAGGCATCCTGACAGGAACAGTAAAGAGTGCAGAATACTTAATGAAAGATATGATAGGATGAAAGATATGATAGGAGTATATTAAGGTCAAAGGAAAGGAAGAGAAAAATGCTGGATATAAAAATTAACAAAGATATAGGAGAATACAAAAGAAGTGTGGCATTAGGGCTTAACTCGAAAGAGTTGATATCGTTTGCTTTATCTGCAGGTATTTCAGTAAGTTCTGTTTTATTGCTAAAGGACAAAATAGGACTGGTTCCAAGCTGCTATTTATCCATGCCCGTGGTAATGCCGGTTGCGTTAAACGGGTTTTATCATAAAAATGGGATGAATTTTACGGAGTACATAAAAAGAAGTTACCGTTCTTTTACAGAAAAACCGCTGGTTTATTCCTCAACAGAGGGAATGATGGAGGATATGGGCATGAATATCGGAAGCGGAAAAAATCAGGAAGAATACCGAAAAGGAAGAAAGCCAAAGCGAAAGGATAAAAAGAAGAAAAACACAATGTTTGGAGGCAAATTTAAACAGCTGAAAAATGCGGACGAGCCCCTTTATGCCACACCGAAAAGCCTTCAGCAGGCGATCGAAATAAAGAGCATATCAAAATCAGGAATTTTTGAAGTGGCAGATGGAAAATATACCAAAACATATCTGTTCTCTGATATTAACTATGTCACACATACCAGGGATGGACAGCTGTCTCTGTTTGAAAGATGGTGTTCCATCCTCAATTCCTTTGATATACCATTTAAAATTACAATTAATAATAAGAACAAAGATATGGAACAGATAGAATCAGAGCTGCTTTTTGAAATGCAGTCGGATGGATTTGATCATTACAGGGAAGCATATAACGATATCATGCGTCAAAAGATAAATGAAGGGAGAAAAGGAATAGAGCAGGAAAGATATCTGACTGTTACAGTAGAAAGAGGGAATTTTGAAGAGGCAAAAGCATATTTCATTACTTTTGAAATGAATTTAAAACAGTATTTTATGGATGAACTGGGTTCTCTTGTAATACCACTGGATGCATCCAAACGACTGCAGATTTTACATGATTTCTACTGCATGGGCGAAGAGGGTGAATTTTCCTTTGATTTTGAGGACAGCGTAAGAAAAAATGCAGATTTCAGAAATGACATCTGCAACATCATGATGAAATTTTCAAATACCTGTTTTGAGGATGAGAAAAAATTTGGCAGGGCACTTTTTATTAAAAAGTGGCCGTCTTCCCATTCGGATGAGTTTTTAAATGAACTGGTGTCCGTTCCGGTACATTCCATCATCTCCATTGATTCTGTTCCCATTCCCAAAGATATAGTAAATGCGGAACTGAAAGCACAGTATCTGGGAGTGGAGGAAATTATCAGAAAACAGCAGCAGAAACGTAACAGGAATAATGATTTTGCTTCAGATATTTCTTATGTAACAAGACGTGACAAGGAAGAGCTGGAGGATACCATGGATGACATCAGGGAAAATGACCAGGCAATGTTCTGGACAGCTGTTACCATTATTCTGACAGCAGAAACAAAAGAAGAACTGGACCATTCCACGGAAACCATAAAGAATATTGCGAAAAGGCGGGGATTTCAGATAGAAACCTATTTTTTGAGACAGAGAGAGGCCCTCAATACTGCACTTCCAATCGGAGTAAGGCAGGTAAATATCATGCGTACGCTAGTTACTAGGGCCCTGGCGGCCATGATGCCGTTTCATGTACAGGAACTGTATGAAAAGGGTGGGAATTATTATGGGGTCAATCAGCTTTCTCTTAATATTATTCTGGGAAACAGAAAACGGTTAATTAATGGGAATGGATTTGTTTTTGGAGTCCCGGGGGCAGGAAAAAGTTTTTTTGTCAAAATGGAAATGGGGGAAGTTTACCTGACCACAAATGATGATATTATCATCATAGATCCCCAGAATGAATATTTTGACATTGTGGAAAAATTCAGAGGAGTTGTTATCAATCTGTCCGCAGATACGGACACTTATATAAATCCCTTTGATTATGCGGAAACTTCGGATTTGGAAGCTGTTATAGTGGAGAAGACGGAGTTTATGCAGGGAATCGCAGAGCAGTCTGCCAATGAATCCTTAGACGGAAGAAAGAAAAGTATTATTGACAGATGTGTCAGACAGCTGTTTGAGGGAATACAGGCCTGTGAATATGGAAGGAAAATCCCTACCATGAAAGATTTTTTTGAGGTTTTGCGGGCACAGGAAGAACAGGATGCACAGGATATCGCACTTATGCTGGAACGTTTTATTGAAGGTTCGCTCAATATTTTCAGCCATGGAACGAATGTAGATGTTGAAAACAGGCTGATGGTTTATGGCATTAAAGATTTGGGGGAGGAGTTGTCAGCAGTGTCCATGCTTGTCATGATGTCAAACATTTCCGCCCGGATTGAAAAAAATGCAGCAGTCGGGCGGGCAACATGGCTCTATATTGATGAACTGCATGTGTTGCTTGATAAAAACCTTGCAGCAAAATTTTTGGAAAGCCTGTGGAAGAAAGTCAGAAAACTTGGGGGAATCTGTACTGGTATTACCCAGAACATTATAGACATTCTCAAAAATCCCATTTCTTCCACAATGGTAAACAACAGTGAGTTCACAGCAATCATGAAACAGTCACCGAAGGATAAAGAAAAGATTCTAGAATCCATTGAAATATCAGAAGCACAGCTGAGATATGTCACCCATGCACAAAGCGGGACAGGACTGCTCCGTCATGGGGATGTGATTGTCCCGGTGGATGTGCGTGTGGAGAAGGGTCCGCTTTACCATATGTTTAATACAAATGCACATGAAAAAGCGTTATTGCAGATGGACAGTAAGGAGAGCAGGCATGAGGAATAACAGAAGCACAATTATGGGAAGAGGAAAAAGCCAGGCGGGGTGCAGGCGGAGCACTCCGCTTGGCGGTTCCGTACATGGTAAATACAATAAGATAACAGGAAAACGGGAAAGCAGGAGATACAGAACATATGTCAGTCCCAAGCAGACAGAAATGCAGAGAAGGAACACAGGGATTGGATTAAAAAATGGAAAAATCAGAAAAGCCGGGGAACAGCATGGCAAGAATAAAGCGGTACAGATAAAGAATGTACAATATTCAAAGTCTTCAGTTCCATCTTCATCTTCAGTTCCACTCCAAGGATTTCAAAGACAGGTTTTAGTTCAAAATCCACATGAAGTTCAACAATGCCGGCAGCATGCAGGTCAAAAAGAGGATACATTTATCATTTATACGGAACGTGAGCGTGCAATACAGGGCATGAAGGCCGGTAAAATTTATAAAAACAGGAAACTTAAGAAACTGCAGAAAAAGTTTCAGTATAAAGAAAAAAATGAACTTTTGCACTGCTGCAAAGCGGCAGTTGTGAGAAAAGCTGCAGAAGCAGTATATCTAGGGAGAAAGCATAAAAATTCAGAAAATGAAGAACGGGCAGATGCTGGCAGTGAAGAGCAAAAAGAAGATAACAAAGAAGAGGAAGACAATAAAGAAAACGAAGAGCGGAAAAAAGATAAGAATAAAAAGAGCTTTGTAAAAAGCAGTATGGCTTTTATGAAAGATGCTGCATTTGCCGCCGCAAAAGGGCAGATTCAGTCCCAGAAAGGCGGGGAAGAGACAATAGAAGCAGCAGACATGGTGAAGGGTACTGTACATCAGACAGCTGCAGTTATAAAGACAGCTGCACATACAGGAAAAACCATGTACCGTTCAGGAAAGAAAACTGCAGAAGCCATTACGGGAATCCGGAGGAAAGAAGAATCCCATGGAAAAAGAAATCATGACAGTCAACAGGAAGTGGACAACAACGGCCGGAATCAGAAGGCAGAGGAAAAGAAAGAAAAACGGAAGAAAAAAGAGAAGCATAAAAAAGAGAGCATAGCCAGAAACAGGATACTGACTTACATACAGAATAAATCAGCAGGAAAACAGGACAGCTTTGGAAATATGGCAAAAGACATAGCAAAAAACAAGGCAAAACAGATAGGAGGAAAGATAGCAGCTGCAGCAGGGAAGAAAATCCTGGAAGCCGCAGCAGCTGCAGCGGGGGCTGTATTTATCCCGGTTGTTGTCATTGCCGTAATTATTGCAATACTGTGCAGGTCTCCTTTTGCCATCATCTTACCCGGTGATGGCAAAGAGGAAAATGTCAGGGATGTTTTGTCCGGATATTATGAGAAATTTGCAGAAGACATCCAGACGAAAGTAAATGTGGATGGATATGATAAGATAGAGGTTCGGTCACAAACAGGTGAAATAAAGACGGAAATTTCAAAAAGTAATTATGGGGATGTGCTCTGCGTATTTGCTGAAAAATACGGTTATGACATGGAAATTATCAATGCCGGGGGAAAAGTAAAGAAGAGGCTGAAAAAGGTCTTTGATGACATGAATTATTATTCCGTAAAAGATGAGACCATAACAGAGGAAACAGAAAGAAATGTGCAGGAAAACAGCAGAAAAAAAGGCAAAAATCCGGATAAGGGCGGCAGTAAAGAAAAAACAGCAGAGACAGAAGTAATAAAAAAGAAAATCAGGATAATTACAATTACACAGAAAAGCTGGCAGGACATGATAGGTACATATCAGTTTGCTAAAGAGCAGGAAACGGAATTAAAGGAACTGCTGGAACTGATAAAGCAGGAAGGTATCGGGGATGATACAGACATAGGTATTGACATGGGGGATTATGGTGTGTATGCAGGAACTGCAGGTGTCTGCATAGACGGGAAAGTATACGATAATCCTAATTCACCAATATATCAGGGAATCTGTGCCAAAATTGCCAGAAAAACCAGAAATTATATCCGCCCAGTTTTAAAATCAAAGGGAATGGAAGCTTATATTGATATTATTGTATCCATGGTATATCAGGAGAGTACATTTGGACAAACAGATAATGCGAACTGGTTGCAGGTAAACGGATATTCTGGAGAATCGGGAATGGCATCCGTAAAAGCAGGTATCAGTCATCTCGAAGGACTGATTAAGATTTGTAAAAATAAGAAAATCTCAGACATTCATATTTTAGTGCAAAGCTATAATATGGGCCAGGGATATATTGATTTTGTAAAGAAGAACGGAGGAAAGGACACAATAGCACTGCAGCGGAAGTTTCAGTATAAGCAGGATAAAAACGGCCGCTATGGAACAGCAGGTTATTCCCAGAGTGTCATGAGCCGTGTAAAAGGGCAGGTGCCAAAGGTAACTGCCATGCCGCAGTATTTTCAAACAGATGAACAATGGAGCACTATTCCTTTTGGAAGCAGCACTATCGGAAGAAGCGGATGTGGTGTATGCAGCCTGGCGATGACAGTATCCTACTGGACAGGAAAAAATATCACACCAAAGGATATGGTCAGCCGGTGCCACAGTTATTATGTGCCTGGAAGCGGTGCTTCATGGAACATGATACCGGAGATAACTTCACAGTATAACTTAAGATGCAGAAGTCTGGGAACAAGTAAAGAAAAAATGGTAGAGGAATTAAAGAAAGGACATACGGTTATTGCAATTATGCATACGGGATATTTTACAAAAGGCGGACATTATATTGTGCTCCGTTCCATAGATAAAAAAGGAAATATCAGCGTAAATGACTGTGGAAGCAGACAGCGCAGTGCAAAGACTTACAGTGCTGAGTTTATCCAGTCAAATAATGCAGCAAATTACTGGTCCATTTATAAATAGGAGATGGGAGGAATGTAAATGCAGAAATTAAAAAAGTTTATAAGATATAACAGAAAAAAATGGATAACAGCCATAGCTGCATGTTTCTGTCTGGTTATGTTTTTATTATCAGATTCAGACAGAGAAAGGGAACTTCAGGAAAATAAGGATAAGGAGGAACAGCATACAGTGGAAGAACAGGCAGAGGAAAGTTCTGTTCTGGCCACAAATGAACCCTATCCAAAGCGAAAGCAGATAAAATATAATTCCCATATGGCTGCATCCGCACAATATGATTTTGTAATAGAAAATATGGAACTGATAGAGAAGGAAGAAGAATTTCCGCAAAATCAACTTGTTAATATGATGAATGCATTGCAGGAATACTTAGCTTCTAACTATCCCGGGGATCGGATAACAACCCTCAGCATTGTGGAAGAAACCATATATTATGACAAGGAAGAATTTGGACTGGATTTATGCCTGAACAATGCCATGCTTGATTATGTAAAGGTGACAGGCAGAGAAAACAGTATTATTTGTGAAGATGATAATTATTGTGAGCCTCCAGAACTGCTCTCAGAAGATAAAGAGCAAATTGAAAAGATACATAAAAATATATTTTATGTTCCAGGCATTGAATATGACCCTTATGATTTTCCATACAGCGAAGACGACATGGAGAAGCTGATCATGAATTATTATG
>CAYOED010000119.1:0-7937 GCA_964402925.1 uncultured Lachnospiraceae bacterium | reverse complement strand
TATGAAGTTATAAATAAGGCATGGCTAAGTACCCACCATCATGCCAGAAGCCTCTTTTTCTGGAATAAATATCATTTTTATTGTCTGCTTAACTGCTATATACACATATACAATTCCATATACTCCCCAAAACCAAACAGCGAATGTCTGATTCTTGATAAAAAAATTCAAAACAAAAAAAAGAATAGGAAAAACAACAGCAAGCATTATGATAATCATCATAATTGTCTCACCAATAGAATGCTCTTTTTTATCATTTGAATGTTTTTCATTATTACGAATTTCTTTCCCCGCGCTCGCAATCTCTGTAAACACACATATTACAATCAATACCAAAAACATAATTGAATGAAAATATACCCAAAAAAATTTCATAACTTTCTCTTTCGCCTCCAAAACATTCCTCTTACTCTATTTTCAATGTAATCTTTGATTATGTCTTACCCTTTCTAGTCCAACATTCTTAGGCATTTACATCGCTCCACTCTATAATCGTTTTCAGATATGGATTGGCGCCATATTTGCCCTCTAAGTATTGCTTATCATATTTCGCATCCATGCGAACGGATTCACCCTTTTGATTCTTAAACTCAACCAAAGAGTAAAGTTAAGAATTCTGCTCCTTACCCTTTGCCACAAACCAGATTTCATCACGACGAAATATATCATTGTTCATAGTAGACAAATCATGTGAAGTAAAAATTAACTACGCGCCGTTTCTGTTAATTTCCATATTATTGAACAGCATAATTACATAGCGCAACAAAACCGGATGAATTTTGGCATCCAACTCATCAATTACCAATGTTGTTCCAACAACAAGACTTCCGGCAATAAAGGGCAACAATCCAAACAGCTTCTTTGTTCCGCTAGATTCCTCTGACAAAGCCAATTCGACACTATATCCATTTACCGTATGCTTTGTATAAACTTCTATTTTCCTCTTTTTCTTCAATACGGAAGTCCTCAATATCCAAATCCATCTCACAAATCATATCAAGCACAAGCTTTTTTACTTCTTCCGTCTTAGCTATAGCAGTTAGTAATTCCCAGATAAGACAACAACGGCAAATTTTCGGAAATTTCTTCACTTATTTTGATTTTACCAAACATGCCTTTTAACTCAACTTCATTCCCATTTGTTACCTGCAAGCTTTCTGTAGTATACAGGGAGCATTGATTCCTCTCCGTACAAAAGAGCAAGATTTATCTGCGGGAGAGAATCGCCTTCTTTGTTCTTTCCATATCTGGTCTGCTTTATGAGCTGCGAGTATGAAGAGATAGATGTTGTATGATTTTTAAATTCTATATAAATTATAATGTCAAGTCATTACTAACTCAATGCATATGGCATGTTTAGTTTTGGAATAACCGCATAATAATGGTTTGTGTGTTTTCTCTACTCAAATTTGTCAGAAAAATGTGCAAAAAACTAATTGTAAGTGTGGAAAAAATGTGTAATACTGGTATTAGCCACTTTAAGAAGGAGGGAAATTCACTTGAACCGCAACGCTATTCAGCACTTGATTAATTGGAAATTCAGCAAAGAACGAAAGCCCATGGTGTTAAAAGGCGCACGTCAGGTCGGCAAAACATGGCTTATGAAAGAATTTGGCCGGAACTACTATAACAGCTTTGTCTACTTCAACTTTGACGAAGAGGATGAATTGAAATCCATCTTTGAAACCAACAAAAATCCTCACCGAATTATTGATCTTCTTTCTATGATTGCCGGAGAAAAAATCCTTCCGGGCGAAACACTTATTATTTTCGATGAGATTCAAGAGTGCCCTGAGGCACTGAATACACTTAAATATTTCAAAGAGAAAGCCAATGATTACCACGTCATTGCAGCAGGCAGCCTGCTTGGAACACTCCTTGCAAAGCCGAAGTCTTATCCGGTTGGCATGGTAAATCTGCTTGACATCTTTCCACTGACCTTTGATGAGTTTCTTGCTGCAATTGATCCGCCCCTCTATGACTATTATATAAATATACAAAAGGAGCAGCCGATTGAAGATATTTTTCACAATCGCCTGCTTGAAGCATATAACTACTATCTTATCATCGGTGGCATGCCGGAATGTGTCGCCTCATGGGTTGAGTATAAGGATCCAGCGAAAATAACCCAAATACAGCATGAGCTTATTGAAGTCTATGAGAATGACTTTTCAAAACATAATGGCAAAGTAAACAGCGGACGCATTCTCATGGTCTTCCGCAGTATTGTCACACAGCTTGCCAAACCCAACGAGAAATTCATGTACGGTGCCGTCCGTGAAGGCGGCAGGGCGCGCGATTTTGAAGAAGCTATTGAATGGCTTGTCTCGGCCGGTATGCTTGCCCGTGTTTACAATGTCTCCAAAATGGAACATCCTCTTTCAGCCTTTGACAGGTTGAATCAGTTTAAACTTTTTGTATTTGACACCGGACTCCTCAAGCAAATGGCAGGTATTGACAACAGCGCTATCCTTTTGAAGGCTGACTACCAATTCAAAGGGCCTCTGACTGAAAATTATTGTTTGCAACAGCTTCGAGGGCAGTTCGAAATAGAACCCCGCTATTTCTCCGATAAGAATCATGAAATTGATTTCGTGCTGCAATATGGCGCTGAGATTATCCCAATTGAAGTAAAGGGCGGGGAAGACAAATCCGCCCCCTCTTTCAAAAAATATATTTCCGACCACCAGCCCGAACACGCGCTGCGTTTCTCAAAGCGCGGCTATCGAAAGGATGGGTATATTACAAATCTTCCTTTGTACCTTGCCCGGAGAACCAAGGAACTGCTTTGATGCACACCCCATTATTCTGCAATCACAATATTATTTAAAAAGTGCAGTTCTTCGAAATCACTCCAAAGATCTGCACTTCTATTATTTCCGCTCTACTACCCAAAAACCTTCTCCACCCATTCCTCTACGCTCTCTCCCACCTCATCAGCCCATTCATCCACTTTCCCTTCATACTCTTCCATCAGCTTCTCAATTCTCTGCTCCATATCCTCAGAATACTCCGCCGCCATCATGTTCCCCATAAAAGCATTGATGAACTCCTCGCTGACATGAATCTTCCATTGATCTTTTTCCCAATACGCCAAAACAGTTATGTCCATTGTACAGAGATTTGTCTCATCCAATGCCTCCATAATAGAGAGCAGTTCTTCCTTTCCGTTCGCCAGATCGGACACGTTCCTTACAAGTCCCCTCATGCCGATACCTGTACTTTCAAGCATGTTTTCCAATATACTGATTTCATAATCTCCTATGACATCCTGCATATTTACGTTAGTAATTTTCATATCGATTTCTGCCCTTTCCCCCTCCTGTCTTACATCTGTTATCTCCCATTCCATATGCTCTACAGTTTTTTCGGCAAATTTGCGGTTCGACTCATACCTCTTTCCCTTTACAATCCCCGGCTGCAGCAGTTCATTGAACACCCTGTATTCCCTCTGCGTAGCAATCCCAATCCAGTTGCGATACGTCCTCACATAGTTATCAGTGCATTCATTAAATGCCGCAAGATCCAATTCCTTCAGCCTTTCCATCATATACTCCGCGGTTTCCTCCGGTGTTTCTCCCCATGCTTTCTGTCCTTTTTTGGCACATCCGGGGCTCATCATAATTACTGCTCCAAGAACCAACATCACCAATATAATCCTTATCTTTCTCGTTTTCATTTTTCTTGCTCTCATCTTTCTTTTACTCCTTTCCAATTCATATGCCGCACGCCAAAGCACACACTTTATTTTTGCTTTTATTGTATTTACACTCCTTCCTCACCGCAATATGCCCGGCACAAATCGTCACTTGGCAGACAAAAAAAGACGCCTTCGCGTCTTCTTTTAAATCTCTCTATTCATATCAATGCCGAAAAATAAAACCATCCGTCCTCGCATTTTATGACGCTTGTGCCGCCATTTTTTCTAATGACAGAATCCACGTTCATCAGCCCAATCCCATGCTGCGCCCCATCGCGCTTACTGGTGGGGACCAGCTTTCCCTTTATTTTCACCGCCTCTTCCACCGGATTTCGGATAGAAAGCACCAGCTGATCATCCTCCAGCATCATCTTGAACTGTATGATTTTATCATGAGTCAATCTTTCACATGCTTCCATGGCGTTATCAATCAGATTGACCAGCAATATTACGATTTCCTCCTCGCTCATGGTAAGTCCGGACATATCATTGACAGCCATTGTCATTGTGATCCCTTTTTCATATGCCTCCTGATACTTCTGGTTCAGCACCACATTCACCACGGTATGGTTTGTATTTACATAATCTGCATTGCTCCGGATACTTCCCGTCAGTTTGGAAATGTATTCCAAAGCCTCCTTGCTCTGCCCGCCGGACACCATTCCCTGAATGCAGCTTAACTGATTCTTGTAATCGTGCATCAGCCTTCTGTGCTGCTCATAATTTTTCTGCATACCGCGGTACAGGTTCATCTGATTCTGGGTGCGCGCCTGCATCAGCCGCAGGTTTTGCACTTCCTCCTCTTTTTCCAGCATATTTTCCACGTAGAAAAAGAGGCAGAAGCAGATTGCCGAAAATCCCAGAACCGCCATCAGCTTCGCGTATTTATCCACAGAACTCCCATCCCCCGGCATCATACTGATTGCCATAATGACCATCATGCCGAATAAGGGAAAGACCGCCAGTCCTGTTCTCCATCTTCCGCCCGCCGGCTTATAGGTGCGCTTTTTAAATCTATAGCGTAAAAGGAGCATCAGGCATAAGAAGAGACTCCCTGTAATTGATTCTACCATATCGTATATGCGTCCTGTCTGCATCACCGGAAATGCATAGGCAAAGGATACGCAAATCATGGATAAAATCCAGTAAATCCCGCAGAACATGACAGCTAAAATCAGATTTTTTACTGCTTTTATCTGAAAACAAATCTGTGCCGATACTGCAACGACTGCGATGAAACGGATTGGCTGGAAGATATAGGGCGGAATTTCCGTAAAAGCAATCATCATAAAACCTATCGCAGTAGTAAGGACAACCAAATATTCCCGTCGCCTATTTCTCCATTTCCGGTATGGTTCAAAAATTTCATAATATATCTTGCAGCTGATGCCCATCATAATCGATAAAAGGATGCTTTTTACAATATCTTCCATCACATTGCTCCTTTATATGCCACAAATTCTTCCTTTACAGTCTGAAATTTAAGGCGCGGAACCGGCAGTTCCTCACCCGTATCCAGATAGACAATATAATTGCTGACCTTACGGATATGCCTCATATTTACCAGATAACTTTTGTGGATGCGCAAGAACCCATACCCCTGCAGTCTCTGCTCAATCACGTCCAGCTTATCATAAATATGGTAGTTCACCATCTGTTCTTCCATATAGTAAAAAGTAAGTTTGTGTCTTTGGCTTTCCACATAAAGAATGTTGTCTGTATATAACCTTCTTTCACCTTCCATAAAAGAAAAAGTCACCTGGGCGATCTGCATTTTCTGCAAAATCGCATCCATGCATTCTGCCATTGCGTTATCCAGCGTATCCTTCATAATATACCGCACTGCATTTACCTTATATCCTTCCAGCACATAATTGATAAAAGCCGTGATCAACACAATATAAGTGTCTGAATGGAATGCGCGCATCTGCATTGCCGTCTGAATCCCGTCCATCTCATTCATGTTGATATCCATAAACACGATGTCGTACCTCACCGCATTCTCGCTTTTTTCAAGAAACTCCTCTCCCGATAAAAACAGTGAAATCTCATAACTTAAATCATGCTCCTTGAGGTAATCCTCAAGGAGCCGCCGTATCTTTTCTCTATAAAATTGCTCATCATCACATATCGCAATCTGCAGCATGTGTAACCCTTTCCTCATTTCTCCTACGCATTATGCCAGACACTACTTTTCTTTCATCTCAAGTTTAAGCGCGGGTCAGCAATTACAGCTTGAACAAGGTACTGAAAATACCCCTTCCCAGAGAAGCGCCCACATTGCCGCCCACCTTCTTTCCAAAGCTGCCGCCAAGTGTCTTTCCGATGCTGTTTCCAACCTCCCTGCCAATGGTTCCGGCTGCGCTGTTCCCCGCCGATTTGACCGCTTTCTTGACCTGTTTATCCTTGGCGGCTGCTTTCTTTTCTTCTGCTTTTTTGGCAGCCTCCTCTTCCCTCAGTCTCTGTTTTTCAGCAGCTGCCGCCTCCTTTTCCTGCTGCTTTAAAAGCGCTGCCTCCTCGGCTGCCTTGCGATTATTTTCCTCCTGATCCAGCACCTTCTTCTCCAGAACTTCATAAGCGGACTCGCGGTCCAGCATCTGGGAATATTTGCTGTAGAGAAGACTTCCTCTGATCTGCTCCTGCCTTACCGCCTCATCAAGCGCTCCCATCTGACTCTGGGGCGGCAGAATCTGACACTTCTTTACAATCGTAGGCACTCCGCCTTCGTCCAGAACAGAAATCAGCGCTTCACCGATTCCAAGCTGAGTCAACACATCATAAGTATCAAACTCCGGATTTGCCCTAAAGGACTGGGCTGCTGCCTTACATCCTTTCTGTTCCGCCGGCGTATAAACATGAAGCGCGTGCTGCACTTTATTTCCCAGCTGCCCCAGCACTCCGTCCGGAATGTCCTTGGGATTCTGCGTGACAAAGTAGATGCCCACACCCTTAGAACGAATCAGCTTCACCACCTGCTCAATTTTGACCAGCAGCGCCTTGGAGGCGGAATCAAACAAAAGATGCGCCTCATCAAAGAAAAATACCATCTTGGGCTTTTCCCCATCTCCCGCCTCCGGCAGGGTCTCAAAAAGTTCCGACATCATCCAGAGCATGAAGGTGGAATACATTGTAGGGCTGTTAATCAACTTCTGACAATCCAATACCTGAATAACACCCTTGCCATTACAGTCCGTACACATCCAATCTGCAATGTCAAGCGCAGGTTCTCCAAAGAAAATTTCTCCTCCTTTGGCTTCCAGCGCCACCACTGCGCGCATGATCGCGCCCAGACTCTGCTTGGATAAATTGCCATACTTTACCCCATATTCCTTGGCATTTTCCGTCACATACTGTATCATGGAACGAAGATCCTTGGTGTCTAAAAGCAGCAGCCCCTCATCATCCGCTATTTTAAAGATGATCGTCAGTATATCCGACTGCGTCTCATTAAGTTCCATAATCCTGCTAAGCAGAAGCGGTCCCATCTCAGAGATCGTCGTCCGCAGCGGTAATCCCTTCTCACCATAAACATCCCAATAAGTAACCGGATAATTACGGAACTGGAAGCCTTCTTCTCCAAGTGCCATTGCATCGATTCTCTTCCTGACACTCTCGCTCTCCGCTCCCTGCCTGCACATTGCCGCCAGATCCCCCTTCACATCCGCCAGGAACACCGGCACACCCAAATCGCTGAACGATTCGGCAAGCACCTTCAAGGTGACTGTCTTTCCGCTTCCCGTCGCCCCTGCAATCATTCCATGCCTGTTCGCCATCTTAGGATAAATATATACCTTCTCCTCCCCTGACTTTCCAACCCAAATCTTACCGTCCTGATACATAACAATACTCCCTCCGCTGTATTTCCAATTCTTTCTTATAATTTGAAATTCTTCAACTAAACTATTAATAATGTACCATGCCGGAAATTTTTTCGCAATACAGATACGGCACTGCCTCTGGGTTAATGTTCACAGAGTAACCAATAGTCCGCACAGGGCAGGTAAATATACCAACGTCGTCGCGCTCTCGCTCCATAAAAACGTAACAGACGCTAGGCTCGTGAGGAACCTCGCCAAGCGCTGACGTTTTTAAAGGGACTCCTTTTGGTATATTTACCTGCCCTGTGCTACGTTACTGGCTAGCTTATAAAAAGTGAAACATAATGTTCACTATTTTTCACTCGGTAGCCGATACACAGCTCTGAGAGGATAAATAATCCATAAGGAGCCCCTTAAAA
>CAYOED010000118.1:0-8101 GCA_964402925.1 uncultured Lachnospiraceae bacterium | reverse complement strand
GGCAGCCGATACACAGCTCTGAGAGGATAAATAATCCATAAGGAGCCCCTTAAAAAGCGTCAGCACTTAGCGAGGTTCCTCACGAGCTTAGTGCCTGCTACGCTTTTTGCGGAGTGGGAGCGCGGCGACGTTGGATTATTTATCCTCTCAGAGCGTCCCTCTGCCAGTGTATAAAAAGTAGTCTTCGGCTTCCCCGTATCATAAAAACAGGTATGCCACCTATTATAGCATACCTGTCTGTAAATACGAATTATTTTTTATGCGGGCTCTTACATCATACCGCCCATTCCTGCGCCGCCTGCGGGCATTGCGGGTGCATCTTCTTTGATATTTGCAACAACAGATTCTGTTGTAAGCAGAGTAGATGCAACGCTTGTAGCATTCTGAAGAGCGCTTCTTGTAACCTTGGCGGGATCAAGGATGCCTGCTGCCACCATATCTACATATTCTTCCTTGAGTGCATCAAATCCAACACCAACTTCGGACTCGCTTACTTTATTGATGATTACGCTGCCTTCCAGACCTGCATTTGCAACAATGTGGTACAAAGGAGCTTCCAGTGCTTTCAGGACGATCTGAGCGCCTGTCTTTTCATCGCCTTCCATTGTATCCGCCAGCTTTGCAACTTCCTTTGCTGCATGGATATAAGCAGCGCCGCCTCCGCAGATGATACCTTCGTCCACTGCCGCTCTGGTAGCTGCAAGTGCGTCTTCAAGGCGTAATTTTGCTTCTTTCATTTCTGTCTCAGTAGCAGCGCCTACACGGATAACAGCTACGCCGCCTGCCAGTTTTGCAAGTCTTTCCTGTAATTTTTCTCTGTCGAAATCAGATGTGGTTTCTTCAATCTGTCCTTTGATCTGATTGATTCTTGCTGCAATTGCTGCCTTATCACCTTCGCCGTCAACAATAACGGTGTTTTCTTTCTGAACTTTAACGGATTTTGCACGTCCAAGCTGATCCATGGTAACTTCTTTCAGATCAAGACCAAGTTCTTCACTGATGACCTGACCGCCTGTGAGGATTGCAATGTCTTCCAGCATAGCTTTTCTTCTGTCGCCGTAGCCAGGTGCCTTGACGGCTACTACATTGAAAGTTCCGCGTAATTTGTTCACGATTAAAGTTGTAAGAGCTTCGCCCTCAACATCCTCAGCGATGATGAGCAGTTTTGCACCGGACTGTACAATCTGCTCTAACAGAGGCAGAATCTCCTGAATATTGGAAATCTTCTTATCTGTGATTAAAATATAAGGATTTTCAAGGACTGCTTCCATCTTATCCATGTCTGTAGCCATGTACGCGGAAATATATCCTCTGTCAAACTGCATACCTTCTACCAGGTCCAGTTCTGTCTGCATGGTCTTGCTTTCTTCTATTGTAATAACGCCGTCGCCTGAAACCTTTTCCATAGCATCAGCAACCAATTGTCCTACTTCATCATCTCCGGCGGAGATTGCTGCTACTCTTGCAATGTGTTCCTTACCTTTTACCTTGGAGCTCATCTTTGCGATAGCTTCAACAGCTGTATCGGTAGCCTTTTTCATACCCTTTCTTAAGATGATCGGGTTAGCGCCTGCTGCCAGATTCTTCATTCCTGCATTTACCATTGCCTGTGCAAGAACCGTTGCAGTGGTGGTACCGTCACCAGCCACATCATTTGTCTTGGTTGCAACTTCCTTAACAAGCTGTGCACCCATGTTTTCAAAAGAATCTTCCAATTCAATTTCTTTTGCGATGGTAACACCGTCATTTGTGATAAGGGGTGCGCCAAAGGACTTATCAAGTACTACGTTTCTTCCTTTCGGTCCTAATGTTACTCTCACTGTATCTGCCAGCTGGTTTACACCTGCTTCTAGCGCTGCACGGGCTTCTGCTCCGTATTTAATTTCTTTTGCCATTATTTTTTCCTCCTGATTTCATTCATTTCTAAAATTACTGGATTACTGCCAGAATATCGCTCTGCTTTACAATGATGTACTCTTCTTCTTCAATCTTTACATCTGTTCCTGCATATTTGGAATAAATGACCTGATCGCCGACTTTTACTTCCATCTTGACTTCTTTTCCGTCTACCACACCGCCGGGTCCTACTGCAACAACTTCTGCCTGCTGCGGTTTTTCTTTGTTCTGTCCGGGTAACACAATACCTGACTTAGTAGTTTCTTCTGCTACTAACTGCTTTAATACAACTCTGTCTGCTAATGGTACTAACTTCATTTTGACTGCCTCCTTTATTTTAGTTAAAATCTTTTCTTTCGCTTTTTCTTTTCTTGTTAGCACTCAATTATATCGAGTGCTAATCGCTAAAACTTATATTAGTTTTATATGCTTTCCTTTGCAAATGGTATTACAAGTTCATTTTGCATACTTTTATAGTATTTTCTCGTTTTTACTCTCTTTTTCTCTCATTATCTCACTTTTCCTCTGGCGGGATGATTTAATAAATAGTTTAGAATTATAAAAAGTGTGCCGTTCAGCACACTTTTGCTTTTAAATCTTTTGAGATATTTATTTACCGATTCCCTTTTCAAGCCTTTCCCGATATCCCGGGGCATTCTTAACTTCAAATTTATTGTTGAACATCTCATATTCTGCATCAGAAAGACGATCTTCTAAAATCTCCTCTATGTTGGTCTTATATACGATCCCAACAGCCACAGAAGGGGCAAGCCGCTCATCCTCATAGGAATTACATCTATCCTGTACCCGGGCTGCAAAGGCTTCCGCCTCTCCATCTTCCGCCATAGGAATCAGGACACCGAACACATCCCCGTCAATCCTGCCTGTCATAAAATAGGGTTTTGCCTCCTCCTTTAGGATATCTGCCACGATTTTAATCAGCCGGTCGCTCTCCTCATCCCCGAAATGGTCATTGGCAAACTTCCAATCATTGATGTTCACATTGATGACTGCTACCGGCACTACTTCTGAACGGTCTATGACCTTCATCCTGCTTTCAAAATAAATCTTATTATAGACACCGGTCAGAATGTCTTCCCTTTCATCCTGGGAAATCTTGTGCTTCCGGTCTTCCAGCTGCTTCTCCAACTCTTCTATGTAAATGCTGCCTTCCCTGTGAAGGTACACTTCTTCCCCAAGTCTTGCCAGCAATGCCGCAGTACCGTCCACCATTTCATTGATCAGACGCTTATCCTTGCCTGCATCCAACTCCTTTATGTATAAATGTCCTATGGTGCGGTTCTGGATACGTATCTTTCTGCCCGGCTCACTCTCTACCTGCGGATGAAAGCCTAAAAATCCGTCTCCTACCACAATTTCCTTTTCTCCGTGACGATCTGTCAGCAGAACATTAATCTCCAGCATATCTGCGAGATTCATCAGATACTTTTTGATCATTTCCATATCGTACAGACTAGATAAGGAATAGTTTCTGATATTGTCTTTGATTCTCTTCTCGTATGGTATTGCCTCGTAACCCATAGTAATCTCTCCCGGATTTTCTTTCCTTCCCCGCTCAAAACAAGCTTGATTTAAGTATACCTTTTTTACAGCGGTTTATCAAGCTTTTCCGACCGTTCTGTCATCTTATTTTTCTGATATGTTAGGTTCTCATTCAGACGACAATATTCTCCCGTTTTGCTGTAAGAATCCATCAGATGCGTATCTGACATGGCAGCAGTCCGCAGATCCGATTCTTTTCTCCTTGTTCCTTTTCCTGCTCTTTCGTCGTACCGCTCCTGCGTACCCTTCTTCCCTGTAAAACGCCCTTTAGGATCGGATAAGGTGCCAAATGTATCACGATCTTTGCCAAAGCGCTTAAATGCAGATTTAAAATTAACTTTTATTCTTTCCCTGACGTTCTCCCATTTATTGACAATCCGGTCGGAAATAGCTGCCCGGATTGCCGTGGTCACCGCATTTATACCATTGTGAAGAAAGCCTTCCCTCCCTGCAAAAATGCCTTCCTCTGAATGTGTTCTCTGGGACTCTTCCTGTTTTTCATCTCCCATAGAATCCCATATATCTCTTAGTGTTCCAAAGCCTTTCTTGACTTGACTTGTCTGCCTTTCTGTATTGCTTCCATGCTCAAACACAACATCCTGCTTCGTTTTCTGCGATGTACCGGAATCTGCAGTTCCTTGTTTGATGCCTGCTGCGGCTGCCCCATGCTTCTTGTGCTCTTCCTCATGGAGACATTTGGTAATATGATGGGTATGGGAATTTTGATATTCCCTGCCGGAAAAGGAAGTAAAATCATTTCGTATCTGCATAAAAGTCCTCCATGTTGCCAACCGCCCGCAAATTTGAGCGTCAGCACAAATTTGTCTGTGATAAAATCAGCTGGGCAGCTGATTTTTCACAGTAATCTCCTTAATATCTCACTGCACCAGGGTGAGATAACTGCTGACCGCATACACCGTCTGTCCATTGTAATCAAGCTGTGACCAGCCATTATCACCGATGGCTGTTCGGGTAAGCACCTCGCCGTTATGGAGAAGCCCCACCACCGTATCAGAACTGGCGGTACTTGGCTCTGTCCTTAAGTTGGTTTCCATCTTAGCTGTCACCTGTTCGCTTACAGGCGTATAAACCGGTCCTTGGGGCGGCGCCTGCTGTCCTGTATCCTCCATGTTCGTAGTAAGGTAGCTGGTGACTGCATACAAAGTCTGACCATTATAAATTACTCTTGACCATCCGTTATGCCCTATGCCTGTCCTCGTAGCCGTATCGCCATGCACCAGCTTGCCGACAATAGAAGCATCATTTAAGGTGCTCGGCTCGGAGCGCAGATTTGTCTCCTGCTTTGCCGTCACCGTTTCATTGACTTCCGTAAAAATAATCCCCACCTCGGGATTTGCCTCCACTACCTCTGCCGGAGTCTCGTCCTTTGCTTCCGCTTCCTTTGTATAACCAAAATAAGCAATATTTACGTCCGTCTTTTTCGAGATGCCTGCAACCGTTCCCTGACTGGTATACTGCCACATTGCATGTGTTCCTGTATAGCTTGACGCTCCCGTCTGGGGGTAGGGCTGATCCGGATACTGTGCCACCCATATTTTATATTTCCCTGCAAGAGTCTGAGTATCCCACATAGCACTGCCTTCAAGCTCGCCTTTTGCTGCATAGAACATAGGTGTATATCCTGCTGCCCCGATTTCATCTAAAAACGCACAGGCAAGTCTTGTCCTTGCTGCCGCGTCCATTCCGTACTGTCTGCTGTCCGGCGATCCAAAATCCTCACAATTATACGCCACCGGATATGTGATCTTGTATTTTGCAATGATATCCTTTGTAAAAGCCGCCTCCTGCCTTGCCTCCTCTTCCGTGATCGCACAGGAGAAGAAGTAAGCTCCCAGCTTGATTCCCGCAGCCTGAGCTTCCTGCATATTATACCTGGCAGTGGGATCCTCAAATATTTCCCCGGTTGACTTTGCTCTGTATCCCACTCTCACCATGGCAAATTCCACGCCGGATTCCTTCACTTTCGCCCAGTCAATCGTTCCCTGGTATTTTGATACATCTATGCCCATGGTGATGCTGCCGGTTTCATCCTTATTGATTGCAGAAACGGTAACCTCCGCGCCGCTTGCCTCTGTTCCTGCTGCGCCGCCTGCCTGGGGGTCTTGTTCATCATCCAGTGCGCCCACTTGAATTTCAGCCTGCACATCCGGTTCCTCAGGAGCCTCCGGCAGCATTTCTTCCTCACTGCTATCTAATACCTCGTTGCTCCCTTCCTCCTGATTTTCCAAAGAGTGCTTTTCCTCCTCTGCCGGTGGTTGCTGTTCTTCCATGTCTGCAAGATCCATCTGCGTCTGCACCGCTTCTCTCTCATTTTTGCTGCTTTGAAAAACCAATGCAAAAACAGTAATCATTGCCGCCAGAACACACACTCCGACCGCTGCTATAAAGAACATGATCTTTTTGTCACCGGCTGCCGGAAATTCATCTTCCCATTCTGCATCCTGATCCTCTTCAAAATCATCTTCCATATCTTCTTCAAAATCTATATCCTCTTCATCATCGAAGTCAAATTCATCAAAGCCGGATTCCTGATAACGGCGTCTCTTTCCAGAATTCTTTTTCATATTTCTATTCCTTTGCCTTGTCAATTTTATCCCGGATTCCCTGCATCTGATAATCCAGATCCTCAATCGCATCCGCACATTGCTTCAACTGGACTTGCCCAGAAATCTACGACAATCGTGCGGGGATACATGATCTATGGAATTCCTGTTCTCATAGCAGTGATTTATCTGAAAGGTTCTTGGGATATGTTTGCCCCCAAGCGGCAGACAATCCGCTGCTGCCTTGGGGGCTGGATGTTTGTAGCAATCACTTTTCTCGCCCTTATTGGCTACTTCGCCTTCGGCGGAAAGCGTAAAACGAAAAATTAATCCACTTCAATCAGTTCATATTCACGGGTACCGAATCCCAGTTCAGCAGCTGCCTCAACAGTGTGCACGCCGTTTCGAGACTCAATACGTTCAAGCAGATGATCCCTTCCGGGGTCGTCTGCTGCATAAACCAGATCCAGACAAGCCTGATCAATGGCAATGGGATCTTCCGAAATCAAAATACCGATGTCTTTCATACAGGGATCTTCTGCAACTGCACAGCAATCACAATCCACTGACATATTTTTCATAACATTGATATAAACAGCATTACCCTTAAAATATTCCACAACAGAAGATGCTGCATCTGCCATGGATTCAAGGAAAGAATCATGATCAGAGGTCCAGAATGCTTCCGTATCCCCTACACCGTGGATATAAGCCTTGCCATAGGAGGATGCCACACCGATAGACAATTGCTTAATGGCACCGCCGAAACCGCCCATAGGATGCCCTTTAAAATGAGACAGCACCAGCATGGAATCATATTTCTCAAGGTTTTTCCCCACATAATTCTTCTGAATCTTTTTACCCTTTGGAATCGGAAGTTCCATATCCGGTCCTTCCGCATCAAGCAGATCAACCTCAAAATGCTTGCTCCATCCATGCTCCTCTAATGTCTTTAAATGCTTTTCTGTAGTGTCACGGGTTCCCTCATAAGCTGTGTTGCATTCCACTACCGTACCGCCTATATGGTCAATGACAGGCTTCCAAAATTCTGGTTTTAAAAAATTCTGATTGCCCGTCTCACCGGAATGCAGTTTGATTGCCACTTTGCCCGGAAGCTGTTTCCCCAATAACTGATAGAGTTCCAGCACTTTTTCTGGTGTAATTGTTCTGGAAAAATATACTTTCGCTTTCATCCTAACCCTCCTGTCATATTTTATAGTTCAAATATATCATTAAAAGCAATCTCCTGTACACTGTTTTTTATTCTATCTTGGTTTTCCTGCGCTTTTCAATTTGATTGACCAGCCATTCTCCCAAGTAACTGCAAATAATTCCTGTTATCCCTCCTGCAAGGACATCCGTCGGATAATGTACACCTACATATAGGCGTGAAAATGATATCAGGATTGCAAGCACTAATATCGGGATGCCGAATTTTTTCGGAAGCTTCCGGTACAGAACACAGGCTGAGGCTAAAGAACTGCCTGCATGACCGGACGGGAAGGAAAATTCTGACGGTTTCTTTATGATAGGAATCAGTCCTTCTATCGCGTTGTAGGGTCTGACCCTTGCCACTAAATTTTTTAACAGGATGTTATTGATGAGCAGGGAAAAAAGCAACGCACAGGCGCTCATCCATCCGATTTTTCTTGTTTTTGGGGGAATCAGCAGAAAAATAGTCAGCACAATCCATAAAATGCCTGCATTTCCTAATGTAGTAATCACCTTCATGATAGGATCCAGAACTGCATTTCGCACTGACTCCTGAAGAAACATAAGTATTGCGCCGTCCATATGTATAAGTGTTTCCATAGTACCTCCTCGCAGGGAGTCTCTTCTCCCCAATTTTATAATTAATTCTATCGCATTCTATTACATATTGCAAATTTCCCCATTCCCAAACAGCAATATCCTCAATGTCGAGCGTTGGTTTTAGTCCGCACAGGATAGGTAAATATACCAACGTCGTCGCGCTCCCGCTCCATAAAAACGTAGCAGACGCTAGGCTCGTGAGGAACCTCGCCAAGCGCTGACGTTTTTATAGGGACTCCTTTTGGTATATTTACCTGTCCTGTGCT
>CAYOED010000117.1:0-8193 GCA_964402925.1 uncultured Lachnospiraceae bacterium | reverse complement strand
GCGCAGGAGCTTTCTGAAGAAGAACTGGCTGAGATAAAAGAGAAGCAGAGAATCCGTGAACGGAATGCAATGTACCAGAGGCGGCGCAGGGCATGGGAGCTTCTGCACTCCCCGCAGGTAAGGCAGATGTTCAAATCACAGAATAAATTCGTGATAGAGGCGGTCAATGCTTATTATGACAGGTGCATGGTAATAGGAAATGATCCGTACTTGGAAACGAGGGAGAAAGAAGATGCTTTTGCAGAGTGTATCGTGGAAGCGGTGGAAAAGAAAGTGCTATCCAACCTTCCGATGCTTTTGGGGATGTATATGGCACAGATGCAGGCTTTCCCATTATCCGTTCCTATGGGGCAATCTAATGGTACAAGGCGGCTTTTTTATGTCCTGAAAAGCCGTGCTTTAAGAGCTGCATCGGAGGGTTTCAAAGAGTGTCGTGGGGTAATTTCCGGGGAGGGCGTAAGCTCTCCCATTTTTACTAAGGAGATATTATGTGCTGCAAAGAAGACACGTTTGATTACCAAGTGTTGAACTTAACGAATAAATTTTATGCTGACTACCCTGATCCACCATATAAAGAAATTTTAAGGAAGAATAGCAGGCCATATAATTGCCTGTTAGTACAGTCTTGTTATGGCTATTTTATTTGTATTTCTTATAGAAGTCATATTAATCATAAATATGCGTTCAAATTTAAACATAGTATCCGTTCTAAAAGAACAAATTCTGGATTGGACTATAGTAAGATTTTGATAATCAGGAAGAGCGAATATATTGGATCAACAGATGCAATTGTGGATAAAGATGAGTTTAATGAAACACGAGATAACATAGTATATATAAAGAGCGATGCTCAAAAATATATTGATAACTATGTGGATGGTCTATTGGGAAAAGCAACGAAATTTGATAAAAAGAAATTTAAACGTGTATATGAATATTCTACATTACAGTATTTTCATTAAGAGTTGGGAATAACAACGAGTCATAAAGATACTGCCGATCATCCTGAAAGCGTAACAGGAAAGTTTTTGGAAAATACAATTTTTCTTGACAAAATGGTCTATAGATAATAGACTGAAGAATATAATTGGTCTATTGTCTATAGACTAAGCGGGCGCGATAAAGAAGAGAGTAGGAGGACAAGTGAGGAATGGGAGGATATAGGCTGGCAGATGCGGAGAAGAGGTTTGCGGAGATCATATGGGAGAGAGAACCATTGCCATCACCGGAGCTGGTGAAAATATGTGAGAAGGAAATGAACTGGAAAAAATCAACTACCTATACGGTTTTAAAAAAGCTGTGCGATAAGGGCCTGTTTCAGAATGAAAATGCCATGGTGCGTGCCAGAATGAGCAAAGAAGAATTTTATGGCGCCCAGAGCAGAGAGTATGTGGAGAACGTATTTGCAGGCTCATTGCCGCGGTTTCTGACGGCATTTTGCAGCGGAAGGAAGCTTTCTTTGCAGGAGGCGGAGGAAATGAGACGATTTATAGATGAAAACTTGAAGGATGAGGAGAAAGGGGACTGCCTGGAATGATTAGAATGTTTATCATCATATTGAATATGAGCATTGCATCGTCTATTGTGATCTTGGCAGTGTTGCTGCTACGGCTTTTCCTGAAACGGGCGCCCAGAATTTTCTCTTATATTTTGTGGATCGTGGTGTTTTTGCGGCTTTTATGCCCTTTTTTACCGGAAACAAATTGGGGGATCATTCCGGATTTCAGTTTTATAGAGGCAGGGGCAGGAACGAATCTCTGGACAGTAGGAGAGGATAGGCAGTCGGCGGAAAGGCTGCGGCTTCTTTATGAGAGCGTTGCAAATGATAAGGTGCAGATAAAGGAAGCAGGAATAGAGACGAGTGAATTCTCAAAAACTGCGGCAGATGCTCTGATGAAGGTGAAAGGGGCATGGACTTTTGCAGGTGGTATCTATTTTGCAGGCTGTATTCTTTTGCTTTTGTATGGTTTGGTAAGTTATCTGTTGTTTCAAAAGAAGTTGAGAGAAGGTGTGTCGGGGGAGAAGAGGACTTCCGAAGTAAAAATCAGGACGGGTTACGGAAAAAGGTGCAAAGTTGTGGTAGCGGAAGGTGTCAGGGATCCCTTTGTTTCCGGTGTGTTCAGACCTGTGATTTATCTTCCCCGGGGACTGTCAAAGAAGCAACAGGATTTGGTAATCGCTCACGAGATGGTGCATATTGCACGCTGGGATCATCTGATCAAGCCTGCCTTTTTTATAGGAGTGTGCCTTCATTGGTTTAATCCCCTTCCCTGGGCGGCATTTCATTTTATGGAAAAAGATATGGAACTATCCTGTGATGAGGCAGTGCTGAAAAAGACAGGATATGAAAATAGGAAAGCATATGTAGATACCCTTTTATATCTTTCCGGAGAGCGGATAGAGGCAGGGTGCCTGATTGCCTTCGGAGAAAAAAGTGTGAAAACAAGAATTAAAAATGTGGTCAGGCTGAAAGAGACAAAAAGCTGGGTCATGGTGATTTTGGCAGTGGGAGTTTTTGCCGCCGCGGCTTTGCTGTTGGTAAATGGGAAAGGCAATTTTGCAGTATCGGAAGGGGAAGCAGCGGCAAAAGAGGCGGAAATGATTCCCAAGGGAAAGCAGGATGTAGATAAGGAATCGGTTCCCGGAACAGACAGCAATATAGAGACAGAATATATTTTTGAAGATGAACTTTCAGAAGAACAGATCCTGGCAGAAGAGATGACTTATCTGCCGGTAGAACAGATTAGGATAGAAGAGACGACACATTTGCCGGCAGAGCAGATTACTCGTGTAGATATACCTTCTGATGAAGTTATGATAACGGAGCATGTATATTATGCTGTGGAGCCAGACAAGCATTCCGTTTTGCTGCGGCAGGCAGAAGGCGCATACAATGACACATTGATTGAATATATCTGTCCTACGGAACACAGCCGTGTATCGGATGTATACGGGGAACGGATTCATCCAGTGACGGAGGAGAGAAGAATGCACAGCGGCATTGACTTTGCAGCCGAAACAGGAACTCCGGTGAAAGCTGCCGCCTCGGGGATTGTGTTTGAGACAGGAATAGATGCGTACTGTGGGAATTATGTGATTCTCCAGCATGAAAATGGAGATATGACTTATTATGCCCATTGCGATGAAATCTTAGCAGAGACGGGGCAGAAGGTAGAGCAGGGAGAGCAGATTGCTACGGTGGGAAACACAGGCGGAAGTACCGGTTCTCATCTGCATTTTGCGCTGAGCAGGGATGGAAGGTTTGTGGAAATTTCATTTTAGGAAGTACATTTTTTGTAAATTGTTTAATCTACTTGATTTTACGGTATTTTCGTGATATTTTATCTTATGTAAATATAGAAAAGTTCTTCGGGGCAGGGTGAAATTCCCTACTGGCGGTATAGTCCGCGACCCATGAGTTTAGGTCGTACTGCAGGCGGCAGAAACGAAATGGCTGATTTGGTGCAAGTCCAAAACCAACAGTAAAGTCTGGATGAGAGAAGAAATAGATTGTTTTGGCTAAACAGCTGAAACAGTCATGTGTAAAATGCAAAGAATGTGCCCCGGATGCTTTACGAAAGCGTCTGGGGATTTTTTTGTCAAACGGAAGAACCTTTCTAAAAATCTGGCAAAAGCCAAATACCGCAGTTGCGGAAGATTTTAGGAGGAAAATGAAATGAATAATGGATTATGGACGAGTGTAAAGGACAATGTAGTATTTGTGCTGGTATCAGTAGGGATAGCAATAGCCCTGTTCGGGATTGCTTACCTGTCAGAGAAACTGATCAAAAAGAAAAATAATGATACGGAGAGAATCCTTACGACCCGCAAGATGGCAATGATTGGTGTGTTTTCGGCAGTGGCGATGGTGCTTCATATTTTTGATTTTCCGGTTTTCTTTGCACCTCCCTTTTATAAGCTGGACTTTAGTGAACTTCCGGCACTGATAGGCACCTTTGCTTTCGGACCGGTGGCTGGTATCATGATTGAGTTTTGCAAGATTCTGCTGAAGCTGTTTGTGAAAGGAACCAGCACAGCGTTTGTAGGCGATTTGGCGAACTTTGTAATTGGATGCAGTTTTATCCTGCCGGCTTCTATTATTTATATGTTTAAAAAGACTAAGAAAAATGCAATTGCTGCCTCAGCGGTGGGAACCATGATTATGACAGTGTTCGGAACCATGTTTAATGCCATTTATCTGCTTCCGGCATTTGCAACTCTCTATGGAATGCCGTTGGATGTTATTGTGGGAATGGGAACTTCCATCAATGCGAATATCACCGATGTGACCACACTGGTAATCTTTGCAGTGGCACCGATGAACTTGCTGAAGGGATGCAGTGTATCTATAGTGACGATGCTGGTATATAAAAAACTGAGCCCTGTTTTGAAAGAGGGAACGATTGGAAGAAGGGCGAAAGCCGTCGAAGAAGGATAATCTATTGTTTTAGCAATAAAGGGCTGTTTACAGCCCTTTTGTAATTTCATGTATTTTTTTTAATGACGACCTTAATTAGTGCTTGAAGTTTATCGCAATAAATAAGCCTGCCATAAGGAAAAGCACGGAAATGCCGAGCAAAATAAATGTATCAGATGAAATACCGGAAGATGAAAAACTTTCCTCGGAATGCATCTGTCTCTGGTCTTGCATAGGGGGATGTCCTCCATTTTCCTGAATCTGTCCTGCATCAGGCCTATGCGGTCTTCCGCTGACTTCCTGTATTTCATTGTGGTTTCTGTTATCCCGCATACCACCGCCAAACATTCCGGCAGGACCGAAGCCGGAGACAGAAGAGTTATCAATTGTAATCTGCTCTTGCATGCCATCAATTGTAAGGGTGCAGGTATCTCCCAATTTCAGATCAGATGTACTGAGCACAATAGAAGAAAAACTACAGGGAATCTCCTCAAATAGAAGTTCTCTGCCGGCGGAATCTGCCAGACTTATTGTTGTGCCCGCCGAAGCGGCTGTATTGTACATTAAAAATCCCTGGGAGGAATTGGCGTCGAAGCCCTCCGCCATAGCACTGCCGCCACAGGCAATCACCGTACCGCCGCTGATTACACACTCACCGCCGTTTTCACTTCCGCAGTCAAGCGCATAGTTTCCCCCGAGGTCCGAAACACTGATGAAGACTTTGCCGCCCTCAATATAGATACTGCCGTTAGAATCCAATCCGTCTGCATCCCTGCCGGAGAGGTTGATAATCGTAATATCGCCGCCTGTGATACGGATAACGGAGTCATCGCCGCTGCCGCTGGCATTAATCCCATCGTCTGTTGGCATAATGTCAATGGTTCCGCCGGCAATTGTGATATCTACGGCTTCAAGTCCTTCGTAACAGGTTGGAATAGAAATACTTCCTGATTCGATATAAAGAAATGCTGTTTCGTCATCGTTTGATACAGTAATTCCGTCATCACCAGCGGAGATAGAAATATCAGAGCCCTGAATACGCACACTGTCATTGGCATGAATACCATCCTGGACTGCATTTATCGTAATATTTCCGCCGGCAATCACCAAATCATCGTTGCATACAATCCCATGATTATATTCGGCACTTACCACAAGGGAGCCGGTTCCGTTGATTGTCAGATCATCCCGGGAATAAATCGTCCCATCTACGCCTGAAGCAGCTATTTCTGACTCGTACTGTGCGCCGGAAGAGATTGTATTTTCTATGCCGTCTGCCAGTGTTAGAAATACTTTATCTGCCTGTTCAATTCGGATTGCTGCGTCGTTGTCACAATGAAGTGTTACATCATCCAGCAATATCCATATTTTATCATTCTTATCAGCATCAATAATAACGCTTCCATTTGTAAGCTCACCAGTAAGTACATAATGACCTGCATATGCGATGTAAACGTCTCCGTCATGAACATAGGCTCCATTTCCGCTTATAGCACAGTTCTGGTCGGATAGTGCTATTTTGGTAGCAGAGGAGATATCCCAATCAGCGTTTAAATCATTGGCGGTAAACATATCGCTGATGACTCCCTCGCTTATGGCAGGCGTAGTAGCAAGAACCTTTTCACCCATAAGCAGGACTGTCAGCACAATCGTGAGAATGGTGGAAACAATACAAATAACGTCAATCTTTTTGTGTGTTGACATGGCAGAGCCTCCTTACCCTGTGTAATCGCCGTTATAGCTGACCAGAACCGCGCTGTTAACACCCTGCATCTCGGATAGAGCATTGATGAAGTCTGTGTTGTCATTTTTTAATCGAATTTCCATTGTCAGTTCCAGACTGCCCTTTTGTGCGCTTTTGCTTTTGATTGTACAGCGTTCTGTCACTTTGTCAAGGTAGGATTTTGCCGTAGTCTCACTGTCGTGACCATCACATTGGATGACTACAATGTATGGATTGCAGTGGGATTTCCGGTTGACAAAAACAAGAAGGATTATACCGATAATGACACTGCCGATAACAGCCAGGGGGATCATTCCAGCCGCCAGCACGATGCCGATAGCGATAGACCAGAACAAGAACGCAATGTCCAGCGGCTCTTTGATGGCAGTACGGAAGCGGACGATGGATAAAGCCCCTACCATTCCCAAGGACAGTACCACATTACTTGTGACGGCAAGAATTACCAGTGTAGTAATCAGAGTCAGAGCAATCAGTGTAACACCAAAGCTGGAGGAATACATGACTCCCTGATAGGTCTTTTTGTAAACCAGGAAGATAAACATCCCCAGACCAAAGGCGAGTGCCAGTGCCAATGCCATATCTAAAAGGCTGACGGCAGATACATTTTCAAGAAAACTGGATTTAAAAATATCATTGAATGTCATAACGATTTACTCCTTTACTTAGCCGTAGATACGGCATTGTGCATATTTTGAAAAGGCGGTTACCCGCCGTCCGGGAAGTTGTATGGCATCACGGATAATGTCCGGCAAAAAATGATCCCATTTCACTTCCAGAATGATTGGCGCGTCTCCCGCGGGAATCGTAGCACAGGATGGATCCAGGAAATCAGCGCAGCTAAAGCCTGTTCGGATATTATAGTCGAGGGTAACACGGACGTTGCCGGGACCAAAGATAAAAGGCTCCCTTATGTAGTCAACAATGGTTTTGGGCCGTAGTCCCTGTAGCAGCATTTTGGTATGTAATTCGCGGATCAATTCCTCTGAACTATCTGACATCCAATCTAGGCTGCCATTTGCGATAGACTGGGCTTGAACTGCGGTGAGACTGGCGGTTTGCTTTTTACCCAGCCCGCCTATTTTGCTTTTCTTTTCCAGGTGGATTAGGGAAGTATCACTGTTGTAAAAGCGGATGCGGAATTTTTCCCTGCGGCTGACGCCATCCAGTTTTTCACGCAGAACTTTATCAGCAGCATTGTCAAAATACAGGCTTCGTATCATATATTTACCGTCGATGGCATGAGGATCAGGCACTGTGATTGCACGCAGCCTCTGCCGCAGAACAAGTAAATCGGTTTGATTGATTTCGTGTTTCCACTCATGGCGATAATCCATAAAAATCTCCTTTCTTTAATCTTTGCTAAGTTTACATGTGAAACTTGAACTAGCGGTGAAAAATTTGTGAAAATTTTGTGATATTTTCTATTTTGCATAAGACTGCGCACGGACATATATCGGCTGAGAGCCGGAGAAAGCACGGCGCAGCTGCTGTATTCTTATTAAGGGAGTTGCGGCAGTAGGGAGACTGGTTATTTTAAATCCCCGATCTCAAAACTTTCTGTTTTTAAGTCACAATAATGCCTGCCCTTTACTGCTGTAAATTTCAATACGCAATAATCAGGGTCAGTAACGCCCTGCTTATAAAACATTGTATCGCCGGGACACCAGATTTCTTTCTTTATGGCTTCATCCTGTAATACTTCCATCGTACCAATCAACATGATGCCCTCGTACCGGAAGCGGCCCTTGTTAAAAAAGTATATACTTGCCTTGGGGTTTTTCATATACTGCTGTGAACGCATGGAAGATGTATTGGTTGTGAAATAAAAACAATTTCCTTCTATTTTGCGTGGAACGAACATTGCCTTCATATTTGGGAACCCGTCTTCGTCCACAGAAGCAATAAAGGCGACTTTTTGCTTTTGGATAAATTCAATGATATGCTCTCGTGTTTTCATCGGAAACCCTCCTAACCTAAAAAATAGACTCTCGGAATCTCGAAGCCTTATTTTATGCGGCTTCTGAGATTCTCT
>CAYOED010000116.1:0-8193 GCA_964402925.1 uncultured Lachnospiraceae bacterium | reverse complement strand
TTCCATGTCTTGTCATCAATATCCATTGCTAAAAACCTCCTTTTGTAAAATGCTATTTGCTTTTTGGGCAAGGCTTACTAATTTGTCAAATTCATCTTGTCCCATTTCTGTTACCAATTTTTCAAGATGTTGGTTCAAATCAGCTTTTGAACTTTCTACCAGTGCTAATGCCTTTTCAGTGGGCAGGATATAGAAAACCCGTTTATCATCAGCAGATTGCTGCTTTGTGATATATCCTTTTTTTGATAATGTTGTAAGATGTGCTGTAATCATAGGCTTTGATACCCTTAACAACTCGGCAAGCTGTACCGGAGTATGATATCCCGATGTTCTAGTGATAATATTGAGTACTCCCATTTCACTAGGTCTGATTGGCAATCCTTTTTTAAGTTCCATATAATTCTTGCTGAATACTGATAGCACTGCATTTGCCATAAAAAAATCAGTCATTATATCACCTCAAAATAAATTAGTTCATGCACATTAACTATTATAGTTAATGTGCATGAACTTGTCAAGTGGCTTAGTGAAGTACAAAGAATAAAAACGGAGTTTTGATAAAAAAGTCCTTGACAAATTGCAACAGGAGAAACAACAAAGCATTTTTTCATAAATATCCCATCCCTTTCTTTTGCCAAAATCATTTCCACACCTGCAATTCTGTAGATACCTCTACCTACCTTCTCTATTTTTCTATTTTTTTACAAATTATCTACGGAGCCAGCAAACTGTCCCTCTGAATAGTCTTTCAAATCTTTTTCAATCAAATAACTTTTCATCTGTGAAACAGTATACGAACTTCCATCTGATAATAATTGTATTATCATCTCTTTTATCATTGCACTTTTAGTCATTCTTGTCCTCTCCTTTGAGTACAGAATATAGCATGTATGTAAAATTGTTAAGAATATTGTTTATATTTCTCTTTCTTGCATTTTATATCCTTTATTCTTTATTTCTTGTTTGTTTCAAACATTTTCTTGCTCATTTTCAGTCTTTTACCTACCAATTCATATCATTGACACAAAAAAATTTTCGGCACCATTTTGGCACCGATTATAGTTGTTTCCATTACTATTACAATCGAGTAGGAGAGCGTGATTAGCTCCCGTCCTCTCAGTCGAGCAAGTAAGAGGAATTTCACCTCAAACTTCTCACAGAACCGTACGTGAAGGTCTCCCTTCATACGGCTCTTATCATTTAACAATACGAATACATTCTGTTCCAGTGTGCAAACAGATTTGGCTCTCGCTTTCTAATAGCCATGAGCCATTTCTCTACCCTTCGCCTATGCCCACGAAAGTTCTTATATTTACACATCGCCCATTTGACCTCATATGTGGTTTCTGTTCGTCAGACCAGAGATTTGCCCGTGGGTTAGTATGTTCCCCACATCCAGCTTCCTTCAGATTCCATCTCGCGATGGACACCCTTGTCTTCGGCTATATCCTTCCCACTACCGGGCGGATTCGGGACTTGCACCCTCTGGAAACGTGCGCCGCTGGGCACACCAAGAAAAAGAAGCCCTCAGCTACGATGGGCTTCTTTCTATAAATCACTTTTATTAAATTCGTCAAACAAACTAATTGGTAATTATGTGGGGAAATAAATGGTTCTGCCATCAGCCAATGTCATACCACTTACCATCTCACCATACCCTGCAATACCACCCATGCCATCTGCGTATCCGGTCTGTCCGTCCATCGTCAAAATACACCACTGATGAACCCATTTATTTTCATTCACATGCTGCCAACTGTAACCCATGTAATCAAGCACTCTTCCCAATGCTCTGGTAGAACCTGCACAAGTGTACACCCCAGCTACAAACACTCCATAAGGGGAGCGATAGTATTTGTCTGCATCTGCCCCGTAAACACTGTTATTGCAATAGGATGCTACCGTCTGGGCTGCCGCCGTTATTCTCTGGCAGTCTGTCGTATATGCAGGATTAGACATAATTGTATCAGCAATCTGCTGTGCCACTGCGTCCGCTGCTGACGCCTGCTCTTTAGTAAGCCCTTTGTAATAATTGTGGGCTGCTGCAGCTGCATCCAATGTTTTCGGGTCTACGACTGTATTTGATGCAGGCTTTCTTCCTTCCGCTTTACCATAATCTACATAATGTTGGTAAAGCGCCGCTGCATCTGTGCCATAAACCGCTACTACATCTGGGTTGTTTGCCGCATAAAATTCTGCGTCAAAGGTGGTTCCGTCAGGCATAGTCTTCGGTGCTGCATTTACTGTCAAAGCAGAACCCAAAATAGTTACTAAAGTAAATGTCAGTGCTGTTAATTTCTTGAATCTTTTCATTAACTCATCCTCTCCTTTTTTAATTCCGTTCCCTCGCTATTTTGATAACTACTGAACGAATAAATTAAGTCAATTGCATTATACTCAATTATTTGATAATAGTCAATAATTTGAGTGTACCTTCTTTCTCTGAAATGCCGCTCTCTGCATTCATATTTTTTTCAAGGCAGTCTGCAAACTATTTTTTCTTTTTAACTCCCCTGCCTTTTCAGTAAAAAAGACCACCAAATCCTCCCCCTTTCCAGAGATGAACTCCTCTGCCAGCATTACAACAATCTCCCTTACATCCTCAAATCCAAGATTTGGAAGCGGCTCCATCGTTTCCATAACTCCCCACATCCTCGCAAAGCATATTGCCGTCTCATATACCTTTGTATCTAGTACTTCTCCCTCACCCCCTACTTCCCTCTCCGTAAATTCGCCTGCCATTTATCTGTCTCCCCCTTTCATCATCTGTCTGTTTAGATAGCTGTATCATACTCTTTTTAAATATTTTATGCGTAAATTTTCCGCAATTTTGTAAATAATAAAGGATTGCCTGACGGCAATCCATCACTACCACTATGCTTCCATTGATGTGATATTAATCTATCTAAAAATTATAGTTAATATATTAAGCATATTCAACATATCAAATATGCTACTTTATGTAGAGAAAGTGAGGTATAATTCGTGATATCCTACAAACCTTTTTACAATACACTTTTCCAGAAAGGCATAACCGAATATGAACTGATCTTCAAGCATGGTCTGTCTGCCAATACGCTCCACCGCATGAAAAAAGGTGAGGCCATTACTACCAAAACACTGGACACATTGTGCTTTATCCTTGATTGCTCTGTATCTGATGTTTTAGAATATCAGAAACCCTCCTAAATATTATTCTTTGTATCCAGTCATCCGGAAAATATATGTATTATAGTCTTTTGATTTATCATCTACTTTCTTCATAACTGCGCCTGAAAACGGATTAAATAACCTGATGCGGGCCGCCGCTCTTCTTAAGCAGGGATGTGTCGCGCATTGTAAAATCCAACCCTCTCGGTTTTTCCAAGAAAAATATTGTACACCATACATCAAGTATCTTTTTAGTTGCACTATCACATTCCTCTCCTCGTATGGTATTTTGAGTGGTTCACAAATTAATAATATTATACTTAATATATTGGTGATAGTCAATATATTAAGTATATTTCTAACTTAAGGTAGCTATGTCCTGCAAACCTTTTTATAATACACTTTCCCAATCTAATTCTTCCATCTGCTCATATTCTTCCCAAGGTATTTCATCCACATCCTGACCCCCAAGATAAAGAAGATTATCACAGTTGTTCACTATTGTCTGCGCCCTTGGCATTTCATACATGCTGTATAGCTGTGTTAGGCTTTGGATGATGATACTCACATAAATCTCCCTGGAGCGTATTACGGAGATAATTTTGTCAAAGTCAGGAATTACCGTGTTTGCCGCAAAATCGTCGAAAATCAGGCGCACCGGAACTGGCAGCCTGTTTCCCTGACACTCTTTGTCTGCATACCGCACCAGCGTCTGAAGTGCTTGTGTATACAAGATATTCACCAGCTTATCCTGTGATCTGTCCATGTCGCTGATATTGATAAACAAAGCTGTTTTCTGCTGTCCCATTTTTTTGAAATCAACCATAATCTTCCGCCTCATCATCTCTTGAACCCCTCTGGAAACAAAGGGATTTAGCCTCTCTCCCAGCATCAGACGAATACAGCTATTTGTCTTTTCCGCCTCCCTTGCATTGGCAAACAGATTCCACTTCCTTATGGCAATACTGTTTTTTCTCAAAGTCTCAAGTTCTTTAAAAAGGTTATCACAGTCGTCAGTATGCATTATGCCTTGCAATTTGGATACACTTTGCAGGTTTTGCTCTTGGGGCGGCAGGGCTTCCATTACATAAGCAATCAGCGCCTCCATTTGAAGTCTTGTGGCATAGTCCCAGAAGGGATCCTCCTTCGACTCAGCCGGACAAAGACTCGTGGCAATTGCGGCAATGTCCTGCTCATTGTACTCATCATTTGCCTCATCATAACGAATTGCCTCCAAGGGATTATAACCCACAGGCGAATGTTCCATGTCCGTCAAGTCTAAAAGCCATACCTCATAGCCTGCATTCCGAAGCGCCGGCATTGTTTCCCTATATAGGCTGTTTTTGGTATCTGCCACAATGATACTTTCGTTGCACTGCAAAATATTGGGTTTTACATAGCTTCTAGTCTTACCGGCACCGCTGGTGCCAATAATCAAATCGTTATTGTTAAGACCTGTTTTCCATGTATTATTACTCATCATCTTTCCCTCTGCCAAAATTCGGTAAGTCTCACTGCCTTCCCTTTGCCTCGTTTGATCTCCCATGCTTTCTCCTCCTTCTACAGTTCCCTAATGATTTCATCTGCTAGTCCAAACGAAATCGCCTCAGGTGCATAAAAATAACTGTCTGATGCCGTCTTTTCCAAAATCTCCTCTACGCTGTGGTCTGTGTGCTTTGCCAAAATACCTGCTGTAATCATTCGGGTATTCATAAGGTCTTTCACTCTTGCATCCAGCTGAATTGCACTTCCTGCGATTCCTTGCCCACCTATCAAAGGATCATGGATCATAATACGGGAATGCTCCAGCATCTCCCTTTTATCTCCCGCTACAAACAAAATTGCTGCCATGCTTGCCGCAAGTCCTATACAAATTGTAGTAATCGGACAAGTGATTATTTTCATCACATCATAAAGCGCCAGACCGCAGGAAACCATCCCACCTGGGCTGTTGATGAATATTTTGATTTCTCCCTCCGGGTCTTCCCGCTCCAGATACCGAAGCTGCCTGATTAGTTCATTGACCGAATCATCGTTAATTTCACCAATGCATTCAATTTCCCTATGGGAAAGCATCTCATCCTGAATACGAATACTACAATATCCCTGATAAGATTCTCTTATAATGTCTGCTGCCATTTCTCTCCTCCTTGCTAATTCACTTGTATTTTATATTTATTTGCGGACTCTCCTAAATTCCTAATATTACCTATGATTTTTTACAACATATTACCTATGATTTTTTACAACATCCAATCTACATATTTTCATAGAAAAAGACACCTACCTATATTTTTCCTAAAATATAAATAAGTGTCTCTGCTATTATATATTTCTAAATCCCCTTTCCTTTTTCCTGAGGTCTTGCTCACACCGCCTGACAGCGTCTCGGATCTCTTGCTTATATCTTTCTGCTTCCTGGTCCGTATTCTCTTCGAAATATTTCCGAAAAATTTCCGGTACCCCCTCTGGCATTTCCCCGTTCGACTCTTTCATGATATCCGCCGCATCCTGTCTTGCCTTCTCATAGCTCCAATCCCCAGAAAACCGTGCTGCATTATAGCTGAGAAATTCACCGAACTCATTATTTATATGATAACCAGTTCGTATTTCCTGCCCACTGTCATTATCAAAAGACAGAACCCCATACGCACAGGAATCCTTGATTCTTTTGTACCAGTCTGGCTTCTCCCCATAATCGCCTTCAAAGTAGGCTTTCCCAATGATATAGATACCGCATCCGGTCACCTGATCCACAAGCAGAGGAACAAATACCTGCTCATTCTTACTTTCCAGCAGTCTTCGGTATAAAGCATCACATTCCTTATCGCTGGGTGCACCACCGCTTTCTGCCTCTGCTCCAAATAATGTCTTGCCTTTCTTCCTACAATAATAATCTATCAGCTTTAAAGACTTATCAATCCTCTCAGACCGTGCACCTGACGCTGCACCGTCTGAATTCTTTCGTCTTTTATTGACTGAATAATCCTCCAATGTTTCCACCACTGTGCCATAGAAAAATTCTTTGATATCATAGGCAATTGCCACATCCAGTACCGCATCTGTAAGAACCATCATTTTTGTAAAGGGTACATCCAGAAAATTATTTTTACTTAAACCCTGAATTATTTTTTTGTGTTCAAAATCTTCCTCTGCATCTAGGAATTCAAAAACTCTCCTCATATCTTGAAGAATGCCATTCCCGCTTTTGGACTGCACATCCCCAAGTGCTGCATCAAGCAATTCCGAAAGCAACGGTTCCGGATCTTTACTGCAATATCCGATTCTCTTCCTGCTCTCAAAACTTCTCTCTAACTTACCGCATCTCTTACAAAATTTGGGCTTTTGCAGCAAAACGGCAAGGAATTGTTTCAAATATTCTTCCGCAGAAATCTCTCCATTCATAAGCCGATTCCTAAAATACCGGATCCGCAACTGATAGCTCCTTGCACTGCTCACAGTTCCTTCCCCTGTGTTGGCTGCTCTTTTTTCCTGCTCTGCATCTAAATATCCATATAGAACTGAGTGATTTCCCTTCTGTGTCAAATCCTCACTTAAGACCAAATAAAATTCGTCTCTTGCATTCATACCCAATCCTCCATGTACTTTTGCGCCGTCCGAATTGTTTTCTTTAGCTGCACCATAACCTCAGTATATGCATTCTCATCCAAAAAAACAGGAATCCCTTTGTCAAATAGAAAGCCTGAAATCAGTTCTTTCATTTCACCATATAACTGCTCGGCAGATAAGTTCTTTTCCTTTAAATAAATGATTGTTTCCTCAAGACTTCGGCAAAAATGCTCTTTTTCTCCGAAGAGTCTTATCACTTTATCCTTTTCAGCGACCGCCTGCTGCTCTGCTTCCTCAAAAGTTCTTTGCTCTTCATCCCTTATTTCACTGATATCATACCCACATTCGCTGGCTAATACCTCTTCCATAGACTCATTGGCTGCCGCTTCCTCTTTTCCTGCCTCCTCCCAGGCTATTCCCTTCACTTCCTGTCTTCGATTCAGCGCATCAAGGCATATCTCTTTTCGCTCAAAAATTTCGTAAAGCGTTTTCATAAAATATACTGCACTCCCGTCCAAAAGTTCCCGCCCAGGCTCCTCAAAAACAGACATAATACGGAAAAAAGATATTTCCTCTGGTTTCCCATACCCAAACCGATTCCCTCCCCCACACTCCACATAATCTGAGGTATAGGTGCGAAGCACACAGTATAAAAGACTTTTATAAAAAGGAAGCTTATCCGCCTGTTCATCGTAATCCCAAACATGCATCCTTTGATACCGCTCCCCATCCACAATCTGATCCACTAGCTTGACCGTTTTCTCTTCAGAATACTTCCCCTGCGAATCCGCCATGTAAGTCCAAACCAATGTTTTTTCTCCATACATCAACTCTTTCAGAAACTCTATTTCTTCTTCAAATACAATCATACGGCTTCTTAGTGTATAATCCTTGTCCTCACTATATCCTTGCTTTTCTACGCTCATTTTCTGCCTCACTTTATCTCCCTAAATTCTAACCTTGCTTCATCTAATTAAATATACCAAGAAGACTTTGCTTTTACAATCCATTCTTTCAATCCGCTCTTACATGTTCTGTGCCGCTTTTCCCTCATACTTTCCTTCTAAGCTGCCTTGTGTGACAACATAGTGTTTTCTCTGCCTTGGTGCGCTCTTAGAAATTGCAAATTTAATTTATGGCAATCCCTTATCCTTGCAATCACTTCTCCGGCAGATAGGTATTTGGACGGTCATACTGTTTTCAAGGTTCTCTTCGTTGCTGCATTTCCATGTCCTACTATATCCAATTACCTATTTTTTTACGGAATTTTTCCGCATTATATTTTTTGTTAATTTTATCTTTCAATATGTCATATTCGTCTTTGGTTCGTGTCTGCTTTAGCTGTTTTTCAACTTCAATTACCTTAGATTCATCCATTAAAAAAAAGACGCTTCAAAACGCCTTCTTTAAACATTCAGTGAGCCACCGGGGACTCGAACCCCGGACAACTTGATTAAAAGTCAAGTGCTCTAC
>CAYOED010000115.1:0-8197 GCA_964402925.1 uncultured Lachnospiraceae bacterium | reverse complement strand
TATGGAGCGGGAGCGCGACGACGTTGGTATATTTACCTGTCCTGTGCGGACTATTCTGTGAAAAGTATCTTCAAAAGTGATTGCAGTTGCGAAAAATTATATTAATTTACAAATGGATAGCAGTAAGGTACAATAAAGTGTGGAGGGGAAGAGGAGGAAAAATGAAGCAGAAATATCCGGATTACTTAAATTGTATCACCAATTTAGCCAATTCCATTTTAGCTGAGTTTGGTGCAGCTGGGGAAGAAATATATATATGGTTATTGGAATGAACCGGATGCAATCATGCATAAAAAAGGGTGCTATGGGGAAGATGCAAAGAAGGTGATAAGAACCTTGGAAAAGCAGGTGCAGCAGTTGTGCGATGAATTGGAAAACACTTTGGTGATTGTGACTGCTGATCATGGACATATGGACTCTAAAGGTGTATCGATCACAGACTATCCTAAAATCATGGAATGTCTTGTGCGTATGCCGTCTATTGAACCAAGGGCATTGAACTTATTTATAAAGGAAGAAAAACGGGAACAGTTTGAATATGAATTCAAGAAGGCATTCGGAGATAAATTTCTGCTCTGGACGAAAGAAGAAATTCTGCGCAGCAAGATATTCGGAATTGGCGAGCCGCATTCCAATTTTAATGAAATGCTTGGGGACTATCTGGCAATTGCTGTAGGGGATTTGTCTATATATAATACAAGAGAAGAAGCGGAGTCATTCATTGGAGTTCATGCGGGAATGACAGCGGATGAGATGGAAATTCCGCTGATTCTGATAGAAGAAATTAAGAATTATGATATTGATTTTTCAGGGCGATAAGACGATATATATTGCAGATACAGGGATGTGTTCATAAATTTACAAGGATGTGATTAAATGAGAATCGGAGACGCACAGCAGATTTACAGGGAACAGGTAAAGGAATATCGGGAGCAGAAGGTCGCTTTGTCAAAGCAGTTAAAGGATCTCCAGTCTCGGATGAAGTATTCACCGGAGCAGAAGGAAGAGTATGCATCGCAGGCGGCTACGCTGGAACTGACTTTAAATGCGCTGGATGAAAAGCAGACGGAATATCAGGACTACTTAAGCAAGTTGGCGGATCAGTACTGTGCATATTGGAATGCGACGGTAGCAGACCAACAGGCGGATGCGGCAGCGGAATACGCCGAGGACATGGGGAAAATGATGGAAGTCGCCCGTCGAATCATGAAGGGCGGAATCGTGCCTGCATCGGATGAAAAGAAGTTGATGGAATTCAGCTTTGAAATGTACCAGACGGCAAAGAACATCGGCGCAATGGTTCAGAGGGAGAAGAGAGAAAAATATGATTCCCTCTGGGGAGATGAGGAAGAAAAGGAATATGATGACCCAAGAGAAGCAGCAGAGAACGGGACTGCCCCGGCGGGAGCTCCTGAAGTGGTGGATGTTGCAGATATAATGGCATCAGTAGCGCCAGCTGAGTGAGAATTAATATGGGTAAGTGATATGGGGCAGGCAGTTATTTGACGGTCTGCCCCATAGAGTGTCTTAAAATTAAATTGTAAAAATGACTAGCGCGAAAGTAAAAAATAAATGAAAATTGGACAAAATGGACAATTAGTGGTAAAGTAATATAGGACAGGATATTTCTGCGGAAGAGCCCAAACGCGAAGTGACAAAATGAAAGATTAGGAAATGAGGGGGAGAAATATGAGCAGTAATCAGTACAAACGAGCAAACAAAGTTGTCTTTCCAGTATTAATCGTAATTATGGCGTATATCGTACTTTCACTGGGGGCATATATTTTAAAGGGGTTGGCAGATTGGCAGACCTACGTACAGGTCGTTGCATCGGTAGTGGGAATCGTTGTATGTGTGGTTTTATTTTTGACGAAAAGAGATACAAAATTATGTGCGGTGGGAATGCTGGGAGCAGCATTTGCTGTCTATATAGCGATTAGACTGGTAGGGCACATGGAGGATTCCTATTCTTATGCATTTCCAATTTTATTTGTAGCTATGGTATATCTGGATAAAAAGATAATTCTGGCATGCGACTGTGCGATGTTAGGGGTGAATATCGTCAGGGTGTTCCTCAATGCAGAGTTGCTTGCAGGGGACGGCGGAATCAGCATGGTAGTGGGAGTTTTTGTTTCGATTCTTGTCTTTTTTGCTTCCTCAAAAGCATTAAAGCTTTTGACTGGCTTCCACAAGGAGAATACCGATACGATTCTGGAGGCGGCAGGTCGTCAGGAAGAAGCGAATAGAAAGATGACATCAACTGCTGAAAGTATCATAAATTATTTTGATGATGCAATGCAAATGCTTGATGCGTTAAAGACAAGCTTGTCTAACAGTGATTTCTCAATGAAAAATATTGCGGACAGCACGGAAAGTACCGCAGAGGCAATACAGCAGCAGGCTGTGATGTGCCAGAAAATCAGCAGCGAAATAGATACAGCGGAGAAGACCTCCGGCCAAATGATAGAGACTTCTGCAAAAGTAGAGCAGACAATAAAAAGTCTTGTCAAATCTGTTCAGGAATTGAAGAGGCAGGCAGGTAATGTGGAAGACGCCAGCAAGGTTACAGTGGAAGTGGTAGAAATGCTGACACAAAAGGTACAGGAAGTAGAAAGTTTTGTGGGCTCTATCCTCAGCATCTCCAATCAGACGAATCTTTTGGCATTGAATGCGTCAATTGAGGCGGCAAGAGCAGGGGAGGCGGGTAAAGGCTTTGCGGTAGTGGCAGATGAAATCAGAATGCTGTCAGAGCAGACCAAAGATGCTTCCAACAACATCACAAAGATTATACAGGATTTGAATAATGATACTGCCAGAGCAAATGAAAGTATCAATTACTCTGTTCGGTCAGTTGAGAAGCAGAATGAACTGATTGAGGAAGCAAGGGAGAAATTTGAGAAAATCGTCGACGAAGTAGACGAGTTGATCGAGGGTATCAAAACGACGGAAAATGCAATGAAAGAAATCGCACAGGATTCTGATGTGATAGCAGATAATATTACCCAATTATCTGCAAGCAGTCAGGAAGTGGCGGCATCTTCCAGTGAAGGACTTGCCAATTCCAACTCCACTGTAAAAGAGATTAAGAATTGCGGGGAGATATTTGAGTCTATTTATGAACTGGCCAAAGACCTGCAAGTAAGCGAATCATAGGATTATAGGTTGAAATGTTGGAGAATATCTGATTGGTAGAATATAGGGCGTCGTTTTTATACGACGCCCCTTGTTATGCCATTAAATCTACGTTGCCTCCTTCTACAGGAACCGGAATCTCCATCGGCTCCACCGGTATGTCCATTCCGTTAAGTTCCAGAGATACTCCGCTGGAATGAGAGGAGTTTTCCTGCTTTTCCTTCGCAAGTTTGTCAAACATGGCTTTGAGATACTTCATGTCTGCTTCCATAATGTCGCGAAGCTCTTCTGCCCGATGTTTCTTTTTCAAAAGTTCCAGATCTTCGGGATCCAGATTGTGCTCCTGGGTAGGCATAAGTTCATCAGACAGTTCATCTAACTCATTTGCATCGGACATTGCCTGCTCTAGCTCCTGAAGCGTTTCCTCAAGCTCATACATCAGCTCTTTTAGTTCTTCTTCGCTGAGCCCAGCTTCCTCGATATCTTCCGGATTTTCTTCCTCTTCCAGATCGAGTTCAAGTGTTTCTTCTTCCAAATCGCCCTCACATACACCGCCGCTCTTCTTGGCATTTTCCTCTTCGCGCAGATGTTTCATACGTTTTCGGGCAACTCTTGTCAGTTGCTCTGCATGAAGGATGGCACTTTGTACTTCTTTGTCATCATATTCTCCGGTTCTTAGCTTAGAGCGGAGCCCCATGACTTTGATAAAGGCCTTCGACATTACTTGTCTGGCGTTGGAAGAAGTTTTCGTCCGCATAAGCATAGTAGATATTTCTTTAAAATTATATTGCAGACGTTTCATCTTTTTCTGAGCCGGTTTCCTGACCGACATTGTTCCGACAACGGAACCGTCGGGCTTTTTGAAAGTATACTTTGTTACATTAGAATTATGATTGCTGACCATCAAACCCATACGCACACCTTATTCCGTTATATTCAAGGGATTTGCAGTGATGATTTCATAAGAAGAATCGATATGAATGAAAAACAATCCTTATAGTCAGTCCTATCCTTGAACATAGTTGGGAAATCCTTTTCCTTTTTCTATAAGCTACTTATTATATCGGCAGAATTAGGACACACGGCAAGTGCAGAAAGTATGATTTCGTTGCATTTTTCCTGTATTTGGTGTACTATCACTGTATTAGAAAAGAACGATGCTATGCAAGGGCTAAAAGGATGGGAAAAAAGAAAAAACGTATTTTTGATATTATACAAATCGGAAAACGAGATGATTTTATCAGCCGGGCATTTGATATTTTTATTGTGGCGGTGATATTGGCAAACATAGCGGTATTGTTTCTGGGGACATTTGATGAACTGCGTCATTATGCGCCTTTGTTTAAGTGGGTGGAAGTAATCACGGTTCTTATATTCTGTATAGAGTATGCATTGCGGATCTGGACTGCGGAATATTTGTATCCTGACGAAAGCAGGGTAAAGGCAGTCCGGCGGTTCTTGATTTCCTTTGATGGAATCGTCGATCTGTTGACGATTCTGCCATTCTTCTTTCTGTCGGGTTTTGTTGCGTTCAGAATGCTCAGGGTAGTGCGGATCTTTCATTTGTTCAGGATCAATGCATATTATGATTCTTTTAATGTCATCACCTCGGTCCTATATGAAAAGCGAAACCAGATTATTTCATCGATTTTCATTATTCTGGTACTGATGATGGCGTCTTCGCTGTGCATGTATAGTGCAGAACATGAGGTACAGCCGGAAGTGTTCAACAATGCTTTTTCCGGAATGTGGTGGAGTATATCGACCATACTTACGGTGGGGTACGGAGACATTTATCCGGTAACAGTGCTGGGAAGGGTGATGGCTATATTCATATCCTTTCTGGGAGTTGGAGCGGTGGCGATTCCTACAGGAATCATTTCAGCGGGATTTGTAGAACAGTACACACAGATGCAGAATAAAAGCAGGCCCGGCGGCAATGTGCGTGGAACAGTCAGCGTCACTGTGGACGATTCCAGTCCTTTTGCAGGGCAATCGGTGAAGGAAATCGAAAATGGATACGGTGTCGACGTGATTGCTTTTGTGCGGAATGGGGCGGTGGTCCTGCCTTCCGATAACAATGAGATAAGAAAGGGAGATATTCTTCTTTATCAGGATTTAGGAACCACAAGGGGATGAAATAATGATTTACTTAGCACAATTTCAATTTCCTCATAAAGAGAGGGAATATGATTTCTTTTTGGAGCAGAAAAGGACCTGCTATGATACCTACTACCCTTTTCAGATTCTGTCCAGACATGACCTTAAAGTGCTGGATTTTGAACCTGTCACAATCTTGTACGGCGGAAATGGTTCGGGGAAAACTACGGCATTAAACATTATAGCGGAAAAGCTGGGACTTGAGCGCGATACTTTATATAACCGCTCCAATTTTTTTGAAGACTACACCAAGATGTGTGACTATGAGATACAAGAAAAAATACCGGCAGGAAGCAGGATTATCACCAGCGATGATGTGTTTGACTTTATGCTGAACTTAAGGAGTATAAATGAGGGAATCGACCGGAAAAGAGAGGAACTTCTGGAGGATTCGGCGCGGTTTTTCGGATGCCAGTTCATTATTGCGACGCATTCGCCCTTTTTGCTCTCCATGAAGGGAGCAAAGATTTATGACATGGATGAGGAAGCGGTCGATGTAAAGCGCTGGAGTGAACTTGAAAATGTAAGGGCTTACTACTCCTTTTTTAAAAAGCATGAAAGGGAGTTCTTATAAAATAGCAGAGCCGTCAATTATGGGCAAACCTAAATCATGAGATGAAAATGTTGCCTTCGGAGTTTGTATGTAGTGGTTTATGAAACTCCGGAGGTTAATTCTTGACAATAAATCGAACTGATAGTATGATTAATGAAATTAGAGTATAAAATGGGCGGATTGAGATGACGGGGAGAAAGAAAGAAAAACTGATTGAGTTTAATAAGAAAAATATTTTGGATGCGGCGGAAGAGCTTTTTGCGGAGAAGGGGATTGTCCAGACGACTATGGATGATATTGCAAAGACAGCGGATTATAGTAAATCCACTATTTATGTTTATTTTAAAAGCAAAGAGGAGATTTATCATCATATTATCTATGAGCATATGTGTCGGTTAAGGGAAGTAGCCAAGTTATGTCTTGAGGGAGAGGGCGGTTTTGAAACATGCTATTATAAGCTTTGTGACAGGCTGACAGTGTTTTATGAGCAGTATCCATTATATTTTGTCAGTACGATGGGAAATATCAGTATCGATGAAAAAGATTTGGAAGAGAGTACGATTTTAAGGCAGATTTATGATGTGGGAGAGGAAATCAACGCCGCAATGATTTCATTTTATCATAAGGGAATTGAGGAAAATTATCTGCGCAGTGATATCAACATTATACCCGCGGTTTTTACTATGTGGGCATCTCTGGGGAGTCTGATTACCATAGCGCATGAAAAAGAGGCTTATATTTTACAGCGCATGAACATGAAAAGAGATGAATTCCTTCATCATGGATTTGATATGTTGCTGAATTCTGTGAGAAAGGAACAGGTATAAAATGGGAATTTTACTGGGATGGTTGTGCCTTTTTTGTTTTCTTGGTCTGGGTGCAAAGGGACTTGCAAGAAAAGCAGGAATGAAAAGAGCAGATATGGTTCTTATGAAGCTGCATAAACCTCTGTCCGGAGGGTTTCTTCTTCTTGGGGGAGGGCATATTCTGGCAGTGATGCCTGTTTTTAGGGCAAGAACAGGCGGATTGTATCTTTCAGGTATTGTTGTTCTTTTGGCGGCGATAGTGCTTATCCTGCTTTGTCACATGATGCATAGGGATAAGGGAGGATGGCTTCGCTGGCATCAGGTTTTGACGGCGGCTATGTTGTTGGGGATACTTTTTCATATAGTGATTTATTGGATGGATTTTCAGGCATACAGGAGAAAGATTGCCTGTATTCATCTACAGGAAATTACAATTTCCAGTCTGACAGACGGAGAGTACGTTGGAGAATATGATGCCGGATATATTTATGCCAAGGTAAAAGTTACAATTAGTAATGGTAGAATACAGGAACTTTCTTTGCTGGAACACAGAAATGAGCAGGGGAAGGCGGCAGAAGAGATTTTGTCTGAGATCGAACTGGCGCAGGAGTTCCCGATAGATGCTGTCAGCGGGGCGACGAATTCCAGTAAAGTGATTCAAAAAGCGGTAGAAAATGCATTGATGGGAGGAAAATAGAATTGATTGGAATATATTTCAGCGGAACAGGAAACTCCAGATACTGTGTTGAACGATTTTTGCAGGAGTATGATGGGGAGATAAAGGCGTTTCCCATAGAGGATAAAGAAGCAGCAGAGCAGATTAAACAAAATGATGAGCTTGTTTTTGGTTATCCGGTACAATATAGTGCGATTCCTAAGATTTTGCACGATTACATATGTGACCATAAAGAACTATGGAAAGGCAAGCAGATTTTCGTGATTGCGACCATGGGTGCATTCAGCGGGGATGGCGCGGGCGTGCTGGCACGGCTCCTTAAACGGTACGGAGCTATTATAACAGGAGGGCTGCACCTCAAAATGCCGGACAGCATCTGTGATGAAAAAGTGTTAAAGAATTCTTTAGAAAAAAATAAAAAGATGGTAGCAGAAGCAGAGCAGAAAATAAAGAGGGCTGCAAAAAAATGTAAAAACGGCAACTCGCCCAAGGAAGGACTGGGAATCTGGTACGAGTTAGCTGGGCTGCTGGGCCAGAGGCTATATTTTGGAGGCAAAACAAAGCGATATTCAGATAAACTCAAGGTAAATGCAGAAAAATGCGTTGGATGCGGAAAATGCGTAAAACTCTGCCCTATGCAGAATCTTGCCTTGGAGAATTACGTTGCCAAGCCAAGCAACAGATGCACAATGTGCTACCGATGCGCAAACCACTGCCCCGCGCAGGCAATAACCCTCCTTGGAAAAAAAGTGGCGGAGCAGACTGTTATAGAAAAATACTTGTGAAAGTGTACCAAATATTTTTACATGCTGGTTAGAGTGACGCTCTGAGAGGATAAATAATCCAACGTCGCCGCGCTCCCGCTCCGCA
>CAYOED010000114.1:0-8204 GCA_964402925.1 uncultured Lachnospiraceae bacterium | reverse complement strand
TTTGAAAATTAAAAATTGCACAAAAAATATCAAAAATGTCCGCAATAATGGAATGAGAATCATAGGAAATCTTTGATTATTGTATGAAAGCAGACTGGATTTTTACATAATTTATGCAATTTTTTGGTATATTGACGAACAGCAGGCAATTTTCAAATACGTTCTAGTGTTCTAAATGAAAAAGAAAATAAAAAAATCTAGAATTAACCAAAAATGAAAAAGAAATGTTACAATACTTCCAAAAGTTATCAGAAAGGGGGCAAATTGAAACAATAGGTTTCATAAAAGGAAAACTGAGTGAACAAATAGCTACAGAAGTAACATATCATGAAAAAGGAGCAAAACTTATTGACTTCCAAGATTGGATAAAGAATAAAAAAGTAAGGAGAATATGCATAATGGGAATATTGAGTATAAAATGCAGAAAATAGAAAAACAGGACCTATGAAACTGCAAAAGGGATAAGCAGCAATATAAAAACATTAAAGCATTTTTATGAATATGGGGATTGTAATACATGTCAAAATGTAACATGTAAAAAAGAATTAAGATATATAAAACAGATAATTTCAAAACAAAATAAATTTTTTGCATCTTGCAATCAAAATCTGCATATGCTATAATGCCAGTAGGCAAAAAGAGATTGCAAGTCCATATGGACAAAGAATGAAATCCCCTAACTGTAGTAGCGTACAGTTAGGGGATTCTTCTCTTCTTTTTTAAGCGGCTAAGCATCCGCCAGGTTATTCGTTATCCTCGTTTTCTCTGCATTGCTTTCGCTTTTTTTGCAAGTTCATCAAGGTTTTTAGGAAGATGAGGTAAAATTTTTTTATTCCATTTTTCAATAGCTTCTTGCAAATCTTTCTGTGGTTTAGCAAAATGATTTTGTAAATTCATGACAATCCTCTTTTCTGTGAAAATATGATGCAACATTATTTTACATCAAAAAGAGAATTTGCCATGAGTTTTTTTGATTTTCCAAAAATTTTTTTAGAATGAAATTTTCCTAAAATGCTTGTATTTTGGGTATTTTAGGCTTAAGTTCGCGCTTATGGGGAAGCTCTCCAGCGTCCCCGCGCTGCAAGCAGAGTATGAAAAGCTGCAAGGACAGAAAAAAGCTCTTTACACCGACTATGGCAAGCTGAAAAAACAGGTTACGGAATACGACGTTATCAAACTGTTTTTACACTATCGGCGGAGGAGTTAATGTAAACGAAACATCTACTGATGCGGTCATCAGAGAGGTTTGCGAGGAAACGGGGTATTTTCTTTCTGTTAATCAGTTGGTATATATTCAAGAACGTTTTTACAATATCAACAATACCCATCATCACGAAGTAGTTTTCTTCTACCTTATGAAGTCAACTGATGTTCGGATTGAAAATGAAACCTGCACGGATCATCAAGAAGAAAAGTTATATTGGTTACCCATTGATGAATTACAAAACACCAATCTTGTTCCAGAATTTTTGCGAACAGCATTAACAAATATTCCCGAAGAAATAGTACACATAATTTCTAAGGAATAAGGTATATCAGTTTGGAATGTTGCTGAAAGTTAAAAATAGCTAACAAATTCTAATTTGTTAAGGAGTTGTTTAAGGAGAAAGAATCAAATTCGCAGATAAATAAGAGGAAATAGAGAATAAATGTCTAATCAACTGTTAGTTCGTTTTATAATCAGTTTTGAGTTTATAAACTAACTGCAAGGAAGTAGAAAATGCAACAACAATAATTTTTAGGAGATTAAAAAATGTGACCGGTTTGTCAAGAGTGCATCCACATTTGCTAAGACATACATTTGCAACTGCTTTTATGTTGCAGGATGGCATAACCTGCCATTATGCCATCAAATGGTTACACAGTGATGATAAGGGTAACAAATAGCCTAATGGGTGCTTTGCCATTATAAAAGAAAAGAAGAATCCCTCAACTGTACGGGAATACAGTTGGGGGATTCGTTTCTTATGTCCGCATGGACTTATCATATCTTTTTGCCTACTGGCATTATAGCATATGCAGATTTTGATTGCAAGATACAGAAAATTTATTTTGTTTTGAAATTATCTGTTTTATACCACCGAGCTTGCACCGGGAACTTCCCTTGAAGATATTTATACCCGTTTCAATATCGAAATATGAAAATACGCAACTTTGACACATCTTTTTGGTACAATGAATATATTGGAGGTTTTTGTGATGAAAGTATTGATTGTTGAAGATGAAGAAGCGATTGCTAATTTAATAAGGATAAACCTGACGGCAGAAGGATACCACTGCACCTGCGCTTATGATGGAAAAGCAGGGGCGGATTATCTGGAAAAGGAGACTTTTGACTTGATTCTGCTGGATATTATGCTGCCAGAGATTGACGGATATGAATTGCTGGAATATATCAAACCTTTTGGGACGCCTGTGATCTTCATGACAGCAAAAGGCGCAGTAAATGACCGTATTCACGGGTTGAAGCTGGGGGCGGACGACTATATCGTGAAACCATTCCAGATAGGGGAGCTGCTCGCCCGTGTGGAGGCGTTGCTCAGAAGATATGGGAAGATCAATAAAAAGCTGTCCTTTGAAGATGTGGAGATTGACATGGTATCAAGGACTGTCACGAAATCAGGGGAAATGGTGGAACTGACATTCAAGGAATTTGACCTGCTGGTGGAGCTGGTGCAGAACAAAGGAGTTGCCCTGTACCGTGACAGGCTGTATGAAAAGATATGGGGCGAAGTGTTCATGGGGGATACCCGCACACTGGATTCCCATATCCAGCGGCTCAGAAGGAAGCTAAACTGGGAGAAACAGATCAAGACTGTATTCCGTGTGGGATACCGGCTGGAGGAAAGTTCATGAAATTATTCCATAAGATATTTCTTTGTTTTGTGCTGCTCTTTGGCATCGCATTTCAGGTCGCAGGGTATCTGCTGGTAAACTATGCCTACGGGAATGCCATAGGGCAGGAGAAAAAATATGCCTTTCAGGAATTCCAGCAGAACAAGTATATCTTACAGTCAATCCTGTATCTGGAACCGGAATTGTTTGAAGGTGATGCAGACAGCCTGCCTAATATGGCAGGAAGATTCACTGTTCCCGTTGCCCTTTTTGATGAGGACGGAGTGTGTATATTTTCAAATATAGGTGTGCAGCCTGAATTTTTGGGTTTTAACGGAGCGGAGGGTGACCAGATAGCTTTCCGGATATTCCGGGAAGGAGAGGAAAGCTATATTTTTGTATATGATTGTATAGCGCAGGGTGATGTGAAAGTCTGTCTGATCACGGAAACGGACATCAGCTCCGTGGTGGATGCTCAGAAAAGCATGATCGCCTATTTTCAAAAGATATATATAGCCATTTTGTGTATCAGTTCTCCTGTGATCTTCCTGCTGACAAAGGTGCTGACAGGTTCCGTTAAAAAAGTGGGAAAGGCAGCAAGGAGGATAGCAAAGGGAAATTACTTTGAAAGGATCAGCACGGCGGGGAAGGATGAAATCAGTGAGCTGGCATCCGACTTTAACCAGATGGCACAGCAGATAGAGGAAAAAATTGCGGAGTTATCCGATATGGCAAAGCAGAAAGAAGATTTTGCAGCAAACTTTGCTCATGAGTTGAAAACTCCGTTAACGTCAGTAATCGGCTATGCAGATATGCTGTATCGCCGGGAATTGCCAAAGGAAGAAGTAAAGAGTGCAGCCGAGTATATTTTGAGTGAGGGTATGAGGCTGGAATCACTGTCCTTAAAGCTGATGGATCTATTTGTGCTGGATAAACAGGTCTTCCTTCTGGAGAGGATGTCTGTAAAAAAAATGTTTGAAAATCTTGAGCAGGGTATAGAACCTGTATGTAGTAAGCATGGAGCAATGCTGCATATGGATATGGAGGATAGCTTTATAGAAGTGGACTATGACCTTTTTAAGACAATGGTTTTAAACCTTGTTGACAACGCAGTCAAGGCAGACTGCAAGGATGTATGGATTGGCGGGACGCAGGGAAGTAATACTTACCAGATTGGGATTAAGGATAACGGAAAAGGGATTCCGCCAAAAGAATTGGGGCGGATAACAGAGGCATTTTATATGGTGGACAAGTCCCGCTCAAGGAAACAGCATGGGGCAGGGCTGGGGATGGCTCTGGTATCAAAAATTGTGAAGATACACAGGGCGGAGATGAAGATAGAAAGCGATGGGAAGATGGGTACTACGATCAGTATTGAATTCCCGCTGCATGAAGGAGGCGTGGATGAAGAAAACATATAAATATACATTTCTCACCATGTTCCTTGCATTGGTCTTTATTTTTGGCAGCATGGCAGGCATGAACTATATACTGCATACAAGGGAAGACCAGCTTTTGTCGGAAAGCGGGATGGCGGTGGTAGAATCGCCGGTTCGTGCGTGGCAGGATTGGGGAGATGAAACGGAGAAAGATGATGGCAGAGAAAGATATTCCCTTTCAGCGGTGCAGATAAAAAATGCTATTGAAAGCTGGAATAAGCGGCTGGGGGAAACATTGCATAATCCGGTGCAAGGGCAGATTTCTATGGAGGAAGCAGTTCAGGAAGGAGAAGAATGGCTGATATCAATGGGAATAGAGGAAGGAGAAGCTCAGGGAGCAGATGCCGGAGTGAAATTTGTAAAAGCAACGCTGGGCGTTGGGGTACAAAAGGGTTCTTCAAGGGTGCCGTTGGAACCTTATTACAGTTTTTGGACAGTGCATTTTTCAAGTTCATATACGGATGCAGTTTTATACCTGAATGCGGTCACTGGCAGAGTATGGAGAGCGGAGATTACCCTGTATGATAATCTTCCGGAAGAACTGCCCTGTGAAAAACTGGGGCGGTTCGTGGAAATGGCAGGTCTGCAGGCAGCGGATGACATTGTAGAAATAAATGAAGAAAAGACGCAGGCAGTTCTTGTGGTGGAAGATGATCTGCTGTATGCGAGGCTTGATTATCAGAATGTAGTTCTTGGGGATAATGCCGTGGTGGAGTATACTAGCAGGGAACTGTTCCATGACAGGTATGTGGTGATTACCTATGAAATATTTACAAATTAAAAATTTACAACTATAACACATCTATAACGAAAAAATAATACAACACCCGTTTAGGATAGTATATGTCCTGTTCGGGTGTTTTTGCGTGGGCAGGAAATAGATCAGAAACAGGAGGCAATGAGATGGAATTAAATATGGAATTGCAGGTGGAACATCTATGCAAATCTTACAGGAAAAAAGAAGCATTGCAGAATGTCAGCTTTACACTTCGGAGAGGGATTTACGGACTGTTGGGAGAAAACGGTGCGGGAAAAAGTACCCTCATGCGGATGATGGCTACGGTAGATTTTCCCACAAAAGGAAACATTCGGTATGGCGGGAAGGATATTTTTGGCATGGATGAAGAATATCGTAGCCTAATTGGGTATATGCCGCAGGATTATAGTGTTTATCCTGGATTTACGGCAAAAGATTTTCTGGAATACATGGGTGTCCTGAAAGGTATACCAGAAGCAAAGCTGAAGGACAGAATAATGGAAGTCCTTGAATTTGTGAACCTGTCAGAAGTTGCGGATAAGAAAGTGAAGACTTTTTCGGGCGGCATGAAGCGAAGGATAGGGATTGCACAGGCGATTATTAACGAACCGAAGATACTGATACTGGATGAACCAACTGCTGGGCTTGATCCGAAAGAGCGCATCCGTTTTTCTAATATCATTAGCAATATGGGCAAGGATAAGATCGTGCTGCTGTCTACCCATATTGTGTCGGATATTGAAGCAATCGCCACGGAACTTGTAGTGGTGAAGAAAGGGAAGGTTCTGGAAACCGGGAATGTGGATGAACTGGTTCGGAAAGTTGAAGGGCAGGTCTGGGAGACAGCAGTCAGCCAAGAGGTATACCAAAAACTTAGGAAAGAGCGCTCTGTCATACATTTGAAGCAGATGGGAAAAGAAGTGCAGGTGCGTTTTGTCGGGGAGGAATATCCGGAAGTGCAGGGCAGCCGGGCAGAGCCGACACTGGAAGATTACTATGTTTTTGCAGGTGGAATCATGGAAGAAAATTCTTGATGGAAAGAGAGGAAAAGGAAAATGAGGAATAAGAAATTTTTTACAGTAATGATGGTATGTGCAATGGTTATGGGTCTGGCAGGATGTGCAAATGAAAGCGGGAATGAACCGGATGCTCCGAAACAGATAGAATCATCTGCCATAAGAGATGAAAATAAAGAGGATGCTGATGTCTCTGATACACAGATTCAGGGGGAATCCCAGGTGCAGACACCAGCCACTGAGAATAATGAGGACACTGTTGTTGGACAGACAGATGCGGAGCTGGAAAAAGAACTGAAAAATTACCGTCAGGAGCGGGAGGATATGATTCAGAAAGCTAATGGTCTGGTGGAAGGAGGTTCACCGGATGAGGATAATTATTCCTTTGATATGTCCGGAACATTTTATACAAGCAGGTTTGACACACGGGAAACTACGGAAGCCTATGCTGCTGCACGGATTTATGTGACAGATACACTTGGGATTAAACCAAGTACAAAGATGGTGACTTATATGTGTATCGATCCGAGAGTGCTGGAGATTTATGATGACGAGAATAAAGGTGTTGCAGCAGGATATGACAGCAGTAATATTTTTGTCTGTGAATACTGTAATGGAGATGGCATATGGCAGTACCTGATCCTTGTCCGTGACGGTAAGGGCAGCACATGGAGCGTGATTCATAATGGAAGCAGCTATAAGGAATAGGGAAACCGGAGGTGAAAGCTATGAGAACATTGGTTAAGTTTGAATACAGGAAACTTTGGAACCGGGTATCCATTGTTGCTGTCATGGCAATGTGCATCCTTTCCACTCTCCATACATTTATTTACCTGAACATGAATTCACAGTGGAGGGCTATTGATAAAAATGGGGAGGTTGTAAGCGGTCTTGCATCTTACCGGACATTAAAGGAGGCATCAAAGGAAATCGAGGGCATAGTGGATGGTGAATATCTGCTGAATTTGAAAGAACAGTATGAAGCCAGTGCGGATAAACAGTATCTGGATGAACACAGGGGATTTTTAGGCACTGGGGGAATGACAAAATATATGTACCCTAATTATTTTATCAATTATGCCTATTATTCCTATTATATGTCTAATGGAAATAACAAGATGGGACTGGATTATGACTTTTTAGATTCGGAGGAAGCATTTTATCAGAAGTACCGGGAAGCAGTAAAAGAACAGCTCATGTATGAGAACCAGTATGCAGGTCTGATGAAATTTACAAATTCCCAGATGGAGGTACTGGACAGGAAAATCGCCAGAATTGATACTCCTGTCCGTGTCGCATATTGTCAGGGAATCTCCAATTTTATGAACTGGTATGATCTGGAGTATTCGGTATTTTTTATTGTTGTTGCCTTTGTCCTTGCCTGCACATATGCAAAAGACAGCTTGAGCGGTATAAACGAGTTGACCTTATCGGCAGCAAAGGGAAGAAAAAAAGATTTTAGGGCAAGATGGATAGCAGGAAATCTGTTTACAGCTACAGTTTATGTGATTTTTATCGGGGTGCTGCTCATAGAGCATGGAGCGGTTGCCACATTTGGAGGTTTTGGGGCATCGGCACAGACTTATTGGTTTAACTGTATTTTTAATATAAATATTGGTACAGGTATGCTCTTTAAGATTGTTGGCGGTCTGTTTGGTGCTTTGGTATTTGCAAACTTTACGATGCTGTTGTCCTGCCTGTCCAGAAACCTAAAGATAACATCTGTAGCTTCGGTACTGGCAGTTGCAGCCCTGACAAGGCTGTCCAACACTTACAGCCAGATTAAATTGTTTTATCCGCTTCAGTTCAGCAGTGACGCAGTAGTGGAAGATTTTTTCTTCTGTGGGAAAATACTGGTGCCATATGTGGCGGTTGTCCTGATCCTGACAGTGCTCTATATAGGAGTGTTCGCTTTTCTGCTGGGGAGAAGGGATAAGAAATATTATTTGAATTAGGTGGTGAAGACTGTGAAATCTATTGTAAAGGTAGAAAGCAAGAGAATACTGAAAACAGAACTGCTTATTGTCTTTTTTACTGCTGTCCTTATATTGTCAGTGAGTAGCAGCTATCAAGCGGTAAAGAGCTATGAATTGTGGAACAGGGACGGGTTTGTGGCAAGCGGATGGGAAAATTTGAAGCATGGAAAAGAAAATGAGG
>CAYOED010000113.1:0-8299 GCA_964402925.1 uncultured Lachnospiraceae bacterium | reverse complement strand
ATAGAAGCGTCCGGCCATATAAGCAGAAAATTGAAATTCATTATCACTTCATCGGTAAAATTGAGGAAATCCTATAAGCCCTTAATTGTGCGCGAGTGTTCTTACAGCATTTGCTCAATATGAAAGTGAGAATGCGAGAGTAATAAGGAGAAAACGAAAGAAAAAGAGAGCAGGTTTATCAAATGCGATAAACCTGCTCGTGGTGCGAGTGGCGATATAGGATTTACCCCGAAACCCAGTGATACCAACGGTTTGCGGGCAGTCGAGCAGCAGTATTTACACCAAAAACCAAATATCAGCTATGGATTTTGGGGGCGTTCCAGCGATGGAGCGTCCTTTTTTCTTGCCCAAAAGCAGGGGAGAGGAAGCCCTATCATTGACAAAGTTTTTCCGTGTATTATCATTTATTTTAGAGGGAGGTTGAGACCCATGAACGCCCAAGTCATCGCTCTGGTCAATCAGAAGGGCGGTTCTACAACTTGCGCAAATCTCGGTGTAGGATTGGCCCAAGGCGGAAAGAAGGTCCTCCTGGTCGATTGTGACCCCCAGGCCAGTCTCACCATCAGCCGGGGCCATTCTAAGCCGGACACCCTGCTTGTCACCCTCTCGGATGTCATGAGCAAAGTACTAAACGATCAGCCCATCACCCTCGGCGAGGCATCCTGCATCACTCGGAGGGCGTGGACATCATGCCCTCGGATATTCAGCTCTCCGGCATGGAGGTATCGCTGGTGAACGCCATGAGCCGCGAGACCATACTGTAACAGTGTCTGGACACCGTTTGGAAGCAGTACACTTATATCCTGCTGGACAGTCAGCCGTCCCTGAGTATGGGATCTTGTGTTCACCAATGAGCTGGGCACGAATCTGAGCCCACGCACGGTCTATAGCAATTTCAACAGGCAGAGCATGCCTTATGAGTTTGTTTCGCTAAATGTTTGAATTATTTCAAGAAGATATTCAAATGAATCAATAATATAGTCAGGTTGAATATTATTGCCCTGACATATTTGTTTGATCTCTCTTTCTTGTTGAAAATCCGTTTCTGTCCAGTGTGAGATGGCAACCAACTTTTGATATAACTCACTTGTTTTTTGCGCATCGCAAGGATATTTACATAAAACAGAAGTCACCCTGGCCATCTTCGCCATATAAATATCTTTTGACATACTGTCACCAACGTAAACAGTTTCGCTGGTTAATACCGATTCCCGTTCACAAATTTGTTTTATCAATTCCGGATTTGGTTTTTTCCCTTGAACAATTTGTGTCTTTTTAGATGGAGATAAATGATTAGGCCTTTCAAATTGACTATCGGAAACATATACATGATGAAACAGCTTGTCTATGTCCAGCTTTCGCAACCTGTAAAAACCATTTTCTTCTGCAGATTCAGTGTACCCAACAATTTTGATACCCATTTCCGATATTGCAGTTAGGGTTTCTTTCACATGAGGATAAAGTTGTAGTTCTTTTTTTCGGATAGTGTTGAATTTGTGAAATACTGGATCTAATTCTTGCAACAACTTCTCCTGACTGTAGTCTGGATAGGCGTTTAAAACAGATGGCAGATAAACCGTTGCATATGGATATTCCACACCACCCTTTTGCTGATGGACATATTTATATTCAGATAATAATATTTCTTTGTCCTTTTTTAGGATGCGAGATAATTCATCTATCATTCCATAAAATGCAGGAATAAAGAAGCCAATCCATGAATAAAGGGTGTCATCCAAATCAGTTATTAAAAGTTTAATCATATCTATCGCTCACTCAAAAGAAATTTTTACTGTTTGGGAGATAGTATCTTCGGTGGCCTCATCGCTGTGAATTCTATGAAATTCAACGATGATTTCATGCTTGTTAAAACGTATGGTTGCGAATTTATTATCACTTCCAGGAGCCCCCGTACCACCCATTCCAACAACCGTAATAGGCTGCATGTTCTTTGTAGTAATCTCATTTGCAGGCCCTATAGAACAGCTAATTTGCGATACAAAAGATTTGTGCTTGTGACCATGAAGCAGTAACTTAACATTGTATTTCACTAACCAATTCATAAGTCGGTTTGCATCATATACAACGCTGCTGGCTCTGGATATGTCGATTGTTTCGGTATAACAAGTGGGCAAATAATGATGGTGCATCATTACAATGCGAATTGCATTTTGACAATTATTTTTATTCCACCCCATTTCTTCGGCAACAAAGTCTAGTTGATCCTGTGTTAAATATCCATGGCCATCAAAATTGGGATATTGCTGAAGTATCAAACTGTTCAATGCAGCAATTTCAAGAATATGTCCAGAGGTAAGCAGCAGTTTTTTACCACTTGCAAAGAATTTATTAGGTTTCATCCTATAAAGCGCATAATAAAAGTTAGAAAAGCCAACTGTATTTTCGGGCCTGTCATAGATAAAAGCTGGTGCTGTATCACGAGGCAAATCTGAACATTCTCTTGAGAAATCGTGGTTTCCCGGACAAATCAGAATATTTTCTGAGTTCAAGCTTGGAATTTCATAGTTGAGATCCTTCAGCAACTGTTGTGCTTGCTGAAATCCTACTTCTTCAGCACGGGATGTGATATCGCCGGATATCAATAGTCCCGCGACTCTACGTTCTCCAATACATGATAGCAAGTGCTGCGCTAGGGTTTGGTGATATGTTCCTCGCTTCAAATGAAATACGCCATCAGGAAGATGCAGATCAGAAAGCCAAACAATCGTATCTCCAGACGATTGATGATATTTCACACTGAAATAAGTGGGCTGGACAACATCAGAGTTTAAAAGTATGATTTCATTGTCACGGTCAGAATCTCGTGCTTTTCGAACAAACCATACTGTGCGATTTTGCTGAGTGAGTTCTTCAATAGAATATATTTTTTTGTTGTCAAATTTACTATAGTCAGCGTTTTCATCACAAAATAAGGATTTACATTCTATACATGAAAACGCTGCTAAACAATTCTTCTCACAAAGTTCGATCTTTGTAAACTTAAACCATGCAAAATATTCTTGATCACAGTAATACTCGGGTGTTTTCTCTTTATCGGGTGATGGGATTTTTCCTTCGGTTTTCAGTTGAACATCTTCACAAGTAGCACAATAGGCCAAGTTTTGGCCAGAATCAATAAGATAGATATCGATCGGGCGGGATTTTGCTCTTATGCTCAATGATGCAAACTCGTCTACAGGTGTCTTTTCATTACCCTTTTTCCACCATCCCCACCATACATATCCGTATTTATCAATAACAGATACATGCCTTGCAATAGTTTCGCTTTCTGCAGTAACTAAATCTCTAAAACGAAGAATTACTGTTTCAAAGGTTATTGCCATTTTTTCGTCTCCCTCTATCTAATAGCCTAAATTGGGGTTGCTTAAAGACATTCATCTTGCTCTCTGTGACATGTAAGTTAAAATTAATCTAAGTAATATCCTATTTTTCCACAACTTTCCGGCCCTCCTCTACTATAATCTTATAAATATCAAGGAAACGGTCAAGACTAAGGGCGGCAGTAAAGCGTTTTTTCTGCATACTGGCCTTATGGACAAAACCAATGTGCTTAAAAAGTGCAAGGGCGGTGTTGCGTAAAATGATCCAATTCAGATCTCCAGATGACACCCTATCAGGATTGGGAAATTCTATATTGAAAATCCGACATTTTTTTCCAAAGTCCCACAAATGAAGACCCGAAAACGGTCACAACTTAGTTCAGGCCGTATAAGTGGGCGGGATTGGGTGCCGTCTGCTTATAGGTCGCTGCTTATGACCTCAATTAGCAGATAAGCAAAGTCGCTATGACTTGCTCAAAATCAGCCACAAATGACTTTCGGAACTACCAAATGATTTCTCATCACCGATAATGTCATATGTGAAACCTATATGATTAACAATTTCAAGAAATGTATTGGAATCATAATGGCTCCAACACATAGGTTTACCACAAAAATTTTTACGGTATTTTAACTTTCCACAGTCTTCTTTTCTAATATTAAGCAATACTTTCCCTTGGGGTGTTAACAAATTGTATATTTTTCGCATGACAGTAGGATGATACTCTCTTTGAATGTGGAACAATGAGTAAAATAGAACGGCTCCATCGTAGAGTACGGTATCTTGATATGACATAAAATCAGCATTAATAAACTTTGCTGAAGGAACGTTCATCTTTGCTCTATTGATTTGAGCACTGCTAATATCTATCCCAACAATTTCACACCCCCTATGCGCAAAATAAGCGTCAAACGGTATTCCAGCACCGCAACCAATATCTATTATGTATGGCCTATTAGAAGATAACTTTTTGAGATAAGTATCAATCGCAGAATATTCAAATGTTGTTAACTTTTTTTGTGTCCTATATACTTCATTGTACTTGTTTTTATTATAGCACTGAGTAACTATTAATCGCATCAAAGTTCCTAAAATTGGAGATGGGATATAATCGCCGACATAAGAAACAGCATTTCTATGCATGAATATCCCCTCCCAAAGAAAGGTTATGTTCACACACATCATCCAGAGGACATTCGCTACATAGCGGATTATTTGGTCTACAGATATCACGCCCAATAGCCCAGAAAGATGAAGTTAAACGTCCAGGAAACTCAGGAAAAATATATTTCCCAGCCTTTGTCACTTCTTCTAGGGTATCTTGGGTGCAAAAGCCGGCTCTAAGGCATATACGGCGAATATGTATATCATACGCAAGATTGATGTTTTCCTTATCCTTAATATTTATTCCTAAATCTCTCACTAGCAATAAAGATCCAAGAGCTGCCTTTTTATGGCTGATACCCTTAAATTCTTCTAATCGAGATACAATTTCCGCAGCACTAGCACCATTTGACCAAATGTTAGAAGCATCCGATTCATATTTTGAAATTAGTAATTGAGCTGCGGACTTTATATATTTAGCAATATTGGATGGATACCGGTGCAAAGCAGGCTTTGCCTTTATGGTATTAGTTAATTCTTCAACGTCCATATCTGCAATTTTATTTAGTTCAAAATGATGGAGCCGATCTTTTAAACGATATGGTAAAGACCATGCAATCTCAGCCTTAACAGAAGAATCTGAAATCAATCCAAATAGAAAAGCGTTCATATCGCTCATTATAAATGAACATTCTTCTGGCGCAAGTAAACCACCTTTAAAGATGTTGAAGTCATCTTTTATCTCTTTTTCATAAGTGAAAATTTTCTCTCGTACTAAGCTAGGCTCCACGCTTTTTTTTGCCATTACCATCGGTTGAACTTCATTCAACTCGGTTCTTGTTAATGCCCAATTATTATCTTTATATTTTGGTACACCTGCATCAGCCCAATCGATTATTTTTATAGATGCAGGGCCATAAGTAGTATACCAATAGAGCAATTCTGTACATGAAAAAATATCCAATTTTTCCAGCTCATAGTTCAAATTCTTTGTATTGGTAAACCATAGCAATTCATGACATTTATCCATTAGAGTAAGTCTATCTATCATATACTGAAACTCACAATCAACTGAGCAATCAGGAGTATATAGAAAGTACGGTAAAATATTTTGGGGCGAAACTGGACACACGAAATGCTGATAACAGTAAGAACGTGCCCAATCAATATGTTTGTAATTGTAAAAATTTGCAACTACATATGACGGCTGTGGAATATTAGAACTAGCGTCAAATAATTTTCTCCTAATATCTCCAATATCATCTTGATTGCATTTTGCAAGATAAGAAGATATCTCTATTGGAGTCATGATGTAGTTATCTAGTGCTTTATCGGCCTGATGGATTTTTATATTCACTTTAAAATTATTAAAAAACGGAATCTTCCGTATTGGAGTTCCTTTTTTATCTTCCCAAGCCATAATTTCAGCAACTACACCTTCGGGCATATGTCCAGTAATTGGATTAAAAACCCACATTTCATCACACAGAAGCTCTTCGCATAGACAATCTTCCATAACCAAAACTTTATTACCTTGGTGTGTAGTGGTGGAAACATAGTAGCCTAGTGCTGATTCAGGGTTAATTGGCAAAAATCCGTTTGTCATAGTATATGTAAGCATATTTGGAAGAAATTGCATATAATCACCATCAAAGGATGTATACGCAAGAGGTTTTAAACTTCCGCTCTTTTTTAGCTTTTGAAATTCGTTTATTGCAGAGCTAAGCGAATGTCTCTTTATTTCAGCAACAATTTTTTCGATATTCATATCTATTTCTCCTCCTTAGACGTTAACATATCAATTAAATTGCAAAAATCTTGTTTGCTTTTATCGGTGAAACAGTTAACAAATGTATAGTCAAACAACCCTTGAGAACACAAATAATCAAGTTCTCTAACTTCTGATTGCAAAGATGTCTCTCTGACGCGAATCTCGTCTTGTGATGAACCTCTGGAATGTAGCCCTTCTAGTACTTTGTTAATATCTTGTGGCTTGATATATATGCTTTTAGTGTTTGAGTGAAATTCTAGAAATTCATTTAGACTTTTGTAATGCAGTTCCCCTAAATAAATGCCATTGTTCCCAAAATCCGATTTTTGGAAAGCATACATATGCCCATAAATACTATTTATCAAACATAGCTCTCTGTTGCCTTTACGCTCTAGAAATTCTCTAGAGTTTACAAAAAACTTATCAACACCATTTAACTCTGCTGTTCTGGATGGCCTATCCGTTACGGCTATTAATTTTTTTATTCTTGTGTTTCTATGAATAACATAATCTCGTAATGTGCTTTTTCCTGAGCCAGAAATACCTACCAAAATAATCATTAATGAAGAAGTCATCCAGTATCCTCCCCAAACTGAAAAGCCACTATAACCACTATGATAGCTATTATATCATAAAAAACAGGAAATGCTATATGCTATTTAAAAAAATGACAATTCAACACGAGAATGGTCGTATAATGGTTAGTAAGCCTAACATTTCAACAATTATTATTGTGGCCATTTCTTTTACTCAGCCAAATATCCCTTGCAATCAGTGGGAGTTGGCGTGCTCAGCCACCTAGGAGAACCCGTTAGGAGCCAAAGGCATATTTCGATAGTAGGGAAGCCCCACTCAAGATTGGGGTTGTTTTCTCCTACCTCTGCACCCCGCCTACAACCGCTGCTGAGTTCATGTTGGTAAAAGCCAATACCAAGCTGCCCTAGCCCAGTCCGTGGAGTGTGGGACGCTGTTCTTCCAGATCTGGCAGGTGTTCCCGCCCGGTGAAGTGATGGCGGATGAGGTGAACAGGCTGGGCTTAGAAACGGCGATGAAACGTTGGGGTGTATAAGGATAAAAAGCGCCGAGGAAATGCTGTTGGAGATATGATTATTTTACAGGATGTACGTGAAGCGATTATCGAGCGCTCCTTCTGGGCGTATATTCAGCATAAGCAACGCCTGCATAAGACGAAAAAGGAATCTGGGAAACAATCGCTGTTTCCAGATCCCTTCGTTGCGGAGGCTGAGGAAGCAACCTCAACTATCATTTAAATCAAGCAAATTTATCCATTGAATATTACAACTGCTTTAATTATGCGGGCAATAGGGGTATTTGCTCCAATACCCACTATATCCATTTAGATTTTCTCACCCAGGAAGTGCTGGGAACGCTGCAAAAGTTGGTTAAAACGGAAAAAGTATCAGTTTTTGAAAAAAGTTACCCTGAGAAGTTCGTAGAATTTTAGAAAAATATTCAAAGGCTGATGAAAAAGCGAAAAAAGGATAAGCGTCAGAGCGATCTTAGGAAATGCCTGGCTATAGCTTATGAGGACAAGGTGAAAGGGGTGATGCATGACAAAACATTTGTTCTGCTGAGCAATCAATTCAAGAAGGAGCGTGACCAATCAAAAAAAGCGCAACAAAAAATTCAGACAAAATTTGAGACCGCCCAGAAGTTCCAGGACGGTCTCACACGTTTTGAGAAGGGGGGCGAAGGTCAAGCTGACATCGAAATTTTAATGCGGGATATTATTAGACAGATCATCGACTGGATTGCAGCTTATCCGTCAGATAGGAGTGTCCTGCCATATATGCAAAAATCGAAATACGGCATTACTCTGTCTGGAAGGTTGGGAAATCCTATAAGCCTTTAATTGTGCGCGAGTGTTCTTACAGTATTTAGCCGACATGAAAGTGAGAATACGAGAGCATCAACAAGAAAGCGAAAGAAAAAGAGAGCAGGTTTATCAAATACGATAAACCTGCTCGTGGGTCGGAGTGGCGGGACTTGAACCCGCGGCCTCTTGGTCCCGAAAATTCGTCTGAAAGTTCAAGCTGCGCTTTCGTCCCCATTTAGTGCTGT
>CAYOED010000112.1:0-8337 GCA_964402925.1 uncultured Lachnospiraceae bacterium | reverse complement strand
ACGAGTAGACATGTTATAATTTTCTACAGTGAAGCCAGAAAACATATGGAGCAGACGATATAAGAAAAAAGGAATGAATAAGTAGTTGTGCATGGCTACAAATTGGCTACAAAACTTTTGAAAACACAGAGAAAATCAATATTTTCAGAAAATCTAACGACAGAAAAGTCCGGAAAAACGCAATTTGTCACATACGGTTTTCCCAACCTAATCCGTGAGGGTGGTAGAACAGTTGGTTCAGGCCGTGTGGCTACTATCATTGAATAATTGATAGATTTGTATCAGACTTAAAGTAAATGAGTGCCGCAATCCCTTGTTGTGAGGGGGTGCGGTTTTCTTATGGGTTGAAAAAACAGCGAAAAAAAGAACCTCTTTTAATCTTGAGGATTGAAAAAAAGGTCCGCGATACAGATTTAATATCAGAATGCTCATCTAATTCAAACAACGAAAACATAATGTCTTCTGCTGCATATAGTGTTGGTTCATCGGCAAAAGCGTTAAAAAGTAAGTTTTATAGAGATAAATACAAAATATAATTTTTTGAACACAGAAATAAGTTTTTGCTGTTGAAATGTTATATGGCATAATGTATATTTAAATTAAAAAAGAAGTTTTAAGTTTGTTAATGAAAATGGCGAAATTATGAAAAAGTTGGATATTGCAAAATCTGTTATAAAGGATAATGGCGGCATAGTAAAAACAGCACAATTAAATGAAGTGGGAATACAGAATTCTGAAATTACAAAAATGTGTGAAAGTGGAGAACTTAAGAGAGTCAAACATGGATATTACCAAATAGCTGATGGGATGGAAATATCTGAAGAGCCAAAAAAATGAAGATATATAAAAGGGTTGCTGAGTTAATGGATGTAATGCTGAATAGGTGATGCGACAGCTTCAGTGCTTGTAAGATTAAAAAATGAGACGAAGGTGGTTTGTTTATATATTCATTGACGGAGTTTGACAGCAGAGTAACTGTAGACATAGATTTTCTGTTAAGGAAAATACCCAACACTCCAGAGCAGTTAAGGGACGTTGTTGAAGAAATTGTAGCAGTTAGTACAGTCAATAATCAAGAATACGCGGACACCATAAATCAAATGGTGTACCCATTGTTTGGAACGTATACAGGAAATATCTGTTATTATAGCGGAAAGGAATAAAGCAAAACTAAATGAAAAAGAGAGATTGGCATAGGAAATTATGGTACATAAGATTATTATATAAAAGGTTATGGCTATTGCTGATACTTCTGTTGCTGGTGCTCTTGCTGGCAGGCTGCGGCACAGCCGCAGAAGAGGGCGGCGATACTGCAGATTCAGTCAATGAAAAGAAGCAGACTCTGCAGGAAGAGTTAGATGCTCTTGTGCTCCAACTGGCTTTTGAAGATACTGAAAAAACACTGCCGGATCTGTCTCAGGATGCAGACAACGCAAATTTCCCAGCTGAGCTGGTTCAGCAATTGAGTGAGGCGCTAGTGGCAGGGACTTCAGACGCTCTGCTGCGGGAGTTGGATGATGCGAATCTGAGGATAAACCGGAAAGATTTTGATTATGTGCCTCGGGAGGGAGAGGAATTGTCCCTGCAGGAAGAGGAAATCAATACCGTTTTGGCAAATTGGGATAAAACAGCATCTTATGATTTTTATCGGCTGGATATGGATGGGGATGGTCTGGATGAGATTGTAATGATGGAGCGTACCCGATACGAATATTCCCACAGTAGTACCGCCATCCTTTTGGAGCAGAATGACGCAGGCTCCTATACATTTGCAGGCTATGACTATGCGGGCTATTACAGGCTGTATGCGATATTTTCTTATGAGGGAACTTACTATATGGTCTGCAATTATGATGACTACAAGAAAGAAGCAACTAAAGCACTGGGGCTCTTTGATTTAAGCGGGGAGGCCAGAGGATTTATGTGGCAGATCCACCAGGAGCAAATTTATCTGCGCCGCAGCAGTACGGATTGTGAAATCAGAAAACTGTGGGCAGTGGAGCATAGGGATGAACTGGCAGAAGAAACGAATCTTCAATCCGCCATGGAAACGTATATTCAGGAGATTGGTCTGGATCTGATGCTGCGGAATCGAAACAGCGAACGTTTCAGCGGCGCGGAAAAAGGGTTGGCGGAAGAGGAGAAGGAGGAGCTGACAGCAGCTCTGGATGATGTGCTCTGGACACCGGAACATTTGGACTATGTACCACAGAAACAGCAGTGGATCTTTATGCTGGAAGGTCAGCAAGTATATTTCGTTCTGTATTACGCAGAGCAGCAGGAGCAGTACCTGCTGGAGGCATTTCTCTATAATAGGGATGTGGAAAAGGCAAAACTGGAGCCGATTGCCCTCTATGGAATCAAACCTCAGATTCATGCAGTGATAGATGATTACTGGGATTATGAGGACTGCAATGTGAGGAACATCTGTTATCGGCCGGAGGATGCATCGCAGGCCTTCCCGGAGAACCGGTGTGAGGTGGCAGCAGAATTATGGCAGCAGGTACAGTATAACTTGGAAGCAGAAGAGACGGAGGTACTATTGGCTGGTACGATTGTCCCGGAAGGGCTGGTGCTTTTGGCAGAAAAAGCTCTTTTCACCAGAGATTGGTCCTCACTCGACGCTCTTGCGGCGCCTCTGGAGCTGATGGATCATGAGGCAGTGTATGAGACTTGGTTTGCCTCTATGGAAGACAGCTGGATGGATCTGGACTATTTTGAGCAATATATTTGTCACATCTATCAATATAGCATTGAAGACTCCCAATTTTTGCTTTTGGTAGCGGATTCGGGCGGTTCGGCTCGCTTTGTGGACATCAGTTGTTACCGCCTTGTGGAAAATGAACTGGAATATTTAGATCAGGTGGGTACGTTGGATATGAATGCCCGCGTAGTGCCCTATGAGAACGGATTATATTTGGTGGATACCTGCTACAATTATTACTCTAAATACAAGGACACAATTTATCTGTATCCCTTAATTTGGGAGGGAATCAGCGGACAGGCACTAAAAGTGACGTTGTTGCCTGAGGAATATATCTGGACAAAAGGGTATCAGGGCAATGCTTCCACGCTGGAGCAGATTAACAATTATGTAGAGAGCATTCAAAAAGAGCTGATGGAGGCATCACCCATCAATGATGATATTATCGTATATACCGGATGTGAGGAATCTGTCACAGATCCGGTAAAGCTTCAGAGGCTTTCCGACGGCTATGACTGGTATATGGTGGATTATGATAACGATGGGATGCCGGAATATCAGAGCAAACACCACTGGTTTCCCAGCAATTATACAACTCTGTATTTGATTACGGAAGAATATCGGCTGGAGAACATTACACTGAAATTACAGGAGACATGGGAACCAGAATGTCCTTACCGCTATTATCCCAACTATGAATATGAGTTGATTCAGCGGTGGTATCAGGAGTTCGACGGGCAAATATACACATTCCAGCTATTTTTGACAGAAGGATACAATTACTATATGAATGTATCTCTGTGGGAAAAAGAGCACATCAGTTGGATTGCCAGTTATTATATTACTCCACGGTGTGAACTGCGGGTACAGATAACCGGCCAGGAGACTGCGGGAAAGGGGTGAAGCTGCCTTTGGTTCTTAAATGCTGATTCAGTATTTGAAAGGTGAAAACAAAATGGTATTGACATACAGAAAAGCCGCTAAATCGGATGCCAGTTTGCTAATAGATATTTATAATTCCTCATTTTATGATGATTATGTTCACTATGGAGAATGCCCCGGTTATGGAAAAACTAAGAGCCAAATGGAATTGTCCATCCTTAGATTTCCCAAATATATTATCATTAAAGATAACATTCCCGTTGGAGTGATTTCTTTTGAAAACAAAGGAAATGGACATTATCATCTTGGTTGCTTATGTATTATTCCAACGTATCAGGGAATGGGGATAGGCACGCAAGCATTCCAATATATGTTGTCAATTTATTCCGATTGGAAGCAAATTACATTGGTAACACCTTCGGACAAGGAGCAGAATATAAAATTCTATACTGAAAAATGCGGCTTCAACATTGGCTGCAAAGAGATGGACGGAAATGTAGAAGTTACTAATTTTATTATGGAACGATAAATTTCAGTTGTATGTGAATAGAATGTTTATCAAATTTTACCCCCTCTAATCTGTTTGACTTGCCGATGAAAAGGGAGAGTATGCCTGTTATGCAGGAATGTGGTGGACTCCCGAAAATAAACTGGCTTATATGGAACCGCTTTGCACAATTCCGGAATATCGCCGCAAAGGGCTTGCCGCTGCTGCTCTGTCTGAATTGTATCGAAGAACAAAAGCATTGGGAGCAACGCATATGACAGGCGGAGCTAATGGATTTTATAAAGCAATCGGTTACAAACCTGCGGTGAAATGGACTTGGTGGAAGAAACGGTAAATCTAGGTCTTATTTTGACTGCTTGTGAGATTTTAAATTTTGACAATAAAATGATACTATAAAGGAACTCCGATGAAATTTGGCGCCATTTTCATCGGAGTTTACTTTTGAAAACCAGCAACCCTTACTATTGGTATAAAAAATGATAAACAATCCGTATTACCAGTGTGTTCAAATCAAAATATAATAGTATTAAAATAGCAGAGAAAGAAGGGATTCATCATGAAGATCAGAATAGCAGAAAATATAAGAAACTTACGCAAAGCACACTCCCTTACCCAAGAACAAATGGCAGAAGCATTAGGTGTTACTGTTGGAGCTGTTTATAAGTGGGAAGCAGGATTGTCTACACCGGAAATAAAGCTGATTATGGAAATTGCAGATTTTTTTGAGGTTTCGGTGGATATGCTTTTAGGATATGAACAGCAAAATGGTAATGTGGAAAATAGAATTCAGAGGATAAAACAGTGCATAGTAGAAAAGGATTTTGAAGAAGGCGTTATTGAGTCAGAAAAGGCATTGAAAAAGTACCCCAATAATTTTGATGTTGTGTATGCAAGTGCGATGATGTATATGTTGAAATTTTCTGAGGATAAATGTGAAGAATCGATGATAAAGTCCAATCAGCTGTTTGAGAAGGCGATTTCTTTGCTATATCAGCACAAGGATACGCGCATTAACGAAGCAACCATTTTAAACCATATGGCAAGCAATTATCTGGCGGCGGGGAAGACGGAGCAGGGATTGAATGTTTTAAAGCAGAATAACATATGCAATATCAACAGTAGTCTTATAGGATATATATATGCTGTACAATTAAAGAAACCGGACGAAGCTAAGGACTATCTTATTTCATCTATGTCAGAGATTATCAATCAGGTAATTCGTACAGTATCTGGTATGGCGTTTGTATATGCGCAGGCAAAGGATGAAACATGCATAGCAGTTGCATTATGGTTAATTGACTTTTTTGATAGTTTGAAAGTTGATGCTTCTGCTATAACTTTTTTGGATAAGTTCAAAGCGATTTTAATGGCACAATGTGCAGTGTGGAAAACTTCTTTTGGATATGCGGATGAGACAAGGGAATATATTACAAATGCTTATATTCTAGCGAAACAGTTTGATGAGTCTCCGATTTATACCATGCAGGGAGTGCGGATTTTTAAGGGAATGGAAAACGAAGGTGTTTCTTTTGATGGTATAGGAAAAACGGCAGTGGAGGCTGTTGAGAATTTTGTTTTTGGTGCAACAGATGGTTCTAAGGCGGAAGAACAAGTAAAAAAGCAATGGGAGGAACTAAAAAGTGGATAAACAGATACTTGATCAGAAACTCAAAAAACTGTGTAAAAAGAGCAAGGCAGTCGGCGTAAATGTAGCTTTGTTTGACAGAAAGGGAATTATTTACAACTATAACTATGGTTTTGCAAATAAGGAAGAAAGGATTAAAAGTGATAATGACAGCCTGTATATGATAGGTTCTAACACCAAGGTCATGACAGCATTAGGTATTTTAAAACTGCGAGAGGAAGGAAAGCTTTCTTTGGACGATGACATCAAGAAGTTTATTCCTGAATTTGAGGTGAAATCATATTTCGAATATGATAAGATTACGATTGAAAATCTGCTGATGCACAGATCGGGACTTGTGTCGGATCTGTTTCAACTGATACTGGATAGAACAAGAGATTATCATGAGGTTATTGCAGAATTAAAAGATACTTACCTGACTGCGGAGCCGGGAAAATGTTTTCTTATTCTAACGTGGGTTATACCGTACTTGGAATTGTCATCGAAAGAATTTCAGGTTTATCTTATACGGAATACATACGAAATGAGATTGCGGGGCCTTTGGATATTCAGGTTCATTTTCTTTTAAATGAAGCTGATAGGAGCCCCTATGCATCTCATGTTTCTTTATGTTATGACAAAAAGGGAAAGTCAGTGGAGGATATGCTGTCAACTCTGCTTCCGGCAGGCTCCAATACATATATGTCGCTCAATGATTTTGTGAAGTTTGGCCAGATGTTCCTGAATAAAGAAAATGCGCTCCTAAAAAAAGAATCCTTGGAATTTATGGAAACATTAAACTTAGAAGAGCCAATTGACAAGGAATTACAGAATGTTGGTTACGGTTTAATTCACAATCAATATGATTTTGGGGAAAAGGTAGGCAAGGTGCTTGGGCATGGCGGAAATACCACTTGCAACCATTCTATTTTTAACTATATTCCTGGCTTGGGTATTGGTATTGTGGTGATGACGAATAGCCAGAGAGCAATAGGATTATCGGGAATGGCGGGCATGACTGTTTTGGTGGAATATCTGAAAGAGAAAGGGATTGCCATAAAGGAAGTATCGGTGGAACATAAGCATGTGCACAGGGATAATATACAATTTGTTGGCCGGTATGCAACTGGTCTGGGGATGATGGATATTAAATTGAATCATAAAAAGGAACTGGTCACTAGAGTGTCTAAGATACCAATAAAGTTATATCCTTGTGAAGATGGGTATTTACAATGCTATCCTATCAGACTTTTACATAAACTTCCTCTGTTTAAACGGTCAATTCAGGGAATGCGATTGAAACCTGATTCTTATTTGGGCGAAGATGTTATGCTTCTGGAACAAAGCGGAAAATACCATAAAACAAGAGGAATTATTGGATGTAAATATGAACATACAACGATTCCGGAATGTTTCAAAAAAGCTTGTGGCGACTATCGGGTTAATAATGAACGTTTTAAGGACTTAAGTTGTAAATGTTGTCTGAAAGTGGAAGATGATGTGCTAATGCTGGAGATAGCGGCTTTAAATGCAAAATTCGACAGCTGCTTAAGAGTAATAGATGAGAATTTTGCAATTATACAGGGGTTCGGTAGACTGGCAAGACAGATGGTGGAATTACAAAAGAAGGATGAGAGGGATTATTTGACTTTTGGCGGTATTATTTTTAAAAAGATGTAGGAGTAGATTCATAGAAATACGAAATTGATTGTGGTATTCTATTAGTGATAAAAATCGATATTTGGAGTGATGACGATTATGGTGAGAAATACAAATAAACTAAAAAATACGTTATGGCTTTTCATAGTATACAAGATTATTTGATTGAAGAAGATAAATATTTTATTTACTGGAGTAATTTTTTCTTCAAGTGCTTTAGATAATTTTTCTTGAAATCTCTGATATTATCAAAAAAATCCATTTCGGAGTGGGAGAATGATTTATGCGCTGCCTTTTCGGCGAGAAGTTCCATGGTACAGATAAGGTCGGCGATCTGGAACAATTTGTAATCTACAGGTCTCACTTTGCGAAATTCCACATGTGTGTAGAGGGTACTAAATACCGATGTTAGAATTTTGGTTAATTCGATTTGTCCGTTATCGTAGTAGATAATGACTTTATCAAAGTTATTCCAAAAGCATTCATTGTTGCGGAGAACGTCAGCTAAAGCCTTTGATACCTTTGACGTCATTGTTATCACATCGGGACATTCACTTTTCTTTACCTTTATACATGAATATTGAAAGTCAAGTTTTCTTGCAAAGTTGAATAAGGCATTAAATAAGCGTTTTCTATCTTCAATTAAATCATTAGTGTACACAGATTCTCGTCGAATTAGTGGACCTGTATGAATAGCATGATTTGGATAGCCTAAGTTCAATAAGTGAGAATCGAAAAGTTTAATATTTTCAGAAATATCAGTGCTTTGATTATGTAATATCATTGAAACCAAGTAGTAGGGAGCGTGTGCTTCATAAGGACCGAAGTCCCCAGACTCATCTATAAATACACTAAGTATCTTTTCTGACATACAATCGTCCTTTGATAGTAAATTTGAAAATGAGAATGGCGGGGAAATTCCCCGCCGCTCGGTGGACCAGGGTCTTTCGACCAGCCCAA
>CAYOED010000111.1:0-8431 GCA_964402925.1 uncultured Lachnospiraceae bacterium | reverse complement strand
CCCTATAAAAACGTCAGCGCTTGACGAGGTTCTTTCGAGTCTAGCGTCTGTTACGTTTTTATGGAGCGGGAGCGCGGCGACGTTGGTATATTTACCTGCCTTGTGCGGACTATTGACTACTCTGTAAAAAGTAACACTGAGTAAAGGCTAGGTCTGAATTATAAACAAGAATAGATTGATTATCGTCCTATTGTGTGGTAGTATCATATTAAAGCATATAATATTTCTGTTAAAGGTGAATCATCCTTCTTGCGAATGCTATTATTCAGATAGCAGCACGTCGAAAAATTCTAAGAAATCTATGCTTTTAATTTACCCAATTACATGATGAAAAGCAGGAGATTTCTTTGAAGTGCTCCTGCGTATCTACAGGAGGAAAATATGGAAAAGGATTTTATTAGTAACAGTTTCTTTTCCGACAATGAAAGGTATGCAGATATCATAAATGGTATAGGCTGTGATGGAGTACCTTTTGTGAAAGGAAAAGATTTGCAGGAACTGGACACAAAGGTGAGTTTTGGAAGATGGAAAGGATTTGGGCGAAGGCAGAGGCTGAGAAAAATGCTTTACAGAGATATGGTGAGGAAGACGCCCTTTGGAATCAACTTTGCAATTATTGGAATTGAAAATCAGGAAGAAATCGACTATGCGTTGCCGCTCCGGGTGTTATGCTATGATGCGGGGGAATATGAAAAGCAGGCCGTACGGATACGCAAGGACGTAAGAAGGAACAGGAAAGGATTGTCATCCGGTGAATACCTGTATGGATTTAAAAAGGACAGCAGGCTTTTTCCCACAGTGACGTTTGTTCTGTACTATGGCGAAAAGGAATGGGATGGGGCAAAGGATATCTATGGTCTTCTTGATTTTACAGATATACCTAAAAGGCTTAGAGAAAAAATATCAAATTATCAGATACATGTGGTAGAAGTGAGGAAGCTGGCGGACACAGATCTGTTTAAGACGGACGTCAAGCAGGTATTTGACTTTATCAGATTCTCTAAGGATAAAGAGAAATTAAGAGATTTAATGACTGCAGATATGTCATATGCATATCTGGATGAAGATGCGTATGATATGGTCGCGTCATATGCGGGGGAAGAAGAGATGCTTAAGATTAAGGACAAATATAAGAAAGGCGGGAAGGTGAATATGTGTCAAGGGTTAAGAGAATGGATGGAAGATGAAAGAAATGCTGGAAAAGCCGAAATGCTTGTATCAAGCGTTGAATCAGTCATGCTGAAATTTAATGTGGACCTGAGGGAGGCGTGTGAGGGTGTTGGAACCACAGTGGAGGAATATTTCAAAGCAAAGGGAAAAGCTGATTGAAATAAATGCATTAGGTTGAGTAGAATCATAAAAATGCAGGGAGGGTAGCAGAAGAAGTGCTGTTATCCTCCCTGCGTTTAAATTTTCTTAATAGAGTTGATATTCTACTACAATACTGGCTTCCACCTGAATCTCACCGGGCATAATTCCGGCGGTGTCTGCCAATGACATAAGTTCCTCTTTGGCAGAAGAACGGTATTTATTTGTAAGGGCATAGTCAGAGTAGCGGGCTTCGGAGTAACCACTGGTTTCCTGGATATTTATAACACTGCCTATACTGCATCCTGCTGCGCTGGCAAGTACCTCCGCCTTTTGGTGCGCTGTGGATACAGCGGCAGTCAGGGCTGCCTGATAACTCTCATCATATTTGCTTGCCTGATAAGTGATGGAGGAGATGGTATTGATACCGGTTGAAACAGACTGTGCCAGAATCTCGTCAAGTCCATCAATGGGGAGGTCTGATACAGTCAAAGTGGTAATCGCCTCATAGCCTGTGACGCGGGCTGTATTTCCGCTGTAATCGTAAACTGGGTTCATGTAATAGTCGGAAGTCTGAATCGAAGTTTCTTCAACGTTCAGTCCCTTTAAGATTTCAATCACCTGACTGACCTGTTCCGTATTCTGCTGCTGACATGCAGCGGCTTCACGGGCCTGCGTGCGGACAGAATATACGACTTCGGCAATATCGGGTACGACGGTGACTTTTTCACTGCTGTTAACCGTTATGGAATTAGAACCATAAGCGACCTGCGGGGAACCGGAAAGGACTGAATTGGTAGTTTGCGTATCAACGGCAAACTGCCCTTCGGATGCTGCGTTTTCGGAAGGAGTATTCCCACATCCAGTAAGCCCTATGAGTATCATTCCGATGGCTGATAATGTACAAATTATTTTTTTCATAGAAAATCCTCCTGTCTATCATTGTCTTGTTAAAGATACGCAGGAGGATTAAAAATTTATGGGTAAGATTAAGTTTTTTAAAAAATTTAAAGGTCATTCCTTCCAGTGTAGTCTATGGAGCTCTCCTTCCAGCTGCATCTGTGAGAAATTCTGCTGACGCAGGGCTTCATAGAGTACAATTGCAACGGAATTAGAGAGGTTTAAGGAGCGGATTTGGGGAAGCATGGGAATACGGATACAGGTTTCCTCATAGTCTACCAGAATTTCTTCAGGGATGCCGGCGCTCTCTTTTCCGAACATAATAAAGTCATCAGGACCGAAGGCGGCATCCGTATAGGATAGTTTGGCTTTGGTGGTTGCCATCCAGATTTTTGCTTCTGGATACAAAGTCTTAAATTCATCAAAATTCATATATCTGGACACATTTAAGTGTTCCCAATAATCCATTCCGGCACGCTTTATTTCTTTTTCATTTAAGCGGAATCCTAAGGGCTCTATTAAATGGAGATCTGTGCCTGTTGCTACGCAGGTTCTTCCGATATTTCCTGTGTTTGCCGGTATCTCCGGCTGGTGTAAAATGATATGCATGATAGGTGCTCCCTGCCTGTTCAAAACTATGAGGAAAGCGTGCTTGCCTCACTAAAATTTATTAATTATATCATGGTTTGAGTTTTTCTTCAATTTTCCAGGTGAAATTTTGGTCAAAATAATAATGATAGATTATGGAAATTCTAGTATAATAAAGATAATTCAAATGTAATGGAGATAGCAGGACATGTGTGAAGAAAGAGAATTAAGGTTTTCCATATTTATTCTATATAGTTTAGCGGAAAAATGGCAAAAGCCCCCGGCAGCGGTTTACAAAATATTGAATTCTACAGGAATTTTAGATGATTATATTATTGCTTGCTATGATGTACTGCATACACAGGGAAAAGAATATCTTGTAGAAGATATTACAGAATATGTGAAGGAAAAAGGGGTCAACATATGATTGTTTATCATGGAACGACAGAAATAATAAAAGTACCGGATGTTAAGCACTCCAAGCGATATCTTGACTTTGGGAAAGGATTTTATCTGACAACGTTTGAAGAGCAGGCAAAAAAATGGGCAATACGAAAAGCCATGAGACAAGAGAAAACGTCTACTATCAAATTTGCATAGTAAATCAGGACACTTTGGATCAGATATTGACTTTCCGTAAAGCGTATGAGGTGAAATAGCATGATAGATAGAAAACAAATTTCGGAGATATATAGGCAAAATTTGGAAAATGATATTATCAAAGCGATAGCGGATATTAAGCAGTTGAATCTGCGAAAAGCATTTGATATTTATTATTCCAGTAAATTAGCAGGTCAGATAGCAAATGGCAGTTATGGGATAGAAAATTTGGATGCAAAGTATCTGGCGGAAGATTTACTGGAGAATGAACCAGAGTTGCTTCTATAAATTTTGAAAGATTATCTGGCAGATGATTTATCTGCCAGATAATTTAAAAATATACACATTTCTAATCCTCATTCCCGTCATCAGCCACCGGAAGGGAGAAGATAAATTCCGATCCAACGCCTTCTGTACTAATGACATTGATATGTTCTCCATGTGCATGGATGATTTCTTTTGTGATGGAAAGACCAAGTCCGGTTCCTTTTTTATCTTTTCCTCTGGACAAATCCGACTTATAGAAGCGGTCCCAGATTAGTTTCAGGTTATCTTTGGGAATACCGATGCCGCTGTCTTTGACCGAAACAAAAATCTTATTGTGCTTTTCAGTGGTCTCTATTTTAATGATGGAATCGGGATGGCTGAATTTGATTGCATTGTCTAAAAGATTGTACAGCACCTGTTGGATTTTTCCGATATCCGCATTTACAATTAATTCATCTCCTGTCAGAATCAGTTCAATAGCGATGGTCTTGTTTTTGCAGGTTCCTTCAAAGGAGGCAGCAGTATTGCGGATGACTTTGTTGATGTCAAAAAGGCTCTTATCCAGCATGATTCCCTTGGTATTTAAGTTGTTTAGAGTGAGCAGGCTGTTGGTCAGTTTGGTTAGTCTGTCTGTCTCGTTTAAAACAATGGTCAGATATTTTTCATACAGTTCCGGGGGGATGGTGCCGTCCAGCATGGCTTCTAGGTAGCCCTTAATGGAGGTGAGGGGGGAACGGAAATCGTGGGAGACGTTTGCAACGAATTTCTTCTGATCGTCCTCAGAGCGGGCAATTTCGCTTGCCATGTAGGAAAGGGCGGCCCCCAGATATCCAATTTCGTCCTCACTGTCTATCTGAAATTCATAGTGCATATTGCCGGCAGCATACTGCTCTGTTGCCTCGGTTATTTTGCGCAGAGGAAGATAAACCATCTCGGTAAAAAAAATCAGGATGATCATGGAGAGCAGAAACAGGATGATCAACATTAAATAAGAAATATTTAAAAGGCTGTTGCAGGAAGCTTCGATACTTTTCATGGGATAATGAATCACCACATACCCGCGAACCTTGTAATCTGAGGTGATGGGAGCGAATACGCTCAGTTGTTCCTCGGAGAAGCTGTCGAAAAAGTTGCCTATCGTGTAGTAAGTATTTTCTGTGACGGTGGGGTCAAAGCCTGTAATCACCGTTTCTGTTTCCACATCAATGGGAGACTGGGAATCCAGAATCATTCGTCCGGAGGGGTTGATGATCCACAGATTCGCTGAAAGATAGGTATCCAAAGCATCCAGCTGTTTCTTTACCGTATCAAGGGAAGTCTCATTGTTATACAAGTCGGAGGCATAGGTATTTGCGATCAAGGTCGCTTCTCTGTAAAGGGCGTCTGCTTTATCGCGCTTTAAATGCTCCAGAGTCATGCTGCTTACAAAAGTGGCAACGACCATAAATCCAAAAAAGCCAAAGATGAAGTATGCCAGAAGGAATTTCAAGTAGAGCGTCTTTCTCATTGGCGTACCTCAAATTTGTAGCCGATGCCCCAGATGGTGGCAATCCGCCAGCCCGCGTGATCATTTATTTTTTCGCGCAGACGTTTGATGTGTACGTCCACGGTTCTGGTATCTCCAATGTACTCATATCCCCAAATCTGGTCAAGAAGCTGCTCTCTGGTAAAAACATGGTTGGGGGAGGAAGCAAGAAAATATAAAAGCTCCAGCTCCTTGGGGGGCATCTCCACAGTCTTTCCCATATAAATGACAGAGTAATTCGTCTGATTGATGATAAGATCCGGATATTCAACACATTTATCACCGGGAGCTTCCGATGAGGAAAAAGCCGGTTTGTATCTGCGCAGCACTGCCTTTACCCGGGCAACCAGTTCTTTGGAATCAAAGGGTTTTTCCATGTAATCATCAGCGCCGAGTTCCAGCCCAAGAACTTTATCAAAAATTTCGCCCTTGGCAGAAAGCATGATAATGGGGGTGGCAGATTTGGCGCGGATTTCACGGCAGACCTGGTAGCCGTCGATACCGGGAAGCATTAAATCCAGCAAAATCAGATTGGGGGCAAAAGAATCTGCAAGGAGCAGAGCGCTTTCCCCATCGCTTGCAATCATGGTCTCAAAACATTCCTTTGTCAGATAAAGGGAAATCAGTTCAGCAATATTGTTGTCATCGTCTACAATCAGAATTTTCTGTTTGTTTACCATAAGAACCTCACTTTCTTTAAAACGGAGTTTATCAATCCTTAAATGTTACAATTGTGACACCTGCGTCACCCTCGCCGTATTCGCCAAGCCGGTAGGATTTCACATATTTGATTCTTTTTAAATGGCTGTGGATGGCGCTTCTAAGTGCGCCGGTTCCTTTGCCATGTACCACCCTTACTGTAGATAGATGTGCAAGGTAGGCATCGTCCAGATATTTATCTAACTCTGAAAGAGCTTCATCCACGGTCCGCCCAAGCAGGTTGATCTCGGGAGAAATGTTTAAGGACTTTGACATTTTAACTTTGCTGGTGTGGCTCTTTTGCAGGGAGGCAAGCCCGGCAGGGGTTTCATCCGCCAGCAGCACCAGATCCTTTACATTTGCCTGGGACCGCATGATTCCGCATTGGACAAAGAGATTTCCTTTGTGGTCGGGAAGAGTGCTTACCGTTCCCTTAAGCCCCATGGAAAGTATTTTGACGCTGTCGCCTATCTTTAACTGTTCGGGTTTTAGTTGTTTTCCTTTTTGCGGTTCTTTTGCTTTGATTGCCAGTTTATCATTTTTGCGGTTGATCTCACCGCGCAGGCGTTCTCTGGTTTTTTCCAGATCCTTCAGGGAAGCGCCGGGACCTGCTTTCTGGTAAATGCGGATGGTCTCGTCAGCCACGTTTTTGGCATCCTGCAGAATCTCTCGTGCCTGTTCGTTTGCTTCCCGCAGGATGCGTTCTTTGGCATTATCTATTTTTTCATTCTTTGCCTGCAATTTTTCTTTCAGAGACTTTACTTCTGCTTTGTAGGAGGCAATTTCCAGACGCTCCTTTTCAATGGTGACACGGCTTTCTTCAAGGTCTGTGAGCAGATCCTCAAAGCTTTTATTTTCGGTGGTGATCTGGGTCTTCGCAGCTTCTATGATATAGTCGGGCAGTCCCAGCTTGGAGGAAATGGCAAAGGCATTGCTCTTTCCGGGGATGCCGATTAACAGCCTGTAGGTAGGCGCTAGGGTCTCCACATTAAATTCACAGCAGGCATTTTCCACAAAATCAGTGGAAAGGGCATAAACCTTAAGTTCACTGTAATGTGTGGTTGCCATGGTGCGGATGCCGCTTGTGTGCAGGTGATCCAAAATAGCAATGGCAAGGGCGGCGCCTTCCGTAGGATCTGTGCCGGCTCCTAATTCATCAAACAGACATAAGGAGTTTTCGTCCGCATTTTTTAAAATGGAGACGATGCTGGTCATGTGGGAAGAAAAAGTGCTGAGACTCTGCTCAATGCTCTGCTCATCTCCAATGTCCGCATAAACTTCTGTGAAAATAGAAAGTTCTGAACGATCCAATGCAGGAATGTGAAGTCCTGCCTGTCCCATCAGGGTAAAAAGCCCCACAGTCTTTAAGGAAACCGTTTTTCCGCCGGTATTAGGTCCGGTTACGATCAGCAGGTCAAAATCCTTTCCCAGATGAATATCAATGGGCACCACCTTCTTCGGAGGAAGAAGAGGATGTCTTCCTTTTCGGATATGAATGTAATGCTCCGTGTTGAATAAAGGCATGGTGGCATTTTCATCCATGGCAAGGGAGGCTTTTGCAAACACAAAATCAAGATAAGTCATGATCCGTTGATTTTCAGAAATCTCAAAAATGTGTTCCCCGGTCTGGGCGCTTAAATCTGCCAGAACAGCTTCTATCTCCTCTTTTTCTTTGATGGCAAGTTCCTTTAACTGATTGTTCAGGTTCACGATGGCAGCAGGTTCAATGAAAAAGGTAGAACCGGTAGAGGACTGGTCGTGCACCATACCGGGTACCTGGCTTTTATATTCCGCTTTTACAGGAATACAATACCGGTTATCCCGCATGGTGATGACGGCATCCTGAAGATAGCTGCGGTAGGAACCGTTTACCATGCTCGTAAGCTGGGAGTGGATTTTGTCACCGGTGAGCGCGATGGAACGCCTTACGTGTTTTAGCCCGGGGCTTGCATCGTCTGCAATTTCCTCCTCCGAGAGAATACATCGGTTAATTTCGCCGGAAAGAGAGGAGAGGGGTTCCAAGGTCTGGAAGTATCCGGTCAGAGAAGTTTCCCTTTCATCATCCTTTGGTCCCCGGCTGTAAGATTTGATTCTGCTTACATTGTCTAAAAGTCCTGCAATTTTTAGCAGTTCCGGTGCTGAGAGAGTACTCCCGATTTCCAGGCTCCGTAATGCCATAGAAACATCCCGGTTGCCGCCGAAGGAGGTAGAACCTTTGGAGAAAAGCATGGACAAGGCGTCAGCGGTCTCCTGTTGGGATTGCTTTATAGCGGATAGGTCTGTCTGCGGCTTTAACTCCCGGCACATGGCGCGTCCTGGTTCGGAGGATGCTTTTTCGGCCAAAAGATTAATGATTTTGGTATATTCTAATGTGTTTAATACTTTTTCGTTCATAAGGACCTCGTTTGATGTGTGTTGATAACTTGTTTAAGTATAGCATACCGCAGCCGATGGCTGCAATCAAACTAAAAAGAATCATCCTATTCGCTGATGCACGTGCTATAATGCACATATACGGTATCTGTGTACCAATCCATCGGGAAC
>CAYOED010000110.1:0-8468 GCA_964402925.1 uncultured Lachnospiraceae bacterium | reverse complement strand
TTATCCGTTATAGTCATTACAACATTCTTCATTATGTACTGTATTGCTACAATCAAAATAAAAAATCACATTACTAATTTCGGGGTATATCTGCCCATGCTTTTGTTTCTTATGAGCATTCATGGTATAGTGATTAAAGAACATGGCCGTTATCCGCTTTCTACCGTATTCAACAAAAAACAGACAACTCTTATTCTTTGCCTGTCGCTCTCTGCTCTTTTACTGATCATTATGTTCATGGGCGGTGGCGGTAAAGAACTGTTTGTTGCCATAAATATAGTATTTGCTTTTGTCTACATCTGCAATATCGTTCTGGAGAAAAGCTTGATGCAAGGTAAAAGCAGAATTGTCAAGGAAAGTAAATACAATGAAGCTCTCCGCCAGTTGCAGCAAGAGGAAGTGCTTAAAACAGAATTTGCGGATTTTCTTCACGATGATGTGCTTCAAGACCTTCTCTCTATAAAAAATATGATGTCGAAAGCCCACCGTCCAGATATCCAGGGCATTGTTATCGAAACACTTGATAATCTGAATACACATATCCGCAGGCAGATGCAGGACTATCACCCTGCTATTTTAAAAAAAATGACAGTCAAAGAAAATTACCAGAATCTGATAGAAGCTGTTTCGCAGTCTTTTCCAGAGCGGAATATTACGGTGTCTTTTGATTGTTCAGATGACTTGTTTTTAGTCGAGCCATATAATGTATTGATCTATCGGCTGCTCAAAGAACTTCTTACCAACGTCTTTAAGCACTCGGACGGCAATCGCGCTTGGGTAATGCTTACGCAAGAGGATAGCATGATTGCGTTATGTGTCAGCGATAATGGAAATGCCAATGCTGACCGCCTGCTCACAATAGACAGGACAAACCATAAAGGCATTGCCGCTATTACCGAACGGGTAAGCAGCCTGGAAGGCTCAATCATTATTTCAGATAACACACCACACGGCATTTGCGTACAAATCACAATGCCAATGAAAGGGGAGAATTCTTATCAATATTTTGTTAGTTGACGACCATATGCTTTTCGCCAAAAGTCTTTCAGTTGCTTTAGATGAGTATAATGAGATTGAGCATTTCTATTCAACACAGAACATTAAAGGCATAGAGAAAATGGTTTGCGATAAAAACATAGACATCATTTTAATGGATATTAATCTCAGTAATTTAAGCGATACAGATGGTTTAGAAATAGCATCAAATCTGCTAATGTCGAATCCTGCTTTGAAAATAATCATTCTGACAGGATATGACCTGCCTGTATATAGGCACGAAGCAAAGAAAATCGGTATCTGCGGCTTCCTCAATAAAAATATAAGCCCAGATGACCTGCTCGCATCCTTAATCCATGTTTCTCATGGAAATACCTGCTTCCCGTGCGAAAGCAGCCAAATGCTTATTGAGGATTTAACGAGTATGGAAAGGAAAATATTGCAGCTTATCAGCAGCGGCAAAAAGAGGAAATGCGTTGCTGATGAGCTGCATATGAGTGAACGGACACTCTCTAACCATTTACAGCATATATTTGAAAAATTAGGTGTTTCCTCTGTCGTAGAAGCAATGACAAAAGCGATTCAACTGGGATACATACCACCAATATGCTGACCGATTATCCAATGATTCTGTCAATTAAGCCATAGTCAAGCGCCTGCCCGGCGGACATATAATGGTCGCGCTCCGTATCGGCAGCGATCTGCTCAAAAGTTTTGCCTGTATTTTCTGCCAGAATGCGGTTCAAACGTTCTTTACTTTTTTGTATATGGTCCGAAACGATTTGGATGTCCGTTGCCTGTCCCTGCACGCCATTGCCATGAATCGCCGGCTGGTGTATCATAATTTCCGCATTGGGAAGCGCCATTCTCTTTCCTTTCGTCCCGCCAGCCAGCAAAAAGGCGCCGAAGCTGGCTGCCAGACCGATGCAGATGGTGGACACATCGCATTTAATATATTGCATCGTATCATAGATTGCAAATCCGGCAGTGATGGAACCGCCGGGACTATTGATGTAAAGCTGGATATCTTTTTCCGGATCCTGTGCTTCCAGAAAGAGCATCTGCGCCGTAATCAGACTTGCAGAGGTATCACTCACCTCTTCTCCTAAAAAAATGATTCTATCTGATAACAACCTGGAAAAAATATCGTAGCTTCTCTCGCCGCGGCTGGTCTGCTCAATTACATAAGGAATTGTGCTCATGCTGCCATCCTGCCTTTCTGATACCTGTCTATTACTGACATCTTGCAGATGGAATGGCACATGGATATCTTTGTCTGCTTCGGATAAAAGCTTCCGTTCTTCCTGTAAGTCTGGGGAGAACAGGAATACAAACTGCGAAATGCCAGTGAAAATGCCTGAGATGAATTATAGTGCGCTTCATAGGCAATATCCGTGATTGGTCTGTCTGATTCTACAAGCTGACGGGCGGCTATGGTCAGCCTCCGTCCCTGTATATATTTGTAAACCGTGATTCCCGTGTTTTCTGCAAATACCCTTGCCATATAAAATTTGGAATAGTGCAATGCCTCCGCTATTTTGCTTAAGGACAAATCATCCATCAGGTGCGATTCTATATAATCCACTATCTTCTCTACTACATGCTCTTTTTCCATACAAAAAATTCCTCCTGTCTTAGCCAGTATAGCATAAGTGTCAGAAGGAATCTTAATAGAAATTGCCTTTTTAATTTTGCATCTGCTCTTCTAGCGGTTCATAGGGCATCCGCCGCATTCCCCGCAGCCCCGTGCCGTCACATCCTCACTGCTAAGATTCACAGGACTTGTTAGCAGGCAGATTGCCTGGGAGGAAATTCCTTCTCCCGTTCCAGTAAAGCCAAGTCCCTCCTCTGTGGTCGCCTTCACATTAACCTGCTCCACGGTAATGCCGAGAGCATTCGCTATATTCTCCCGCATAGAATCAATATGGGGACGCATCTTCGGCGCCTGCGCTATGATGGTGGCATCTATATTCTCTATCAGAAAAAAGTTCTCTTCCAGCAGCTTTCCTACATGCTCCAAAAGCTTTATGGAAGAAATTCCTTTATAGGCGGGGTCTGTGTCCGGAAAATGCTTTCCAATATCCCCAAGTGCTGCCGCGCCAAGAAGCGCATCCATGATGGCATGAAGAAGCACATCCGCATCCGAATGCCCTAAAAGCCCCTTTTCGTAGGGTATCTCAACACCGCCCATAATCAGCTTTCTGCCCTCCACCAGTTTGTGCACATCATATCCCATTCCGATTCTCATTTTTCCTCCATTCCGAAGCACTTTACTATCAAATCTTACACTCTCCTATATACTCAAAACAGGGCTTTAGACATTTCCTGTTCATCCTTGTTTAAAGTTAAAAAGATAGTTGTGAACTTCATTGTAAAATTCAGTTGCACGACTATATTGTTCCTCTGCATCCTGTTTAGATGCTATAAAAAAATCATCATAATCACAGCTATTTCTTATTTGAAAAGCAGTCTGCAAGTATCTTGAATATTTTACATCAAATTTTCCGGTCTTGATATATTCTTTTTGAAAATAAGCGATTACCCCTGAATGTTTGGAAAAATCCACCTTATCACTTGCTAGGACAGCCCTGACTGCTGTAAATATAGAATAATAAGAACGTCCAATTGAATCTCTATATTTTCCTGCATCCAGCAAAAGTTTAGCTGAATCCAATTTTTCTTTCGCATTGTCAAGCCTATATTTCATTAAATTATCCAATCCGTTTCCCCTCTTTCTGTATATTCATATAATAGGGAAGGGTGTGTTTATATTCCTCATACTCGTCAAATGGTATTACTGTAGGCGAGACAATAACATCATTTTTTAATCCAATATCTGCGGACACATCCCATATCTGCTTTAGTTTCCTTTGCAAATCAATCCTATTTCCTCTGATAATAGCCGCAATATCTACATCGGATTCTTCATCGTAATTACCTCTTGCATAAGAACCGTATAAGTAAATTGCAACGATATTATCCCCATACACAGAGCGATAAGATTGTGATATTTGTTGTGATATATTGTCAATCTGGATTTTTGTACACATAAAAGGCTCCTTCTAATATTTTTGCACTCATTATTCTTTTCTATCGACGCTCTACCCGATAGTGATTCTTTCGTGCATTTTCTCGTATAAATTATTGGCATTGCTCCATGTGTTCGCCCATTTGTATTATACTGTATCCATGTCATATTTTCAATGTTCTCACAAACATATGATTCCACTGTTATGCCTATTTTATTACTGTTCACAGGCAACGTCATTTATAGAACTGATATTTTCCATCCAGCTTCTCTTCCTGAAAACCACCAGGGAAATTCCAAACCGCACGCACTCCTCCAGCGACAGAATGAAATATACATAGGGAATCGAAAGCTTGAAAACGAAGGCTGCAAGAAGTCCAAGGGGCACACCGAAAATCCATGTCCCTATAAAATCAATCACCATCACATATCTGGTCTTTCCCCCGCTTCGTAAAATGCCGCCTCCTAAAATCATATTCTGAACCTTTACCGGTGATATAAGCGCAAATGCAATCAGTATTTGCGCGGCAAGATTGCGCACCACCTCTTCCACCTGATAAATCTCTACGTAAAGCCTTCCTGCTGCCGCCAACAGAAGCGACAAGAAGACCGAACCGGCAAGCCCGCACCACATCAGTTTTTTGGAATCCTGATAGGCTTTTTCGTATTCCTTACCGCCCAGAGACTTTCCTATCAGGATAGCAGCTGCCTGGGAAAGACCGTTTAAGGCGCCGATCATCAGAACCTGAATCGGGATTGTAAGCGTCATGGCTGCACAGTCATAAGTGCCTATGTTCCCGTAAATTGCAGTGTAAACGTTTTCTCCAAGACTCCAGAAGAACTCACATACAAGGATGGGAAGCAATATTCCCAGATATTGCCTTCTTCCACTTTTATTTAAGAAGGTCTGGGCGATAGAACACTCCTTTCCATAGTGCAAGGAAACAACTGTTTCTGATTCCGCTTTTTGCTTTTTATAATAGATTACAAATAAAACGATACTAAGGGCACAGCCTGCAAGCTGGGAGATTACCGTTGCAAGGGCTGCTCCTTTCACTTCCATCCGTGGAAATCCTAATTTTCCGAATATCAATATGTAATTCAGACCTGTGTTGATCACCGCCGCAAACACGCTGGCATAAAGCGGCAGCGCCGCAGCTTCCATGCACCTAAGCAGAGTTGCCAGCAAGGTCGTTGCCGCCATAGGGAGATAGGAAAGGGCAATTATCCTCAGATATCCTGCCGCAATATCCCTCGTCACCGCATCTTTTGTATATATTCCCATAATCTGCCCCGGAAAAATCATGCATATTCCGGTAAAAAGCATTGCCAAAAGCAGCGAGAGAAACAGGTTCACATAAAAACTCCTGCTCACTTCCCTTTCGTCTTTTTTGCCCATATACTGGGCGATCATAATGCCTGCAACTGCCGCAATGGCAGACACCAGTACAGAATAGATGGAAGAAAACTTTCCTCCCAGTCCGATTCCGGCAATGCTGTAACTGCCAAGCTGCCCAGTCATCACTTGATCGACCACGCTGAAGGACGATTGAAGCAGGGACTGCAGCGTCACCGGAAGGGCAATCTTCAATACCAATCTATAAAATGATTCTTTTTGTTTCATCTTTACTTTCACCTCCAGCACTCATTCTATTTCACATAAGCGCTGTTTGCAATAGGTTAAACGCGTAACCCCTCACAAAAAAGAAAGCCTAGATTTGTGCAATCTGCCTCGTGCTTTGACGTTCCACCAATGTCACCGGCAATACTATCGTTTGTCCTTCTTCTCTTCCTTCCTTTAATTTCTGTAAAATGGAAACAGCTAATTCCGCTCTCCTTTTCCCATCTTGCTTTACTGCCGTGAGAGTCGGGTAAAGCATTTCACACAAAGGGCTGTCATCAAATCCTGCAACCGAAATTTCTTCCGGCACACGGATATTCTGTTCCTGCAAAAATTGAATCAAATCGACGGCATAATAATCAGACACCGCAAAAACTGCAGTAACGCTTTTGAGTTTTTCCAGATGATCCTGATAAAACTTCCTTCGCTCCTTTTTCGTCATAGGAATCAGCAGAAAATCTTCCCCCGTTCCTTTTGCCAGTTTCACATTTCTATTTTCCATCGGATCTGCATCGGGATTTTCCATGGCGGCGTGAAATCCCTGATACCGCTCTAAATCCATGCAGATATCATTGTCTGAAATGCACAGCGCATTTTGGTGTCCCAACCTTCGAAAATAACTGCCTATCTGAAATCCGCCGTCAAAATTATCGATGGCAAGGTTGCAGATACGTCCCGGCTCCTTGAAATAACCGTCATATACCACAAAGGGAATATGCATGGAGTCACGAAGCTTTTTATAATCATTCTCACAAAAGCCAATGACCACCAGACCTTCCATATTCCACATGGAGGCAAATTTGGGAATCTCATTCCACTTGTTCGTCACCTTTACCATCATAAAATATCCGGCTTTTTCAATTTCTACCGACAAATAATTGATGGACGAAGCAATGAAAGCATCCTCCAGTACATGGGACTCATATTTTTCATGATCATTGATCACCACTCCGATTATCCTGGAGTCATTCTGTGCCAGCAGGATTCCTGCCATGCTGGGTATATACTGCTTTTTCTCAAGCAACTCCTGCACTCTGTGTACGGTTTCGTCAGAAATCTTTTTGGTCTTGCCATGAATGACGTTAGATACCGTCGCGGTGCTCACGCCTAACTCTTCTGCGATGTCAATGATTCTTGTTCTTTTATTCTCCATTCAAATCCTCCATCATAACTGCTGGAAATACAAACATATTGCAATGCCTTGCTTTACGCATGGGATAATTCCGGAAAATATAATTTCTTTTCTTCTATGCTTCTTAATTCCTTACCAAGAATCATCAGGCGATAATCATCCTCTCCGTCATATCTTTCAGTATCAAATAAATCCGCCCGATTTAATGGTGAAAAACCTAAAAGGAGCTGTGTTCCTGTTAAATCCATCTGTAAAATAAGTTCTTTCAAATCAATTTCTTTTTTTGCAATGATACTTTGAAGCATGATTGTGTCATCCTGCCTGTCAATAACCGCAAAACAGCCTAAGCTATCTGAATAATATACATTTTCAAAATCAGCAGTATAGAATAACTGCAATCCATACTTATTCTTCTGATCTAAAGCTGCATTGACCGCACTGTTTCTCACATAGTCTAAATACTTTTTCTTTAATGATTTATCTGTAGCTTCTACTTTTATCAATCTGCCTTTTTTTGCAGAATCCAATTCCGGAAAGGCTTCTCTCTTTAAACTATACCTATACTGCATGCATTCCTCAAATCCCATTTTCTTGTAGAAGCCTAAGGCGCTTAAATTGGCAAATAAATAAAATCCATCACATTCCATTTTATATGCCTCTATTATCTGATTTATCAGACTGGATGCAAGCCCCAGCTTTCTTTTTGATTCATCTGTCATAACAGTACCGATCTGAATATATCTCTTGTGCTCTCCACACTGCTCAAAGTCCATAATATTAGCTGATGCGTTAGATAGTATCTTTCCTGCCTCTTCCAGCGAATACGGAATATAGTCTCCCTGAAAATATCCATTGGACACCCAGCTTTCAAAATCAAAGCCAAAGGTCTTTTCTGTCAAATCGTTTAATTCCTGTCGCAATTTATCGTCTCTCATATAATCTTTTACTGTATTCATACATACCTCTCTATACTTTCTTATTTACTTTTCAATAATCTTTATTTTAGCTGTTTCTGCTCCCAACTAGTATCTTGACCTATTCCATATGCTTTAGCGACTTCTTTCTACACTGTCACTGCCTAGAGAATCCATCTTATCCGTAAGACGCCTATTTTAATCTGCAATAATCAACTTAATAATACCATCAATATTATCTTTGAACAATGGCTTGAATAAAGTAGTTTCATCCAGACGTTTTAAAAGGTCCAGTCTAAAATGAGCACGCAAGTCACTCATACCATTTTCTGCATTCTCATCTATGCCACCATTTTAGTCAATTTTCTCTAAAAACAGGATGCATCAATATTAGACGGCATGATTAAGATTGCATTCTTAAAATTAACGGTATGTCCCTGTAAGTCTCTAATCCATCTGTCATCCAATACCTATACTTTCATTTGCTCCTGCTTTGAATCTTATGATAGTTTCTGTCACCTTGGCAGCGCCCCATCCTGTCCAACTATCCACTTATGCAGTTCTTCATCTAAATACAGCGTCTTAATTCTTTCATTCTCCAACTGTTTCTTAAGGGATGACAGCCTGCTGTAATTTCATTCAATCATTAATGAACATTAGGGGGTGTACTTTTGACACCTACATCATATAATTAACGTTTATAAGAAAGTTCATAAACTTAACATAGGTAATTGTTAAATGCATTGATTTGCGATGGAACGGCGCAGCCGTCCATAG
>CAYOED010000109.1:0-8721 GCA_964402925.1 uncultured Lachnospiraceae bacterium | reverse complement strand
AATGGCGGGGAAATTCCCCGCCGCTCGGTGGACCAGGGTCTTTCGACCAGCCCAAAATCAGCCACCGCTGATTTATTGTATGTTCATTGTAAGCGAAATATTCAAGAAAGTCAATTACCAACCTTTTATTTGCCTTACCTGTTCTGTCCGTTCTTGTATGTTTTTACCCGGTTTCTGTCAAGGGCGCCATTTAGCTCATCGGGAAGTGTGAGATTTTTCTGATAGGCGATACAAAACATACTGTAGTGAATATTATTTGACCAACTGATATATTTTCCTCTGAGGTGACGGTGGCTTTGTATCATCAGATTTTTATATTCGGGATAAATATAGTTGTTGCTGAATTATTATTTGTTATAATAGAATTAAGTTGTAGCGTTGAAAGTGTTATAAAACAGAGTACGAATGATTAAGAAAAGCAAGAAGGTGAACCCTATGCAGTTACCATATTCTGGCACCCTGGAAGTTCAATATTTAAGCCGGATATTTGATAACACAAGCGAATGTTATAAATTTTTTTGGTTTCAGGCAATTGTTTCCAAAGTGTTAGAGGGTAAAGACTGCACAACTTATGAAGAACTGGTTGATGAAATGATTGCAGATGCATGGTATATGGTAATTGAGTATCACTTGAATCTTGGACCCAGAGATACATTGGAAAGTTTAGTGCTTTATCTACAGCAGATATCGCAACTGAAATCTTCAGAAAAGAAAGAAAATATCATCAATTATTTAAAAAGCTGCACAGATAAAGAAGTCGTGAAGCGAAAAAGAATACTGACGAAAAATGTTCCATACCGCATTCAGGCTCCATTTATGGATAAAGTGAAAGGCAGAGAATGGAATGTGTCAGAAAGCGCACTTATTTCTAAAATTAATCAGGAACGCAGATTAATGTATTATTTTGAAGCGCTAAACGGTATGCAGACTATTATTCGATTCAATCCAGAGTGGTTTGCATATATACATAAAAATCAAGAGATTATAAAGGGATGGCTACAATATAATATCATTATATACCTGCAAAAACGTAATCCGAGTGTTCCGGGAATTGCCGATAAATTGTATCCGCCCCAGGAGCGGAAGTTAGATAAAGTTAAAAAATATTGGAAACTGTTGTTGTCAGTTCAGCCAATTCATGAAATATACGGGCACGTGCAGTTATCAGAGAAAGACATTTCAATTGATCATTTTGTACCATGGTCGTATGTGGCTCATGATGAATTCTGGAATCTGCACCCTACAACACGAGGTATTAATAGCAGCAAGAACAACAATTTACCAGACTGGAATGTTTATTTTCCGCAACTGGCAAAGCTGGAATTCATTTCTTATGAAATGATGTGGAAATATGATGCTTTGCATGATGAATTTGAAAAATGTGCAAAAGAGCATTTAAATGATAATGCAGTGCGAAGAAAAATTTATAAACAAGGACAGGATTTTATATGTTTTTCCGGTGCGCTGGAAGAAATCTTGCAGCCAGTATATCAATCTGCAAAGAATTGTGGGTTTAAGGATTGGATTTATACGGATGTGAAAGATGATGATGAATCAAAATGCCATTTTAGGTCGTGTGGTCACAATCATTGAACAATCTGGCTTTGATGGGGAATAAATTTAGCGAGAGGAAATAGTATGCAGACAGAAGTTTTACAGTTTATTTTTACGGAAAAGGATTTTTATCTTGATGTACAGGCGGATGACTCAGACGCGGAGCATGGAAGATGGAGAAGACAATTTGAAGAGGATAAATATCAGGCGCTTTATCAGATGGGCTTTGAAGAAAAAGCAGTGGGACTGACTGTGACTGGCAACTTTTTATACTTGGTATCTAATTCTTTTCTGAAGCATTTAACGGACATGCCGGAATTGGAAATTGCGCGGGGGAGTATAGAACTGAAACCCTCAGGTGAAGTGGTAGAAGAATTGTTAAAAGCAGTTCCTTTTGCAATCGGAACAGAGTATATTACTGCAAATTGGATTAAAAAAGTTTTTGCAAAACTTCTGGAAATATATAAAGGTGAAATTAACAATTACAGCGGAACCGTAGAAATGTATCTGACGGAGAAAAGCCAGCATCTGCACGTGCCGGAAAGAATCTTTTTTCATCTGGTAGAGCATAAAGATGCGGAGTTTCCTTTTGCGTTCATGGCTACCTATGCAACCAGAGGGAAGGGCGGAAAGGTGATACATGTACCGTTAAAATATGCCTTAACAGAGTATCAGGGACAGAGGGAAAAACTGCTAGCCCTTTTGTCATGCCTGAATCGTGCTGCAGATGCATCAGGACTGATTGATGGATTTATGAAAAGCGGGGAGATGTTTCATCCGCTTAGGCTGACTGCGGAAGAGGCCTACGCATTTTTAAAGGATATTGAAGTGATTGAACAGACTGGTATTTTGTGCCGTATTCCCAACTGGTGGAAGAAAAAAACTTCATCAGTTTCCTTAGAGGCAAGTCTTGGAGATCAGAGACCCTCTATGTTAGGGTTTGATACGTTAATTTCTGTGCAGCCTAAGCTGAGCGTGGATGGTATGGAATTAACCCAAAGTGATATAAAAATGCTGTTGGATCAAACGGAAGGCCTTGCTCTGATCAAAGGAAAATGGGTCGAAGTGGATCATGAAAGACTGAGGGAACTGTTGAAACGGCTGGAGGAAGTTCCTTCTGAAATCACTCTTTTAGATGCTATGCGCATGGGAGTTGGGCAGGCGGACGAACAGGAGGATGTGGGGGCGGTTGTTTCTAACGGGGAATGGCTCTCTGAGTTTCTTCTTCATTTAAGAAAACCCGAAACAATTCGCAAGGCGGCGCTTCCAAAGAGCTTTTGCGCAAAGTTGCGCCCTTATCAGAGAAATGGCTATACATGGCTTGGCTATATGGACAGTCTCGGATTCGGCGCCTGCCTGGCGGATGATATGGGACTAGGGAAGACGGTGCAAGTGCTTGCCTATCTGGAAAAACTGCGGTGCACCAATAAAGATGCCAGAGCGCTTCTTGTTTTGCCGGCATCCCTGTTAGGAAATTGGAAAAAGGAAGCTGAAAAGTTTACACCCAAAATGAGTTTCCGAATCCTTCATGGAAAAAACGCCACCATGCTGGCAGAAGAACTGGAGGAAAAACAGGAATTTCTGACAATTACGACTTATGGAATGGTAACGCGGATTAAGGAATTGCAGGATATTATGTGGGACTGCGTGGTACTGGATGAGGCGCAGGCGATCAAAAATCCGGGGACAAAGCAGACAAGGGAAATCAAAAAATTAAAATCCAGAATGCGCATTGTCATGACTGGAACTCCTATTGAAAATGAACTGATGAACCTTTGGTCTCTGTTTGATTTCTTGAATAAAGGGCTTCTTGGTTCGGCCAAAGAATTTCATACATACTGTAAAGGTCTGGATGAACAGCTTGCCGGATACATGAAACTGAAAACAATGATTTCTCCCTTTATGTTAAGAAGGGTTAAGACAGATAAAAGGATTATTTCGGATCTGCCTGAGAAGCTGGAAAGCGTGGACTATGTAACACTTAGCAAGAAGCAGATTGTTCTTTACAGAAAAGTCGTATCGGATATGGAGAAGCTGATTGCGGATGTGGAAGGGATTAAGCGCAGCGGAATTATATTAAATACAATCATGAAATTAAAACAGATTTGCAACCATCCGGATCAATACCTTGGACAAAGTAGTTATTCCATGGAAGAAAGCGGTAAGCTGATTTTTCTTAAAGAAATTTGCGAAACCATCTTTGAAAAACGGGAAAGGGTGATTGTATTTACACAGTTTAAGGAGATTACGTCCTATTTGGCTGATTTCCTGACGGGAGTTTTTGGAAGAGAGGGATATGTTTTACATGGCGGAACACCTGTGGCAAAACGTAGCAAGATTGTAGAAGCGTTTCAGGGAGAGAAATATGTCCCTTTTATTGTTGTCTCTGTGAAAGCAGGCGGTACTGGGCTTAATCTGACTAAGGCAAATCATGTAATTCATTTTGACCGCTGGTGGAATCCGGCAGTTGAAAATCAGGCAACGGATCGGGCATTCCGTATTGGACAGATGAAAGACGTAGTGGTTCATAAGTTGGTGTGTGAAGGAACGATTGAAGAGAAAATTGACGCCATGATCACATCAAAAAAAGAACTGGCGGAAAACGTGATAGGCTCTGGCGGGGAAAAGTGGATTACAGAGCTGAATAATGATGAACTGATGTCTATGCTGAGGTTGGAACTGCCCAAATAGCGGAAGATGAAAAAAGAGGAACGGGAATATGAGCAAATACTGGAATGTAGAGTACTATGAACAGCCAAATGCGACGCAGCTTCGAAAAAATGCGGCAGAGAGTGTAAAGAAGGAGAAAAAAAGAGGAAATGTCCTTGAACCTGTTACTGTAAAGGGACGGGATATTGTCAAGAACTGGTGGGGAAAATCATGGTGCAGTAATTTGGAGCAGTATGCTGACTACGAAAGCCGGATTGACAGAGGAAAGCGTTATGTGAGAAATGGGTCAGTGATTGACCTTAAAATCCATAAAGGGAAAATTTCAGCCCGCGTGCAGGGAAGCCGCAAGACACCTTACAAAATTGAAATTAGGATCAGTCCATTGTCAGAAGAAAAATGCCAGCATATTATTCATAAATGTAGCAGAAAGATTGAAAACATGGAAGAACTGTTGAACGGAAATTTTCCCCTGGAGATGCAGGAACTATTTCAGGGAAAAGATGGATTATTTCCAACTCCAAAGGAAATTGGTTTTACCTGTAGCTGTCCGGACTGGGCGTTGATGTGCAAGCATGTGGCAGCCGCCTTATATGGAGTGGGGGTACGTTTGGATGAAAATCCACTTCTTTTTTTTGAACTGCGCGGAATTGATGTGGAAAGATTTATTGATGTTACCATTGCAAGCAGAGTGGAAACCATGCTTGCGAATGAGGGAAAGCAAAGCAGCCGCATCATAGAGGATGAAGATATTACAGATTTATTTGGTGTTCTGTAGGTGAGGGGATTGTATTTTATGAGAAAATAATTGGAGCCGGATAGTTTATCCCAGTGATTCATGCCCATGTGGTTCAGGAAAAAAGTTTAAGAAACGTTGCGGAAAACGATAAAATATAAGTGAAAAAGCATTGAAATCAATCCCTTGTATATTTTGGATAATTGGTATATACTTTTTTCGTAAGGGATAGAGAACCCAAGGATAGAAGCGGAAGGAAAGAAATCGAAGAATGTTGAAAATTAATGCGCGGAACGGAAAACGAATAATTGCGCTGTTGGTATGCTTTTTGCTCCTTTTACCGAACTTTGTGGTAAATGCAGCGGAACAGGATAACAACAGGACGGTGAGAGCAGGCATTTTTTATTTTGACGGCTATCACATGGAAGATGAGGACGGCGACCTTATGGGGTATGGTGTGGAATTTTTGGATCTAGTTTCCCAATATTCGCATCTGAACTTTGTATTCAGCGGATATGACCGATCTTGGGACGATATGCTCGCCATGTTGGACGACGGCGAGATTGATGTGGTGACGTCCGCAAGGAAAACGCCCGAGAGGGAGGAAAAATACGCTTTTTCCCTTCCGATTGGAAGAAACAGCACAGTCCTGTCCATCAAAGCCAACAACACCCGTCTGCTATCCGGAGATTATACCACCTATGACGGTATTATAGTGGGTGTTCTGACCGGAAGCAGTCAAAATCAGAGCTTTGTTGAATTCGCAGAGAAGAATGGCTTCTCTTATCAGACTGTGGAGTACGCGGATGCCGGTCAGTTGACGGCGGATCTGCAAAGCGGAGAGATTGACGCTATTCTCTCAAGTAATCTGCGACGGACGGAAAATGAGAAAACGCTGGACGTAATTGAAGAGGATTATTTTTACGCTATTGTGAGAAAAGGCGATAAAGAGCTTCTTGCCGAAATCAATTATGCCATTGACCAGATGAATATCAATGAAGGGGACTGGTCAAATAACCTGTTTTACAAATATTATGGAAATAACTACTCCTCTGCTTTAGCGTTTACCGACAGGGAGCTTGCCTATATTCAGGACGTGGCTTCCGGAAAGAAAAAGATTACCGTTACTTCCATGGGGGACAGAATGCCCTATTCCTATGTGGAGGACGGTGAATTAAAGGGAATTTTGCCGGAATATTTCGCAGGGCTCATGGAGCTTGCCGGACTGCCTTATGAGATTGTGGTACCGGAGAACCGGGAGGACTATTATAACCTTGCGTATAATAACGGTGTAGATGTAGTCATTGACTGGAGGCAGTTCCAGGGGAAAGCGGAAAACCATCAAAGCAACGGATTTTATTCCGAACCCTATATGAACACGGGTATGGCGCAGGTGACCAGAAAAGACTTTAACGGTAAAATTTCTACTTTGGCCGTGGCGGATGTGCAGGGCGACATGCCCATTGAGAGAAACCTGATAGGAGATGCCCAGGTTCTGAGTTATCCAACCAGGGAAAGCGCTTTGGAAGCTGTTCTTGGCGGAGACGTGGATGCCACGTATGTTTATACCTATACGGCGCAGTCATTTGTAAACAGCGATCCTACGGCTTCGCTGCAATTCAACGTGGTCAATTCCATGCGTTTTGACTTTAAAATGTATGTCAGAAACAGCTGCGACCATGAGCTGATTACCATATTGAACAAATGCATCCACGAGATGCCGGATGATTCCATGAACAACATCATCACAAAGTATACTGCGAACACGCCCGGAAGTGTGTCATTTAGTCAGTATATGAAGGCCCATCCGGAGATAATGGCGCTGGCGGCGCTGCTGTTCGCTGCGGGCACTGGTGTAATTATAACCCTTTGGCTGCGCGCGCGGTGGAGAAAAAAAATCCTTGATACCACCGAACGCGCGAACCGGGAACTGGGAGAGCAGCTTGCCATTGTCAACACTTTGAGCCGCGATTATCTGAATGTCTATGCGGTTAATACCAAGAGTGCGGCTGCACGGGTTATAAAAATGATCGGCGATGACGCTGACGGATTGGAACAGGATTACCATAAAGAATTTTCCTATGTCGAGATTATTCACCAGTATATCAACGACTGTGTTTTTTCCGAAGACAGGCAATATATGACAGAGGCTCTTGCACTGGATAAGATTCTGGAAAATTTGAATTCCGGCAAAGAATATTCAGGAACTTACCGGGTGTTGACGGGCGGTGCAATACATATTTACCAGTTCACCTGTTTGCCATATCTGACGGAGGGCGGAAACGGCGGGAACAGAGATGACTTTTTCCTTGTCGGATTCCGGAATATTGATGAGATTGTCCGCAAGGAGCAGGAACAGAACGCAATTTTGGAGGAGGCCCTTGCGGAAGCACAGCATGCGAACATTGCAAAGACTACATTCCTGAACAATATGTCCCATGATATCCGGACGCCAATGAATGCAATTATCGGTTTTACATCTTTGGCGGTCACTCACATTGACAATCAGGAGCAGGTAAAAAGTTATCTTAGTAAAATTCTCACATCCGGCAAGCATCTGCTGAGCCTGATTAACGATATATTGGATATGAGCCGCATTGAGAGCGGCAAGGTCAAGATTGAAGAGAACGAGACGAGTCTCCCAGAGATTCTGCATGACTTAAAGACCATCGTACAAGCGGATGTCAAAGCAAAGCAACTCTCATTCTATATGGATACGCTGGATGTTACAAACGAGACGATTATTTGTGATAAACTTCGCCTGAATCAGGTGTTGCTGAACATCCTCGGCAACGCCATGAAATACACCCGGTCCGGCGGAAGCGTCAGTGTCCGCATTATTCAGACGGATGATGCGCCGGAGGGATACGCTTCGTATCAGTTCCGAATTAAGGATACCGGTATCGGTATGAGCAAAAAATTTCTGGCACACCTGTTTGAGCCTTTCGAGCGGGAGCAGACAACTACTGTCAGCGGTATTCAGGGGACGGGACTGGGACTTGCCATTACTAAAAATATTGTTGACTTGATGAACGGAACGATTACTGTGACCAGCGAGGAGGGGAAAGGATCAGAGTTTGTGATTTCCTTCCAGTTCCGTGTCAAAAGTGACAGCGATGATATGGAATACATGGAGCATCTTAAAGATCTTCGTGCTCTGGTCGTGGATGACGATACCCTTACCTGCACCAGCGTGAGTAAAATGCTCTCATCCCTTGGTATGCGGGCTGACTGGACAACGCGGGGAGAGGAGGCTGCCATCCGGGCGGAATTTGCTTTGGAACAAAATGATCCTTTCAGCGTGATTCTGATTGACTGGTTGATTCCGGACCTCAACGGTGTCGAGACGGCACGGCGGCTGCGCAGAATCATTGGGGATGAGGCAATCATTATTATCCTTACGGCATATGACTGGGCCGATATTGAGGAGGAAGCAAAAGCGGCGGGCGTTACGGAGTTCTGCTCTAAACCGCTGTTTATGTCAGAACTTAAAAAGATTCTGACGGCACCGTACAGGGAGGCAGAGGAAATCGAGGAACAGGATACGCCCATACAGTTTCTTTCCGGTAAAAAGATCCTTCTGGTGGAAGACAATGAGTTGAACCAGGAAATTGCCAAAACAGTTTTGGAGGAAGTCGGTCTGATTATTGATACGGCGGATGACGGAACAGAGGCTGTAGAGAGAATCAAGACGACGCAGGCAGGCACCTATGACCTGATTCTGATGGATATTCAAATGCCGGTGATGGACGGCTATGAGGCTA
>CAYOED010000108.1:0-9223 GCA_964402925.1 uncultured Lachnospiraceae bacterium | reverse complement strand
TTTTGCGGAGCGGGAGCGCGGCGACGTTGGATTATTTATCCTCTCAGAGCGTCCCTCAGGTCAATCTTTAAAACAAAAAATACACCTACCCCAGAGGAACCGACTATTTCCGCCCCCAGAGCAAGTGTACCTTTTTATAGTATGCCCCTCTCTATTTTAAAGAGCCACTCCTGATTGTTTGGAAAGGTATTCCATCCATTTTTTTCTTCCCAGCAAAGATAGCTTATGTTTCTTATTTTTTCCTTTTTTTTCATCATAAACTGTAACTTTAACTCCTGTAGGAATAAATGGACCTACAAAGCATTTTTTGATTTCTTTGATATTGCGGTAAGGTAAAACGGCAGTAGTGCCGCCAAATCCGCTTATGAAGATCAATGATTCATTGGTGAAAAAATATCTGCCTCTGTTTTGTCCAAAGGACCAATAATCACCTTTCACATATTCTACGATAGAGTCGCCCTCTTTTAACAACTCCGCTTCCCTCAAAACATCTTCCCATTCTTTTTTATCTTTCTCACTTAAGTTCATATCTCATTTCTCCTTCATTTCCTTAAATATATTCGTAAATCCCCCGGCTAAGCCAGCATAAGCGCTATTGCAAGTATCGCAAGTGCTGCCAACACAAGTATTACAAGATCGAGAATCACCCGTATGAATACATTCATCTTTCTGTTAGAGGAAACAGATGCAGTCAAGGTGATACCAACAACTGCCAGACAAGCTCCTATCGCCCCACCTATAAAGCCCACACAATGCAGAACAATAAATATGTATGCCCATCCCGGTATCTTCACCGGCACATATTCTTCACCGGTAGCGCAATCTTTATTGTCAATCACCAAAACAGTTCCGCCCATGTTTCTCAATACTAATAGCGCATTTTTAGAACCGACAGGGATCTCGTACTCTTCATGAACCAGACCTGTCTTTTTTCTATACTTTCTTAATTTGAGGTTTTCCCCATTGACTTTCAGCTTCCTTCCTTTCAATTCAATGTTATACATCCGGTCATCAATTTTTACATTCCATTCTTTACTCACTATTTTTCCTCCCTTGTTTAATCCTACTTTTCAATCTGCAACATGGTTATTATAAATAACACAAATCTGAGTACAAGACTCAAAGCGCGAATAGCAAATTTATAACTTAAACGGCAGCTTAGCGTATGAATGTCGATCAATTAAGTCGATTGCAATCCGGCTTTTCCCGTTCATTCGGTCTCCGTAATAATCAGCACAGAGTCCATAAGCACTTTCTCATTTTTGAGCGGATTACCCGCACAGACCACTTTTTGCAGCGAAGGCAGCCTGGCAAGCGGTCTAAGTTCCGTAATATAATTTTCTGAGATATCCAGAATCTGCAATGCCGGCAGTCCTTCGGCAAAAGAAAGATCTGTCAGCCCGTTTTCCCTCAGATACAATTCTTTTAGTCCCGGAAATTTTTTAAGGAAATCCATATGCTCATCTAATGTCACTTTATCCCAATCTATCATCACAATTCCGTAATTATGATTTATATGCACATTTTCATACAGATACATATCATCCATATACAGGATTTCCAGCGCAGGGTTTTCCGCAACAGCATCAAAATCAATTTCACACTGCATACCGCTGATATTTAATTCTCTAAGTTTGGGCATCTGAAAAAGTCCCGATATATCATCATAAGTTACAGCCCCGTGCAGATCCAGACATTCCAACATCTTAAATTTTTTTATTGTATCGACCTCCAACGGGGAACCCACATAAGAAGTACACGAAAGCGTTGTCAGGGATGTAAGGTTTGACAAATCGATTTCCTCTGTGATGTCACACCCCGTCAAATGAAGTTCTGTCAGATTGACCATATCCTCCAAAAAGGAGCAATCATGAAATTGTTCCAGCGATAATTTCTTTAGTCCTGTCAGCCCATCTAATTTCGGTTCAGAACATCCATAGGGCATATCGAGAGCAAGTTCCTGTAAATTCTCAAGTCCCGTCACGGCACTCATATCTTTCAGTTCCATACAGGATGTAACCGACAGAGACCTTAACGTCGTACATTCCTCTATACCAGAGAGCGTTTGAAGTTTTCCTCCTGCAATCGTCAGAGTATCCAGATGTTTTAGCCCACTAACAAAATCAAGCATTTTCAGCCCCTTCGCTTCCAAAGAAAGCATCTCTAATTCCGATAGTTTTTCAAGAACTGAAAAATCTGTGAGATTCTCATCGCATCTCAGAGTAAGATTCTCCAAATGCTTCACATGGATCAGTTCATCAATGCTGTCAAATTCCGAATAGTCGATATAAAGTGAGTTCAGATTTTCAAATAATTCGATTCCATCCAGACTATATACAATACCATTAAGTCCCAATTTCCTGACAGCTTTCGGATTCTCCAACACCTCCGCCGCTTCTGCCGGATTATCAAAATATGCGCTGATGCTCTCCAATGGCAGTCCTTTAATATCTTCCGCCGTAATCACACTATCCACATCCAGCTTTTTCAGGTTAGAAAACCGACGCAGACTGCTTAGGTCCAGTTTCTCCTCTGACGAGAATGTTATCCATACAAGTTCCTCTTTAGGCGCTTCAAAACTGTAGCCAATCTGCCATAATTGCGAGTTGCGTCTTATCACCAGTTGCTCTACCTTTGCTAACTGTCTGTCAGAAACATCCTCTGCCGGGCATTGATATACGCTGGAAACAAACTGTTCTAAAACACCGGTAAAATCAATATTTTCGTCTGTCTCTCCTGTCTTCAAAATATTCTGTTCCCGCCCCGTATCCGAGACAAAAAAACTTCTTTCTGCTTCTTCTGTTTCTGCTGTAATCTCCCTATTTCTCCCATAAAATATTTTCCATCGCTGATATGCACTCTTAACATCCAACAACAAAATCACCAGAACAAAAGTAATCCCCAGTACAATCCCTATTCTCTTACTGTAAGTCTTCCATCCTGTCTTGTGTGTCTTTGGTTCTGAGAGAATCTTTTTTACAGCTTGTATCAAATCCTGTTTAAATCCAGGTCTGGACATATCCAGTGCCTGTAAATGGGAAAATTCCTTCGGCAGTTCATAAGGATCCATATCACGATATGCCGGAATCAGCACTTTCTTCTCACCATGCCTGATTAAAGAAAGATACCGGCTCCATTCATTTCTCACCCACACGGCTTGAAAATTTCCCGGTGTAGTTCCTATAACAATCATAACTCTGGCTGAATGGAGCGCAGCAAATATGTATGGTTCATATGCCTCACCCAATTTATTTTGCAGCGTAATCCTTGCAAAAAAAACCCTGAAACCGTTTCTTGTCAGCTCATAATAAAGCTCATCAGCCAGCACACTATCCCTTGTCCGGTTTCCGCTTTCATCCAATTCTTTGTAACAGATAAAAGCATCATACTGCTCCTCCTTCTGCGATACCAGAAGGATTCCTTTTTGAATTGCATCTATAGCTTTCGCTTCCTCTTCGTAAATTCCGGCCTGAACAGCATCGGCATATCGAAGAGCCGCCTTGTAATCCTCGTCTGCAAAAACAGAGGTGTACTGCGCACGGTTGACAGTTGGAATCATTTTATGTGTCGCCGGATCTTCCACATACTCAATTCCATAACGGCACAAAACGATGGACCAATAAGCTTCACTGTCTGTCTGATCCTCATTTAAAATCTGCTCATACATAGCCATCGCTTTATCGTAATCATTATTGCGCCGAAAGTGATTCGCCCGGTCATAAAACCTGAGCCGCTGCTCATTACCAAACTTTGGCAATGTCTGATTTGTTCCGCAGTATGGACACCTTACGGTCATCATCCCCTCCCGGACTTCCAAATCACCGCCGCACATTTTACATATCAATACAGACATTTTCTATGCTCTCCTCATTTCCTGTACTTGCATATTCTGTCCCTTTCCTTCAAAAGTCCCCTAAGCCGCCCACACACCTCTGCGGTATTCTCCATATCCCCGTCAAGCGCTGATGCTTCCACCTCCGAAAACAAAACATCTATTTCATCTTCAATCTCTTCCGTACTGTCCCTGGAAATCGGATTGCTATACCTAATCTCCTCCGACAGCTTTTGAAGCATATCTTTCATTTGTTCTCCCCCGCATTGAGTAATAAGCAAATTTATTCGTGTCTGCCATTCCTCCATTCTCACCAGTTCCTTTTTTAATTGTACATCTTGCCGAACTGCCTCTTTCCGTACCGCCCCTACAGCGAAAAATCCCAGAACCGCTGTCGCTAAGATGATTGCTTCTACAAGCACAGCAGCAAAAACCGGAATTTTTGCAGAAAATCCCATAAGCAGCAGACTGGTCAAAAGCTGTACTGTCAGGTACAGTACGCTGATCCTAATCTGAGGGAAATCGTATATTCTATCTTTTATGAGAGTCTGACTTTTCAGCACAGTATATACGTTGTAAACCTGCGCCGTAATTGCCAATAAGGAGAATACAAAGGCTATCCAGAAAATGACAGTTTTCGGAAACGGGATGATAGCGGCGCCGTAAATAATAAATACGAACGCAATCACGATATAACCATGCAGATATTTTTTGTCCATGTCCTCTATTCGCTCCTTTTATTGCCGCAGTTACTACAGAAATTGCCAATATTTCCGACTTGACCGCAGGAACAATTCCAGGCTGTCTTCAGCACGCCTTCCATCGTCTGTCCCATCTGCACACCTTGTTCCGCTAAAGGTGACAGAGCGTCTTTTGTCATATTCATCACTCCGCTCATTGCTCCAAGACCTACACCGAGTCCCGCCAAGTCCCCCAGCACTGATGCGCCTCCTGCGCCGTTCCCAATCCCGTTTTTCATGGCTTCCATGCCAACCATCCGAGATGTCTCCTGCTGATAGGTATATCCCTTCATCTGCATTTCCGCTGCCTCCGCAGCTGCCTGCATCTTGTATCCTTCCGCCTCAGCGTTCTTTTGAATCTTTAGGATTTCTGCACTTCCCTGTGCTTCAATAACCTTAAGTCTTACTTCCGTATGCGCTTCCACTGCCTTACGCTCCGCTGCAGCTTCCGCTTCCCTGCGTTTGATTTCTTCCTGCCTGACGAGAAGATACTGCTGTGCATACTGTTCCTTCATTCGGCGATAATTCGGATCTTCCTCCGGCGTAATCACCCGATTAATAAAAAAGTCCGGCACAGCCAGTCCGTACTCCTCAAACATGCCGTTGATTCTCGTTCTTAATATATCGGAAAGCCGTAAGAATTCAGCGTCAATTTCTAAAATATTGATGTTCTCTTCCTTAATAATCTGTGCAAGACTGCTTTTGACCTGTGTTATCACCAGTGAACGGAAATATCCCTTCTCCTCGTTTTCACCGAACAGTTTCCCCTGGTCAAAGTCGGACGCTGTGCCAACAACCTTGCTCAATAGTCTTCTGGAATTATCTACACGGACATTGAATTCCCCACAGGCGCCTATCTCAATCGGAAGCCCGGAAGCCGGCTCGAGCAGCCGGATTTTGGAATCTGTTCCCCATTTGATTCCCATCTGTGTAGCCGTATTGATGTAATATATTTCTGAGTGGAAAGTTTTCTCCGTGTCGGAAGGAAGCTTGAAAAATCGATCCAAAAGCGGCAACCGCTGAGTTTCCAAAGTATAACGCCCTGGTCCAAACACATCCAACGCACGCCCATCCTTGAAAAATACTGCCTCCTGGCTCTCATGAACAATCAGCTGCGTGCCCATTTTAAAATCCTCTGCCGGATGTTTCCAAACAAGCGTCTCATTGTCTCCGTCGTATTTGATAATGCTTACAAGACCTTCTCTCTTTATCTGCTGATCCATATCAACCTACTCTTTTCTCCTTCAAACGAATCTTCATCCCTTATTCCTCTATGATCATATTTTCCAATGCAAACTCAAGACTCAGCTGCATAATCTCATTGCGGGTCCTGCCAGTCTCCTTGGCAACACGATCCAACTCCATAAGCATATCAGTTGGCAGTCTCATGGAAATAACCTTCGATTCGCTTGTATATTTCTGTGGATGAATAATGAGTTTTTTCTCTCCCAAAATATGTACCTCCATTAGTGAATACTATTATAATACAATTGTATTCTCATGTCAATCGCGTATGCACACGTGTTCATGCCATGCATGCCTCATCAGATAACATAAGCAGAGCATAAGCAAAGCTTAAGAAAAGCGCTTAGTTTTTTCCTAAGCGCTTCGTATCAGCATATTCTATTCTTGGGGCAAAACATAATAATCTGCATAAGCCTTTCCGTCATGCCCTCCTATCAGCTTTTCCAAAGAAGCCATAAATCCCAGCTGCTTAACTGCCATTTTTCATATGGGTTCGTCATTACAATACCTCCAAAGTAACTGTTCAGTTACCTTCCAACCTCTTTTTTTTCAGTATATCATGACATATACGACAACAGCATGTCATAGTTTTTTATACATAGAAACAATTTCTTCTGCAGAATTAAGCAATCGCCTGCGAATTTCTTCCGGTGAGATCACCTCCGCCTTATCTCCCAAAGATAAAAGTGTCCCTACCCAGAATTGCTCATTTTCAACCACCATCGCTTTTATCAAGGCATCACCATTTGGTAATTCTTGTATGACTCTTCCTTTCAGATATTCTATAATCCGTGATTTTGCCGTCTCTTTGCATTTTATAAGTATTTCTATGTAGGACCGTGAATCTGTTTGATCCATCTTTTTCAAAATAACATCTGCAGACTCATGCTCCTTTTCAAAAGGCTTATCCGAAATTTCTAAGTCCCGCATCCGTACAATCTTGTAAGTGCGATAATCATCCTTTACTTTGGAATAAGCAAGAAGATACCATGCATACCATCTATATATGACTGCAATTGGTTCTACGCTGTGTGTGCGTGTCTCATTATAATTGTTTGTATAGGTGAAATCCACTGCATGTTTCTTTAATGCGGCAGTCCGCAGAAGCTGTAATACCTCCTGATCTCCTTCCTGCAAAACAGAAAAGTCTAAAATGATGCCTTTATCACTTGGCTCCGACACACGTACAATCTTTTCAAGTATATTCTTAGCTTTCGGATCCTGAGTTGCCGACACCAAGCCCAGCAGTGCTGTATGAATATAAGCATAATCATCCGGAGTGGCAAATTCTTTATCCAGTTCAAACCTTTGAGATATTTCATATCCTCCTGCTGCCCCAGCAACGGAAATCACCGGAATTCCTGCCATACAGAGTGAGTCTATATCCCTCTGTATGGTCCGCAGCGAAACTTCAAAATGCTTTGCCAGTTCACTTGCAGATGCTCTCCCATGATTCAGAAGATATACCGTGATGGCATAAAGACGTTCCGTCTTCATTTTTGTACCCATGCCTTTCCCGCTATCTTAATCAGCAGTTCTACAATCATTTCCATCTCATCCGCACAGGCATATTCAAACCGTCCGTGGAAATTGGCACCCCCTGTACATAGATTCGGGCATGGCAGTCCCATAAAAGAAAGCCTTGCTCCGTCCGTTCCGCCCCTGATTGGAACCACCACCGGCGAAATCCCCAATTCCTCCATAGCCTCTTTTGCATTGTCCACTATGTGCATATGCTTCTCAATGATTTCTTTCATATTATAGTAGGAATCCTTCAAATCAATTTCAAATGTTCCCTCTCCATATTTCCCATTCAGGAACTCTCCAACGCGTAAAAAAAGCTCTTTCTTCTTTTCAAATTTATCCCTGTCATGATCTCTGATAATATATTCTGCTTTCGCTTCCTCCACTGTACCATTCAGCTGGTCCAAATGATAAAATCCTTCGTATTCACAAGTGTACATAGGATTTTCCGCTGCCGGAAGCATGGACTGAAACTCCTGCGCCATCAGAATCGCATTGCGCATCTTATCCTTTGCCTCTCCCGGATGCACGCTCCTGCCATGCACGACTACTTTTGCTCCCGCCGCATTGAAATTCTCATATTCCAGTTCACCGAGTCTTCCGCCGTCTACCGTGTAAGCATAGTCCGCACCAAAAAGTTTTACGTCGAAACAATCTGCACCGGAACCAACCTCCTCGTCCGGCGTAAATCCAACCCGTATCTTTCCATGCGAGATTTCAGAATGCTTTAACAAATATTCTGCCATTGCCATAATTTCTGCAACTCCGGCTTTGTCATCCGCGCCCAAAAGCGTCGTTCCATCCGTCACGATCAGCCTTTTCCCCTGATAGGACGCCAGCTCCGGAAAGTCTGCCACCTTCATCACAATCTGCTTGTCCTCATTTAACACAAGATCCTTTCCATCATAATCCTCCACGATTCTTGGTTTTACCCCTGCACCTGTCACTGCCGGGGAAGTATCCATATGCGCAATAAAGCCAATGACCGGAGCATCCTCGCACCCGGCAGAAGCCGGAACCGTGGCATATACGTAGCACCGCTCCTCATCATACGTGATTTCTTCCGCTCCCATCTCCTGAAGCTGCCTTACCAGAACCTTGGCAAGATCATGCTGCTTTGGTGTAGAAGGCGTATCTGTGCTCTCCTCTGAGGACTGCGTATCAATTTTTACATACTCTAAAAAATTTTCTATTACTTTTGTCATTGCCCTTTCTCCCTTATGCGTTCGGAATTATCTTCCTTTCTTCTATATATAAATCAATATCCTCTATTATATAATTCTCTCCTGTGGTATGCATGGCTTCATAGCAGGAATAAATGTAATCCCATACCATATACTGAGTAAATAAAGCGGATACTTCCCTTCCAGTCAGCCTTTTTGCAGACTTATACCGCTCAACACAATAAATCAGGAATTTACCTTCCTTGCTCATAATCATGCCTCCTCCGGAAAAGAAATAATGCCAGTTCTTTTTTCCTCATCAAACATATGAAACAACGTCAATGCACTCAGATGCCATAATTTAGTATCTTCCTGTTCTAGCAATTCATACACTTCTGATACGTAAAATTCCTTGGACGCAGTTATCTCATCACATGAATAGTTTTCTGATATCAATTGAACGACCTGCGGTACAAGAAGCACCAACATTGACTCAAATTTTTTCTGATCCATTAAATATCCTCCCCTCGCTTTCATTATACACAGCATATATATCTTCTGTCAAAAATCAGCATCACTCTATAGGCTATGCTTCCTTTTCGGGTTACTTTTCACATAGTATCCAGTAGTCCGCACAGGGCAGGTAAATATACCAACGTCGTCACGCTCCCGCTCCATAAAAACGTAACAGACGCTAGACTCGAAAGAACCTCGTCAAG
>CAYOED010000107.1:0-9323 GCA_964402925.1 uncultured Lachnospiraceae bacterium | reverse complement strand
CGGAAAATTTGAGGTTCCCAGGCAGGCTATAACGGAATTTACCTTTCAAAGCTGTATCAGAAGGAATGGATATTTGAAAGAGCAATACTATACGGAAGGTTTAAAAAAAATAGTAATATGATAATGCTTTATTGCGGCATAGGCGGCTATTCAGAATGGATGCCATAGGAATTTTGAACGATTTGGCGAAAGTATAAGAAAATGGCTTGAAATCAAGGAATTTTGAGCATAGAGGGGTTCACTGGGGCGACTGGTGAGCCTCTCTTTTTGTGGTTTTTTGATACCGCCGATAACATAGCGATTGACACAATTTGGCAAAAGTCGGATACAATTTGGCGTAAGTTGATACCTTTTGGCAAAACTTCATACGATTTGGCAAACATCACTTTAGACTATGACGCTTAGCGTGAGAGTCAAGGGGATTTTATAATAAATCAAAATTCCCGCGCCATTTTCTTTTGCGGCCCATCCGGCATACACTTAAATAAATTATACTTATCCTATTGACACAGTAGGAAAACTAGGATATGATGACACTATCGCATTAAAAAAACAGGAGGAAGATATTATGAAAAAATTTAAGAAAGCGATAGGAGTATTGTTGATTTTGACATTAGCGGCAGGGCTTGTTGCGTGCGGCGACAGCGGATCGGAGACTGTGGCTCCGGTTGTAGAAGAGAGTGCACCCGCATCTGAGGCAGCGGCACCTGACACGGCAGAGGAACCTGAGGCAGAGGAGCCTGAGACAGCAGCAGAAGAGCCGGAGGAACTTGTGGCAGTGGATCTTGATAAAGAGGCATTTGATGCGCTGATTGCTTCCGGCAGCATTGCGGATGATGAGACCATCGCGTCAAGCAGCTGGGCTACCTCGGTAAAAGAGGCCGGCGTATTAAGAATCGGTGGTACGAGATCGTCGTTTCTGTTCGGTCAGTTGAACGAGGAGGATGGAAGCTGCCGAGGATTTGATGCAGGTCTTTACCAGCTTCTTGCCCGCTATATCTTAGGCGATGAGAGTGCAGTTGAGTTGACACAGGTAGATTCCAGTACACGTGAGGCAGTTTTACAGAGTGATCAGGTAGACGCTGTGTTCGCAACCTACTCCATTACACCGGCAAGACAGGAAGTGATTTCCTTTGCAGGTCCTTACTATACCTCACGTCAGGCAGTTCTCGTAAAGGCAGGTAATACAGAGATTACCGGTATCGACAGCCTGACAGGCAAGACGGTGGCAACCCAGGAGGGTTCAACAGGTCCCGCAATTCTGGAAGAGTATGCACCGGATGCGATTGTAGAGGAATTTACGGATGATATCGAGGCTCGTACTGCATTAGAGCAGGGGCGTGTGGATGCATACGTTACTGACTACACATTGATGTTGAATTCCCTGGTAAGAAGTCCTGGTGTCTATGAGATTGCCGGTGATGTGTTCGGTCCTGAGGACAACTATGGAATCGGTCTTCCGTTGGATTCTGACGGTGTGGCGTTTGTAAACGATTTCTTGAAAAAGATCGAGGAAGACGGCACTTGGGAGCAGCTTTGGAAAATCAGTCTGGGAGATCGTACCGGTATTTCTGAGGCGCCGGATGCACCCCAGATCGGTGAATAGTGTGAGATGTAAATCTGTTTCAAACTGGAGAATGTCCAAAAACGGGCATTCTCCGCATTTATATAAAACGGGAGGATTAGGATGAGCATAAGTGAACTTCTTGCCCAATACGGGGATAAGTACATTCAGGCGCTGTTTACCACATGGAAGCTTACCGTATTGGCGTTTACGTTGGCTTTTGTGATAGGGGTAGTCATTACAGTGATACGGGTCTGTCCTATTAAACCGGCGAGAATATTCGGAGATTTTTATGTTCAGATATTTCGAAATATTCCGGGAGCCGCGTTGCTTGTTGTTTTGGTCTATGCGTTTCCATATCTGAATCTGATGTGGTCCTATTACACCTGCGTTCTGATCGCGACGACGCTAATTCCGTCGGCGTTCTGCTCGGAGTATCTCATGGCGGGCATGAACACCATAGCGGTGGGACAGATTGAGGCGGCGCGTTCTCTGGGAATGACGTTTTTTCAAACGCTTAAGAATGTTATTTTCCCACAGACGTTGCGGGCAAGCGTACTGCCGTTGACCAATCTGGTGGTGGGAACGATGCTTACCACGGCTCTGGCTTCGCAGGTGGCGTTAAATCCCACAGACCTTACCGGTATTGTTTCATATATCAATACGCGGGCGGTAGGCGGTATTACCGCATTCTTTATTTCCGCTGTTCTCTATTGTGGGACAGCAGTGGTGATTGGACAGCTTGGCAGCCTGCTTGATCGGAAAGTGAGGATACTACGATGACTACTTCCATAAGAGATGTGCTTTATGAGCCGCCTGGATCGAAGGCGCGCAGATGGATCACTGTCTTTACAGTGATATCATTAGCGGTGATTGCCGCATTGATTGCTGTTGTGGTTCGGCAGTTTTATGTCGTCGGGCAGTTGGATGCAAAATACTGGTCATTTTTTAAAAAGTATACAACTTGGAAATTTATCGGGAGCGGTCTGGCGGGAACAGTGAAGGCAGCCCTTATGGCAGGCGTGATCGCGTTTGTGGCGGCTCTGCTTTTGATGCTCGGCAGGATCAGTAAAAGTAAGATTCTTCGCGGAATCAGTACGGTATTGATTGAGTTCAGCCGAGGCGTCCCCACTCTTCTGTTTATTTACTTTTTTTTCCTTATTGCGCCCCAGTTTGGCGTGAAGCTGCCGGCATTTTTTAAAATAACAGTTCCGGTGGCAATCTCCGCGTCGGGCGTGGTGGCGGAGGTGCTTCGTTCCGGCGTGAATGCAGTACCGAGAGGACAATCGGAGGCCGCCCTTTCGCTGGGCATGTCCGAGGGCAGAGTTTTTTTTAAAATCGTTTTTCCACAGGCTCTTCGGTATGTGGTTCCAGCGTTGATCTCGGAGCTGGTGATTGTACTGAAGGACACCACTTTTGCCTATGTAGTTAGTTACGCGGATTTGATGCAGAATGCCAAGGTTCTGATCAGTAACTATAACGCGTTCCTTTCAGTGTATTTGGTGGTAGCCGTTATTTATATTCTGATTAATTTCCTGCTGAATAAGATATCAGTCGCACTTGCCAGACGCAGGGACGTTTCGGTAGCAAAAATATAGTTGGGTCAGGAAGGAGAAAACAGCTATGTCACAGGAACAGACTCCGGTCATTGAATTGAAGCATATAGAGAAGCATTTTGGCGATCTGCACGTTTTAAAGGATATCAACCTTTCCGTGCATAAAGGAGAAGTGGTCGTTATCATCGGCCCGTCAGGTTCGGGAAAGTCTACCCTCTGCCGCACCATCAACCGGCTGGAGACGATTGACTCCGGTGAGATCATCATCGACGGCGTAACTATGCCGGAGGAGGGAAAGAAGCTGGCACAGGTGCGTTCCCAGGTCGGAATGGTGTTCCAGCAGTTCAATCTTTTTGCTCACAAAACCATCTTGGAGAATGTCACGATCGGTCCTATGGATGTGTTACATACCCACAGAAAGGAAGCCAGAGAAGAGGCCATGAGACTGTTAAAGAGAGTTGGCGTGGACAGTCAGGTTTCCAAAGTGCCGGCACAACTTTCCGGAGGACAGCAGCAGCGCGTCGCCATTGCCCGTGCTTTGGCAATGCATCCAAAAGCGATTCTATTCGACGAGCCCACAAGTGCACTGGATCCCGAGATGATTGGGGAGGTTTTGTCGGTCATGACGGAGCTTGCCAAAGATGGCATGACCATGGTGGTTGTTACTCATGAAATGAATTTTGCCAGACAGGTCGCGGATCGGGTTATCTTTATGGATGGCGGCGTTATACTGGAAGAGGGCAGGCCGGAGGAATTTTTTACCAGCCCAAAAACGCAGCGTGCGCAGGAGTTTTTAAACGCAATAAAAAGTCATTAAAAGGGAATGGATGGATAAGTAATGTGTGAATTATTTGGCATTAACAGTGCGGAAGCGATAGGATGCAACAAACTGCTGAAGGAATTTTTTAAACATGGAACAGACAATCCGGATGGGTGGGGAATTGCTGCTTTTTATGGAAACTCGGTTTCCTTAGAGAAAGAGCCGGTATCGTCTCTGGAAAGTGTATATCTGAAAAACAGACTCACAGAGGACATCGTAATTGATAAACTGATCGCACATATCAGAAAAGCTTCAAAGGGAGGAATTGAGTATAAAAATTCTCATCCCTTTATCCGAAGGGACAGCTCGAACCGCACCTGGACGCTGGCACATAACGGGACGATTTTTGAGAGCACCGAATTAGAGCCTTATGTTTCCAGACAGAAAGGACAGACTGACAGCGAAAGAATCCTGTATTACCTGATAGATATGGTAAACGCTGCCATGAGGGAGGCAGGGACAGACTTGACGGGGGAAGAGAGGTTTGCTGTGGTCGATCGGGTCGTCCATACCATTACCCCGGAAAACAAGGTAAATCTCATCATTTATGATGGCGATTTGTTTTATATCCATACAAACCATAAGGACACTCTATATGGATGCCAGAAAGAGAAGACTTTTTTAGTTTCTACGAAACCGTTAAAGCAAAATCGCTGGGAAAATATTCCCATGAATACCCTGCAGGCATACCGAAATGGAGAACTAGTGTATACCGGGGAAATGCATGATAATGAATATATAGCAAGCGAGAAGAAAACGCAGTACATGTATCTTGATTATGCGAATATATAGAATTATAGAAAAATGATGGGCGGCTTCGTGAATGGCAGGACAACAAAATGGAGACACATTTATGAAAGATAGTAAAGTCTTTTCGAGGTTTCTTTTATGCTTAAATATTATAGGGTGTGTGTGTTTGGTTTATTTTGCAATTCCATACCTTACGCATAATACACAAATTCCACATCCGGATGCGATGCTCCCAGCGGAAAGGTGGGATTCGGCTGGTATGACTTTAACAGTGGGTACTATTCCATTGTTTATAGCAAATCTTTTAGGATGTCTATTTGTTAAAGTGAAAAGAAATTGGATCAGGTTTCTTTTCTTTTTACCAAGTGCAATATGTATTGCCATTGTCGCCCATTACATTATTGGATAACCAGTTTAACAATGTAAGCTGTCTGCGGTTGTAATTTTGATAAAGGAGAAGATTATTTATGAAAAAATAGGGCTTGGAAATTTGCTGTTTTAATGGCTGTTGTATTGTGTGCCTGCGGAGAAGAGCAGGAATTGGCTGACATAAGTACCGCGGAAGATGATAGGTACACAGCTATCATATGGGAGGAAAGGACTTATGTGCCGTACTATGCAGTCTTAAAGAAGGACTGAGGGGCATTGATTACAAAAGAGAATATCGCCGCCAACCAGCCAATACTGGATGTGATCCGCACATTTACAGAAAAGAAAGAAGCGACCAGTGCACAGATTTCCCTTGCATGGATGCTGCATAAATACCCGAACTGTGTGCCGATCCCCGGTTCAAAAAACCAGAAACGGATTCTTGAAAACCTTGGTGCATGGAATGTGGAATTGACGGATGACGAATTTGCGCATTGGAAACAGCTTTGGATGCCTGTTCAGTGCATGGGCACAGAGGACACATAGAGGTTCCGGGCGGAAGATAATTTTGAAAAGATAAGATGGAACCTATAAGGAGAATATAAGACGGCAAAACAGGTAATTGGAGATGACGGTATGCCTTATATAGCTATCAAGACTTTTCCGAAGGATAAAAAGACGAAAAAGGAAGGGCTTCTTTCCGAAAAAGGTAAAATCACAACAGCTAAACCTGTTATTTTTATAACTACTATAAATTATTGAAAATTCTGCTTGACAAACACAATAGATGGCAATATAATCAATTCATATAATTCCTACTAAATAAATAGGAAAAGAAAGGATGCGAGCTAATGACTATGTTGAAATTGACAAGTACAGTTAAAATGAATATGTGTTGTTGTCAGACTGTATGTATGTGTACAGTTAAATTTTTCGCGCATTATGATACCTGAGGCTAAAAAAATTTTTAAGTTTTTAGAACAGGTGCCATAATGGCAGCTGTTTTTTTGTGTAATACGATTGCCCGTGAAGCGCACAGGTGTTTGAACCGGGCAGGTAATTGAGGTTGAGGAAAACAAAATTTTGAGGAGGTAAAGAAATGAGTAAAATTAAAGAAAGTGCACTGGAGCTGATCGGAGGAACACCTATTTTAAAATTGAACCGCTACACAGAAAAAGCAGGGATTACGGATGCGACGATTCTTGCTAAGCTGGAGTATCTTAATCCTGCCGGTTCAGTTAAGGATCGTATAGCGCTTGCTATGATTGAGGATGCGGAGCAGAAAGGGATTTTAAAGCCCGGCGCTACGATCATTGAGCCTACATCGGGTAACACAGGGATCGGTCTTGCAGCAGTAGCGGCAGCTAAGGGGTATCGGGCCATTCTTACATTGCCGGATACGATGAGCGTGGAGAGAAGAAATCTGCTGGGCGCTTATGGAGCAGAACTTGTGCTGACGGAAGGAACCAAGGGCATGAAGGGGGCCATTGCCAAGGCAGAGGAATTAAAGGAATCTATTCCTGATTCGATCATCCTTGGGCAGTTTGTGAATCCTGCTAATCCCAAAGTACACAGGGAGACGACCGGACCGGAGATCTGGGATCAGACAGACGGTAAAGTTGATATTTTCGTGGCAGGCGTCGGAACCGGCGGAACCGTTACAGGTGTTGGAGAATATTTAAAAAGCAAAAATCCGGAAATTAAAGTGGTTGCTGTGGAACCTGCCGGCAGTCCGGTATTATCCAAAGGTACAGCTGGCGCACATAAGATTCAGGGTATAGGAGCCGGTTTTGTTCCCGAGGTATTAAATACAGAAATCTATGATGAAGTCATTACCATAGAAAACGAAGATGCTTTTGCGGAAGGAAAGGCATTTGCAGTGAGCGAAGGTATTCTGGTAGGTATTTCCTCAGGGGCTGCTCTGAAGGCGGCAGGTATTCTTGCTTCGAGACCTGAAAACAAAGGGAAAGTTATTGTTACTTTACTTCCGGATTCGGGAGACAGATATTTATCTACGGCATTATTCAGCAATAATTGAGAAAAAATATGGAAAACAGGGAACAGAACGGGCAGGATGAAGCAGGTCTTGCATTGATTCGGAAATTGATACAGGATATTCGGTATGGGAGCATTTCCATTTATGTACAGGATGGAAAGATTGTCCAGATAGAGAAAACTGAAAAGTACAGAATAAATAACTGACCAGACAAACTGGAGGTTTTAAATCGCAGGAAGATTTAGAACCTCCTTTTTGTTGTTTATTAAGTATGAAGAACCTGTGAAAGAATAACTGTATTTTGAGGAGTGGTTTTATGGAAAAAGTGAAAGAAAAAAATCAGGAAGCGAATGAGAAAGTAAATGAAATTGCATTGGAAAAGGTGAAGGAAGAAATTAGAAAGATAAAGTATGGTTCTGTCACAGCTGTAGTTCAAGAGGGAAAAATTATTCAGATAGATACAAATACAAAGACAAGATTGATTTGAATTGGAGATTATCATGATTGAGTTGGAAGAGGTGTCAAAAACTTTTGTTGCGAAAGAACATCAGGTAGAAGCGGTAAGGAATGTTTCGCTGCACATCAATGAAAGTGAGATTTTTGGGATCATTGGTTTTAGCGGTGCAGGAAAGTCAACTTTAGTACGATTGATTAATCTGTTGGAAAAACCGGATCAGGGAAAAGTTATTTTAGGAGGCAGGGAACTTACACAGCTTTCCGGAAAACTGTTAAGAGATGCAAGAAAAGATATTGGAATGATATTTCAGCATTTTAACCTGTTCAGGTCAAGGACAGTTTTTCAGAATATTGCATATCCGTTAAAAGGGAGAGGGCTAAGCAGAGAAGAAATCAGTAAAAAGGTGAAAGATTTATTAAAACTGGTTGAATTGGAGGACAAAATCAGTGCATACCCTTCACAGCTTTCTGGCGGGCAAAAACAAAGAGTTGCCATTGCCAGGGCACTTGCCACAAATCCCAAGGTGCTTCTTTGTGATGAGGCAACCAGTGCTCTTGATCCACAGACGACCCATTCCATATTAAGGTTGTTGAAGCATTTGAATCAAAGCCTTGGGATTACCGTTGTAATCATTACCCATGAGATGGCAGTTATTAAGGAAATATGTGATAGAGTCGCGATTATGGATCAAGGAAGTGTGGTAGAAGAAGGGGGAGTGTTTGAGGTTTTTGCAAATCCACAAAAGGAAATCACCAGATCTTTTATTAATACTACATCAGTCTTGCAGAAGGCATACGAATTGATACAAGAAAATTCGGCTGTAGTGGAGTTGAAGCCGGGACAGAAGCTTTTGAAGCTCCAATATCTTGAGAAGAGTATTTCAGAAGCTTTGATTTCTGATATTTCTCGAAAATTTGATATCGAATGTAATATTATTTTTGCCAATATAGAGATCATTGGAGAATCCCCTCTTGGCGGGACTGTGATTATTGCCGGAGGCAAGGTGGATTCTATAGAGAAAGCAATCAGCTATCTAATGGCAAGGAATATTTCTGTGGAGGTATTAAAAGATGGAAGCGTTACTTGAAAAGTTAATTCCCAATGTGATGGATAAACTGCCGGAATTGTGGAAATGTACTTGCCAAACCCTTTATATGATGGGAGTATCTGGTATTATTTCTTTTGCAATAGGACTGATAATAGGAGTTATATTGATTGCTGTAAAACCGGGAGGAGTGCTCCAGAATACAGTGATCTACAATGTGTTGGATAAATTGATCAATCTTTTTCGCTCTATTCCTTTCATTATTTTATTGGCAAGTTTGATACCGCTTACCAGAGCGTTAGTGGGAACTGCAATTGGAACAAAAGGAGCCATTCTTCCGTTGATTTTTGGGACAGTTCCATTCTTTTCAAGGCAGGTGGAAACAGCTTTGTCGGAGGTTGATGAAGGATTAGTCGAGGCTGCTGCGGCTATGGGGACTTCTTCGGTAGGAATTATATTCAGGGTGTATTTAAAAGAGAGTATACCGGCGCTTGCCAGAGTGACAACGATAACTGTAATCAGCCTGATTGGGCTGACTGCTATGGCAGGTGCCATTGGCGGAGGCGGATTAGGAGATTTTGCGATTCGATATGGGCATCAGCGCAATCAGGTGGATGTCACATATGTTACCGTAATTATTCTGTTGATTATTGTCATGATTCTTCAGAAGATTGGCAATTTAATCATAAAAAAGACAACGCATTAACTAATAGGAGCTTCCTGTATAATTCAAATATAGGGAATTCCAAGAAAGAAGGTTGAGAAA
>CAYOED010000106.1:0-9641 GCA_964402925.1 uncultured Lachnospiraceae bacterium | reverse complement strand
TAGGCAATTTAGGATGGATTTTGCATTGTAACTGTGAAGGTACTGAACAGTTACGGTGAGGTTAATAAATATGTTAGAAGTAGATGTAATTATTCCGGTGTACCGGCCATCACGAAAATTCCTGGAACTTTTGGATATGCTGGAATTGCAGAGCCTGCCAATTGGGAAGATTATTCTGATCAATACGGAAAAAAAATATTTCGATCAGCTGACTGAGGGAACAAATTTTTGGGAAAAACATAAAAAATTGGTGGTGGAGCATATAACGAAGGAGGAATTTGACCATGGCGGCACCAGAAATTTCGGAGTGTCTTTGTCAAAAGCGCCATATTTTATTATGATGACGGACGATGCGGTTCCGGCAGACGAGCAGCTGGTGGAACGGCTTCTTGCGCCCTTTGAGGATGAGAAGGTAGGGATGGCTTATGCAAGGCAGATGCCGGCAGAGGAATGCGGAGTGATTGAGCGATATACCCGTTCCTTTAATTATCCGGACGCTCCGTGTCTTAAATCAGCTGAGGATTTAAAAGATATGGGAATTAAGGCATTCTTTGCATCAAATGTCTGTGCGGCTTACCGGAGGGATATTTTTGACAGATTAAAAGGATTTACGGATCACACAATATTTAACGAAGATATGATTTATGCCAGAGGGCTTTTAAATGCAGGTTATCGAATTGCTTATGCAGCAGATGCAAAGGTAGTGCACTCTCATAATTATAGCGGAAAAGAACAGCTTAAGCGGAATTTTGATCTGGGGGTTTCACATGCGGATTATACGGAGATTTTTTCGGGGTTATCCACAGAATCGGAAGGAATCCGTCTTGTGAAGAAAACCTGTGCATATCTTTTCGGGATTGGAAAACCATGGCTTGTCTTTAAGCTGGTCTGGCAAAGCGGTTGTAAATATCTGGGATATTTTTTAGGAAAAAGATATAAGAAGCTGCCGCGGAACATGATAAAGAATCTTTCTATGAATAAGGGATATTGGAAATAAAATTATCAGCGCAGCGAGTGCGCAGAGCTGTAGCGCAGATTTTTTTCATACAATTGTCACAAAATGAACACAATTACTGAATATACTTAGTACATAGTAAAGAAATAACAAGCGGCAAAGAGCAGCCGCAGAACAGGAAAGGAAAAGAGGTAATTGTTATGTATGAAAATAATTATCCAAACAACTACGAGCATACGGCAACAGGACAAAATATGATAAATCAAACCAACCGCAGTCAGGGAAGCGGTAATTCTTATTCCTATGGCTCGAACGGCAGTTTCAGCGGAGCGAATGACGGCTTTTATAACGAGAGAAGAACCAATCAGTATAGACCAGAAAAAAAACCCGCGAATGCGCATAACAGCAGTTCGGGCACAGGTAAAAAGCTGGCAATTGGAATCTGTTGTGGATTACTGTTCGGCATTTTTGCAGCACTGGGTTTTAATACAATAGATTTTGCGGCGGACTTTGTGAAGGCGAGGATGGGAATGAGCCAGACACAGGGGGCAGCAGCCATAGTAGAAGAGAGTGATGAGCAGACCGCCGGTGCACAGGAAAGTCAGAATGCTGCAGGAGAAAAACAGGAAACGGCAGAAATAAGCGGAACCCAGATCATTAAAACCACAGTAACGGATGTGACAGAAGTGGTAAAGGATGCAATGCCGGCAGTAGTTTCTGTTAATGGTAGATATGTAGAAAGAATGACTTTCTGGGGGCGGGAATATAGTCAGGAGGGAATCGGTTCCGGCTCGGGTATCATTGTTGGACAGAATGACACGGAACTTCTTCTGGCTACAAATTATCACGTAGTTGAATCGGCAGAGGAATTGACGGTTCAGTTCATGAACGGTGATCAGGCGCAGGCACAGGTGAAGGGTGTAGATGAGGATAAGGACCTTGCAGTCATTGCAGTGCAGCTTGAGGATATCAGCAGTGATGCAATGGATCAGATTGCGATTGCAAAGATGGGCAGTTCAGATGATCTTACCGTGGGAGAGCCTGTCATTGCGATTGGAAATGCTCTAGGGTATGGACAGTCCGTTACAACCGGTGTGGTCAGTGCCCTTGACAGAGCTATAGGAGCCGAGGTACAAAGCACGTCCCAGAATATGGATACAGAGATCAATACCTTTATTCAGACGGATGCGGCAATTAATCCGGGCAATTCGGGCGGCGCTCTTCTGAACATCAATGGAGAAGTGATTGGCATTAATTCCAGTAAAATCGGTGATATGCGTGTAGAGGGCATGGGCTATGCGATTCCCATTTCTGATGCACAGCCTATTATAGAAAAACTGATGGAGAAAGAGACAAGGCTTAAAGTGGCGGAAGAAGACAGAGGCTACTTAGGCATCACCGGGGTAGACGTAAAATCAGAAGATTCACGGCTCTACGGAATGCCGAAGGGAGTATATGTTTCCACCGTCACCGAAGGATCAGGTGCAGATAAGGCAGGTATCATAAGAGGCGACATTATCGTGGAATTGAATGGCGAAGAGATAACATCCATGGCAGAACTTAAGAGTGAACTTCAATACTATGCTGCGGGAACGACGGTAGAACTTAAAATTATGCAGGCATATCCCGAAGGGTATCGGGAAAATACAGTAAAAGTCACGCTGGGAGGTCAGAAAAGCGTTCAATAGAAGAAGGCAGGTGATGTTCATAAAGAGCATCACCTGTTTTCATATAGGTTTTGCTTGGTAGGTATTCTTTTTAAAGTGTGCTCATAAAATTAGTAAAAAGAAACGTCAATGTTTATGGGTGATGTATGAAAAAAAATTGTCTGCGGCTTATTAAATATGGGATATGTGTGCTTGGAACTGCGGCGCTTTTCCTCCTTGCAGGATGTTCGAAAGAGAAAGATCCAATGGAAAAAATAAAGGATCTGGAATTTACAGTTCTGGCAGAGGATAATATACCGGAAGAACTTAAAACAATCATTGATGAAAAAAAGGAAAATGCTTTTAAGGTTACTTATCAGGATAATGGATTTTTATATATCTGCATTGGTTATGGAGAGCAGGTGAGCGGCGGATATAGCATTACCGTAAATGCCCTGTATCTTACGGAGAATGCGATTTATGCAGATACCACACTGCTGGGACCGGACCCGGCGGATGCAGCGTCAACAAAGAAGAATGCGCCCTCCTACCCCTACATCGTAATAAAAACTGAATTTGTGGATAAACCAGTGGTATTCAACTGACGGGGGTAGTGGCAGGAGGTGTAGCCGGATATAGCGGCCAGCGGCGTATGACAGCGAAGTGAAAAACAGCATGCGCTCCGACACAGGCGGTATAAAAACTGCTTCAAGCCTATGTACAGTGGTAAGAAGGATTAGGCAACCCTTGATTAGGTTTTGGCACTGGACGCAAACGGCGTATTGACCCATCCATGGGTCAAGTTACGCCTTCGTCGGACGTCCTGTCCGACGATTGCTGTGGGTCGAAAGGGTTGCCAAATCCTTCTAACCACTTCCCATAAGGCTTGGCGCAGTTTTTATACCGCCTGTGTCGGAGCGCATGCTGTTTTTCACTTCGCTGTCATACGCCGCTGGCCGCTATATCCGGCTACAGACAGTACCTCCAAGAACAAGGAGGCTGTTGAAAATTTATATTTTAAGGATTTCCACAGGGGAAGAAGCTATGCGAAGGCGAGGAGTAACGGTTGGGGCGTGGATTGGGGGATGGGGGAGCAGGGGGTATCGTGAAAGGGGAGCCACAAGGCAGGATGCGCCCGGCTCCGACCCGTCCGCCTTGTGACACCTATATCCATTCCGTTAGTGAAATCTGATTTGAAGACCAGACCTGAAACCATCTGCCAACCGCTGCCCCCTTTCGTGATGCCCCCTGCTTCCCCATCCCCCAATCCATGCCCAACCGTTACGGTGTAAATCTATAGATGAAAAGATTCTCTGGTGGTCTTGGTATGAATATGATAAAATAAAAAAGATGTGATGATGTCAAGTCTCGCAGACCTTGTGTATCCAAGGGATGCGGGACTTATTTAAAATCAGATACGATAAGGTGGTGAACGCAGTGCTATATATCAAGAATGGTACGATTATTGATCCTGTCAGAGATATTCTTTACAAAGCGGATTTGCAGATAGAGGAAGGCAGAATTTCCAAAATCATGGAACAGGGTAAGAATCCAGAACAGGGACTTCCGGACGGGGCGCAGGTAATCGATGGGGAAGGTATTCTGATTGCGCCGGGTCTTGCAGATACTCATGTACATTTCAGGGACCCTGGATTCACTTATAAAGAGGATATTGATACCGGTGCGGCGGCGGCTGTCAGAGGGGGATTTACGCAGATTGTGCTCATGGCAAATACAAAGCCTTCTGTGGACAATTTAGATACGCTCTCTTATGTACTTGAAAAGGGGAGGAAAACAGGTATTCATATTGCAAGCTGCGCGAATGTGACTTATGGAATGGCGGGAAAAGAGTTGGTGAATATGGAAGAACTGGCGAAAGGCGGTGCAGCGGGCTTTACGGATGATGGCATTCCGCTGATGGATGAAGGGCTGGTAAAGAAAGCCATGGAGCAGGCAAGAAAGCTGGACAAACCCATCAGTTTCCATGAGGAGGATCCTGCTTTGATTACCAATAATGGTGTCAATGCCGGGAAGGCAGCAGCGTTTTACCAGATTGTCGGTTCCCCCAGAGAGGCGGAAATCAGCCTTGTTAAAAGAGATTTGGAACTTGCTCTGCTAACCGGGGCAGAGATGGTGATACAGCATATCAGCTCAAAGGAGGCAGTAGAGTTGGTGCGTCAGGCAAAAGCAAAGGGCGCTCACGTTCATGCGGAAGCGACTCCGCATCACTTTACCCTTACAGAGGAAGCTGTAATTGAAAAAGGAACACTTGCAAAAATGAATCCGCCTCTTCGGGAGGAAGAGGACCGGATGGCGATTATAGAAGGACTGAAAGACGGCACCATTGATTTGATTGCCACGGATCATGCGCCCCATAGCAGGGAAGAGAAGGAGCGGTCTATTACAGAAGCGCCCAGCGGTATTATCGGGCTGGAAACGGCTCTTTCTCTGGGAATCAGGGAACTGGTGGAAAAAGGGTATCTGTCTTATGGAAAATTGATTCATGCAATGAGTACGGCACCCTGCAGGCTTTACGGGCTTAGCGGCGGCAGGATCGAGGAGGGAGGAGCAGCGGATCTGGTGCTCTTTGCCCCGAAGGAGCGATGGATGGTATCAGAATTTGCTTCTAAGTCTTCCAATTCCCCTTTTATCGGACAGGAACTTCCGGGAGTGATTCATTACACGATTTGTGACGGAACGATTGTGTATCGGAAGAATTAATGCGGAATAGGGAGCAAATAACAGCAAAGGAGAACAGGAAATGAGCGGAAAAAGAAAAGTGAAGGCCTGTGTGATCAAGCAGAAGAGAATCGCACAGGATATTTATGACATGTGGCTGTCCACGGACATGGCAAAGGAAGCCGGGGCAGGACAGTTTATCGGAGTCTACCCAGAAAACAGGGCACATTTGCTGCCGCGTCCCATCAGTATCTGCGAGGTGGATAAGGAAAAGAATGCGCTTCGTATCGTGTACCGGATAGCAGGCGAAGGTACAGCGGAATTCGCTGCATGGGAATCAGGTCAGGAAGTGGATATTTTGGGAATTTTAGGAAATGGATTCCCGGTGGCACAGGGAACGGGAAAGAGAGTAGTGCTGATGGGCGGCGGAATTGGAATTCCCCCCATGTTGCAGCTTGCCAGAGAACTTAAGGCAGCGGGCAGTGAGGCAGTCATCATCCTTGGATATCGTGACAACCAACTTTTCCTAAAGGAAGATTTGGAAAAATATGGAAAAGTCTATATTGCCACGGAAGATGGAAGCGTGGGAATCAAAGGAAATGTGCTGACTGTAATGGAAGAGGCGCAGATTGAGGGAGATGTGATCATGGCATGTGGTCCTATGCCTATGCTGCGTGCAATAAAGGCATATGCGGCAGAAAAGCAGATAGACGCATACATATCCTTAGAGGAGAGAATGGCATGCGGCGTGGGGGCGTGTTTAGGTTGTGTGTGTAAAACGACCCATAAGGATGCCCATTCCCACGTAAACAATGCAAGAATCTGTACGGACGGACCGGTGTTTGATGCCAGGGAGGTGGAAATCTGATGAATACGAAAGTAAAAATTGCAGGTGTGGAGTTTAAAAATCCTGTCATGACCGCATCCGGAACCTTTGGATCCGGTATGGAATACAGTGATTTTGTGGATTTGAACAAGCTGGGAGCAGTGGTTACAAAAGGAGTTGCCAACGTGCCCTGGACGGGTAATCCGGTGCCCCGGGTAGCAGAAACATATGGAGGCATGTTGAATGCCATTGGTCTGCAGAATCCCGGGATAGATGTCTTTATCGAGAGGGATATCCCCTTCCTTAAGCAGTACGATACGAAAATCATTGTGAATGTTTGCGGAAAAAGTGTGGAAGATTATCTTGAGGTGGTGGAAAGACTGGGCGATACGGATATCGACATGCTGGAAATCAACGTTTCCTGCCCCAATGTGAAGGAAGGGGCGATTGCTTTCGGGCAGAAAGCGGACTGTCTGTATGACATTACTTCTCAAATCAAGGCAAAAGCCAGACAGCCGGTCATCATGAAACTTAGCCCCAATGTGACGGATATAGGGGAGATGGCAAGGGCTGCAGAGGCAGCAGGCGCAGATGCTATTTCCCTGATCAATACTTTGACAGGCATGAAGATTGATATTCATAAGCGTACCTTTGCACTGGCAAACAAAACCGGAGGACTTTCAGGATCAGCCATTAAACCAGTGGCAGTGCGGATGGTGTATCAGGCATCTCATGCGGTGAAGATTCCTGTAATCGGTATGGGAGGGATTGGCTCGGCGGATGATGCCATAGAGTTCCTGCTGGCAGGAGCCAGCGCGGTAGCGGTAGGAGCCATGAACTTTGTAAATCCTTATGCGACGGTTGAAGTGGCGGAAGGAATTGAAGCCTATATGAAAAAATATGGGATAGAAGATATCAATGAACTGATTGGCGGCGTGAAGGAGTAACCTTTTGACATACTTTACCTCCCAGGGTCATACATTTAAAATAAGTAGACCCAAGGGAGGTATTTTTGTGGAGCTGATTAAACGGAATATACATACTGACTGTATCAAATGTAAAGCCCAGACCCAGATGACGCTGGAGGATGATGTGATCATATCCGATTCCCGACCGGACGCAGCGAAGCTGATCATGGATAGAGGAAATGTGATGATCGAAGAGGTGAAGGTGAGTGACGATCACGTAAATGTGAAGGGAAGGATGCGGTTTCATGTCTTGTATCTGACAGAAAATGGAATGGCATCTTCGGGAAGAAGTGATGTGGCGGATATGGAGGGCGAGATTCCCTTTGATGAGATGGTCTTTATGGAAGGTATCAGAGGCGGGGATAGTGTGAATGCGGACTGGGAACTGGAGGATTTGAGCGTAGGGCTGATCAACTCCAGAAAGCTTAGTATACAGTCGGTGGTGACATTGACGCTTGCCTGTGAGGAAATCTGCGATGAGGAGACTGCAGTGGACCTTTACAGTGAGGAGCCGGTAGAGTTTAGGAAAAAAACATTGGACATAGCAGCAATGACCATTAAAAAGAAGGATATTTTCAGGGTAAAAGAGGAAGTAGAAATTCCGGGAAGTTTTCCCAATATTTCTTCTATGGTCTGGACGGAAATCGTGCCTGATGCAATAGAATTTAAGGTGCTGGAAGATAAAATAAGTGTGCAGGGCGAACTGCGCGCATTTTTCCTTTACAGAGGGGAAGGGGAAGACGAGGAACTGTGCCATTATGAAACGACTCTGCCTTTTGCGGGAAGTCTGGACTGTCCGGGGGCTGAGGAGGGGATGATTCCGGAAATCCGCTTCAGCGCTGAAAACAGAGAGGTGGAAGTGAGACCGGATTTTGACGGTGAGGACAGGGTCATTACTTTTGAACAGTGCCTGGATTTGAATATCTGTATTTATGAGGAGGAAAAGATCGATCTTTTGTCGGATGTTTATGGCGTGGTGAACGAAGTATCGGTGCTAGAAAAAAATGCTGATTTTAGAAGACTTCTTTCCAGAAGTAACGGCAAGACAAAGCTGTCCGGGCATTTTAAGTGTGAGGATGAAAAAGTGATTCTGCATAAGATTCTGCACACCACATGTAAGATTCAGATGACGGGTCAGAATGTGACTGAGGGCGGCATTGATCTTACCGGTGTGGTAAATATGCAGATCTTTTATGAGTGCAGCAGCGAGGAAGACAGATATGGAGTGATTAAGGGAACGATCCCCTTCCAATATGTGCTGGAAGCTGACGGAATAAGCGAAAATTGTATTTATCCTGTGCAGGCTTTTGTGGATCAGGTTGCGGTGGCAATCATTGACAATGGGGAAGTGGATGTGAAATGTGTTCTTTATTTCAGATCCAACGTTTACAGCACGTGGCAGGAAAAAATTGTAGAGCAGATCGTGGTGTCAGAACCGGATATGGAGAAAATGGCGTCTCTGCCTGGAATTGCAGTATACATGGTCAAGGAGGGAGAAAGCCTGTGGGATATTGGGAAACGTTATTATGTTCCCGTATCTGTAATCAAACAGACGAACGACCTTACGTCCGACGAGGTGAGGGCGGGGGATAAGATTCTGATTGTAAAAAATGCTTAAGTTACTGCTTTATAAAAAGGCTCAAAGCACATACGCTTTGAGCCTTTTCACACTTCATTTTCGTTTGCGACTATTTCGCATACGATTGTATCGTTTGCGATTGTATCGTGTGCGATTATTCTTCTGTCTTTGCTGTCTTAAGACCAGCATCCTCAGCCATCTTGTCGAATCCCTTCATAACAGCGTCGTAAGTCCTCTGGGAAATATCAGGAAGACTGCCGCCCCAAGTCTTGGTAGCCTGCTTAAAGCCTTTCTGGAATGCAGCGCGCATTTCTTCAATCTTATCGGGATCGCCGCCTGTCAAAGCAGTAGCGAAATCCAGAATACGCTGGGAAGTCTGGGATACACCCCAATATCCGTCATCGGCAATATCAGCCTGCGCCTGTGCTTTGGTTGCAGCGTCTACGGTAAAGTTTCCGCTGGATAAAAGACTCCAGATATCGTTTGCCTTTCCGTAAGCGTCTCCCTGTTTGGAAATCATCTTTTCTACCAGGCTCTTTAACTGAGAGGTTCTTGCCTCAGCATCTGCTTTCAGTTTAGCAATCATATTGGCATCGGGCTTATACTTCTTAGCGGAAGCTGTGGAAGCTTCTTTTGAAGGCTCGTACACTACACCGGTGGATTCAGCAGATGTGGTCTCTTTGGATGTTTCTGCCTTGTTTTCTGTTTTGGTTTCGGTGCTCTTTGTATTGGTTGCGTATGTACTGTACGCATCGCTTGCACCTGTAACTCCATTTACGCTCATAATTTCACCCTCCTTGGTCATATTGGTTACAGTTTTTATCGGCATGTTCCTTAAAATAAATTAGTGTTTATGGAAAAATTTATAATAAATGTCACGAAATAAACTGAAATTGTAATGCTGTGAATTTCGTTACTTTTTCACACTGGCTGGAGTGACGCTCTGAGAGGATAAATAATCCAACGTCGCCGCGCTCCCGCTCCGCAA
>CAYOED010000105.1:0-9921 GCA_964402925.1 uncultured Lachnospiraceae bacterium | reverse complement strand
TGGATTGCCCACATTATGTTCATGATTATGAGTACGAGAAAATAAGTGAAGAAATTATTGAATTTTTATCAAGTTCTTAATCGCTCCAAGGAAAGGTCCTGTAACCTACTTTCTGTCGGGTTTCGTGTTCTCTATTTCCATCACTTCATTTACGACTGTATAATCTTCTCCCGCACAGTATTCCAACATGATATAATTTTCGTCTGTCAACTCAATACTATAGATTACAGACATCGGATCTGCCGTTATGCTGAAATCTCTATATATCTCCTGATACAAAATACCTTCTTCAAAAATATCTGTGAGTATCAATGGGTCATTACACTGATTACCACTCAGGGGACGGTGTGCGATATACTTTCCTCCAAACACCTTCGCATTAAAAAAGGTGTCCGATATCTTTCCATCTTCTTTGCGAAAATAGAAAGTATATCTTGCCGGACTTCCCACGCTGATACCGATTTCCAAAACGTCCTCCGATACTTCCTCAACCCACGGTTCTTTCGGGTAAACCATCGAAAAAACCTTCTTTTTTTCTCTGTCATATAAAATTAATTCATATCCATCCGACGTTTCCTGTAGTAAAAACTGAGTGCTATGTATGCTCTTCTCAGCTTCGCGCAAAACTGTCTTAATATCGATATATTGGTCACTCAGGTTCTTAGCAGCATCTTCCTTCTTTTCCTCCAAGCCAAAAACTTCATTCCACACTTCCGTATGCATTGTACCGCTTTGCGCATACAAAAACATTAAAGCCATCATACCGCCAAGCATTCCGGCCCTAATAATCCTCTTCAATTTCCCAGCTCCTTTATTCTGATTTCTGTTTCTATTATATCTTATTAGATTCCGGATCACAATTTGATTCTTACCTCTTCGTAAAAAAGGATGACCGAAGTCATCCTTTTTTGATTTTTAGCAGTTTACTCTGTAATGGAAATGGGTTTTAGGTCTCCATCCCGACCAATGGAAACGGGTTTTAAGTCTCCGTTCCGACTTTATTATTGTCTTTTTCACTTTAAGTATACACATTTATATGCAGAAAGTCAATACTCTGTGCATTCCGTTTTACGCAATAGTGTTTTACGAGATCTGAAATATCGAAACTTTCTCCTCCAAAGTATCCGCAATCTGCTGCAGATTTTCAATGCGCGCTGTCATAGCTGAGAGCGATTGTACCATCTCATCCACAGAAGCTGCTGTCTCCTCTATGCTTGCGGCATTCTGCTGTGCAAGAGTTGCAACACTCTGAACTTCTTCTACGGTATGCGTCCTTTCTTTGTTTAAACCATTCATCTCTTCCATGATTTTACCAAGTCCGCTCATGGATTGATTGATTCCATTTTCAACCGTATCAAATTCGCGATTCGTCTCATCCAACTTGTCTGCCTGAATCTGTATGATTTTCTGTACTCCTTCCATGGTCTTCACAGATTCATCTGAATTGCTCCTAAGCTGTAAAAGTACTTCCTGAATTTCAACCGCCGATACGTTGCACTGCTCTGCCAGTTTTCTAATTTCCTCTGCCACCACTGCAAATCCTTTTCCCATTTCACCGGCGCGTGCCGCTTCAATACTTGCATTTAAGGATAAAAGGTTTGTCTGTGTTGCAATCGAAGTAATCACCTCTGTCATTTCACCAATCTTCTCTACAGAAACATGTGTTTCATTGGTCTGATGATGAACGGTATCTACTGCATCTTTTACCTGCTTCATGCTCCGGTTCAGTTCTGTCAGCGTCTTTGCCGCACTGCCCGAAGCCTGTGCCATTTTCCGGGACATATCGGAAAATTCCTGTATCTGTCCATTTGCCTCTTCAATCGCTCTGCCGATTATATTCACATTCTCTTCCGCCGTCGAAGCTCCCTGAGCCTGAGTCATGGTAGCTGATGCAACCTCTTCCGTCGTGGCATTTACCTGTTCCGCCGATTCTAATATTTTATGGACATTGGTATTGCATATGACTGAGGTTTCTTCAAGGATATCCGACTGGGTCTGTATTTCTCTTACAATGGCAGTCAGATTATCATCAAGCTGCTTCATTCCTCTGCACATATCGCCTATTTCATCTTTGCGACCAATCATCTTAGACGATGCTTCCATACCGAGCTTCCCCTGGCGCATCTGCTCCACATAGGCAATTGCCCTTTTAATTGCTGCTGCAATACTGGTTGCACCGAGCACAGAAGTGATGCTCACGATAATGAGGACTGCCAATATAATAAACAGCATGGTAAGTTGCGCCCCCGTGACAGTAGCTTGGATTTGTGCATACTCTTTCCCCAAAAAGACCATACCGATAGGTGTATTCGTATTGTCCTGATAAAGCGGAACGTAATAACAGATATAGCGTTTTTCAAAAATTTTCGTATTTGTATTTCCGTAATTCTGTCCTTTATTTAAAACCTGACTGCTTACTTCTTCCATAGCCTTTGTGCCCGTCTGACGATTTCCGCCCGCATCCACAAGCGTCGTGAGCATCCGCTCATCTCCATAGAATACAGTCACATCACACCCTGTCTCTTCCTTAATGTTATCCACGATATCTGTTGCTGTTGAAATATTCAGTTCCTCTCCCTTCCACATCTGTCCCTCGACGTCCAAATAATATTCGCCTTCCGATGCGGAATCAAACATTTCCCTTACAACTCGTGTTGTAGCCTGCAATCCCTCGAATGCCTCCTTCTCAATCCCATTCCGCAACTGGACAGAGACTGCTATGTAGACAAGCACCCCCAAAGCAATCACCGGCATCAACGCCATAATCAATAATCTTGCACGCAGTTTCATTCTTTTTCCCCTCCTTTAGTATGCAATCAAACACTTAATATCATTTTACTATATTTGTCAGAATTTTCCAATCATTATTGCTACAATTCACGAAACATTGCAACTACAGAACACTTTCCCTAAATTTCTTCAATTCTTCAAGATATTTCTGCCCCAAAGGGCTGATTGCCACTCCTTTCCGTTTCAGATATCCAATTGTCATGATCTCATCCGACTTTAATTTTACCGCACAATAATCAGACCCGTTCAAATTTTCACAGATGATACCCGAGCACAAGGTATAGGCATTCAGTCCTACCATCAGATTAAGCAACGTAGCCCTGTCGTTGGCTTTGATCAGCCGCTTATAGGCATAGGTACTGAGTACCTCTTCTGCAAAATAGAAGGAATTATTCGCCCCCTGCTCAAAGGACAGGCAGGGATACTCATCCAGTTCTTCCAGACTGATTTCTTCTTTGTCTGCAAGGGGATGTCCTTTCCACATATACACATAAATTCCGCACTTTAAGATTTCACGGAATTCCAGCCCTGACTCATGAAACAGTTTGGTGAGCACAGCACGGTTAAAGTCATTCAGATACAGAATCCCTATCTCGCTGCGGAAATTCTTTACATCCTCTATCACTTCATAGGTTTTGGTTTCATGTACAGCAAACTCGTATTCATCCATACCGAACTGCTTCACCATCTCCACAAATGCTTTCACTGCAAATGTGTAGTGCTGCATGGAAACGCCGAACCGCTTCTTGCTGTTCTTCTTTTCGATATATCTATCCTCCACAAGCCGATACTGTTCCACTACCTGCCTGGCATATCCCAGAAATTCTTCTCCCTCCGGCGTTATTTTGACGCCTCTGTTGCTCCTGTTAAATAAAGAAATACCAATTTCTTCTTCTAGTTCCTTCACAGCCTGCGACAAACTGGGCTGTGCAATAAAAAGCGTTCTTGCCGCCTCGTTCATGGAGTGGGTATCTGCAATTGCAATCACATATTTTAACTGTGTCAGTGTCATCTTTCTCCCCGTACCTTTCATTTGTCAAAACAGCCCTGGAACCGCAATTCCAGGGCTGCACAAAATCATTATAAACGATTATCACTTATTATTCAAAGGGTATTACCGCTCCGTCATAAGTTTCTGCTATGTAATTCTTAATTTCATCAGACTTAAGTACATCCACAAGCGCTTTCACTTTGTCTGCATTTTCATTGCCTTCTTTTACAGCAATTACATTTACATAAGTCTTAGCTGCTTCAGAGTCTGAACTTTCGTAAGCCAATGCATCCTTCGCTACGGAATAACCTGCTTCCAATGCGTAGTTACCGTTTAATACCACATAAGCAACTTCATCCACAACTCTTGGTACCTGAGCAGCTTCAAGCTCTACGATGTCAAGCTGATAAGGATTCTCTGCGATATCATTTACAGTAGCTTCAAGACCTGCGCCGTCTTTTAAAGTGATCAGACCATTGTCCTGCAACAGGAGAAGCGCTCTTGCTTCATTTGTAGTATCGTTGGGAACTGCAATACTGTCGCCTTCAGCCACATCTCCAAGGCTGGTCTTTGTTCCGGGGTAAATTCCAAAGGGTTCATAGTGAATGCCGCCTGCATTTACAAGATGAGTGCCTTTTTCTGCATTAAAGCTGTTAAGATAAGGAATATGCTGGAAATAGTTCGCATCAAAATCACCGCTCTCCACTACTTCGTTGGGCTGCACATAGTCATCAAAGATCGTCACCTGCAGATCATATCCCTGCTCTGCCAAAATAGGCTTTGCCTGCTCAAGGATCTCTGCATGGGGTGTAGCAGATGCCGCCACCTTAATTACCTTATCATCTGCATCTTTCTTTCCTCCGCATCCGGTAAGCGCTCCCGCTACGAATGCACCTGTCAATAACAATGCTAAAAACTTTTTCATAATACTTTCCTCCTCGTTTGTCTTATCTTTAATCGATAGACAGAGTATATCATTCCTTTCCTCATTTGTACAATATGGAAAAAATCTTGCCGGTTATAGGCTGCGCCTATATATAATACCTATATATCCATTTCTATCTGGCACATCTTCATGGTGAGTAAGGCTGCCTCATGGCTTTCCGGCGTTACGCCTGCGCAGCAGGAAGCATCAACCTTTATCACCGTCTCCGGCATTTTGGCCTTTAAGAGCAGCGCATTGGACACCACACAGATGTCCGTGCACAGTCCAACCAACTCAATCTGCGCCTCTTCCTTTTGCACCATTTCGCATAAATGCTCTGCAAGTATTTCCGAACCGAAGGTAGGTTTGTCAATCAGCTCTGCACCTGTCTCCGAAAGCGCAGCTGCTACTTCCTCCCGGATTTTCCACCCCTCCGTCCCCTTGATACAATGAGGCACCGGAAGACGCTTTCCTTCCTGTGTTTCAAGATAATTCTCCTCGTGAGTGTCTCTGGTTGCAAATACCTTCTGACCTACATAACTTTTAATCTTTGAGACCACATTAGAGACAATTGCCTGGGCTTCCTCCGTTCCCAGCGCACCATCAATAAAATCATTCTGCATGTCGATTACGACTAATATTTTCTGCATAACATCCTCCTATGTCACTATTCACAGCTTCCAGCTGCTCATGGCAGCCCGCCTGTTCCATATCCCGTCTTAATCCAGTTCACTTAAGCCTGTGTACAATTCATAATACCGCCCTTTTTGCAAAAGCAAATCATCATGATCGCCCCGCTCAATGATCTCTCCATTTTCAAGAACCATGATTGCATTTGCATTTCGCACGGTGGATAGTCTGTGGGCGATTACCAACGTGGTCCTGCTTGCCATCAGACGATCCATTCCTTTTTCAATATGCTTTTCGGTTCTGGTATCCACGGAGCTGGTAGCTTCATCCAGAATCAGAATCGGCGCTTTGGAGATTGCTGCTCTGGCAATATTGATCAGCTGTCTCTGCCCCTGGCTTAAATTTGCACCATCCCCTTCCAGCATCGTATCATAACCATGTTCCAGACGCATGATAAAGGAATGGGCGCTGGCTGTCCTTGCTGCCTGTTCAACTTCCTCATCTGTCGCATCCAGCCTTCCATAGCGGATGTTCTCTCTGACCGTTCCTGTAAACAAATGCGTATCCTGCAGTACCATGGCTATATTTCTTCTAAGAGAATCCCGTTCCAGTTCCGTAACCGGAATCTGATCTATCGTAATGCTGCCCGCATCAATATCGTAGAATCTGTTGATCAGGTTGGTGATCGTCGTCTTCCCGGCGCCTGTAGAACCTACAAATGCAATCTTCTGTCCCGGTTTCGCATACAGAGAAATGTGTTTCAGGATCGTCTTATCCGGATTGTAACCAAAGGTAACATCATTTAACGTGACCGCACCTTTTACTTCCTTATAATAGTATGATCCGTCCTCCTTTAATACATCTTCCATAAAACCTTCCATTTCCGTAACCGGACTGGCTTTGGGAATCATGTAAAAACTCTTTTCCTGCTCTTTATCCTCTGCAATGCGGACTGCATTCTCTGCATCTTCTCTCTCCGGCTCTTCATCCATCACTGCAAACACCCTTTCTGCACCTGCCAGTGCGGAAAAAATCGTATTTACCTGCATTGCCACTTCATTAATGGGACGGGAAAATTGTCTGGAGTAATTCACGAACACCGTAAGACCGCCTAAATCAAAGTCACAAAGCACACATAAGACCCCTCCGATACAGGCAGTCAGGGAGTAACTTACCTGACTTAAGTTTCCCATCACCGGTCCCATAATACCGCCAAAAAACTGGGCTTTGATCTGCTTGCCCCGAAGATCCTGATTCAAATATTCAAATTCTTCCCTTGCGTCTTCCTCATGATTGAAGACCTTTACCACCTTCTGCCCCGTTACCGTCTCCTCAATGTATCCATTTAAGGTACCGATTGCCGCCTGCTGAGCACGATAATACTTCCGGCTTCTTCCGCCTACAATCTGCACCGCCTTGAGCATGACCGGTATCATGACGATTGTGATCAGCGTCAGCCATACATTGGTATAAATCATGAGCGCAAAAGTCCCCACAATGTTGATCGTTCCCGAAATCAACTGCACCACGGTATTGTTGAGCATTTCTCCCACCGCATCCACATCATTGGTAAAGCGGCTCATAACATCTCCGTGATTGTGAGTGTCGTAATACCTGACCGGAAGTTTTTGAAGCTTCCCAAACAATTCATTACGCAGATTCATAATCGCCTTCTGGGAGATTCCTATCATAATCCTCTGCTGCAGATACTGGGCGAGCACGGCAATCAGATAAATAGACGCCATTGTGAGAATGCCCCTAAGCAGCGAAGCAACGCTTCCGCTCTCTGACGTCAGTCCATTGATAATAGGACGTAACATATATGAGCCTGCCAAATTGGCAATCGTACCGCCGATCACACAGATAAACACAATTCCCAGCTTCCATTTTTCATGGGAAATATAACCTAACAAACGCCCTGCGGTTTTCTTAACATTTTTTGGCTTTCCCCCTGCCATATTCGGTCTTCCTCCATGACGGGGACCTTTTGGCATAGCTGCTTTCCCTGCGGGCATCAGCGGATCCTCTGCGGGATTCAGCCTGCTTTCATATTTTTTCTGCAAATACGCAAGTTTTTCCTGCTTCATGACGCACTCACCTCCTTATCCATCTGAGAATAATAAATTTCCTGATAGGATTCACACTCTTTAAGGAGTTTTTCATGACTGCCCATTCCGACAATCTGTCCTTCATCCAAAACCAAAATCTGATCTGCATCCATCACCGATGTGATTCTCTGTGCAATAATTATCTTCGTGGTATCTTTTAATGTACTGTTAAAACTCTCTCTGATTTTTGCTTCAGTTGCTGTGTCCACTGCACTGGTTGAATCGTCCAATATCAATATTTTAGGTTTCTTCAAAAGCGCTCTTGCAATACAAAGTCTCTGCTTCTGTCCGCCGGATACATTCACGCCTCCCTGTCCCAGTTCCGTCATATATCCCTCTGTAAAGGAACTGACAAAAGGATCTGCCTGGGCAGCCTTCGATGCCTCAAGAATGTCTTCCTTGGTTGCCTGCCCATCTCCCCACATCAAATTTTCCATAATCGTTCCTGAGAAAAGTACATTTTTTTGCAGAACCATACCTACTCCGTCCCGCAGATGCTTAAGGGAATAGTCCTTGACATTCACCCCATCCACAAGAATTTCTCCCTGATCCGCGTCATAGAGCCTCGGAATCATCTGCACCAGCGTCGTCTTTCCGCTGCCCGTAGCGCCAATGATTCCAATTACCTGACCGCTCTTAGCGCGGAAACTGATGTTGGAAAGAACCGCTTCTTTATTATCTTTATAATATCGGAAGGTCACATCCTTAAATTCTACCTCGCCGCTGTCCACTGTTTTTTCAGGAAAAGCGCATCCATCATCTGTAAGATTCACCTCCGTGTCCAGCACCTCCGTGATACGATGAATGGACGCCAACGCTCTAGAGCTTTGAAGCAGAACCATTGCCAACATCATGAGGGACATCAATATCTGCACGATATAAGTTGTAAATGCCGTCAGATCTCCCACTGGCATTGCTCCTGCAAGAATCTGCCTCCCGCCGAACCATACGACTCCCAAAGTGGTTGCATTCATCAGGAACATCATGATCGGCATGTTAAGAATAACTACCTTAAACGCATCTAAGCTGGATTTTTTCAGTTCTTCATTTGCCTTGGCAAACCTGCTCTCCTCATATTCTCCTCTTACAAAGGATTTAATGACCCGCACATTGGTAAGCATCTCCTGAATCGTGGAGTTCAGACCATCCAGCTTCTTCTGCATATAATCAAATCTGGGAAACGCGGTTCTTATGACAAGCGCAATGAGAAGTACCAGAATCGGAATGACCACCAGCACCACTAATGCCAGTTGGGCATTCATCAAAAATGTCATGATCAGCGCTCCCACCAGCATTCCCGGCGCCCGAAGCATCATACGAAGCGCCATATTGATTACATTCTGCACCTGCGTGATATCATTCGTCAACCTGGTCACCAAAGATCCCGTGCTGAACTGATCCAGATTGGAAAAAGAAAACTTCTGCACCTTGTCGAACACATCGCTTCGTAAGTCTGATGCAAAGCTGATTGCCGCCTTTGCCGCAAAATACGCTCCTCCGATTCCGCCTGCCATCATCAGAAATGCCGTAATGACCATAACGATTCCCATACCTATGATATAAGGAACATTACGCTGGGCGGCTCCCACATTAATAATATTTGCCATAAGTCTGGGCAATACCACTTCCCCTACCACTTCCACGATCATAAGAAGCGGTCCAATGATAAATGCCGGCAAATATGGCTTCACATACTTCCAATATCTTTTCATACTCTCCTCCTATTCCATCATTTCTCTGACTTTCTTGATAGACTATGATAATAGTCCTCGCCATTTTGAATGATCCTTTCAAAGTAATGCTTTAAGTCCTCCATCTCCTGTAAGGAAAAATCCTTGAACATAGCAGACTCTATCTCTTGAAAATAGAGAATACTGACCGCAATCGCTTTTTTGCCTTTATCCGTCACCTCCACATGGTTGACACGATTATCCTCAGCATTACACTGCCTGTTGATATATCCTCCTTTTTCCAGTTTTTTCAGCGAAACTGCCACGGCAGCGGGCGAAATGTCCATTTTTTCCGCAAGTTCCGTCTGGGAACATTCAGGATGCTTCCCCAGAAACATCAAAAGCCTGTGCTGACTTCTATAGATTCCTGTGTCCGCAACCTTCCTGCTGATCACGCGTTTTAAGGCTTGATCCATCTGACGAAAAAAATCAATAATCTGGTGCTGTATCTCCTTTTCCATTTCCACGCCCCCTGTATCGTGTTTCAATCATTAAATAATTAATATTTAACTAGTTAACAATCTGTATTATATGATTCCCTGCCAGGATATGTCAACAGGGATTTCATTTTTTATGAGTAGCCAGTAGTCCACACAGGACAGGTAAATATACCAACGTCGTCGCGCTCCCGCTCCATAAAAACGTAACAGTGCTAAGCTCAAAAGGACTTCGCTAAGCACTGACGTTTTTATAGGGACTCCTTTTGGTATATTTACCTGTCCTGTGCTACGTTATCGGCTAGCCTGC
>CAYOED010000104.1:0-9976 GCA_964402925.1 uncultured Lachnospiraceae bacterium | reverse complement strand
CCATACGGTTGCAAAATCAACGGATTCCACTCCATCATAATTCTGAAGTGCAAGAGCAAGGTTTACTTCTGTGGTAAGCGAAGTATCACTCTGTGCAATGCCGGTGCGGATCCTCCAATACTTTGCAGGCGTGCTGGTTCTATATCCATCTTCAGATTCCAGCAGATAATAAAGCGGCGTATACATGTTTAGCCTCTGGGCCACGGTATAACCAGCAGCATCTGTTTTTTGAAGATCCTCTTTGAAATCTGGAACATAGCTGCTTTCGAGTTTATTCAATATATCAGCAAGCACAACATCAAAATGGGCTCCATTTCCATCTCCATATCCAAACAGCACATTTTCTCCCTGTCCGGCATCAAGCTGGTCAAATGCACCAAGATTTTTTGATACACCCTTAAAGGCTTTTACGAAATCACTGACACTTGTAACCGCAGCAGTATTTGTTTCGGTATCATAGGTAACCCACGTGCCGTTTGCATTGAGTGCATCAATATAGTCGCTAATAGTTTCATAGGTCCCGGAGATGGTAATACCATTTAAAGTCTCAATACGGTTTATATCATCCAGATCTTCATAAGGACCTTCTTTTGCGTCGTTCGGTCCGCCTATATTTTCTTTTCCCGCAGGTCCGCCAATGTCGCCTTTTCCATCCATTTTCCGGCCGCCATTTTCTTTGCCGCCCTGCATGTCAAAGCCGGCGAAATCACCGATTTCTCCACGGCCGCCCATTCCTCTATCTTTTCCACCGGAAGTGGAGGAATCGTATGGAAATTCCGTATCTGAAAGGAAGTGGTTCAAGGACTCTTCAATCACGCCCAAAATATAATCATAATAGCTGCCTGCCTGATAAATGCCGTCTGCTGACGCTTCCAAGGTTAGGACATTTCCTGTTTCGTCTTTTATCCCTGCCTGATTGATATAATCAGCAAAAGAAGCAGCCAGTGCATCAGAAATCGCCTGCTCATCGTCCGAAAGACCGCTTCTTGTCACTCCCATCATCCATTCGTAGGCCTCATTTGCACTGTCCAGATTGGTAATCGGACACCAGTCCATAGAACCATAAACGGCATCACTGACACCCTGTACCGCACCGATTTGATCGAGGTAAGGATCGTAAAGCGCACTGTCACCGGCTGCGCCGACAAGGGCAGACTGTGCACCGCCGCCGCTCATACCGAATACAAAGATTTTTTCCGCATCTCCGGGCGCGATCTTATCTATATACCGCATATAACGGATTGCGGCTTTGATATCCGTGACACCAGCCGGCGCGCCCGCATCCCTTCCGCGGCATCCTGTATGAACATATACAACCCCCGCCTCCATATACTCTGTGAGACTTATATAGTCTGTTAATGGTGCCTGGGCTGAATACCCCGGTGTCTCAATTGGCATGACAATCGGGGCGCTTTGGGCCGTATAACCATTCACTTTTGCATCTGAATTTATTTCGCAGGTGTATGTTCCGTCACCATTATCTATTCCTGAAAAATAATCACCTGGCACAAAAACAGCCAGCGTTTCATAGACCTCGTTCGCAGGCGTTTCGCAATACGGTATGCCGATCTGATAATAGACGTTATCGTCTGGATGGTATATCCATTTTGTCATATCTATTTTCTCCAAATTTGTGGCAATACTTCCGGAAGTATCTGTTTTGTCCTGCGAACGATCTTCTGTTTTAACGTTGTCAGTTGATGACGTTCCACAGGCTGCCAACAGGCAGAGCATCAATGCTGCCATTACAGCCATTGCCATTTTTTTCATCATTTTCCTCCATTCTGTGATCCTAGAGCGTTTTGTAATGCGAACCGCCATCCGCAATAAGTTCAGCATATGATAGTTGCATGATACCGATTATTCTTTGAGTAGACAATAAATTGAATCTGAAAATACAATCCCTGTTTACTATAGTTCAAGCATTTGAAAGTATATCATAAAAATTATGGATTTTTCAATTTGCCGTATTAAAATTTTGTGATTATTATCAAGCTTGGGAGCCACTGCTATATATAGTGGCAGTATCAATACATATTGATATGGCATGCCAGCCTCTTTTAAGCTGTATTCCATGAAGGATTTTATCCTTAAAGATTTCCGGTGATTGTCACAGGGAATGGGATGAACTTCTCATGAGGTCTGACGATGAATTGTACCGTTTCTTTTACCCGGATAAAAAACAGAAACAGTATTATATAACGAATATATTGATATGATAAACAATTGGGAAGAAAGCAGAGACATATTGACAATAGAAGATTTAAAAGAAATGGTTGGAATTCAATATCCGATTAATTTGGCTAATAATAATGAAAAAACTTTAACATTTGATGCTATAATGTATTTAAATATTTATTTTGGCAATGTGAAAGGAAGAAATTAATGATGAGCAATAAGAAAAGTATATCAAATGTACAAAGAACAGGAATTTTAATTACATTGCTTGCAGCGGCGTTTATAACATCAATGTCTACCACGGTAACAGCCAATATGATACCGAATTTTACTGAATATTTCGGAGTATCATCCAATCTTGCCCAGTGGCTCACAAGCGGCGCAACGCTGATTTCGGGAATCACGATACCGATAACGGCATTTTTAATTAAGAGAGTACAGAACAAAGTATATTTCTTTTCTGCAATGACCGCATTTACAGTCGGTTCTCTGGCAGCCATTTTATCTGTGAACTTTCCTATGCTTCTTATAAGCAGATTGTTCCAGGCTGTCGGCTGCGGTATGCTTTTGCCGTTTGCACAGATCGTCCTTCTGAAGCTTTACCCGAAGGAGAATCATGGAACAATTATGGGTGCCTATTCTATGGCAGCAATGGTATCCTCGGTTGTAGGACCTACATATGCAGGGCTTATTCTGGATTCATTTGGCTGGAAAGGCGTTTTTGCATCATTGTTTATTGTCGGAAGCATGATAATTATCTGCGGTATCATATTTATGAAAAATATAACGGATAAGGAAGCGGCGGACTTGAATATCCTGTATGTATCACTTTCTTCACTCGGATTTGCGGCGTTTCTTATCGGTGTGAGCAATATAAGCGGAGGTCTGTTTTCTATAAAGGGCGGAGGTCTTATGCTTGCGGGACTTCTGCTTCTTGGTACTTTTGTAGTTTTGCAGTTAAAGTCCGAAAAGCCTATGCTGAACTTGCGTGTATTCGGAAATGCGGGGTTCAGGATAGCCGTTATATTAAGCCTTTGTATGTATCTTATTTGTATGGGAAACGCAATGATATTACCTATTTTTTCAAAAGCAATCAGAGGCTTTTCCGATACCGCATATGGACTTGCCACAATCGTAGGCTCAGTTTTATCAGTTATTACAACACTTTCTGCAGGCAGATTGTATGATAAAGTTGGGGTCAAACCGATGTTTGTCGTGGGAACGGGTTTATTTGCAGTATATTCGGTAATGGGATTTTTATTCTTGCAGGATACGTCAATTATATATATAGCTGTTGCCTTTGCAGTACAGACGATTGCCATGTCATCTTTAAACTCACCGACAACCGCAATGGCTCTGAGTGGACTTGAAGGCAGAGCGCGGGTTGATGGCAGTGCAATCTTTAATACACTGCGGCAGATTTCAAGTTCGCTCGCTTCCACGCTTGCTGTGCTGATTTACACATTGCTAGGCAGCAATCTGACGGCTGTTCATGGTGTATATGTATATTTTGGGCTTGTAACGATAGCCATTGCTGTTGCAGTAATTTTATATCTTAAAGCTGAAAGTAAAAAATGATACGGAGGAGTTATTGACGTATGTCCAAAACATCAGTCGATCGGGGTAGGAAAATGAGATGCATTTGCCGAAAATTTTTATGAAATTGCAAATTATATGTATTGTTCAAAACAGGCATAAAAAATATTTTTATCAAGGAGGATGATGTTATGTCTATGAATGTGAATGGAAGCACACAGCAGACGGGAACCGAATGGTTCCAGAACATGAAGACACAAAAGCCCGATGGGAAGGCGGCACAGGCGCAGCCGCCGCAGGCTGACAGGGCAGTGAATGTCACGTTTTCGAGGGAGGGGATTGAAAGCCTGCAAAATGGCGGCAGAGCGAGAACCTATGAGGGCGTGGTGAAGCAGAAAGAGTTCATAATGCAGGCGTCAAAATCCATAGGGGCAAGTTATGGATACCGCCTGTCCAAGGAAGCCGGGAAACTGAAAGCGCAGAAGGAAAGCGGAGTTGCATACGGTCTTTCAGACAGGGCGGCGGACTATGTAAAGGCTTATGGGAACCTTTACGATGAGATCGTGCAGGGCTACAAGGACGGCACAATAGAGCGTTATGTAGAGGATGCAGCTTCCGAGACGGGTTTCCGCAGGATGACGATGGAAGAGGAACTGGCCGATCTGGATAAGGCGTTCCAGAGCATGGCTGACAAGGCGGAGGTGGATGCAAAGGCATCAAGGATTCTGGATGGGTACAAGGAAAAGCTGTCCAAGCTGAAAAGCGGGCAGAAGTTATCTACGGATGCGGATAAAGCGAAGACCGTGCAGGAGGACGTAAGCCAGAAGCTAGTGACGCTGGCGCAGGCTTGGAAGGATGCCTATAAGGTTTCCGGCTCCAAAGAGGGTGGCATGGAGAAAGTCTTATCCATGCTGAACGGTATGTTCGGTATAAATAAAGAAGCATAAAGGAGATATGGGATATGCAGATAACAAGGGACAATTATTCACAATATGCAAATATGGTACAGCAGATGTTCGGCAATAAGAAAAATTCCAACAACCCGTTAGCCCAATGTGATTATGGGAATTTTGCACTGCGGTTCAAACCTGTTGACATCAATTTCACAAAGCCGAATTGGGATAATATCATGACGAAGCGGGATAAGCCCGCAATGTCGGAGGAGGAATTTGAGGAAGCTATAAAAGAGCTTGCAAGGAAAGAATTTTCCACCGGGAAGAGAGATGATGCGACATATAGGAAATTATGTATGCAGCATGGTGAGACAGTTTCCCCGGACAGAAAAGCCATTTATGAATCAAGCATGAGGAAAACAGGCGGAAAGATGAATGCGGCTTGTATGTTTTGGGATTCCAATGGAAATAAAACACTGTCCTACAATCCCGAATCAAGGAACTGGAAAGCCATAAGCACAGAGGAAGAATTCGCAAGGGCGCGGGTATTTACATCTATCTACAATGATGAACTGGCACGCCTGAAAAAAGAGTATGGGGAAAACGCAAAGGGAACCGTGTCATATCAGCAGATACAGTCTGATTTGGCAGCAGGCACAAAAATACCATCTGCGGCAGGTGTTGGAGGTACGGTTGATTATACAATTTAGCGGCAGAATGTAACTATTGTTTACACCTTATTCCGCAGAGGCGCATAAACCTTTGCCCCTGCGGACTGCCCGGAGGCAGGGTATCAGACAAAGAAAGCAGAGAAAAGTGCGGAATCCGGGGTAACGGAATGATGAGCCATATCTCGCAGATGATGGTGCAGAGGCTCAACAAAATGCTTAAAGGGGAAACAGAGAATTTTGATATTCTTGGAAACACAGTGGAATCTGCAATGCAGGCAACAAAAAAGGCACTGTACGATTTAGACCACCCTTTGGCACCAGCGTATAGAACCATAGAGGCGGAGCGGGCGCGTATCAAAGAGCGGGAGTTTTATGTAGCCTTTCTGGAGAAGTTGGAGAATTTATAGGACGCATATCATCAATAAGGTACAGCCGGACAGGGCAGGCTTCCCCGGTTTCCTGCAGATCGGGAAATTGGGGAATATAGGGTGATGAAGAGTGTAATGCTCTATCATAAAAATTGTGGAGGAAGATACATGGACACGATCTTAAGGCTGGAACATATCCAGAAATATTATGGGAATGAGGCGAACCTTACAAAAGCAATAAAAGACATCAGTTTTTCCGTACAGAAAGGGGAGTTCCTTGGCATTATGGGTGCTTCGGGTTCCGGCAAGACTACGCTTTTAAATTGTATCTCAGCAATTGATACAGTGAGCGCAGGTCATATTTTTTTGGAAGGAATTGATGTGACTGAGATTAAGCAAAAAGACCTTGCAAAGTTCCGCAGGGAAAATCTTGGTTTCGTTTTTCAAGACTATAATCTGCTGGATACGCTGACAATTTCGGAAAATATTGCTCTTGCATTAACGATTAACCATGTAGAGGAGAAATCCATAAGTGGCAGGGTTGCGCAAATAGCAGGAACATTGCAGATTTCAGATATATTGGAAAAATACCCTTATCAGGTGTCTGGGGGACAGAAGCAGCGCTGTGCCTGTGCAAGAGCAATCATCAGTCAGCCCAAGCTCCTTTTAGCTGACGAGCCTACAGGGGCTCTTGACAGCCAAGCCTCGCAGGTACTGCTTGAAACTATGAGGGAGATAAACACGCAGTATAAGGCTACAATCCTTATGGTAACGCATGATGCTGTTTCTGCAAGTTACGCAGACCGTGTTGTCTTTTTAAGGGATGGGGAAATATATACAGAGATTTTTAAGGAGGAAAAATTACGCAGGACATTCTTTGAAAAGATACTGGATGTCCAGGGTGCAATGGGAGGAGGCCAGAATGATGTATGCTAAGTTATTCAGGGGCAATATCAAAAAGGCGCTGCGGGATTACCTTATTTATTTCTTTACTCTTGTGATAAGCAGCACATTGTTTTTTGCCTTTCTGTCATTGACGAGCCGATATAATGACATTTTGGGTGGCGATGGTAACTATTCCTTGGAGCTGTTCCGGGATACGATACGGTATGCGGTTATGGCAGTTTCTATTATTTTTATTGTCCTGATCCGGTATATCAACAATTATATGCTGAAACAGCGCAGCCGTGAATTTTCGGTATATATGATCCTTGGTATGGAACCAAAGACTGTGGCAAAGCAGTTTTTTGGGGAAACATTTGTTTTTGGGATGTCGGCAATACTGGCTGGATGTGTTTTTGGCACGGTATTGTCTGGCGTCATTACATTGTTCGTCATGAAAACGATTGACCGTTCTGCATCGTTCTGTTTGGGACTGTATCCTGATACAGCACTTATGACGTGCCTTTTCTTTGGGGCTGCTTTTGTACTGATCGGGGCATTAAATGCACACAAGATTTACAAGATTAAGCTGATAGAATTGATTAATGAAAAGAAAGCTGGTGAGGGGAAGGGCAGGAGAAAGCGGTATTATGTGATTTCATTCATCACTGCGCTGCTATGTTTTGGCACTGATGCCGTGGTGCTTTATAATTTTTCCCATATGAATGGCGTTTACGCTGGGAATATCCCCACAGAGATCAGCAACAGATACCAGGCCGTTGCTATAGTGGCAGCAGTCATAGGAATTTTTGCATTCTACAATGCCGCACTGTTCGTGCTAACTTTAATCCGGCATCGTGGGAAGTGGAAAAACCGTGGGATCAATTCTGTGCTGCTTGGCAGCCTGTTCCAGAAAGTGTCTTCTACGGCAAAGGTGCTTTCTATATCAACACTTGCGATTACAATTTCGCTTGTAGCTTTTGTCATTATGCCAATGCTGGCTGAAATTACAACAGGGTATTTGGAATATCGTATGCCTTATCATGTAATGATCTGCAACAACTACAGATATATAGATGAGATGGAGGACATACCACATATTGATTTTTCTTTTGTAGGGGAAATCTTGCAGGAGCATGGTATTGAAATATCACAGAAAGTATCGCAGGAAAGTTATTTTGTATGGGAACGGGATTTTAATACGGTTGACACCAGGGAGAGCTGGCGTGACTTGCCGAGGCTGGCAATGGGGATTTCTGATTATAATGCTATGAGGAGAATGGCTGGGCTGGCAGATGTTCCATTGGCTGAGGATGAGTTTTTTATGCATTTTGATTACGAAATGGATATGGAGGGTATTGTAGCCAGCATCGGCACAAGGGCGTTGAAATTGGATGACGGAACGCTTCTTGGGCTGGCAGAAACATCAGTTTATAATGATCCGCTGGGGAAATACCTGTTTAACGGGGATGGAAGCATCCTTGTGTTCCCAGATGATGTGTGCAGCAGGCTCCATCTTGCGCGAACCTGCTATTATGCGAATACACAGACGGACATCCCATATGGCATCTGTGACACTATACGGGATGAGATTGCGGATACTTTCCAAAATAAATATCCTTATTTATTTGAAAAGTATGAAGCAAAATACCAGTCAGACAGCCACTATATCAGTTTTATTGATCCGGTACGTTTCAGGACGCAGGAAAACAATGATGTTGTCCTGACTGCTGTAAGTGTACGTCTGCTTGGCATTTATTCGGGTGTTATTTTCTTTATCATATGCATGACAGTTCTGGCTTTGCATCTGATAACGGATTCTATTGATTTTTCTGTACAGTATAGGACTTTGCATCAGATAGGTGTTGAACGCGATGATATTGCAAAAATGGTCAGCAGGAAAAGTCTCTGCTATTTCTTTATGCCCTGTATTACTGCTTTTATTATTGCACTTCTGGTGATTTATTCGTTTGTCGTGCGGTATGGGTATAAGGTGTTTACTTATATGGGGAGCAACGGCTTTCGGTTTGGCGTGTTGATTCCCAGCCTGTTAGTCTCAATTATACTTGTATGTTATTACGGGGTGACACTTTATGCTATAAAGAAAAATCTGGCGGCCACGTTAAAGCTGCAGCATGGAGCTTTTCGGAAAAAACGGATTGGGTGAAAATCGTAAATGATATCATGCAGTCAGAGTACCGCTACGGAGATTTGAAGGGCTACATGGAGTGGAAGAAGTTCTTAGGATTTCTGGACAAGTAAGCTGTTCAGATTTATTACATAAAGCACCACACGAAGAAAAGCAATAATGCACAAATGATAAAAGGGAATCAAACATGAACATTTCACGTTCTGTCTGGTTCCCTTGTTACATATCAGTGCAGGCAAGGTGCAGCGAATAAATAACGGCAAAGCAGATTTAACGGGGAGGCGGATTTTTGACATTGGCGTGACACGTTTCAGGATCATAATAGAACGGAAATGTCCACACTGCGGCGAAATAGTGAGGGTGTACTGGAAGCCAAGGAGAAAAGAAAATATACATAAACGGTAAGAACGGCGGGAGGGTATGGAGCAGAACGGCTATACGGAAGAATCCTACGAGGAATGGAAAGAAAACGATATGCGGACGGAGCTGTTTGCGGAGAGCATGGAGGAACTGGCGGAAAAAAGGATGCTGCTGAACGTCCTGCGTGACGCTATGGATTCCCTTATGCCGGAGGAGCGGGAACTTGCCATGAAGGTGTTTGGGGAAGAAATGCAGGTCAGCAAGTTTGCAAAATCAAAAAATGAGAGCAGGACAACGGTATCTTCACGGAAGCAGAGGGTATTGGAGAAATTACGCCTATTTTTTGAAGATAAGGGATTTGAGGTGCATAAATGATATTTTCCGACAGCATGAGAAGTTTTTCCGCATATTTCTCTATGTTTGTCGAACGGTTCTTAAAAAAGTTTCCATTTTCCTTCGTCACATTTCAAAAAAGTGTCATTACGACAGTGAGTGCAGGACATAGAGGGTAAAAAAACGGAGCTGCGAGATGGCACAGTTTATGATCCTGTCAGAAAGGCATCTGGATTTCTTTAGCCAGCGTATGAAACCACGTATTTCATCCCAGGAAACATCTTCAGGGGCCTTGTGGAGAAAGCGGGAAAGATAACCGAGGTAGGCCCGTATATAGGTGCAGTAGTTTTTAAGGGTATGGTCAGTCAGACCGCGCAGGGAGACCATCTCCCGGAAAGTGTTTAAATAATTGTCCATAATGGAACCTCCTTAGTGATTGAATATGAAATGTAAAAAAGGAGCAGTCACTAAGGCGGAGACCGCGAAAGATAAAATATACAGTGGTTGAATTTGAAGATCCATGATAACATAAGCATAGCAGTTTCTGTTAATTGTTTTAAGTTGTTTTGTGGTGATTCAACAATAAAACAAATATACAAAAACTGC
>CAYOED010000103.1:0-10054 GCA_964402925.1 uncultured Lachnospiraceae bacterium | reverse complement strand
CCTTCCACAATCTGCTTCACCATCTCCACATAAACTTTCTTAATTGGTTCATGTTTCGGTATCGTAATCGGTTGACATCCTGATTTTCGGAATGTGTAATGACTGCTTCCACTTCTCGGTGCATTCATCTCATAGCCATAGCTTTCCAACGCCTTGCGCAATTCATCAAATCGGAGGTCTTTGGATAATGTAAAAATACGTGCTAATAGTTTATCCCACCTTGACATTTTAAATACCTCCTGCTTATATTATATGTGGTGTCATATTAGGTGTCAACAGTTTCGTGGTTACTTCTTTGGAAACCAAAATATCAATAACACAGATAGTCCCAATAATAGAAAAAATGGCAGATAATTCATAGACTACCTTCCTTATCTGCCTCTTTTTCCGCAGACACTGTTTTCGCTTTCCTATTATAGTAACTGATTAGCCGTTTCTATGCTTCTTCGTAAACTGCTAATATAAATATTGCCTCTACAATTCACCTGTATATTATTCGTCCTCACACTCAGATAAAAAAGTTTTAACTGCTTCACAAAATTGCTCTGGATTATCCAAAAAAGGAGTATGTCCTGCATTGTTAATGATAACCATTTCCTTTTTATTAGCTGTGACACCCGAATAATAATTATCTACTAAATTCGTTGGAGTAATCCAATCGCTGTCACCTTGAATAAAGCAAATCGGAATATCATATTTCTCGCGCAAATCCATAACATCAAATTGAAAATACATATAATTCACAAGGCTATTTTGAGAAGTAAAAATCTTCTGTGTATCACTTGCAAATAAAAACCATTTCACATCATTCCACAACATTTCTGGTGATGTAATCGCAACAAATATCTGTTCTGTACCCGACATTTCTCCATCACATTTCAAATATTTTGTAGATGTAATAATCATTTTTTCAAGAGATTTTACATCTAACTCTTCAATACCTTCAGTTTCAGATAATTGTTCAATGCAATGCTCCAAAAATTCAGCATCCTCATTGTTACCATTTGCTGCTGCCATTTGAACTGCATTCTCTGCTGCATAGATTTTCCCTTGAGAAAAATTGGTTACTTGACCGACGCCGATGTATGCAGCTACTTTTTCTGGATGGACATTTATATAATCCATTCCAAGAATTGTTCCCCATGATTGTCCTATGATGATGATTTTTTCTTGCCCAAAACGTTCTCGCAAATAGTCAATCACTTCATTTGTATCGGAAAGTAATTGTTCGATAGTCAGATTGCTGTTGTCTTTGTTCCTATAAAAAGTTCGACCGCAACCTCTTTGTTCCCAGCAAACAATCGTATAATCTTTTTCCAAAGCAGTCTGGTAATAGTAAGTTAGATATGTCAATGGAAAGCCGGGGCCTCCGTGAAGCCATAAGATAACAGGGTTGTTTCTATCTTCGCCACGGATTTGTAAATATTGTTCTATACCGTTTATTGTGATATAGGTATTTTCTTGTATGCCCGTGTCTGTATCTATTTTCGACTTCAATGAGTTATGAATGCGAAAAAACACAATAGTCAAGGCAATCAGCAAAACTATGGCACATAATATGATAAGTAGTATTAGCATTTTCTTTTTTACCGTTCTAAGTAAAATCCTTTTCATTAAAATTTATACCTCTGCAATACTCGATATAAAAGCTTGAATATCTAAATTTGCACCCGTAAGGGAAAGCAAATCAGAACCAAATTCTTTTACTATTGAACACACCTGCTCTCTGGTACAATTCAATACACCAGCTACAACCAAAGATACAATTCCATGCGTATATACAATCATTCTTTGAAATAGTATATCTGCTTGCTCTCTACTAATATTAAGATACTCATATAATTTATCTATCAAAACAGCATTTCCCCTGTCTGTTAAGATAGAGTCAAATCCACCTCTGCAATAGTCTTTGCATTCACCCATATATACAAAACGAAATAAATTAGGTGTGTCAAATGCTAAATTGATATACGCATAGCCAATTTGCCAAAATGCTTCTATGCTATTCGTTGAGGTAGGCATCATTTTTTGATTTGCATAAGCAACAGCTTCTTGCGTCAAGGCTTCCCTCATGTTATCCATATTACCAAATTGCCAGACAATCGGTTGTGTTGAACACTTCAATTCTTTCGCAATGCTTTTAATATTTACTGTGGAATATCCATCACGTATAAGAATATCTAATGATGCTTTGAGAATTTTTTCTTTTGTAATTTGAACGTTGCGCGGCATAATGTACCTCTATAATAAAATAAATACGTTTATATAACGCTTTTTATATTATATTCATTTGAGCCCACTATGTCAAGAAGCCCATCATCTGTCTGAAATAACAGAGAAATCAAAAGGGCATGACACGTCATTGTGATCCAGTTGGTTGTGTGGTATAATTGCAATGCTGTTGACCGTGATAAATCGGGATTGGAAGAGGATGAGATTATGAAATGTGACAGATGCGAATCCAAAATGTTCAAAGCCAAAATGGTAGGGGCACAGTTTGTTGAAATATTACTTGTAAATAAGAAAAAAGGCATTTTTGAAAGTGAAAAGAGGAGCACTGTGTCATGTTACGTATGCCCTGAATGCGGTCATATCGAACTGGTCGCGGATCATCCAAACGATTTGCAAATAGATTAAGAACCAGATAACTTCAATTTTGTCCAATCTCCACAAAAGTGCAAGTGCGGTATTATCATAACTATATCTCAATTTATGGTTTGGTTATCTGCTAAAAAACTCCTTATGTATATAACATTCCTATCGGGATCATAAAAACTCATGTTTACAGCACCCCACGGACGCTTAGTTGGTTTTTCAATTATTTCTGCCCCTAATGCCAAAACTTTCTGATACTCTTTTTCTATGTTATCTACTGTAAACGCTATACACATATTTTGATTATTATTATTTTTTATTGAACCGTCATTATAAATTGTTAACATTGTTTCTTCCGCAATTATTGTCTGATGCATTTCATCATTACTGTCATTATTTATTTCAAGCAGGGCTTTATAAAAATCTGCTAATTTAACAACATCATTTGTTAGCAAACTAACTTCTCCTAATCGCATATATACCTCCATGACCCAAATTTCTTATCGTTCCAACGATTTCTCACTCTTCTGCTTCTGCCCTATCAAATCATATGTTCAAGAATTCCTTGTACTTCTTCCAGCGAATAGCAACGTCCCTCTCTCATGGCTTTTTCGCTCTCGTCCAACTTTTCTGCCAGCCAGTTGTTATATTCCTTTTCTAAAATCTGTGCATCATAAGGCTGTATTTCTTCAAAAAGATAGGACTGATAGCCATACTTGCAGGGAAGTTCATCCAAATGGACCATTAAACCATAAGATTGCGCTTCCCCTTTTACAAAAGTGTATTGCTTTCCAACCTTAAGTTCTTCTTCATGAATTATCGTACCATCCCCCAGATAATCATGTTCATTGGCAATACACAGAATTCTGCGTTTCTCTTGATTAAAAATATTTACATTTTTTGTTTGCATATTCAGCCTCTCGATTTTATGACAAATCCTGATTGTTTACTTGATTATACCGCTTCCTTTCCTCATTTACCACTAAAAAATAAGGGCATAGCAATTATCAATCCGACGATCGCATCCGTCTGCTTTTCATTGTACCGGGCAAGTGCTTCATTATATAATTCATGGTACCCTATTTTATTTAGCATTTCTGATAAGCATTTATTGCTGTATTATTTGAATAATGCTAGAATATAGTCTGAGCACAGAAAAACAGAATTGAAAGGTCATCTATGGATTATACGATACGAGAAATACAAAAACAGGAATATCCGTTACTGGATAATTTTCTATATGAAGCGATATTTATTCCAGAGGGTACTGAACCTCCACCCAAAACTATTATCACATCTCCCGAATTGCAGGTTTATGTAGAACATTTCGGGGAAGCAAAAGATGATAAGGGATTAGTAGCAGAGGTTGACGGTAAAATTGTCGGTGCTGTTTGGGTTCGCATCATGAATGATTACGGACATATAGATGATAAAACTCCCTCTTTGGCAATCTCACTTTATAAAGAATATCGAGGCTTTGGCATTGGAACAGTCATGATGAAAGAAATTCTTGCCCTGCTTAAAACACATGGATATAAGCAAGTTTCTCTTTCTGTTCAAAAAGCCAATTATGCGGCAAAGATGTATCTAAAGGTTGGTTTTGAAATTATAAGTGAAAATGAAGAAGAATACATTATGGTTTGCACATTTTAATTATTAAACGGAGAAAACAAATGAAACTGATATTTGTATTGTGTCAGTTCCTAGTTTTAGCGGACGGGTTCCTCAATTTATTATACCAATATTACAACACCTGCAAGGAAATAAGGCAAAGGCAATTTTAATTTCCACTCATGGGAACAGGGCTTTTGACGATATAGAGGAATTAAAGGAGTTCTCTATTCAGTGCCGCAATATCTTAAATGAACCATTTTCTCCAATAGATGTTCCTGGCAACAAACCTTACAGAAAATATGTATCCATTCCTATAACACCCAAGGCTAACAAGCAGTGTATTGATTGTGGCTTATGTTATCAAAAATGTCCTGTTCATGCCATACCTAGTGACAATTATCGAAAATGCAATACAAACATTTGCATTTCGTGTCTGCAATGCATTACTGTTTGTCCTAAAAATGCCCGTCATGTAAATGCACTTATTTTGAAAATAGCAGAATGGAAAATGAAGAAATTGTGTAGTGGACGAAAACCAAATGTATTATTTCTTCCATCAAATCAACCCCAAAATCACCTGAGTTAGAAGCTTCATAAGGTCAACAGTTTCCAACAAACACATGGCTCAGATATTTTTTCGCGGTATCAGCCAGGCGATATATTTGCGCTATATCTGTCGCCTCCCTATCAAGCATATGATAGAGTGGGAAAAAGCGTGTCACATGAAGCGGAATCATTTTCCCGGCAGCGTCTTCCACAGAAGCAATCCATGCTGCTTCCTCTTCCATTTCGGAAATTTCGTCGTTCTCCCCGGGTACGATCAATGTAGTAAGCTCCACATGGCAGTCTGCGACCGCACGAATAATGAAATTTTTTACGGTTTCCAGATTGCCGCCGAGCTTTTCATAGTATTTCTGCCGAAAACCTTTTAAATCAATATTCATCGCATCGATGTAAGGCAAAAGCTCTTCTAATATTGAAAGTTCCGCCGTACCATTTGTCACCAGCACATTTTTTAGTCCGGCTTTTTTTACTAAGACGGCAGTATCACGCACATATTCCCAGCCAATCAACGGTTCATTATAGGTATATGCCACTCCGATGTTTCCGGCGCTTTTATATGCCAACGCCTTATTTACCAACATTTGCGGAGTCATTTCTATTGTCTGGATACCCTCACTGTCTGCCATGGAAATCTCATGGTTCTGGCAAAAAGGACAACGCAAATTACAGCCAAAACTTCCGACGGATAAAACCAAACTTCCCGGATAAAACATATGCAATGGCTTTTTCTCAATCGGGTCAAGCGCAAGGGATGTTATCCGTCCATAATTTGTACATACAATTTTACCGTTCACATTTTTTCTTGCCCTGCAGATTCCCATTTGACCGGGGGATAAGGCACAATGATGCATACATGTCTGACAGACTGTTTTCATACCAACCTCCCTATATGGAGAATGCCGTATTTTGGCATTCTCTTGCGTGAGACTTAGTACTTCTTGGCGTCCCGTCCTATGGCGGGACGTCTTTAGAAGTACTTCTCTCGCTAATAATGACGGACAACTTCAAACCTTTCCAGTTCAACTTCTTCTTGCGCACTGATTCCTGCCTTGTCCTTTGCTATCGCAATCTGTTCTCCTACCGTATATACACCCTCTAAGTTAGGAAGCAGCAGTCCGCGTTTATAGCCCTTTGTCACAATCACACCGTAACGCTGCACGTCCAGCTTATTCGGAGAATCTATCCGTTCCGTCTCCCCCAGAACATCCACAGTGATCGTCAGTTTGTCCAGTTCCCAGGACTCTATCGGGAAAAATCTCGGATCTCTGGAAGAAGCGCTGATCGCATTATTGATGATTTCTTCCGCTATGGATTCCTGCACAGCCTGAATCGTGCCGATACAGCCGCGAAGGTTTCCGTTTTCCTTAATCGACACAAAAACTCCCGCCTGACACTCATACATTTCCTGAGGAAGTCCGTCGGGCACTTTTATCTTTTTCCCTGTTTGGACATAGGCTTCTATTGTCTTGCGGGCAAGCTGTACATAGGCGTCTTCGCATACGTTATATGTGCAGATTCCATACCCTACTCCAAATGGTCCCTCATAGGAAAGTTTTTCGGCTGTCACTTTCATTTTATCTAACGCTCCCGCCATAATCGTGAAAGAGCGGTGTCCGCACTCTCCTGCCTTTTCGCAGAAATCCTCGGAGAACTCCAGGAGCTGTCCAAAATCACCCCTGCCCATTACATCCATAATACGGGCGTCATATGCAGGTCCTTCTTCCCGATATCCATATGGACCGTCTTCTTTCAGTCTGTGTGATAAATCTCCGCTGGCAATAATAACAACTTTCCGGTTCAGCGCATTCGTCGTTTCCTGAATACACTGTCCTAACTCATAATGCCTGATGAGCGGCAGCCCCGATAACCCGACTCTGACAAGCTGATAATCCGTCCAATATTGATTTACAAAATATAGGGGAACCATAGTACCGTGATCTAACTTCCTGTCCTGTTGTCCCAAAGTGCCTGCCGGCAAATCTTTTTCCTCTGCCGATACACACAGTTTCTTTACAAAAGCGGTATCGTAAGAGACCTTCATTTTTTCTCCGGGTGCGCGGAATTGTCCAAAATCCCCATCAGCGCCTTCTCCCGGCGAAATATGAAAATAATCGGCATACATGACCTGATGAGGCGAGATGAGAACGATTGTCTCAGGCCGACACGCTGCGATTCTGCGCGCAGCTTCATGATATGCGTCAATTGTCTTTTGAATGTTCCGCTCCTCGCCTCTGCCGACAGCCGGAACTATGAGCGGCGGGTGAGGAAGCATACAGGTTAATGTGATTGGCATGATAGTGAGTTCCTTTCGTTAGCTATATTTAAGGATTCAGGTATAAATCCCTATGCAATTGCAATATCACATTCAGTCTTGGCACAATATATTCATAGCTATCATGAATATAGCCAAAAAGGGAAGGGATGATGTCTCCCTTCCTTCCTCGTATTTTCATAACCTAAATATCCGACCACTTATCAATCGTGCATTCTAACACATCCTCATCAGTTTCAAATATATACTCACGGTTCTGCTTTTGAAGCGGTCCTATAAGATCCTCTCCAGCGGCGTTCTGCTCGCGCATGTTCCAGCTTCCTCGTGTGAACTTATACTCTATAGAAGAGTATGCCTCCGCAGTAAGCTTAATTTCACAGGTGGTCTCAGACGTTCTCGTCATAATATAGTTTTCGTCACACTCATTCCAATCGTTAAAAGTTCCTACGATATATATATTCTCATCCATCGGCGTATTATCCGGCAGAGTAACTGAAACGGTAATTGTATATTCCCCTTCGGAAATATCTTTAGAAAATTCATCCGCACTAAGCAGCGTCCCACCTGCCGCACATTTCAAAATCAGTGTATTTTTCGCTGGCAGCTTCACCGTATCGTCTGCCGCATATTCCGTTCCGGTCAGCAGATCGGTTCCCCCACTCTTAAGTGTGAAAGAAACATCCTCCCTTAACGCATGTACAATCAGAAGTACATCAGATGCAGAATCATCTGTCACACAGTACGCATAAGCGCCGTCACAAAAACCAATCGTTTCATACTTACCGTAAAACAACATCGGATTTTCCTTCCGGATGGCAATCAGCTTTTTGTAATAATGGAACATACTATTCTCATCCGCTGCTTCTTCCTCATAGGAAATTCCGTCTCCCGCAACGGTATAAACCATATTATCGAAATAAGTCCCCTTCATAACCGTCATGCCCTCTCCTTCTGCAGAAGCATACCAGTCAAAAGGCTCTCTCCTGTTTCCGTCCGGAGACTGTCCGTACTGTCCCAGCTCATCCCCATAGTAAATAAACGGTGTTCCCGGTAATGTCATGAGCAACGCTGCCGCCAGACGTGCATTTTCCTGACTGCCTGCTCTGGTGGCAATCCGATCCATATCATGGTTTCCGATCATTGTAGAATCTGAAAAATAAGAAACCAGCCCGTTAGAACCTTCTGCCGCAGCCGCATAACTCTCATGTACGCCCGCTAAAATGGACACCACATCAGTCTGACTACCTCCTGTCATATCGGCAATCTTATTACACAACGGAAAATCAAATGAGGAATACATATCGCCATAATAGGGTGCTATGGACTGCGTATTGCTGTACCAGTTTTCGCCAACAATAAACGCATCCGGATTCTTTTCTTTTACATAGGCGGTAAACTCCTGCCACCACGCATGTGTAACGCTTTCATCTTCTTCATTAATATTATTGGAACCGTCCAGACGGAAGCCGTCTATCCCTTTATCCAGCCAGAATCCCGCAACATCCTTTATTTTCTCACGAACCGCCGCATTGTCATAATTAAAATCAGGCATAATGGAATCATAATGTCCGTAGTAATACAGTCCTGTTTCTTCATCCTGCCACCACATTGACATATTTTCCGGCTCCGTATCCTGAATCAAATAATAATCCCTGTATTCACTTTCCGGATTGGAAAGCGCATCCCGAAACCACTCATTATAAGAAGAAGAATGATTTACGACAAAATCAATAATGATTTTAATATCATTCTCATGACAGGAATCCACTAATTCCTGAAACTCTTCCATCGTACCATAGTCCTGCTCCACGCTATAATAATCTACCACATCATAACCGTGATATGTAGAAGATTCAAACATTGGCATCAGCCAGATGGCATCCACCCCAAGCTCCTTCAGATACTCGATATTCTTCGTAATTCCCTGAAAATCGCCTATTCCGTCACCATTTCCGTCATAGAAGCTTCTCACAAAAATCTGGTAAAACACGGCATTCCTTGCCCATGCATCCGCCGTTTCCGGCTCGGCAGGCTCGGTATCATTTCCTTGCTCTTCACTGCTCTGCACCTCCGTTTCCGGCTCTTCACTGCTTTGCATCTCCTTTTCCAACTCTTCCTGCGGCGTATTTTTTTCGCCGCATGCCGCTAAAGATACCGTCATCGCAGCTGCCAGCAAAATTGCCGCTGCTTTTTTGAATAACATAACTCTACCTCCTTAATCTTTTCATATTCCTCTGTGATACAAATCAAAATGACGCTTTATTTGACAAAATCCACCATATACTTTCCCTCTTGCCAAGTGATGGACAATGGCTTAAAATCATACTCCGTAACGCGATATCCCTCCGCCGTGAGCGACACCGTAAACGCCGCCATTCCACCCTTGACACACGATTTTTCCGGCTGAGCGCTGAAAAATTACCTAGAGAATAGTACACAAGCATATTATGACCGTTATCGTCCGTCAAAACCTCGTACGGCTGGATCACATGCGGATGCATCCCAATTAGGATATCCACCCCGCTGTCTAAAAACCCCTGTGCCCAATGCTTCTGAAAGTCGTCCGGTTCCTCGGCATACTCCGTTCCCCAATGTGCAAAAACAATCACAATATCCGCATCATTTTTCGCCTCCGCAATATCTCCACAGATTTTTTCTTCGTCCTCCAGCAAATGCACAATATTCGGATTTTCATCGGTATCGGAAGCCCGTTTGTACCGTATGTGTAATTGAGCAGCGCAAACCGCCCCCATTACGTGTAATAATCTGATATGCCTGATATTCCTTTCCCTCCTGAGACTATATCCCAAGGCAAGTCACATGACTGTCGTCAAAGAAGGTTTTTGTAAAACAAGGCAGATATTACCTGCCCCTATGCTTTTCTTTCCTTTTCTGCTGTCTCAGTTCAAACTGCCGCTGTTTCTCTGCTTCCCGTTGTTCTCGGCTTACACTCTTGCGTTCAGTTTTCAACTGCTCCTGCTGTAATTTCAAAGCCTGTTGCGATTTTGT
>CAYOED010000102.1:0-10120 GCA_964402925.1 uncultured Lachnospiraceae bacterium | reverse complement strand
CCGATGTCGTCCGCCATCAATTCAATCTCAGAGAGCATATGGGATGAGATCATTATGGTGCAGTCATAAAGGCCCGGAAGAGACTTCACCAGATTCCTGATCTCATGGATGCCGGAAGGGTCAAGGCCGTTCGTCGGTTCATCCAAAATCAGGACAGGCGGCCTGCCTAACAGCGCACCGGCAATACCGAGCCTCTGCTTCATACCCAGCGAATACTTCTTTGCCAAACGGCCTCCAAACTCCTCCAGCCCAACCAGTTCCAAGGCATCATCAACAGCGTCCCTCGGCAGCCCCAAAATCCGACGGATAATATCAAGATTTTCCCGGCCGGTCAGGTTTGCATAAAAAGACGGTGATTCAATAAAGGAACCCACCTCCTTTAGAATAGCGATCCTGTCTTCCGGGAAATGCCTGCCGTCAATGGCAAAACTGCCTTTTGTGGGGGTAGTCAGCCCCAACAGCATTTTCATGGTAGTTGATTTTCCCGCACCATTGGGACCAAGAAAACCGTAAATACTGCCTTTCCGAATGTGAAGTGAAACATTGTTGACAGAGACAAAATTTTTATATTTTTTTGTCAAATGTTCAGTAGTGATAATGTATTCCATAGAAACATCTCCTTTCCATGTCTCTATGATACAGCACCAACCTGACATTAACTTTCCCGTAACCTTACTTTTACCTTACTTTTCTCAAAAAGGCATCTAATATGAAAAGAGTATGATATAATAAGGAATCACGGAGGTGCCGATCATGGATCACTCATTTTTACAAAATAAGAAACTCCTGCTTGTGGATGACGAGCCGGAGCTGCTTAAAATGGTTATATCAATCCTATCGGATGATGGCTTTAGGAATATTGTGACTGCGGCTTCCGTGAAGGAAGGAATTTCTGCGGTTCAAAACGAGAAGCCCGACCTTGCCATTTTAGATGTCATGCTGCCAGACGGAGACGGTTTTTCCCTTATGCAACAGATACGCACATTTTCAGACGTGCCGGTGATTTTTCTGACCGCAAAGGACGAGGCCGTGGACAGGCTGTCCGGATTGGGGCTTGGGGCGGATGACTATATTGTAAAGCCATTCCTGCCGCAGGAATTACTGTTCCGCATCTATGCCGTTTTACGCCGATGCTATAAGGAAGATACACCTCTGCTAAATCTGGACGGCTGCACCATTGACTTTAGCCGGGCTGAAGTCCACAAAGCCGGCGAAATCATCCCTCTGACAGCAATGGAACATATTCTTCTGGAAACACTTGCCCGCGGTGAAGGCAGGATTGTCACCGTGGATACGTTATGTGAAGCTCTGTGGGGTGATAACCCCTTTGGCTACGAGAACAGCCTAAATGCCCATGTCCGCAGAATCCGCGAGAAGATTGAAATAGACCCGTCAAGACCCGTCTCCCTGATTACGGTCAAAGGCCTGGGCTATAAACTGAACACAAGGAAGTGACGCCATGAAATCATTTGCAAAATATATATCAAAATATCTGGCATCCTTCGTGGGGCTGGTTCTCATACTATTGTTTTTCAACGGCATTGCTTTTGGCTGGACATTTTATGGAGTTGTGACAAAAGACTATGGCGACCTTTCGCCGCAAAATATGTTGGAGGCTGTTGCTGCATCTGTTTCCTTGGAAGGCATCTCAGACGAAACATGCGAGCACTTAAAGAACAACCATATCTGGGCTATCTATCTGGATATGGAGGGAAACAGAGTTTGGGAAGCAGACGCACCAGACGAAATACCAGAGCATTTTACCGTTCAGGACGTAGCCGTATTTGCAAAAGGTTATCTTGCGGATTACCCGGTCTTCATCAGAAACACGGACGATGGTATGCTGATTTTAGGGTATCCCCAGGATAGTTATATGAAATTACCGAGCAACTACTATTCTCTGCGTTCCATCAAAACCTTTCCTTTTTTTGTTATGGGGATACTGGCGGCTGACTTTGCAATCCTGTTTCTGGTCTATTATTACTCCAAACGGAAAATTCTTAAAAACACTGCACCGATTATAACCTCAATTGTAACACTGGGAAACGGCAAGCAGGCTTCCCTTTCCATACGCGGGGAACTGTCAGGAATAGCAGACAGCGTCAACAAGGCATCTGCCATATTAAGCAGGCAGAACCAGGCCCGTGCAAACTGGATCAGCGGTGTTTCCCACGATATACGGACGCCCCTTTCTATGATCATGGGGTATGCGGAACGGATCGCACATGAAAAAAGCACAGATTCCCATATCCGCAAAGAGGCTGAAATTATCTTTCAGCAAAGTGTCAAAATCAGGGAATTGGTGCAAGATCTTAATCTCGTATCACAGCTGGAATATGAAATGCAGCCCATCCATAAAAGCCCTGTCAGCATGTCAGCTCTGCTGCGCTCCTATACTGCTGAATTACTCAACACAGGTCTGCCCGATAGGTATTCCATAAATATCGGGATTGCACCTGCTGCAGAAACAGTTTTCTTCAATTGTGATGCCCGTCTGATTTCGAGGGCAGTAAGCAATCTTGTGCAGAACAGTATCAGCCACAACCCGGACGGCTGTGATATTGTGCTGGCTCTTGATTGTACGGACGAAAGCATTTTCATTTCTATATCAGATAATGGTATTGGACTGTCAGCCGAAAAATTAAAGGAACTTAATGAAAAACCGCATTACATGGAAAGTACAGATGACAGATTAGATTTAAGGCATGGCCTCGGACTAATTCTTGTCCAGCAGATTGTAGACGCCCATAACGGAACCATGCAAATTGAAAGCGAAAAGCAAAAGGGCTGCAAAGTCATTTTAGATTTTCCGATTGACGAATAGGTCACTTCCTCGCCGAACATCACACAGGCGACGCTGCCTCCTGTCAGCCAGCGCCGCTTATGTGATAAATCCGGCATGGTTTAGTTATCCAGAAATCCGAAGAACTTTTTCCACTCCATGTATCCCTTCAAATCCCCATAGTGATACGATGACTGCATGAGATCACTCACGATTTTTGTCCAATCAAACTTTTCCGAAAAACTCCATGTGCCAGATCTACTTTCAGCATCTTTCACAGATTTTGCTACTACGGCTTTCAGCACCGTATCCTCAAAACTGCCTTTTCCGCTTTCCTTCAAATCAGCAGTGTATGCATACATTTCAACCGCATCACAGTTTTTCGGGTCTACCTTCGACACGTCCACCATCCGCTCTGTCACATTTCCCGACTTATCCCATATCTTCACTTTATATACAGGATTTTCCGGGGCAAAGTCCGGTGTCTTATAAACAGAATAGGATGAACCGCTCACAATCTCCGCCCCTGAGAATATTGTAATATCCCCTGAGCCTTCCTCTGCTCCATGCAAGGTGGCTGTTGCCTTACCTGCTGCCTGTGACGCTTCCGCCGCCTGCTTTGCAAAATTTCCTCCTGCCACATTTCTTTCTGTCTTTCTTGTTTCATACCCTGCTGCCGGATATCCTTCTGTTCCAATTCCGCTAATGCTCATTTTTCACTCCCCCTCAAGAAATCCCCAAACTGCTTATACCCCAAATATCCTTTCAGATTTCCGGCATCATACTGTGTCTGCATAGCATCCTTCAAAACACTGATCCAGTCTTCCATTCCAAACAGATCATCATGTGTTTTACCGTCAAAACCATGCTGATTTGCTCCTGCCCTTATAAAAGCAGACTGTGCGCCCGGACATTTCCCGCTTGCCGATAAATGGCTGGAATATGCAAACATATCAATATAATCACTGCTCTTTGTATCAACCTTTGACACATCCACCATGCGCTCTGTCACATTTCCGCTTTTATCCCATACCTTCACCTTATACACCGGGTTTGCAGGGTCAAAGTCTTTCGGCTGATAGACCGTAAGGGAATAATCAGCCCCACACATTGAGCCGATTGCCTTTCCATCCTTATCATTTGAAATATGTAACTCAAATGTGCCGCTGGACATCTGTGTTGTCTGAACCATGTTGCACATCTGGTCAGCATAATTCTTTCCCGCTATGTTCCTCTGCGCTCTTCTTGTTTCATACCCTGCCATCGGGTATCCTGCGGCTCCTATTCCACTAACGCTCATTCTTCAAATCCTTCATTGCCATCAAATATTTTAATGGCGGCTCCTCTGTCATTCAGAACCACCTCTGCTCCCTCAAAAAAAGTCCGAGCAGTTCATTACGTTATAAATAGCAAAAGCACATTTTCTAACTTCCCCTGTCAAACTTCATGATCAACACCTCCCTTCGCTGAAACAGTTCAGTTCTTTTTACTGTAGAAAAATTTCCTTCTATTCTTATATCGGCAGATAATTTTCGTATTTCGCCGAGATGTAACGAAACCCTGCTTGAAATGGAATGAAATCTTTTTTTCACAAAAACATAGAATCAGGTCTAAAGCTTTTCACCTTTCGTCCGGTCTTCCTGTGAAAATACAAAAGGTAACAGCTAATGTGTCACCCTTTATAAAAAATATTTGCATTTTCAAAGCAAAACAATTAAGTTTTGCGGATTGGGAACTGGTTTATTATCAAAGCAATCACAATGCCAATCGTAGTATCCAAAATCCGTGCAACCCCAAAGGTCAAAGGGTTTTCATCATTTCCATGCGTCACAGTAATGCACAGAAAAACGACGCACATAAGGAACGTTCCTCTTTCCCGTTTTATCAAAACAGAAAAATTGATGATGGGAATAAGAAGCACCGATAAAAATAGGTATCGCAACACTTCATATTGGATGCACCAGATATTCCTCTCGAACATCAGGACGAGCATCCCCCATATCCCGCCGATAACCGTAGCCACCGCCCTGTTAAATGCTTCACGGAAACTGTCCTTAGCGGTGCGCTGGACGCACAGCACGGCAGCAATGGCGGCATAGAAAGCCGTGTCCGATTTCCTTATTATGCCTGTCAGTAAACACAGGAATACTGCCACAACTGTTTTTATTGTACGCCCACCGACTTTCAGACAGCTAATTTTCATATATTCCTTTCAGGGTATACTGATCTAAGATATGCCCATCCATTTCACAGTAAAGCTCATTCAGCAAGAAGCCCCTCTCCAAGTCCAGCATCTTATCCAAAGCATACACATGAAGTTCATATATGTGCGGCTTATCGGGCGGAGTCATCCCGCCATAATAAGAAGAAAGCTCCGCGGATTGCTCTCCGCCCTGTATACTCGTCCAGCTATTCCTGCCCTGCACAAAATCATCCGCCGTCTGGCTCTCATTCTCTTTAATCTCAAAACGAGTTATATTTGCCGCCAGCCAGTGTATCCATGCGAATCCCCCGGTTACCGGGTATGCATCCTTATCCTCCAAGACAATGGCAACCGACACAGTTCCCTGCGGCGCATCTTCCACCGAAAATGGCAAGGAATAGGTAGGAATACCGTTTTCATTAAACTGTGCTCCATGCCCGCCATACTGGGGCTGGATAACTCCGTTTATTATACCGCTGCTTGTAACATTCATCTTTCATATCCTCCAATCTGATTTTCTGATGACATTATAAGCGGCGATTTCCGGACAGTAAATTACCCACTTTTTCGTGGGTATTAATCCGGACCTACTCCCTTTTCCTCCAATATATGTTCCATGCCATTTGCTTTCAGATAATCAATCCCTATATGCTGCATGATCCTTAATGCTTCCAGAATTTTCATTCCCATATCATCTGTCAGGGAATATTCCACCCGGAGCGGGTATCCCGCATAGGATTTCTTTTCCACAAATCCATAATCTATCAGTTCCTTTAGCTGCTCCAACAGCATTTTTTGTGTGATGCCATCTATGTCCCGTTCCAGCTTCGCCAAAGATGTAGCCCCCAAGCGCAATCGCCATAGGATGATTGATTTCCATTTCCCCTTAATCATGTCATGCACAAGTTCTAAAGGGCAGGTAAATTCTGTTCGCATTTTCATAGGCTGATACTCCTTTCGCTCCCATTATATGCCCCTTTTTACTTCTGTACAATGCTTTTACTGTATTTACATTTGTTACTGACTTCATGGTCACCATTCCTTTCTCTCATCATGCAAAATTACCGTTATGCCTTTATATCAAAACTTACTCCTGCCGGTGTAGATGTAACAACTCATACATCATTTTCTTCATTCATGAACCTCCAACCGATATCCCAGCTTAAATACTGTCTTAATATCATTTTCCAAATGCAGTTTATGGCGCAGTCTCTGTATATGGACATCAACGGTACGAGTACCCCCGTCAAAATCGTATCCCCACACCATATCTAACAGTTTTTCTCTGGAAAGAGCAATGTTCCGGTTTCTGATCAGCACCTCCAATAGTTCATATTCTTTGGGTGTACATTCGACAACTTTTCCATTTATGAAAACCTGACGTCTGTCAAAATCACATTTCAAATTACCCATCATAAATTCTGCCTCAACTTTTTTTGTCCGCCACAGCACTGCTTCCACCCTTGCCGCCAGTTCCAGCATCTGAAAAGGTTTTGTCAGAAAGTCATCCGCCCTCATAACCAATCCTTTCAGCTTATCAGTTAATTCGCTTTTCACTGTCAGAAAGATGGTCGGAGTTCCGAAAACTCTTTCAAACACTTGATAGCCGTTCAATCCGGGCAGCATAATATCCAGAACAACCAAATCAAAGCTTCCATTTTCCAACAATGTAACCGCAGTTAGTCCATCAAAAGCCTGCGTGCAATGGTGCCCTGTAAGACTCAAATTTTTACGTATCAATTCGTTAATGGAAAGCTCGTCCTCCACAATCAGTATTTCTGCCAATTTTTTTCACTTCCCTTCAAATAATTAAAAGTGTACCTCAAAAATATTCATAATCTGTAAAAAATTATTCTATATCGATGGATGCACAGAAAAGCGCCTATTGGTTTTCTCCCAACAAACGCTTTCCTGCCTTAAATCTAATCTATTCTAATTTCCTTTGCAATGACTGCCTTGTCGGCGACACTACTATTCATTCCTTCCGACTCCATTCGATCCCAGTCATCAAGATTATCAAAAATGAAGATATGCAGGGTTTTTATTTCTTTTCCCTGAACAGCAAATCCAGCCCAGCCTGCCATTTCCATATCCGGGTGAAGGATTTCCCCATCCTGATTAAATACGATTGTATAACAGGGTTCATAAGTCCACCCGATTATCTCAAACATCTCTGCATCTGTCAGATCAGGATCATTTGAAAGCAATTTTTCTCTCCAGTCATCCGTTAATTCGCGATGCTCTCCCGGTGTTGTTGCATGGACAATTACCTGATATGGAGATACCACTATATTATCAAGTGTAACGTTTCCTTTCTTTTCACCTACTTCAATAACCTTTACATCTGTCCCATTTACCTCAAACGGAATGACAATATTCCAGTTTCCATCCGTCCAATGGGATGCAGATATTTCTTCGCTGTCGAGCATCCTGTCATCGTCATAACCAAGACCGTCTACATTTAGGTTAAGTTCGCCGCTGCCTGAAACTTTTTCCTCAAGATCCATCTTCAACATGCCTGCAAATGTATGGTTGTCGATTACCTCTCCCTCAAATGTATTTTTTAGCATCTCAGGTGAATTTCCATTAACGCTCCATGTTCCACCTATATAAAATCCTGCGGCTGTCCGGTCATCTGTAACATTCATGCCTGTATAATGCTCCGGAATATGGGTAAATTCTGCATCTTCTGCTTCAATATTTACCGTAAGGAATATGGAATATCCGTCACAGTAGACTTCCGATGCAGTCAGCGTAATTCCTTTATCAGATACAGAGTAGTCCGAAGTATCCAAATTGCCTGCATGATCCTCATTCGTAAGAACAGTTTCCTTATCCGTATAGTCACCGGAATATGTGACCTCATCCTCAACCTTCTCGAAAATTTTTCCAATCAATGGGATCTTTGCTGCAAGCACCGGATTAAAGTAACCCAGCCCTCCAATTCCTATAACAGCCGCTGCCGCAGCAGCCGCTACACCTTTTCCTACTTTACCAAATTTTTTCATTTTGCCCTTTCTCCTTCCACGTACACGAATTTCTCTGTCATTAATTTCCGGAGCAAGGGCTTGCTTTAAGATTTGATTCAATTTTTCATCTGTCATATCCTATCGCCTCCAATTTTTCCTTTAACTGCTTCTTTGCTTTCCGCATCCGGCTCTTGACGGTTCCTTCCGGCAGTCCAAGAATCTCAGCCACCTCATTTATCTGCATATCCGCCGAATAATACAAATAGATTGGTATCCTGTACTTCTCAGGCAGGGATGCAACTAATCCCTGGACCATATCTACCTCATTTTGCTGCAAAATAATATGTTCCGGCGAGACTTCCATATCATGGCCGGAAATCTCGTAACCCTCGTCTGACATCTCATCCATACTGTCCATCGGAACCAGTCTCATCCTGTTTGCATATTTTTTCTTTCTATTCTTCCAAAGATAAATTGAAGTGGATAAAGCGTAACTCTTTGTATTCTGCGTAGAGTCCAGCCTTTTCTTTTTCTCCAGCAGTTTGAGCATCGTGTCCTGATACAGTTCGTCCCCATGTTCTGCGTCTCCGGTTGTCATCCGGCAGAACCGTAAGATATCCTTTCCAAACTTCAGGACAAACCGCTCAAATTCATCATTATTCATAGCAGCCATCCTCCTTCTTCTTTCAAGTCGACTTGCAAAGATTTGCCCTTGCATCTATATATTGTCGTGGCTTAAGAAAAAGTTTTCAGTTTTATTAAAAAATAACTTTTTTACTTCCTCTCAGGCAACGACTATTTTCTGAGAACAAAAGCATAAAACAACCATATCACAGATAAGCACACTCATGGAATTATTTTTGCATACATGGTATAATTGTCCCATCGAATCGCGGAGGTGCGACCATGAATTTTTCAATTTTATCATATTTCCATAAGAAATGGCTGGATGTTCTCGTAATCGGAAAAACCATAGAACGGGACGGCAGGAAATACCACATTATTGGTATGACCTTATCCGATGAAGCAAAACTGTACATCATCGAACCATACGATAAGCAAGAACCCACAACCAGAAAAGGCATCCGCAGCCACAGACAGATATTAAAAGAACACGAAGAAAGAAGCTGCTGCTATTTACATTGCAGCGAATTCTATCTTGGCAGTGAAAGGCTGCAGATACAGGGCGGCAATGGTGGCGCCTTGGAATACTCCTTGGATGATTATGGAACAATACAGATATTTCTTGACATGATGAACGCCGGATGGACGGTTCCAGAATGGCTTAAAGATACAGATTGGGCAGACCTGCAGTTGGTGACGCTACGCATTGCCAACATGGAAAAACTGCCCGACTATTCACCGGATATGCCTATAACCATAACCCACAGCCCGTATTTCACTCAGCACATACTTGAAAAGACCGTCACTCTGAATGTGGGAAAAAGCCGCTCGTTTTCTTTTACGGATGATTATGGGGACAAAGTGCAGTGCTACATCAATAATGTAACGCTAATAGATGTGTGGAAAAGTACAGAGGAAGAGTTCAGTGATCCCAAACTGGCAGAAAAATTTTCCCCGGAACAGTTAGAACAGGCAAGAGAGCACCGCTATGACGCATTGGAGCAGTGCTGCCCAAAGGGGATGTGCTATATCGGCGTAGAATATGAATGCAGTAAAAATTATAACTTGGTATTCCATTCCAAGCAGTATTTGAAATCGCGCCCCGAAACACATCAAGGCAGCCCCTATCTTCTTATGATGCGCTTAAAGCCCGATCAGGAAACAGGAACGCACTCTCTTCCGCTGAAAGGCTGTGTGATACAGACGCCAGTATCCCCGGACACCTTCAAAATCCCTGCGGAGCTATTTCTGTATCATGAGAGAATAAATGCGTGGACTGAAACTGTTTCATAACGGTAACATAGAAAAAAGGAGCTTACATGATATGATCCTTCTGCCGTTTCCATCTGGTAATGATACGATGAGAAGCTACCCTATAAAGGGTAGCTTCCTATATTCATTTTACCTGTGCCATTGAGAATAAAGTTTCTTGTAAAAGTTTCGAGAAATTGATATTATTTTTTTCAGCAAAAGTATTTAGCCATGCAGGAATAGTAAGGTTTTTTCTTACAGCTTTTTCACCATATTTTTCTTCATAGGCAT
>CAYOED010000101.1:0-10162 GCA_964402925.1 uncultured Lachnospiraceae bacterium | reverse complement strand
ATGAAGTTATAAATAAGGCATGGCTAAGTACCCACCATCATGCCAGAAGCCTCTATTTTTCCTCCTTTTCTTCTTTTTTGTAGATATTTTTATAATAGCAGTGCCGTTGGCATAAATGCCAACGGCACTGCTATGAAGCAGTGCCGTTGGCATTTGTCAATATTTAATTTCTTTTCAACAATTGGATGCTTTTCAGAAAAGTACAATTACTAAATACTTACAAACATATTTTGTGATATAATTCCATGAGAACTCTGTGAAATGACAAGCGCAATGAAAGCTGTAAAGGAGAACCATATGATTCAATATAGAAATCTATCCGCAGATGAAATTAACCAAGAACTATTTAAAGACTTCATCCGCCACCAGGTCGTTACCAAATGTTGGCGGAAGGAAAACAATGAATGGGTAATCAAAGACGCCCCTTCTATTGATGATTGGGGAGAAGAAGAGTATAAAATATTAGTCTCATGCCTGCAGCATACCCTGATTACAGGCGGTTTTGTGTATGCTGCCTTTTATCACGATACCTTGAAAGGATTTGTCTCAGTTGAATCAGATTTGTTTGGCGATGAGCAAAAATATCTTGACTTATCCAGCATCCATGTCTCGGAAGATATGCGCGGAAGCGGAATCGGAACAGTGCTTTTCCTATCCGCAAAGGAATGGGCAAAAAAGCAGGGTGCCGCAAAATTATATATTTCTGCCCACTCCGCCGTTGAAAGCCAGGCTTTTTATCAAAAAATGGGATGTGTAAGCGCACGATTCCATCACCAAAAACACATAAAAGAAGCCCCCTACGACTGTCAGCTGGAATGTGAATTATAAATAATTGAATTTGCTTCTCTGCGGAAGCAACTCCCCGATGCTTTAAAGTTAAAGTAAAAATTCAGAATTACTCTGGACAGTAATGGAAAACATCGTATAATAAAAGAAGCAGTGCCAGTTCTGGGAAGAGTGCGGCTATGCCGTATTGCCGGTGTCTCGGTTCACTTTTATGGATATCCCGGAGGAACACACGGCAGCTGGCACTGCTTTCTTTCTATCTCTATTTACCACTCAATCTTAACCTTAAACAAATCTCCGTCAATCTCCACCTTCATCCTGCCTCCCTGCAGTTCCACGAAGCTTGTTGCAATGGCAAGCCCCAAACCGCTGCCTTCCGTATTTCTGGAACTGTCGCCGCGCACGAACCGCTCCGTCAGGTTTTCCGCCGGTATATTAAGTTCCGATGCTGACATATTCTTAAGTTCAATACTGATGCCATTTTCCGTCTTTTGGGCATTGATATAGACTCTGGTGTTCGGCATGGCATATTTGATGATGTTGGTGTAAAGGTTTTCAAAAATGCGGTACGTCTTCTGGGAATCAAGCTGCAAAATAACCTTTTCCTCCGGCACATGGAAGCGGAAAATCAGCCCCGCCTCCTCCACCCGGTCCTCGTATTCCAGATAAACCTGGCGCATCAGATGGCAGATATCCACATCCACGGGATGGAATGTAATGTTACCGCTGCTTGCCTTGCTCACCTCAAACAAATCTTCTATCAGGTGTTTCAGCCTCTCAGATTTCTTTTTAAGAACGCCGAGATACTCTTCTCTCTGCTGGGGTGTAATATTCTCAGACTCAAGCAACTCTATATAAGTGGTGATTGCCGTGAGAGGCGTCTTCAAATCATGGGATACATTTGTAAGAAGCTCTGTTTTCATTCTTTGGCTTTTTAACTCCTCGTCCACCGCTGTCTTAAAGCCATCCTGTATTTTAGACAGTTCTTCCTTATAGGATTCAAAAATACCCCAATCCTCCTCAAACTCTGTCTGCAGATTTCCCTCTGCTATGGAGCTGGTCGCCTGAAAAAGCTTTTGATACTGCTCCTGTATCTTCTGTACATATTTTTTCAGGGCAAAATAAAGGACTACGCTATAAACTACCAATGCCATCCAACCGAACATCCACATGAAGCACACTGCTGCCAGAAAGAAAAAATTGATCAAGACAAGCTTTCGGATTGTTTTTTCTGCATTTCCTTCCAGATCCGTATGAAGGATTTCTTCCTTAAATCGTTCTTTCCGATTTCTGCATCCATCCGTAAACCAGTGGACAAATTTTACAATAATACTTCGCTCCCTCAAAAAATCTTTGAGCCCCAGATCAAATACTTCTCCTAACGTTGTAATAAAGTAATACCATGCGCCAAAGTACAATGCCAATGCCACCACATTGATCACCCCTGTCAGTACCGGGTAGAATTCACCAGGCAAAAATTCCAGATATTTGCCATACATCTCTGTAAAAATCCCGTTGTTGGTATAACACACCAGTTTCAATATAAGAAAGTAAAAACCAAAAAACAGACAGCACAGGGAAAACAGGCTGATTTCAACATGGAGTTGAACACATTTTAGTTGATGCAGACAATATCTTTTCGCTCTTGTCAGCAAAAGGGCTGAAATGGCAAGCAGAATCAAAATGATTTCATAGATCTGTGGAGTGCCTGCGCGCTCATATGCTCTCTCCATCTCCCACCGATATCCTGCCATAATCGTATCTGCACTCCCGCCCCATGACAGACACAGCGCATCTTTCTGCTCACTGGTCAGTGCATAAATGAAGGTTACATCTTTAGGTCTGTCTGCCATATGGAACGATACCTGCTTCCCTTCATCATAAAAATTAAATACAGTCTGATGATACAGCTTATTGCCTACGTAACTGTTAAAATCACGTTTAAGTTCCTCTCTTGACATAACGCTCTGGAGACACTTTAAAAGTTCATCCGGTCTTTCATCCCTTACAGATATATCTGCCAGATTCCCTGCACTGTCATAAGTCATCATGGCATAGTAAACGTACGGAACTTCTTCGCCTTCGATGTGTTTATCTTTATACAGCCACTCAATATTTCTGCCTGTATTCTTCATAACCTCTCCGGTGCTATGGTCAATCACGCAGTAATCTACGCTCTTGGCAATTCCATCCATTATTTCATTTTTTAGTCCCTCCATGTAGCGTTCAAAATCTTCTAAAAGTTCATTCGTAAGCCCCTTGGGTGTTCTTTCCTCTTCAAAATACTGAATATCCTCAAGTTCATCCGGCAACAGTTCTTTTTCCTCAATCACCAGATATAATTCAGGATAGCTCACTTCTTTTTGCTGTATCTTATCCAGCATACTCTTGTAAAGAACAAGATTGCTTTGGTAAAACTGTTTTAAAAGCTGGTCGCTGCGCAGTTCACCTGTATAATAACCCATAGCCTGCTTTTTAAGCGCAGGGTAAAACGCGACGAAAACAATGATTGAAAGTGCAATCATCACCCCTGCCATTAAGAAACTGAATTTATTACTGCTTTTCGATTTTGTATCCAACTCCCCACACCACCTTTAAATATTTTGGTTCCTTCGGATTGATTTCAATTTTTTCTCTTATTTTTCTTACATGTACCATAATCGTGTCAGTGTTGATTGCCTGTTCATTCCAGACCCTCTCGTAAATCTCTTCGGCACTGAACACTCTCCCCGGATTTTTCATAAGCAGCAGCAGAATCTTAAACTCCAATGGGGTAAGCTTGACCGGTTTGCCGTCCACACTGCACTCCACCATATCCTCATTCAATTCAAGTCCCCCAATCACATAGACCTTGTCATTCTGGCTTTTGTCCCCTACCGCTTCTAGAAATTTAGCGTATCTTCGCAGATGAGAGTTAACTCTGGCAAGCAGTTCCATCGTGGTAAAGGGCTTGGTCACATAATCGTCGGCGCCCATATTAAGTCCCATGATTTTGTCCACTTCCTCCGACTTTGCCGAAAGCATGATTACAGGGAACTCATAGCCTCTCTCCCGAACCTTCATCATCATGGTGATTCCGTCCATTCTCGGCATCATTACATCCACGATTGCCAGATGGATCTCCTCCTGCGCTATCTTCTCAAGTCCTTCCACGCCGTCTGCTGCCTGAAATACGATGTATCCCTGATTTTTCAAATAAATTTCAATTCCCTCACGAATCTCTTTGTCATCTTCTACAATTAAAATATGGTATGCTTCCATGTTGTTCCCCCTTAAGAATTTTTATCTGCCATCATCCCAAGTATACCATATCTGTAACTGTTCAGCACTTCACAGTTACAATGCCTCTGCTGCCTTTCGCTTTTTTTATAAATCGCCTGTGCATAGACCAATGCCGCATCTTTTGCAATTTGCATGCTGCTGTAGCTGTGTGCTGTTGCAAGCGCCCCATGGTGCAGCACATCAATCTCCTTCTTTTCCAGAATATCCATCAGTTTCTTGGTAAACTCTTCTTCTGACACTTCCGTCATATATCCGTTTTTCCCATTTATCACCACATCCTGTGTGCCCGTAGCGCGAAGCGCTATGACAGGTGTGCCGGCTGCCATTGACTCAAGCAGTACAATCCCTTGGGTTTCCGACAGCGAGGGAAATAAGAACAGATCCGATGCATGACAATAATTTTTAATCTCACGGTTCGGTACCTTTCCTACAAAGACAATTTCATCCCTTATTCCCAATTTATCCGCTCTTTTCTCCAGTTCTGACCGGTACGGTCCATCTCCGATAAACATCAATCTGAAATCATCCCCAAAAGAATCCTTAAGGATTTTCATACAATTGAGTAAAAAGGTAAGGTTCTTTTCCTTTGCCAGTCTCGCCACCGTACAGAAAAGATACTTTTTTCCTCCCGCTATTTCTTGTCTGATATGCAAAGCCTTCTCTTCTTCGGGGGCAAAGCTGTCCTCCGTAAGACCCGTAGGGAGTACCCGGATATCCGCGTCCGGCTGTATCTGTTCCAGATATTCTTTCATCAGCGGCGTCGGTGCAATCACCATGTCACAATGCTTCGTATAGCCTCTTACATATGCCGGCATGATTCTTTTCAGCTTTGACAGACCAACGTAATGCAGATACTGCTCATATCGTGTATGGTAGGTAAACACCATAGGCACATGATATTTCCACGCTAAGTACCTTGCAGTCCTTCCAATCATCATGGGATGATGCACATGTATGACATCGAAGTTTCCTTCTCTGAACCGACGCTCTATTTCCAGATCCAGACTGTTCGGCACTGAAAAGCCGCCGCTCACTCCGCGTATCAACGCTTTGTATCTCACTACATCTGCTTCTTCTTCCTGTTCGTCATAGCTGGGAGCAAAAACGACCACCTCATGTCCCAGCCTTCTTAAGCTGTCGCTCAGCCTCTCTATGGAAATCGGCACACCTGCCACAAAAGGTTTGTAATTATTCGTCATCATTGCAATTTTCATCCTGCACCTCCTATGCCAGATAGGTAAGGACAGCATCGCCCAGATAATATCCTGCACCCACGAAAAACAGATTCCACACCAGGATTCCAAGGGTAGAGCTGACTGTATACTGTACCAGATTCATTTTTGATACTCCTGCCGGTATGGAAATCAGCGTTCTTACCATAGGAACCAGCTTGCTTACAAAAATACCGACACTGCCCTTTTTCCGAATCCACTCAAGCTTTTTCTCAATTGCCGGTCTCTGTTTCGGGAACTTATTCAGATATTTCTGCAAAAACAGCTCTCCGCCTTTGTAACCCAGATAATACAAAATCATGCTTCCCGTAAGACCCGCCGCTACTGTAATCAAAAGCGCCGGAATGAACCTTATATTTCCCCTGGCTGCCCATAAACCCGCAAGAGGCATAATGACCCCCGCCGGAAATCCCGGCAGATTCAAATACTCCAAAAGCACAATTACAAAAATGGCAATTCCTCCATACCTTGCAAAATACTGCATAATCATTTCCATTGTCATATCCCGCACATCCTTCCTGTTTTACATTACAGTTCCGCTTTCGGCTAAACTGCTCTCGATTTACACATAAATTGCAATTTTCTATTTGCCATATACAACGGATTGCAAAAAGAGAATACCTCAAAAACCTAAACAAAGTTCGGAGATATTTCTTAAGAACTTCTAAATATTCCATAATCAGTTTTTTAAGATATATTTAGTTTTTAAAACTACATTATGGAACATCATTATCTCAAAATGTACATTTTATATGGGATTTCATATTGATTAATTCTACAAGAAGTGGTAAGGTATTTTTAATTTAGTTTTCACTTTATACAAAATGATACCCTGGAAGGATATGATAGAACATATGAGCAAAGCATTTCATATTATCAGCGACGGTTCCTGTGATCTGCCGCCCCAACTGACAAAAGAAAAAGATGTAACGGTTGTGCCTTTTTATGTGTCTTTTGATGACGAGCATTACCAGAAAGAAATAGAAGAAATCGGAATCCGTGATTTTTATCAAAAGATGGTAGATGAGTCCAAAGTGTATCCTAAATCCTCCATGCCTTCTGTTCAGGATTATATGGATGCTTTTCTTCCCGTCGTCAAACAGGAAGTGCCTATCATCTGCATCTGCATCACCACCAAGTTCAGCGGTTCCATGCAGTCCGCCGTCAATGCAAAGAATATGCTTCTGGAAACCTATCCCAGTGCCCAGATTACGGTGATTGATGCTACGATCAATACGGTATTGCAAGGACTTTATGTTCTGGAAGCAGTGCGTATGCAGGAATGCGGCGCCGGATATAAGGAAACGGTCGAGCGGCTGGAAGAAATCAAGTCCACTGGACGCATCTTCTTCACTGTAGGAAATATGGAGTATCTGCAACACGGCGGCAGAATCGGTAAAGTAGCCGGAATTGCAGGCAGTGTTTTGGGAATCCGTCCCATCATCACATTAAAGCAGGGCGAGATTTTCCCCTCCGGGATTGCCAGAAGCCGTAAGAAATCCATGGAAAAGACGATTGATCTGATTGTAAATTATCTGGAAGAACAAGGAGAGCCCATCGCACATTACAGTATTGCTGTGGGCTATGGTTATGACTATGAGGAAGCTCTTTCCTATCGCGATATGGTGCTTAACGTATTAAACGAGAAATATGGCTTAAAAGAACTTCCCATTTATCAGATTGGAGCAACTATCGGCGTACATACCGGTCCCTATCCGCTGGGACTTGGAATCATTCGGAAATCTGTGCTGTAGGATTCCCTTCTTCCATTGCGCTTTGCAGCAGATCTGCCACTCTTCGGGCAGATATGCCTTCCCGGGCGGCATATTGCAGGATGCCCCCTAGTTCCTCCTTGATATATTCTTCGGGTTCATCCTTGGTAATGCCAATGACGACTTTATATTTCTTATATTCAGCCGGAAATTTTCCCGGCATTTCTTTTACAAACTGTTCTACCGGTATATCTGTGAACATAACCTCCCTAGCTCCCGCCAAAAGGACAACATCATCCATTATCTTTTTTTCTACCTCTACGATTCCCTCTGGCACACATACAGCAACTGCAGGCTTTTTAAATAACCTTTTCCTCCAAGCCTTTTGGATCAGATGTCTAAACAATTCACGCGCCACCACATAATCCACAATCATTCCCTGCCTTAAAGGCGAAACTACAACCGTATCCTTTCTGCCTTCTCTTGCTATGCCTTCCGCCTCAGTTCCATATGCAAGGACTCTGCAACTCACTGTGTCAAATGCCACAAGGGACTTTTCCTTCAATACCATTCCCTTGTCCTGTATATAAATTACAATATCCGATGGTTCATGTGCTACATTTTTCAAATCAAAATCACCTCTCTATCATCAGGGACAAATAGATTCCCACTAAAATATTGCTTTCCTTCTGATGAGTATAACGCTTTTCTCTCCTGTATATGAGTGTCCTCCGTATGATACAGGATAAGATTCCTGATTTCCATTTTTTCAGCAATCTCACAAGCATCCCTGACGGTACTGTGATGCTTTTCATATGGCTTAAAAATACTTCTTTCTTCATATAAGCAGAAAGCCTCGTGCATCAGCCAGTCGCTTTTTTCCACATAGCGTACAGCTTCCTTTTTTAGCGGCTCATCCCCGCAGCACGCAAGGGATGTACCGTTTTTCATAACCATCCTAAATCCAAACTGCTTCTTTTTCGTGGAATGGATATCGAAAAATGTAACTTCACTGTTTAGGATAGTTTTCTTCTCTCCATCTTCCACTATCACGAATCGAATCCTGTCATCAAATAGCTTCATCACCGTATCCCACAGGGTTCTGCTGCATATTTCTCTAATGTCCTCGGAAAGTTCCCTGTGACAATATACACGCAGTTCTCCATCGTATTTTCCCCGATTCATCAGCTGACCGATCATGCGGATGACCCATATGATTCCCAGAATGTGATCTGTATGACCATGGGTTACGAAAATATCATGAATGGAGTGCAGCGAAATGCTCTCTTCCTCCAGAATTCTTAGAATTTCATTGCCTCCGCCTGCGTCAACCAGAAAGCACTGTCCGTCTTCTGATAAAGCAAAGCAGGTATTATAACATTTGGTTACTGAGGCATTTCCCGTTCCAAGCATCGTCAGTTTCATAAGCAATCTCTCCCGTTCCATAAGAATATTAAAAATTTTCCCTCTTCAACTTTTTTTCTATCTCTTCCGAAAAAAAATATTTCTTTATATCCATTCCCTTATCAAGTTTTTCCACCATAGAATACTTTTCTGCTGTGTAGCATTTAGAAATGACAGCATAAACCTTTTGTGTCGGAGATGCAATCACATCCCTAATATCCTTTTTAAGAAGCGTATTCGGCACATTCAGACTTGTATTTCGATCCTTCACAAAACCAATACAGCCGCATACATTACCCGCCACTTTTTCCGTAAACAACTTAGGACCCCTGTCTGTAAAATTTCCTATCATTGTCACATTCCATTTTATTCTCATCATATTTTCCAATATATCCAACTTCTGCCCCGTTGAGCCATCTTTCGCAAAATCAAAATCCCTTTCTGCCAACCGATTATCCAGACACTTTTCATAGAAAGCAACCTGCTTCCTGGTGTCTGAATCTGCCTTTTAACCTCGGCAGGTACACCGTAAAGAAAGAGAATCTTTTGTCCCTCAAGATTTGCATGATATAACGCTGCTGCCTTTGTCATAATCTGAATTGCTTTTCTTTTGTCCATAGTCATATCCTTTAGCTGCATCATTTAGAAAAGGGAATGCCTATGCCGCAGCATCTGACATTCCCTTTTCATGGTTGATTTTTCCGTTGTCTGCCAACCTCCGGCACCTACGTCCGGAAAATAACAGGTTTTTCTGTTGCCTGCCAACCTCCAGCACCTACGTCTGGAAAACGTATCAGATTTTAGGTGTCAACCCACCGCTGATTCACAGCTTTCTTAATTACATTCTACATGGAATCTGTATAAAATGCAATTACATTTTAATCCTATGCAGCCATAGCATTTATTATACAAACTATCTGTCAACGGATAAAATTCATCCGCGCAAAAGGCTCTTTTTCCGGTACTCCATATTTTTCCTTTCCAAGTGCAATACTCTTCATCAAAAATGTCATATTCCGTGCAAGGGTACGCATCATCTGCAGACCTTCCGTATCCTGCTTTGCTTCACCGGGTGCGGCACCATGGATTCCATTCCAATATTGACCGGAAGCAATGGGCATCCCGGAAATACCAAAGAATTTGTTAAGTTCATCATAGGTCGCCGTAAGACCGCCGCGTCTCGCTGCTGCAACAGCCGCTCCCACCTTCATGGTCTTATCAAAATGCGTACTGTAGAAAAGTCTTGTCAAAAAAGCAACCAACGTGGCGTTTGCAGATGCATAATAAACCGGACTGCCTACCACAAGCCCATCGCTTTCCTCAAATTTCTGTGCCGTTTCATTCACTACATCCTCAAAGACACATCTTCCCTTTTCATAACACTGTCCGCAGCTGATACACCCACGGATATCTTTATTTCCAATATGCAAAATTTCTGTTTCGATTCCTTCCTGTGCAAAAATCTTTTCCATTTCATGAAGCGCGGTGTAAGTGTTTCCATTCGCCTTCGGACTTCCATTAATCATCAATACTTTCATTCTCATTTCCTCCTGTCAAATATGACCTGATTACCAAAACCAGCACCTCTATTTCCTTATAAATAAATCTAGCAGAAATAATTTTCCTCGTCAAATAGAGATCCCTTAGCTTTACCTTGATACCTTCTAAGCGACTACTTTTCACACTATGAGCAGAGTGACGCTCTGAGAGGATAAATAATCCAACGTCGCCGCGCTCCCGCTCCGC
>CAYOED010000100.1:0-10213 GCA_964402925.1 uncultured Lachnospiraceae bacterium | reverse complement strand
AAGGCGTTGACTGGAGTACACTAGAGTGTATTGGATTTGGCTACGACTATTCGAGAGATATATATCTGGATACTTTTGTTTTCAAATCAGAAACAGTAGCACCAGAGACGACCGGATTTATCACAAAGCAGTGGGATATCCCTGATTATGGGTCGGTTAAAAGAGGTGACCTGGTATATCCTGCGGGCGCCGTATATTCTCTGACAAGTAAAGGAGTGTCCACGTGGAATGTGATTGATGATAGTGGTAAATTTTCGCTGGGTGATGAAGACTATGTCACATTCAGAGATCAGTTTCGGCGGGGCAGTTATATTGAATTAATGGAATATGCAGATTCTGATGTTTTCAGGACTACATGGACTATGTATGATGATGGACGTGAAGTCAATAGAATGGAAGACGGAGATACGATTGATTTGGAGTCTCCCGTTCCGGATATGACAAATGTATCCAGAGCTGATAATGCAGTATATGATGGTAGAACAGAGTATTACTCGACGGATGCGGTTGAGAATCATGCTCTGAACAATGGAGGCTATACATATGCCCACAGACCAATTTCGCCCACCTTTGTATTCCGTACTTATTCGCTGCCGGATTATGACAATGGCCTGACCAAGCTGATGGTCGTATATAAAAACAGCGTTAACACCGGCTCACTTACCATACGCAAGGCAGCTGATGAAGGATCGGAGGAGCTGAATGGAACGTATAAATTCCTGATCACATTTACTAACGTGGCAGGTATCGGTCTAGAAGGTAGTAAGGTAATTACCAAGGAGATTACGCTCACAAATGGACAAAGCCAGACAATTACGGGAATACCCGTAAAAACAGAGTTTACCATAGTCGAGACGGCGGAGGATGGTTCTTTCCTAAGCAAGGTAACGGAGACAGGCAATAAAGAGTTTACATTTGATTCTGATACAAAGCTGGTAAGCGGTCAGATTTCCGGAGGTGCAGGTTCAAATTATAATTTCATGTTCTTTAATATGAAAAAGGAAACGATTGACATCCAACTTGAAAAGAAATGGGTGGATGCTGCAGGCACTCCGATTATAGAGGAAGATCCAATTAATTGTCCTACATTACCGGAATCTCTTACAATTTGTCTTGAAAGAAGAGCGCAGGGTGGCGAATGGGAGGACGTTCCTCATGAGGATCAAGCAAACTGGGAATATGCTTTGGGTACAGGCTATGACAGACTGTGGAGCTATAAGTTTACCAATCTGGATAAATATGTAGAGAATGACAGGAGCAGGGGAGAGTGGGAATACCGTATTGTCGAATTGGGCAAGGATGGGAAAATTATTCCGGATAATGGTTTTTGGGATACCTATCAGGCTTCCTATCAAAAACCTGAATTGCAAGGGACAAATGCCGCCCATACTGTGGATAACTATGAAGCTTCTATAACCAACATTCATACCGTATCATTAAAAATCATGAAGAAAGATGGAGCCGGAAATCCTCTTGAAGGTGTTTCCTTCCAGTTACAGCAGAAAGTGGGAGAGGAATGGAAGACTGTAGTATTAGAAGGCGGTGTGGATAATACACTTACAACAAAGGCAGACGGTATTTGCACATTTTACAATTTACCTAAGGGTGAATATCAATTAATTGAAACCAAGACAGCCCAAAATCATAACCTGATGGCAAATCCGATTAATATAAAAGTCAGGCTGGATGGAGAGTATACCTATACGATTAATGGAAAGGACGTTTGTCCTGAAAATAACATTATTAAACTCACCATCAAGAATGGTCAGAATCTGGTGATGCCCGCAACCGGCGGTGCAGGACCAATCCCGTTTATTGTTGGCGGATTAAGCATTTGCATGATTGCCAGCCTTATGTATATTGACAGTATGCGTAAGCGCAGAAAGGAGGGTAAATCCTCTTGAGGGGAGAAGAAGTTAAATTTTTGGACAGTCTGTGGTGAATTTCTGAAAAAATATGAGTATTGGAAAAAGCATTTTGGTGTGAAGGATAATATCCAGAGAAAGCGGAGAGATAGGTAACGATGATTTTCAGTGAAATGATTCATAAAATAAAACTTGAAGAAAAACAATAAATTGTAATTAAAATTTAATAATAAATTATCAAACTTCATTGTTGATTTTTCCTGATTTCTGCATATAATAAAAGTAGAATAAAGCAATGGAGGTGTTTATTATGGCAATTGCAGCAGATCTTTTACAAAGTCTCGTTCCTATTTCACAATTTAATAAAGGTCAGGCAGCGAAGATTTTTGATAGACTTCATTCTCAAAGAGAATTAATTGTTTTAAAGAACAATCAACCTTCAGCAATTATTTTGTCACCAGAAGAATATACAAGACTAACAGAAATTGAGGAAGACTATTTTCTCTTGTTAGAAGCGAATAAGCGCATGGAAGATAATGGAAATAATAAGACAATTTCATTTGATTCTGTAATGAGTAATTTAGGAATCAGCAAAGATGAACTTTTGGATACGGAGGACGTAGATATCGAATGACATGGAGTAATGAAGCCGTTATTAGGAAATTTCTTAGTAGCGGCTTTTTTAATGGAAAGGAGATAAGGCTAAACGATAAACATACTTAATCAAATTTTAAATATTGCACTTTATCATATTTTTAGTATAATAAAGAGGAGTAGAGAGCACCTGCCTGCGTAGGTGCTCTTTGAGTCAATGGAAGGAATTGTTATGGAAGTAGAATTTGATGTGAAGATAACGCCGGGAGTTCTCTATGATTATATGCTGTACCATACATATACCAGCCCAGCCGGACTGATTGGTGCCGTAGCAGGTGCACTGATGGTAGTAGCATATTTTATGGGAGCAGGAATATTAGTACTGATTGCAGGAATCATCATACTTGCATATCTGCCCTGGACGTTATTCCTTAAATCCAAACAACAGTATCTTGCGAATCCGGCTTTCAAAACGCCCCTTCATTACAAGATGAGTGAAGAAGGCGTTACAGTGTCCCAGAATGATGAGACGCAGGGGCAGAAGTGGGAGGACATGTATAAGGCAGTGTCCACATCTCGGAGCCTGATTCTGTACACTTCTCCTGTAAATGCATCTATTTTTCCCAAGAAGGATTTAGGGGAGAAGGTACCCGGGGTGATTGAAATCATATCTACCCATATGCCGCCGAAGAAAGTAAAGATTCGCAGTTAAATGAAAAGAGGAACCGATGGAAGAACGATTTGTGGAAACCTTCAGTCCGGAGGAAACTTTTGAACTGGGCAGAAAACTTGGCGAAGAGGCAGCGCCGGGAAGCATTTATACGCTGGTTGGTGATCTGGGGGTAGGGAAAACCGTCTTTACCCAGGGGATGGCAGCAGGCTTAGGCATTACAGAACCGGTAAACAGTCCCACCTTTACCATTTTGCAGGTATATGAGGAGGGAAGATGTCCCTTTTATCATTTTGATGTATACCGGATCGGTGATGTATCAGAGATGGATGAGATTGGATATGAGGATTGCTTTTATGGTGAGGGAGTATGTCTGATTGAGTGGGCCAATCTGATAGAGGAAATTCTGCCGGAACATTATACTCAGATTACCATTTCCAAAGATTTAGAAAAAGGATTTGACTATAGAAAGATAAGCGTGAAAAGAAAATGAAGATAATAGCAATTGATAGTTCGGGGCTGGTGGCTTCGGTGGCAGTTGTGGAAGATGATATTCTAATAGGGGAATATAACGTTCAGTACAAAAAGACCCATTCCCAGACGCTGCTTCCCATGCTGGATGAGCTAAAAAAAATGGTGGAACTTGACCTTAAGACGGTAGATGCCATTGCAATAGTGGCTGGACCAGGCTCCTTTACGGGGCTTAGGATTGGCTCGGCAACGGCGAAGGGACTGGGATTTGCACTGGGGATCCCGCTGATCGAGATACCAACATTGGATGGAATGGCGTGCAGTCTATATGGCACGGATAAGCTGGTCTGCCCTATTATGGATGCCAGAAGAAATCAGGTTTATACAGGAATCTATGAATTTCAGAAAACAAAAGAAATCCCATATATATATGAACTAATCCGGCTGCTTCCGCAATGTGCGGTTTCCATCGAGGAAATTGCCGATAAGTGCAATGAATATGGACGGGAAGTCATCTTTTTAGGGGATGGAGTGCCGGTATTTACTGAAAAACTTTCAGAACTGATGCAGGTTCCATACAGCTTTGCACCTGCCCATATGAACAGGCAGCGGGCGGCATCCTTTGCTTTCCTTGCCATGCAGTATTTTAAAGAAGGAAAATGTGTTGCGGCAAAGGATCATGCGCCGGAATACTTAAGACTATCTCAGGCGGAAAGGGAGAAGGCGGAAAAGTGTTGCTGATCAGGGAAATGAAAGCGGATGATGTGGAAATCGTCAGTAGAATAGAAAGCCAAGTATTTTCCATGCCATGGTCTGCAAAGGATTTTCTGGAAATGGTGGAGGCTGATTACGCTTACTATTATGTGGCGGAAGTGGACGGTGAAATTGCAGGCTGCTGCGGTATCAGAAATATTGCAGGTGAGGGAGAAATCACCAATGTAGTGATAGCACCGCCATATAGAAAAAAAGGCATTGCACTGAAGATGATGGAATATATGTTAGAAAGGGCGGCGGAAGTTGGAATTGGAGACTGTACCTTGGAGGTACGGGTCAGTAATCAGCCGGCGATCAGACTTTATGAACGGCTTGGATTTAAGGGGGAGGGGGTTCGGCCTCACTTCTACGATAAGCCGGATGAGGATGCACTGATCATGTGGAAAAGATAGGAAGAGCATGGAAGAATTACCACTGTTCCTTAATTCTCTTTTATGTATAATGGTACTTAGAGGATATCAAAGGAGGATAAGACCATGCGAATTTATTTAGACAAAAATAAAAATGAACTGACAGCAATTATTTGCAATCAGTGCAAAAAAGAGTTAAATGTTGAAAATGGAATCGTGAAAGAAGGTTATTTTTGCGGAGATGTTCAATTTGGATATTTCAGCAATAAAGACGGAAGCAGACATTCCTTTGATTTATGCGAGGAGTGTTATGATAAAATGATTAAAGGATTTGCCATTCCGGTAGAAGAAGAGGAGGTAATGGAACTGATTTAGCGTTTCTCTATTTGATAATCGGCCGGAATGGACAGTATTTCAGTTTGGAGGAAAAATGCTGGATATCTGTTTATTGGGAACAGGAGGAATGATGCCTCTCCCTTATAGATGGCTCACATCCATGATGGCCAGGTATAATGGACAAAGTATATTGATCGATTGTGGGGAAGGAACGCAGATTGCCATGAAGGAGAAGGGCTGGAGCCCGAAGCCTATTGATGTAATCTGCTTCACCCACTTTCATGCAGACCATATCAGCGGACTGCCGGGAATGCTTCTCACCATGGGAAATGCAGAACGGACAGAGCCGCTGCTTTTGGTGGGACCAAAAGGACTTTCGAGGGTGGTTGCGTCCCTTCGGGTAATTGCACCGGAACTGCCCTTTGTGATAGACTGTCTGGAACTGAATGAAGCGGAGCATGTGATTCATTTTGACGGATTTAAGATAGAAGCTTTTAAAGTGAACCATAATGTTCCATGCTACGGGTATACCCTTTCCATTGAACGAATTGGCAAATTTCAAGTCGATAAGGCTGCTGCCCTGGGAATCGAAAAGAAATACTGGAACCGCTTACAGCGGGGAGAAACCATAGATACGGGAGAAAGGATACTTGTTCCGGAAATGGTTCTTGGACAAGCGAGAAAAGGACTCAAAGTAACTTACTGCACCGATACGAGACCTACGGAGGGGATTGTCAAACATGCTGCAGGTTCAGATCTTTTCATTTGTGAGGGCATGTACGGGGAGCCGGAGAAAAAGGCAAAGGCGAGAGAAAATAAGCATATGACCTTTTATGAAGCGGCGGAACTTGCAAGACGGGCGGAGGTTTCACGGCTTTGGCTGACACACTACAGTCCATCCCTGAACAGACCGGAAGAATATCTTTCCGCTGTAAGAAAAATTTTTCCGAAGGCGGAAACGTGCAAAGATGGTAAAACCATAGAACTTGTATTTGAGGATGACGAATCAAAAGAATGAACTTGAAAGAAATAAAAATGAATGGAGAAGAGTCGGATGAAGAAAAAACAAACAGGAATAAAAGTCTTAATTATCGGCATTGTACTAGTTTGTCTGGTGCTTGGTTATTTCTATTATCTTACTAACAGAAAACCCAAACAGGATTCCAAGGATAGTGTAAAAATAAGTGATGTTCAGGAAATTTTGCTCCGCAATCTGGACACAAATTATCCGCCGACGCCTAGGGAAGTGGTTAAATATTTCTGTGAAGTTTCCAAAAGTCTTTATGGAGATTCTTATACAGAAGAAGAATTTCTTGAACTGGCAATGCAGGCAAGGCGGCTGTATGATGACGAGTTGCTGGCAAGTAATAACGAGAAGCAATATCTTGAGAATTTAAAGTGGGATATCAATCAATTCAAAGAACAGGAGATTGTTATATCCACCTATGCTCCTGCATCCAGCACGGATGTGGAGTATTTTACCCAGGATGGTTACAGCTGGGCACAGATGCGGTGTACATTTACCTTAAGGAAGGGAACTCAGCTTGCGTCATCAAAAGAAATGTTCCTTCTGCGTAAGGATGCAGATGGACATTGGAAGATTTATGGATGGACTATGGACGAGGAAAGCAGCTTAAGCAACAGCGGGCAATAGGAAGGATAAAAATGGAAAAAGATGTTTATATACTGGCAATTGAAAGTTCCTGCGATGAAACTGCAGCCGCAGTGGTAAAAAACGGAAGGGAAGTACTTTCTAATGTCATTTATTCTCAGATAGCGCTGCATACAGAATACGGCGGAGTGGTGCCGGAAATAGCATCCCGTAAGCATATAGAGAAAATCAATCAGGTAATCGGGCAGGCGCTGGCGGATGCAGACCGGAAGCTTTCCCAAATGAGTGCGATTGCAGTCACCTATGGTCCCGGACTTGTGGGGGCGCTGCTTGTCGGTGTGTCGGCAGCCAAGGCAATCAGCTTTGCATCGGGGATTCCGCTTGTAGGTGTGCATCATATAGAAGGACATATCAGCGCGAACTATATTGAAAACAAAGAACTTAAACCGCCGTTCATATGTCTGGTGGTGTCCGGCGGGCATTCCCATCTTGTAGTAGTAAAGGATTATGGAGAATATGAAATAATCGGAAGGACCCGGGATGATGCTGCCGGGGAAGCTTTTGATAAGGTTGCCCGTGCCATCGGTCTGGGGTATCCGGGAGGACCGAAAATAGACAAGGTTTCAAAAGAAGGAAATCCGGAGGCGATTTGTTTCCCGCGGGCAAAGGTGGGAAATGCAGAATACGATTTTAGTTTCAGCGGTCTGAAGTCAGCGGTTTTGAATTATCTGAATTCCTGTCAGATGAAGGGAGAAGAAATCAATGTTGCGGATGTCGCCGCATCTTTCCAGAAGGCAGTCATTGACGTGCTTGTGGAGCATTCCATGGAAGCAGTCAGAAAGTACGGATATAAAAAATTTGCCATTGCAGGCGGAGTGGCATCCAACAGCGGGCTTAAGGCTGCTTTTGAAGAAGCCTGCCAAAAAGACGGCATAGCGTTTTATCATCCGTCACCCGTTTACTGTACCGATAATGCAGCTATGATAGGGACCGCTGCTTATTATGAATTTCAAAAAGGTGTCCGTCATGGGTTTGACTTAAATGCAGTCCCGAATTTAAAACTTGGTGAAAGAGTCTGATGATGGGGAAGGATGTATGAGTGTAGGGAAGAATGCACATACGGCTGGGATTGTTCTGGCAGCGGGAAGCGGCAAGAGAATGGGCAGCAGTACTAAGAAACAATATATGTTGATAAAGGAAAAACCGATCATCTATTATGCGCTGAAAACGTTTCAGGAAAGCTTTGTGGATGAAATCGTGCTGGTGGTATCTCCGGGGGATCTTGCTTATTGCAAAGAAGAAATTGTTGAAAAGTATGGATTTGATAAAGTGCGGCATATTGTAGAAGGTGGAAAAGAACGATACCATTCTGTAGCAATTGGGCTTAAGTGTATTTCGGATTGCGGCTTTGTTTTCATCCATGATGGAGCAAGACCAATGATTACGGAAGAAATTCTGGAAAGAGCGTTATCCTGTGTGAAAGAACATGATGCCTGTGTGGTGGGGATGCCGGTAAAAGATACCATAAAAATTGCGGATGAAGCCGGGAATATCGTATCCACACCAAATCGTAATCTGGTCTGGATGGTGCAGACTCCACAGGTTTTTGAGAGCACACTGATAAAGGAAGCATACGATAAACTGATTTTGAATGAAGAAAGACTGCTGAATGAGGGGATTACAATCACAGATGACGCGATGGTAGTGGAAACATTGACGGGACATCCGGTCAAATTGATACAGGGGTCTTACGAAAACATTAAAATTACAACGTCTGAAGATATACTGATAGCAGAAAACTTTTTGAATAGACGAATATGATTAAAATTTTGGTATATTCTGCGTATTTCTCACATAATAATGGTATTCAGAGCCTAAAATAATGGGTAGCATGATTTTAAAGGGGAATGGCGGAATATGGATACGGCAGAAGGAATATACCAGGATTTTTTAAGGCAGATGGGCGAGGCATCTTTTCTTGAACCTTACCGGAAAGCATGCCGGAAAACACAAGAGAAACTGGAAAAAATCAATGTGGACTATTCAAAGCAGCTTGGGAGGGCATTTATCAGCCAGGTCACGTTTCGAATCAAATCACCGGAAAGCTGTCTGAATAAAATGCTTAAGAAGAAGTATCACATAGAGAAAGAGACAGCGCAGGAACGTCTGAATGACATTTCGGGAGTGAGGGTCGTATGTAACTTTTTAGATGATATTTATAAGCTGGCAGAAATTTTAAAAGAAGACGACGAGATAGAAATCGTTAAAACAAAGGACTATGTCAAAAAGCCTAAGGCGAGCGGCTATCAGAGCCTGCATGTGATCGCGCTGGTTCCGGTAGAAGGGGCGGGAAAGAAAAAAGTAGAGATACAGATTAGGACTCAGGCAATGAACTTCTGGGCTGTGGTGGAGCATCATTTTGTATATAAAAAAGGAAACTACGGGAAATATGAATTTGAAAAAGACTTGAAGGAGTGTGCCAAAGCCATCTATAAAATAGATAAGAAGATGCTGCTGCTCAGAGAGCGAATGGAGACAGCGCAGATCATGGAATGAGAGCGGAAGTAAGGAAGGCAGACTGAAATAGAAGCAACCCGGGGTTGCGATATTGCCACCCTAAATGGTTGATTTTGGTCCTGTGGTAAAATATAATCCACATGGGAGGTAAGGCACAATGGATTTTGCGGATAAATTGTTAAAATTACGGACACAATGCGGGTATTCACAGGAGGCACTTGCGGAAAAATTAAATGTAAGCCGTCAGGCAGTTTCAAAATGGGAATTAGGAACGACCCTGCCGGAAACGGATAAAGTCATTACAATCAGTGAATTTTTTAATGTGTCAACAGATTATCTGTTAAAGGATAAATTTCAGCTGAGTAATAATGACAGTCTGGACCGTGTAGTGCTTAAGTTTTTGGGATCGGCACAGGATATGGATAACATTTCGAAAGAACTTGTTGAAATTATGAAAGATGGAATCATTGATGATGAAGAAAAGATCAAGATGGAATCCATTATCGATACACTGGATGCGATATCTAAGATCATCGATGAGATTAAGCATAAAATATATGCACAATAGCAAATTCAAAGTTCGGGGAATTGTTTCGGAAAGCTAAGAATGAAATGCCTGCTTTATATTAGGAAACGGAACGCTGTTTTAGCTTCTGCTACAGGTCACAGAGAGGGGAAAAAACGGGTTGCCAAAGAAAAACTAAAAAAAATGAAAAAAAGTGTTGACACTGCTAAAGGGATTTGCTAGAATAATCATTGCGCTGACCGAGAGGCGCACGACATGGAGAGGTATCGAAGTGGTCATAACGAGGCGGTCTTGAAAACCGTTTGTCCGAAAGGGCGCATGGGTTCGAATCCCATCCTCTCCGCTGGAGATACCTTCTCCACGGACTGGTTCATAGTCCAATGCAGATTTGAAATCCAATATGGATTCACAATCTAATATGAAAGAATAAAGTCAGCTTGATTTGGAGAAGTACCCAAGAGGCTGAAGGGGCTCCCCTGGAAAGGGAGTAGGTCGTTA
>CAYOED010000099.1:0-10547 GCA_964402925.1 uncultured Lachnospiraceae bacterium | reverse complement strand
CGGAAAATTTGAGGTTCCCAGGCAGGCTATAACGGAATTTACCTTTCAAAGCTGTTTTAATAAACATTTTATTGACGGGACGAATATGTTTTGATACAATAAATTAAAGCATAGAAATTCTAACGGAAATCCGTTCTATTATCTTATTTTCTAATAGGCATTCCAACAAGGGGATGCATTATCTGTAGTAGAATCCTTGCTTTATTATCAATATAAATCAAATAGGGCAGGGAACAGAGAAAAGCGCCTTTTGCAGAAGGAGACACTGTCCTGCCTGTCTGACAAAAGGAGGACGAATGGAAGAAACCATCGAAAAGAAAGACACGGTAGAGAAAGAGTTTGTAGCGTTCCCGGATATTGCGGCAGATGTGATTAATGTACTATTGTATCAGGGTGAAAAGGTAGCAAAAGAAGAAAATCTGCTGGCAGGTCCCACAGAGACCATCTATCAGGGAATGGAGAAGCAGCCGCGGCATCCGCAGGTTGTTCAGAAAGAGGAAACTTTTTCAGAGCGATATGCGGATAGTGGCGGACTTCCTTGCAGAGGGAAACGGATATCGTTCGCAGAGAAAGATTGTGCATAAAGCGGCTTTGATTAGGATGATCAAGGTGCTTTCGGGAGAAACAGATACTGAGGGGATTGAAGCATGGATGGAAGAACAGGGAATCAGAGAGGAGGATGAGGTTACAGCGTGCGAATTGTTTGACCAGTATGTTAGGCAAGGAAGAGCAGAAGGAAAAGTAGAAGGGCGAGCAGAAGGATTAAGTGAGGGAAGAGTTGAAGGTGAAAATAGATTTGCAAAGCTGGTTCAGATGCTTATTGATGAAGGAAGAAGCGAAGAACTGAGAAGAGCTGTTTCTGACCAGAATTATAGGAAAAATTTATATGCGGAGGTAGGAATTGGCTGGGCGCTATGATGAATGAAATATACTGTGCTGTCACAACATATAGTAGTGCTCGCCACGAACGATATTGGAGATATGGAAAATAGAGGGTAAGGGCAGTCAGAGGGTTTAATGGGAAAGAACGGAGCTGGCTGCGCTATACCCGCAACAAAAAGGAAACATACTTTAAAATAATTGTATAAACTAGGAGACCTGGTTATTCTTATTTTGGAATGACCGGTTTTTTTATATTTAAAGAAGGGATAATCTTGTAATGGACATTATGATGCAAAAATGATGCAACGATATATTAAAATGTATTAGATAGAAAATTTCAATTGCACTGAATCATTATAGCTATTGTTGGAATAATATGGAAGTATCGGCGGATTATGAAAGATCCGATAGTGATGATTCGACAAAACGGTAAAAAATGACTATATGTGGTATGATGTGCTGACGGGGGAAGATGATGAATAGTAGGAAAAAGCTTTGGGTATTTTTGTTGCTCTATTTATTAATTCTATTGGGTGGCTGCGATGCCTCGGATGATTTTTTAGGGAATGGGCTCACAAATACTGCCGCGAATACGGATTCTGAGGAGTCAGAAACTGGATTGGTACAAGCTTCTGCTGCGGAGGAGGCTTCGGAAGATGTGTCAGAAGACGATGAGCAATGGAGCAAAAGAATTTATGTTACGGCAGACCAGCTGCAGGGCAATATCTTAGGATACAGCCTTATCAGGATGCCGCCGGATCCCCTTACAAATATGTACTATGAGCGGGAACTTCCTTATCTGGTGGATGAGGCTGTTATGGGAAACGGGATCTTTGTTTCGGAATATATGTGTGAAACGGAAGTCTTCCTTGGTAATATTTTAAAAGAAGTCCTTGCAGAACGTGGAAAGATAAGCGTTGAAAATGAACGATATTTTACAGAATACGCATTGCAGCAGCTGAAGGAAACAGATTGGAGCCTGCTGGATGAGGATTGGGAGATTGACCCGTACGCATATGATAGGGACTACCAGTTAAATACAGTCTTTGGAGAGAACAATTATGACTTCTCCTATTATTTTTATCCGGACAGGGAAAAAACAGTAACAGAAGAGACAGAGGAAGTTAATATATATCTTTCTGTGAACAGCAGCGGACAGGTTTATGAAATCCAGACGGATATTTTTACAGTGCCGGCAGAACAGGCAGAGATAGAAAATTATATCTGTATGAGCGGGCTGTTTGATGAGCTTTATCAGGAAACCATGATTCAGTCTGGTCAGGTCAGCAATGAAAAAATGATATGGGATTTTGAAAAACATTACAGACGCTTTTTATATCCTGACGAGATATATGAGCAAGAGAATGAAGGGCTTTTGGCATCAGGCAATGTTGCTGCCAGTGCAGAGGAAACAGGAAGGATATTTATTGATATCCTGGAAAGCAGAGGGACAGATATAGGACAGTATGAGGAAATATTTTCTGTCTATGAAGATTCCGGCTTTTGGCAGTTTAAGAACAGTGACTGGGGCTGGCTGGAAAAGAATTGGACAGCAGATGAAGAATATGATTGTATTTTTAAAGATTACATCGGATATTCTGGATACGTAGGATTCCAATATTATTTTTATCCTGATTATGATGCCTTAAATACAGATGTGTCAAAAGCCATCAGCATTGATTGTCTTGTCAGTATCCATTACGGGGAAATTTCACATATCAGTATGAAAGCCTTTCCCATGACAAGGGAAGAGTATCAGAGAGCCAAGGAGATAAAAAAAGAAGGCAGGGAAAGCACCCTTGTTATTGAAAAGGGAAATGTCTTGCAGGGAAAGGAAAGGGTGGCGCTGCCGATGCCGGAAAGGCAATTGTCATTCATGTCTGTCAGTGATTTTCAGGCGGATGCTCTTTCATATGACCATTCTGAGAGAAAAAGAGCTGGGGAAATATGGGGTTTTTCTGATGTGGCAGAAGTGGCAGGCTTTTTGGGAGATAAGTTCCTTGAGGATATTCAGAATGATACTGTAGAAAAAGGTGAAACCGCTAAATTGTGCAGAAATGAAGATGAAATGAGTGCATTTTTTTATGCTGCTGAAAAATTTTTGGAAAGTGGATGGGAAGCGGATGAGCAGTATGACTGCTATGAGATTCTACAAAATGAAGTGGCAGGATGCACGCATCTGAGATATTATTTTTATCCCCAAAGACTCGGCATAAAGCAAAAAAGCGGGAGGGTAATGGTAGTTGATATGTATTTATCGGAGCAGGGGATTGAGAGCATGAAATTGAATGAATTTCGGATGGAGTTCTGATTGGCGCAGGAATAACAATTGCGGTTCATGGGATTTTCATCATGACTTAAAAAATTAATTTTTTAAATCATGATGAAAAATATTAATGTATAAAATGAATATAATATATAATAAAACATTGACGTACAGAAAACTGTACAGTACAATATAAATACAGAAAACCGTACTTGTATTTGGGAGGTGTTTCATTATGTTAGCAGTAAACTATACAAATCTTCGTGATAATATGAAAATGTATATGGATAAGGTAACTGATGATTATGAAACTATGATTGTTACAAGAAAAGATAATAAGAATGTGGTTATGATATCAGAGGAATCATATAACAATCTTATGGAAAACATTTTTGTTATGGGTAATAAGGAAAATTATGACTGGTTGATGAAAGGTAAATCACAGTTGGAAAATGGTCAATGCTCTGTCCATGAATTACTTGAGGTAGAAGATGATGAATAAGGTATTTGCTGACACTGGTTGGGAAGATTATCTTTATTGGCAGACGGAAGACCGCAAAACTCTCAAAAAAATCAATCAGTTAATTAATGATATTTGCCGAAATGGTAATGAGGGATTAGGTAAACCGGAACCGCTATGTGGGAATTTATCTGGCTATTGGAGCAGAAGAATTAATGATAAAGAACGCCTAATTTACAGAATAGATGAAAATAATATATATATTCTGGCATGTCGGTATCATTATGGAGATAAATAAAATAATTTAGAGATTAAAGAAGATAAAAGCATTTGGAAATAAAATCCAGATGCTTTTTTATCAGATATTTGACTTTAGCCGACACCACAGCAGATTGGCGTTGATAGATGTTATGATGCAAAAATGATGCAAACATATATTAAAATAATCTCGGAGTGGAGATGAGAATGGGGTATAAGCTGTAATGCGCTAGGATATGTTAATGAATTGAGAGATATACCATGGACCGTTTCTGCTTGGAACTGGATAGAGTATGAATTTATTTATAATAAATTGGTGGAGAAAGGAATAGTAAAGTGCGAATAAAGATAAAGAACGTTATGGTAACACTTATGCTTGTTGTCTTTTTTATAATATTTTTTGAGGGATGCGGTAAGGAACGGAAAAATGTGGATAATGGGAATGGCGTAGGAATCCTTGAAAATGACATCTTAGAAATTTATTCTTCCACAGAAAAAGTAATTGTGGAATCGCCCATATCAGCAGAGTCATTGCCCAAAACGGTATGGGAAGAAACTGTTATGAACGGAGAAAAAATATATCAAGTGGCATTTGAGAGAATAGGGCTGGTTTATGACACCGGTTCGATTGTATATGGTGGCTATGCTGATTACCGATTGATTGTAAAAGACGAAAAGGGAAATGTTGTATCAAGTCAAATATTTATGGGATATCCAGTTTCTCTTGAAGAAGTATATTGGATTAAGGATATTTCAGGTGATGATTTTCCGGATGTAATATTGTGTACTTTTTATCTGGAAGGAGATGCGGTTTATAATACGAAACTTTATTTTATGGTTTGGAATTCTGAAAAGTCAGTTTATGAGTCAAAATCTTTGCCATGGAATAAGTCTGTAAATATGCCGGTTTGGAATGAAGAACTGTCATCCGTTATATTTGCAGATGTAGGTGATGGGGTAACAATGAAAATGTTTTCTGTAGAAGGTGGAGAATGGCAGCTTCATGGAGAACTCGTAAAAAATGATATCAAGATTGTTTTGCCGGAGCAGAATATGCCTTGGTCAGACGCAAATAGCATTTGGTGTTTGCATAATACTCAGAATGAATGGCTGTTCCCGGGGTATGGGAATTGGAATACGATAGAGGAGACGTTAAACGGTGATAAAATTATATGGAAGTATGTACAAACAAATCGGTAAAAAAGTTATTGCTATCAATGGATGTGTCCTGATGATAGTATCGCTGATACTATTTGTTTTCTTTTTATCTGTAGGGCAAAGTAAACATAAAGAGCCGTCAGATGAAGTGATATCACAGGCAGGAGAAGAGACAGCCAATATCGAGCCAGATGCCATAGCCAAGCCGGAGGAATCTGAAAATAAAAAAGAAGTAATCAAATGTGAGCATATTTTATCAGGCAGCATGTGGCAATATTATGCGGCTGGGGAGATTTCTTTTGTGGATGAAGAAACCTTTGAATTGATCAGGGAAGCCTATGAGGAGGTGGATTATTCTGCCGAATTTGAAAAGGGAAACCCGGAGGTGTATGAAGAATATAAACAAAAATTCTGGTATCTGTTTCAAAATAAGGCTCCCTTTCTGGATAGGAAAACAGGCAAAGAATTATATATAAAAGACTGGTTTGAATCGGGAGGAAATGTATACCTATGAGGAACTGTTTGGAGAGTATGAAACAGAATAAATCTGTTATATGATATTGGCGGAAAGATAGAAGCAAATGGGTCTTATTTCAGGTTGGAAAAAGTGGGGGATGAAGACAGTTAGGTACAGATTGGGCTGTAGCAGTCCAGAAAACAATATGGAAGAGGCATACAGACGAAAGAATTAAGTAAATTTTTTTAAAGTAAAATAGCTTTATTGTTGAAAATAAGTTTTAGAGTAGGGATATTGTTATGAAAGTAAGAAAAAAGATATTAAGTGTGTTTTTTATTATTGCAATTATATTTGGAGTATATATTTGGTTTATTTCTGGCAGGGAAGAAACAATAATAGAAAATGATAAATATTTTAGAATCATTGATGCGGGAGAAGGAAGATACCTATATACGATTTATAATACAGACGGAAAGGCGGTAAAAAAGGGAGAAAGTTATCGTGTAGAGCCATTGATACATTATGTTGACCAAAAAACGATTCAGATATTAATTAATGAAGGAACTGATGCGTTTTATTGTGTCTACTATGATATTGATAATGACAGATTTTCGGAGCAGTATGATAGTCCCATAGCAGCAAAGTATAATAAGGTTGCATTCTTAGATCATAAGGAGAAGAAAACGGTTTTAGTTATAAAAGATATGTTTGATGAAAAAAATTGCTATAAGGAATTTTTACTGGATTTTGCGGCGGCTGCATCTCCTGTTGCGTCTGCTGAGTTTACAGATGAGGATACATTGCTTATCACTTACATCTCAAGTGACTTTTATGAGGAAAAAACAAAATTATTATTTTATGGCGAGAGTGAAGAATCAAATGAAAATATGCAGGAAGTCTTTTCGGAAAGTTATTTTTACCGGTCGCATAAATATGCTATTTATGCAGATGGAATTGCAATGGTGGTGGAGGGACGAGAAGAAAAGGATAATTTCTATTGGAAAGAGAGTGTCAGTTATATGAATTTAAAATTTCCTGTAGATGCCTATCTGTGCGATAAAAATGGGATAAAAGTTGAGTCGGAGGAAGAGGCTTATTTATATATAGATTTTGGGAATTTGGGCAAATGGTGGTGTGACCCATTTGGAAATTTGAACAGTAATTTACAGGTAGATGCGGAATTTGTTTCTGAAGGACTTGTTGAGAAGATAAAAGCGAGGATTTTGGAAGGGTGGTATGATATCGAAGAACTCGAGGAGAATACTGGATTAATGCAGCTCACATTGGAAGAACTGAAAGGGCGAATGCAGGAAGAAACAGTGAATGAAATATTAGCAGAAAAAGGGGAAGGGCAAGATTACTTTGAGGTTGATTTTGATAATGATGGAAAAAAAGATATCGTGGTGAGCAATCGTGCTGGGATGAGTGGAATGGGGTATAATTACCAGTTCTTTTTTAATAATGAAGGTAATGGAACATATCAAATGACCTTCGGATTAAATAATACAGCATCAATTAGTAAGGTTATAAATTATAACGGAGAAAATTACTGGTTGTTGGTGCAAAGTACTGGGAGCGGAACTCCGGGATTTGGTTATGATTATTACCAATGTGATATATATTATTTTGATAATGGTTACCCGGTAGAGTTGGTTACATTGATATTTGATCCAATGACTGTAAATAAGATACTAGATGGAGAAATGGATAAAAATGAATTAGAAGTGGATGTAACCGTAAAGAAAAAGTTTGTAAATGACTTCATTAATATGTCATATGGACCGTGGTAAATTATAATGAAAGACAAAGTTGTTAGAAAAGACGGCGATATTTGCTTTTTTAGCGGATCGAAGGAGGGAGAATGATGGTCAGGCAAAGCATATGGCTGGGGCTGTTGGTACTGCTTATAACAACGTCAATTCCGAGATCGAATGGAATGAAAGAACAAATGGAGAGTGATGTGAAGGAATATATGATTATGGAGGATTACTGTGGTATGGATGAGTTTGAAGAGTTAAACTTCTATCTGTTTTGTGATACCCAGTTACATGAAGGGGCGGGAGGTTTTACGTTTAAACCATCCATTATCAGCAGTGAAACAAAGACGATTAAAGAAGCAAAACAGCTGTATCAGGAGTTTATGGAAAGGCTGCCGTTAGAACCGAAGCAGGAAGATGGGAAAGGCGGAGTCGCTTATGTTTCTTATGTTTCCCCGGATTGTAAGTGGGTCATAATGGACAAGTGGAACAAATTACGAACAATAAAGACACAAATCTTATTCTGTGAAAAGGAAAAAGTAAGGAAGAAAGTGAATGAAGTCATGGTTGAAGATCATCCGATATTGATTGTGAAAAGTGGAGATGGCTACAGAGAGATGGATGAGGAGCATTATGAGATACTATCGGAATTGAAAGCGGAAAGTTATGCTCATGAGGGGTATTCTCCTATATGGAGAATTAATGCGGAAGGAAATCTGCTTGCAGGGATTCGGGATAATGGTAGCCTGCTCACCATTAGGGAAATAGAGGATGGGACAGAACAGTGGAGTTTTTCATTACAGGAAATACGGGAGGAAGTGGCGCAGATACGGGATGATGTACAGGAGGAAGATACGATCTTGGTATCTATCCAGCAGTTTGAAGGAAATGAGAAAGAAGGGTGGGTGACGGTTCAGGCGGGGCGGTCTTCCTTTTTCCGGATTGCATATCCTTCAGGAGAGGTGAGCTATCTGGGGGAATATATGTATTCCGTATGTTTCAGTCCGGATGGGAAATATGCTGCGTATTCTTTAGATGTTGATTATGATGACGGGGTTGATATGGATCCTGAGGAGTACGAGAGGCTGGAAAGGATATGCCCTCCGGGTATCTGTGTCAGAGAAATAAAAACAGGGAAGACCGCGTACATATATTGGGACCCCAATAGTAATCCGGAAGAAGATTACATGGAGTATAGGTATTTTATGTGGATTGAAAAAGAAGGATTTGAAGAATACATGGAAGAGTCATTACAAATACAATGAAAGTGGAGGAAAATAAAGATAAAGGCTGAATTTTAATGTCATTCAGCATCTGTAGAAGATATTTTGGTTAGAACTAACCAAAATATCTTGCAGAGGTGATGAGGTTTGTATGTATCGGTATGATATTTCAAAAACAAAAAAGAAACGAGCAAGCCGCTTGAGCAATAGCTGTACGTTCGAAAAACTCATTTCTTTGTATTTTGTACTTTAAAGGCATGCTGCAGTTTTGTCAAGTGTAAAAACTTTATATTGATACATTGCGAGGGCGTATGGAAACATGCGCCTTTTAGATGTTCAAAAGGAGGAGCCCGAGCATGAAAATTCAGACTACTACCGCAGGGCAGACACAGACACCGCCCTGTTTAGAATGCTCGAGTCAGATTGGATAGATTTTATGATGCAAAAATGATGCAAATATGTATTAAAATGTATTAGATAATTCTATCAGCACAAGACAAGAAGGAGATGCGTATGGGTGCAAAAGGATAAACTGCAGGAAATACTTAATTCGTAAGCAAAAAAACACACTCATACAGCAGTCGTTAATTGGGGGACGACAACATATCAGAAGCGACGAGATGCATATAAAAATAATGATGAGGAGCAGGAAGAACTGGAATATGTACCATTAATTGAGAAAAAGTAAACATTGGGGAGGAAATTTATGCAACGTAAATTATTTAATATACTAATTTTTGTTTGTGCAGTGATATTGGGTGGCATCTATGGAATAGGAGTATACCGTGGGCTGAATCGACAGCCGGAAAGACTGGTGCATGATGGAAATACAAATGATAATGAGTATATCGATGTAAGAAAATTATCCGGCAGAATTCCAATAAAAAAATTTGATGATACCTTGTATTTGCGGTGGGAAATTACCCAAAGAGATGTTGAAAAAATAGGAGATATGAATTCGCTAAAAGAACTGAACTTTTATATTAATGATAGCAGTATTGATTTGTCTCCGCTGGCAGATTTAAATAATCTTGAAAAATTGACAATTTCTTCGACACATGGGTGCACCGATCTTGATACGCATTCCCTTGGGGAAATAGAGCAATTAAGGGAAATAACATTGTACGCCTGTGATTTTGACATTTCTTTTCTTGCAGAATTTCCAAACATAGAAGCGATTACATTATTAAAGTGTGATGTTGATGATATATCAGTTTTCAAGGATATAGATACGTTAAAGGTACTAAATGTTGGATACATAAACGATGTCGATTTAAATTATCTGAGCAATCTGATAAACTTGGAAGAAATTGTTATTACGGGTCATAATATCAGAAACTTTGAGGGATTAAAAAATATGATAAATACAAGGAGACTAGCCTTATGCGATTATGATGATTCAAGAACCGGAGATATGAATATGTTAGTGGAAATGGACAGATTGGAAAATATCTTCATTGCGCATATAAAGATAGAAGATATAAGTCCGCTGGCTGAATTGGCAAATCTAAGAATGATTACATTGATTGATACAGATATTTCGGATATAGAGCCATTGACGGAACTGAAAAATCTGAGCAGTCTGACAATTATGGGAAATGAGAACATGCAGATAAAAGAACAGGCAGAAAAATCTTTTATTGGAGTAGAAACGCTTGTTTCTGAAGATATACCATATCCATATTAATTAGAATGCATGACTTTTGGAAGGATGATGGACATATGTAATATGGTTACTATATAATGAGGTCAGCGACAATCAAAATTTATGGAGGCGGAAGTTATGGATATTTGGGAGCGGTTGTATGAAAAAGCAAAGGAACAGTATCATCCGGAAAATGTTTCTCCTTTTCTTTATGCACATCATGTTGTGTGTGCTTTAGAAAGTGAGAGCGGAGAGATATATACAGGTTTTTGCATTGAAAGTTGTAGTGGTGTTATGGATTTGTGCGCTGAAAGAGTAGCTGCACTAAATATGTATGTAAACAGCGGACAGACTGTGATAAAGAGAATGATAGCATTTAGAGATATTCCTCCCTATTTAGTCAAGTCTTTTTTCCTTATTTTTCAAGGATTTTTTAGCTAC
>CAYOED010000098.1:0-10970 GCA_964402925.1 uncultured Lachnospiraceae bacterium | reverse complement strand
CGTTTCAGTTCTTTTTCTTTTTTCGGTCTTGCCATATCATATCCTTTCCCGTGATGGAGCTGGATAGTGCTGCCAGTATGGCAGTGCTATCGTGCTTCATCACGCTGCGAGAGTGTAACGGTAGCCAGTTCTGCATATCCGAAGGATATGCCAACCGAGGGTATGGGGCGCGGAAGCCCCATCAAGTAAGCCAGAGTGGCTCAAAATCCACGAAGTGGGTTTTGAGTTACGCAGGCGAAACTTGCTCTCCGAAGATTGAAAGCCCCTCTATAATAAAAGCCGATTTGAGAGAGCCTGTGCTACCGCACGGAAAAGAAAATTTTTGAGAAAAAGTAAATTGGATGGGCAGGGGAACGTGGAGGCAGCGGGCAAGGGTTGCGGAGCAACGCTTGCGTAAGAGCTCTCCCAGAGCGAAGCGAAGGGATACGGTATGTGCGGAGGAACGGAGCGCATTCCGTAAGCGACTGTGTGGAGAAAAAGTGGAGGTTGCCAAGCAAGGATGCCGACGAAGGAGGTATGCTTGCCCTGTGCGTAGTGGGAGAAAAAGCGGAAAACAGGTGCATGATGACGCGGAGAGCGAAGCCGGAGCGGCATGATGCAGCTTGGTGGAAAATTAAATTATATATATGTGAGTACAGTTGTCAAGTCTGTAGAAAACAGAGTTTGAGGATATAGATAATCATTTACAATAGATGGCCGTATACGATACAATAAACCCATGCATATTTTCATTGGCAGTCAATGAAGGTTAAAGAATTAGTATGTATATATGGAAAGGGCAGGGCATTATGATGCATTTATATACAGGTAATGGGAAAGGGAAAACAACCGCGGCTATAGGGCTTTGCATTAGGGCTTTGGGATGGAATATGCAAGTATGTTTTGCCCAATTTATGAAAGGTAATGATACGGGGGAATTGCATATACTAAAAAATCTGCCGGGAGTTAGTATTTTACGCAGTGAGAAAAATTTTGGCTTTTATAGTTCCATGTCAGAATCGGATAAGGAGGAACTTACAGAAATACATAATCGTATTTTGGACAGGATTTTAGAGTTTGTGGAAAGTGGAAAATGCCAATTAGTAATTTTGGATGAGATTACATATCCGGTTAATTGGGGATTGCTGGATATGGAAAAACTGAAGCGGCTTCTGACATTTGGAAAACAGGGAGCGGATAAGGAAATAGAACTTGTGCTTACCGGGCGCAGTGCCCAGGTATTTTTGAGCGATATGGCTGATTATATCACAGAAATGAAGTGCATGCGCCACCCTTATGAAAAAGGAACAGGGGCAAGAAAAGGGATTGAATTTTAAAATAGAGAAAGGACAAGTAAAATGGCAGATTTTTTTCCTGATTTGTTGGAACGTTTTTTGGGAGAGGCTTTTTTGAAAGGCGTGTGTAGAAAATATCATTACGGAGAAGGGCAAGAAGTGGAACTTCGGGCAGTGGCAGAGGAGATGCTTCCATTGATGCAAAGAGAGGCATTTTGGGAAAGCAGAGAATCTGGTTCATTTAATGGAAAGCAGAAAGAAACTAAAGGCGCAACGTATGAAGATGTTATTATGTCATTAGGCAGTAGTCTGGACAGCCTGCAGGAGAGCTACCATGAGAGGGAACTATTATCTGAAAGCTATATGCTGGAAGCATTGGCCAGTGAATTGTTACTTATGGGCTACGGGGCATATAACCGTTATGTGAGAGAAAAAAGGAACTGGCATGTTGCACGATACCATTTTCCCGGAAGTGAGGAGAACTTTCCGCTTAAGATGGTGCCGGAACTGTTAAAAGGTTTTCAATATCAGATTACCTGCAATACTGCTTTCTGCATTATTCCGAAAAAGAGTGTGGTATTTGTGGCGGAACTGACACGGGATGAGCAGATTCAATGTGAGAGTATATGTGCAGGCTGCCATAATGTGCAGTGTCCGAACCGGGTAGAAAGAGATTTTCCCAAAGGAGGTATGCTGGCAAGGGTGGCAGATATGTCGTTGAATTATGGATATAGCAGAATTTTTGGAAAATTGTAAAAAAGGAAGAAGTATTGACATAAGAAAAAAATATGATATACTTTGAACAATTGAATAGATAACATACAGGTGTCAAAACAATGTATTCTGCATTGGTTTTGGTGAAAAGGGAAACAGGTGCGAATCCTGTACGAACTCGTCACCGTAATTAGGGAGTAGAAGCCGATATATCACTGGGAAATAAGCAAATTCATTCCTGGGAAGATGGCCGATGTGATGATCTATAAGCCGGGAGACCTGCCTGCATGTTGTACGGAAACTTTGTTTCAGGCCACGAGTAATTGGTTGTACGTTGAACTTGCAAAAAGCATAATAGGTTTTTGCTTACCTGGGTATGTCTTGCAGGCTTATTTTGTGTACAAATCCTTTATCGTAGTTGAATTGAAACTATGGTAAAGGATTTTTTTATATCATTTTATACCCTTATAGCAATGCAGGGAGAAAAGAGGAGACAAAAAGATGAAAAAGAAAGTAGTTACAGCATTATTAATCGGAGCTACAGCTTGTTCACTGGCATTGACAGGCTGCTCGAAAGGAGCTTCGGAGACTGGCGGAAATACCGTACAGACGGAAGGGAGTAGTGAGACTGCTACAGAGGCGCAGACGGAAAATGGGAATGATGAGAGTCAAACAGAGAATCAGGCTGATACAGATGATGCGGAGGGCGGAGTGGATTCTGATCAGGCAGCTGCCGATGAGGTTGCCGCGTTGATTGATGCAATTTACGTGCAGACGAGGACGGAGAATACTGATGAGCAGTGTGCACAGGCGAAAGCGGCATGGGACGCACTTACAGATGCCCAGAAGGAGCTTGTAGAGGGTGAAGAGGCAGATCCTGATTATTTTGGAAGGGATACTGGTGACGCTTCTAAGGATGATCCAAGGAATCAGGATGATATTGGAGAAAATGAGATTCTGGTAGTCAGCTTTGGCACTTCTTTTAATGACAGCCGTGTGGACGATATTAAGGGAATTGAAGATGCCATACAGGCGGCAAATCCGGACTGGTCGGTGAGAAGGGCATTTACAGCACAGATTATTATTAATCATGTACAGGCACGCGATGGGGAATTTATCGACAATATGGATCAGGCGATGGAGCGTGCAGTGTCAAACGGAGTGAAGAATTTAGTGATACAGCCTACCCATCTGATGCATGGCGCAGAGTATGATGAACTGATGGAAGTGGTAGAGGCTTATCAGGGACAGTTTGAAATGGTTAAAGTTGCGGAGCCGCTTCTCGGAGAGGTTGGTGCGGACGCGACTGTGATCAATGCCGACAAAGAAATAGTTGCCAAAGCGCTTACACAGGCAGCTGTGATAGAAGCAGGGTATGACAGTCTGGATAGCGCAAAGGAAGATGGCACTGCATTTGTATTTATGGGACATGGTACTTACCATACAGCTAAAGTGTCATACACTCAGCTGCAGTCACAGATGGAAGCACTGGGGTATGACAATGTGTTCATCGGAACAGTGGAGGGAGATCCGGAAGAAACTTCATGCGAAGCGGTCATTGATGCAGTGGTACAGACAGGTTATAAAAAAGTAATCTTACGTCCGCTTATGGTAGTAGCAGGCGATCATGCCAATAATGATATGGTAGGCGAGGAGGAAGATTCATGGCTTAGTATGTTTAATGCTTCCGGCAGTTTTGACAGCGTGGAGGTTCAGATTGTTGGTCTTGGATCGATTGAGGATATTCAGAAGCTTTATGTAGAGCATACAGCAAAAGTAATGAGTGAGAAATAGACGGGAGCAGAGAACTATGAAGAAGAAAAATGTGACAGCTGCCGTGATCGTTCTTTGGGCTGCGTTGCTTGGAGGCTGTGGCAATAAAGGTGATGTGCAGGAGCCGGATTCTGCTGTGGATGTAGCAGCTCTTACAGAAGAAGATCAGGGAGAAGCAGCGGAATCTGTGTCAGAGACGACACATGAAACATCAAAAGAAGATAATCCTGAGAGCAGTGAAAGTTCTGAACCTGAACAGTCAGTGGCAGAGTTGGCTGACGGAATTTATACCGCAGATTTTACAACAGACAGCAGTATGTTCCGGGTAAATGAAACCTGTGAGGGGAAAGGGACACTGACTGTAGAAAATGGGAAGATGACGATCCATATTTCTCTGGGGTCAAAAAAGATTATAAATCTTTATCCCGGACTGGCGGAAGATGCGGAAAAAGAAGGGGCAAAGCTGCTTATGCCCACAGAGGATACGGTTACATACAGTGATGGGCTGACGGAAGAAGTCTATGGTTTTGATGTTCCGGTTCCTTATCTTGGGGAAGAATTTGACCTGGCTCTGATTGGGACAAAGGGGAAATGGTATGACCATAAAGTCAGCGTTTCTAACCCGGTTTTGTCAGCGGAAGATGCACAGGCTGGGAGTTCGGATACCGAAGGGATGAATGCAAAAGACGCAACCGCTTTGGAAGATGGCACATACAGCATAGATATCACCTTTGAAGGAGGGAGCGGGAAAGCTAAAATCCTGTCTCCTGTGGAAATGACAGTAACTGACGGACGGGCAATAGCAACGCTGAAGTGGAGCAGCCCCAATTATGATTATATGATTGTGGACGGGGAAAAGTATCTTCCGGTAAATACGGAGGGGGATTCGGTTTTTGAAGTTCCTGTTCTTATGTTTGATGAACCGGTGGTTGTGATTGGGGACACTGTGGCAATGAGCAAACCTCATGAAGTGGAATATACGCTTACATTCCATTCAGACACAATAAAAGAGTGAATAAGAGATAAAGATTTTCTAAGGCGTTAAAAAACTATCCCAAAGCCATAAATGGCTTAAGAAAATCTAAGTTATCTCTGGAGATGAAGATGAGAGGAAGAAAAAAGGCGGTTATTTTTCTTTTGGTTGGATTGCTGTGGCTTTATGGCTGCAGCAGTCCTTCTTCCAATTCTGCTTCTCTATCTGAGGGCAGGGAAGAAACAGAAACGGATTCGGGATTAGGGGCAGAGCTGGTTTATGAAAGAAGCATGGAAATCCGGTATGCCGAAAATTTTAAAGTGGATTATTACGAAGGGGGATATACCCTTCTGACAACAACAATAGATGGCGCACGTTATTTAATCGTACCTGAAGATAAAGAAGTGCCGCAGAATTTAGAGAAAGAAATTCCCGGTGGAGAAATTCCAAATAGCAAAGTAGTAGTGCTGAAACGTCCGGTAAAGGATATTTATCTGGTTGCTTCTTCCGCCATGGATGCGTTTAGTGAACTGGATGGGCTGGGAGCAATTGCCTTTTCAGGACAGAAGGAAGATGGATGGTACATTGAAGCAGCAAGGGAGGCTATGGAAAATGGAGATATCCTTTATGCAGGTAAATATAATAAGCCGGACTATGAATTGATAGTTTCAAAAAATTGTACGCTTGTCATAGAAAACATGATGATTTCCCATTCGCCCGAAGTGATAGAAAAACTGGATGATTTTGGGATTCCTGTTATGATAGAGTATTCAAGCTATGAGTCCCATCCGCTTGGCAGGGTAGAGTGGGTTAAATTTTACGGAGCACTGCTCGGAAAGGAAGAGGAAGCGGAAGAGATTTTTGAGGAGCAAATAGCGATTCTTGAGAGAGTGGGCACGGATGAAAAAACAGATAAGACAGTAGCTTTCTTTTTTATTACCTCTAATGGTCTGGTGCAGGTAAGGCAGTCATCGGATTATGTTCCTAAGATGATAGAGCTTGCAGGCGGAAACTATATTTTTGAAGACTTGGGCGATTCGGAAACAAGGCGTTCTACCATGAATATGCAGATAGAGGAGTTTTACTTCGGGGCGAAGGATGCAGATTTTTTAATTTATAACAGTTCCATAGACGGCGGTATTTCCAGCGTGGAAGAACTCCTTGATAAATGTGAAGTATTGGCGGATTTTAAGGCGGTTAAGGAAGGAAATGTCTGGTGTACGACAAATGATATGTACCAACAGTCTCTTTCAATTGGTTATCTGATAGAGGATATTCATGGGATGCTCCGGGGAGAGAAAGAAGATATGCATTATCTTTTTCATATAGATTGATAAAGGGAAAGGTATCGTGAATTAAATGCAGGAAAACAAAAAGAACAGATATATGACAGTGTTTCTTTTACTTGGAATATGTACTGCTGTCTTTGTTATTTTGAATATCTGTATTGGGAGTGTCCGGATTACGCTGCCTGATATGATAAAAATATTTGCCGGAAGTGGGGATGATGAAACCCTTAAAAGGATTTTGGTGGACATCAGGTTTCCAAGGGCAGTGGCGGTTTTGATCCTGGGGGGAGCATTGTCACTTGCAGGATATCTTTTGCAGACATTTTTCAACAATCCTATTGCCGGACCGTTTGTTTTGGGAATTTCTTCCGGTGCAAAAATGGTAGTGGCGCTTATCATGGTTTTTCTTCTGGGAAGATCGGTCAGGGTGACATCAGGAACTATGATTTTTGGGGCATTTATCGGCGCTATGCTTTCCATGGGATTTGTACTTTTGCTCTCGAACAGGGTCGGCAGTATGTCAATGCTGGTGGTCAGCGGTGTTATGATCGGTTATATCTGTTCTGCAATAACGGAATTAGTCGTTACCTTTGCAGATGATGCAGATATTGTAAATCTGCATAACTGGTCAAGGGGAAGTTTTTCCGGAATGACATGGGAGAATGTAAAGGTTATGGCAGTGGTGGTTTTCGTGACATTACTTGCAGTTTTTTTTATGTCAAAACCCCTTGATGCTTACAGGCTGGGAGACGCTTATGCCCGGAACGCAGGTGTAAACATACGTCTGCTTCGGGTATGTATCGTGATTTTCTCCAGTATTTTATCTGCGTGTATTGTAGCATTTGCAGGTCCGATTTCCTTTGTAGGAATTGCAGCGCCGCATCTGGTCAAAAGGCTTCTTCATACAGCAGACCCCATCTGGATGATACCGTCCTGTTTTCTGGGAGGGAGTGTTTTCTGTCTGTTTTGCGATCTGCTGGCGAGAACGATGTTGGCACCTACGGAACTTAGTATCAGTACGGTGACAGCAATCTTTGGAGCTCCTGTGGTGTTATGGGTGGTGGCTAAGAGATGAAAAATTATTATTTTTCCACAAAAAAAATGTGTGTAGGGTATGATGGGAAACCTCTGATAAAAGACATGGAGATTCAGCTGCCCAGAGGGGAAATCTTAACGCTGATCGGTCCCAATGGCGCAGGGAAATCCACGGTTTTAAAAAGCATTGCTGGACAACTGCGGTTGTTGGGCGGAAAAGTATATTTAGAGGAAAATAATCTGGCTGAAATGAAAGCGGGAGAACTGGCAAAAAAAATGTCAGTGGTATTTACCGAGAAGTTAAGGGCAGAAATGAAAAGCTGCCGGGACGTGGTGGCAACGGGAAGATACCCATATACAGGTTGGTTTGGCGTACTGTCAAAGGAGGATGAGCGTATTGTTGATGAAGTGATGGAACTTACGCATATCACAGATCTTGGCGGTCAGGAATTTGAAAGAATCAGCGATGGGCAAAGGCAAAGGGTAATGCTGGCCAGGGCAATCTGCCAGGAACCGGAAATCGTGGTATTGGACGAGCCTACCTCTTATCTGGACATCAGATATAAGCTGGAATTTTTATCTATACTACAGGAAATGAGAGAAAAGAAGGGACTTACGGTTATTATGTCTTTGCATGAATTAGAACTTGCAAAGATTGTTTCTGATAAAATACTTTGTCTTAGGGGAGAGTATGCGGAAAGGTTTGGTACACCGGAGGAAATTTTTAAAGCTGACTTTATGGAGCAGCTTTTTGGTATGAATGAAAGCAGTTTTCCGGGAAATCCAAAACTCCTTGCCTATATCAGGCAGATGATGGAATTGTAAATATGAAAAGAACTAAGACAGGAAGGACACAGGTACAACTATGGCAAAGGTAATCATGGTTCAGGGAACAATGTCCGGCGTGGGAAAAAGTCTTCTGGTGGCGGGACTTTGCAGGATCATAAAGCGGGATGGATACAGGGTAGCCCCTTTTAAATCCCAAAATATGGCACTCAATTCTTTTGTGACAGAGGAAGGGCTTGAAATGGGGCGAGCGCAGGTCATGCAGGCAGAAGCTGCAGGGATTAGTCCATTGGTTTGTATGAATCCGATTTTGTTAAAACCTACGAACCATACAGGCTCTCAGGTGATCGTAAACGGAAAAGTCCTTGGAAATATGAGCGCCAGGGAATATTTTTCTTATAAACGTAAGCTGGTTCCGGATATTATAAAAGCATTCCGCAGGCTTAATGAGATGGCGGACATTATTGTCATCGAGGGAGCGGGAAGCCCGGCGGAGATCAATCTGCGGGAGAATGATATTGTCAATATGGGGCTGGCAGAGATTGTTGATGCGCCGGTACTTCTGGTAGGAGACATTGACAGAGGCGGTGTATTTGCACAGCTCCTTGGGACATTGCTCCTGCTTACTAAAGAAGAAAAAGAAAGGGTAAAAGGGCTTATCATCAATAAATTTAGGGGAGATGCATCGCTCCTTGATTCCGGAATTGAAATATTGGAAGAGAAGGGAGGCATTCCAGTAGCCGGAATTGTCCCTTATATGGAAATAGATCTGGAAGATGAGGATTCCCTGACAGAACGATTTGACAGAAAGGAAAAAGGGGAGGTTGACCTGGCGGTCATCCGGTATCCCAGAATCTCTAATTTTACGGATTTCAATGTATTTGAGCAGATACCGGAGGTGTCTGTCCGCTATGTCACATCTGTAGGGGCATTAGGAGAGCCGGATATGATCTTTTTGCCCGGCAGTAAAAATACCATGGGTGATTTGGAATGGATGTATCAAAACGGGCTGGCAGATGCGGTGAAAAGGATGGCGGAAAAAATACCGGTCTGCGGTATCTGTGGGGGATATCAGATGTTGGGGGAAGAAATCTCCGATCCGGAAGGGATGGAGATGGAAGGAACCATGAGAGGGATGGGGTTACTGCCAGTCACTACCCGGCTGCATCGTGAAAAGGTGCGCCGTCAGGTACATGGAACCATAAACCAGATGGATGGAATTTTTTCCGCACTCACAGGGCTTGAATTTGAAGGGTATGAGATTCATATGGGTAGCAGTGGAGAAAGGGAAGCGGTATTTGTGACCGGTGAAAATAAAAATGTGTACGGAACTTATGTTCATGGGATATTTGACAGAGGCATGATTGCATCTGCTCTTGTAAAAGCACTGGCTGGGAAAAAGGGTATTACCCTCGGTGTTCCCTTTACCAGTATAGAGAATGAAAACTGTATGGATTACAGGGATTATAAAGAAAAGCAGTACGATAAGCTGGCGGATATCTTATCGGAATATCTGAATATGGAGAAAATTTATGGAATACTCAGGGAAGCGCATATCAGGTAACTGTACGGAAGAAAATTTAGATAAGCTTTTGATAGAGCAGCCGGATAAAGAAATCTATCAAAAAGTATTGGAGAATTGGGATCAGGTAGCGAAGCCCCTTGACGGAATGGGCAGATTCGAAACTTTTATAGCACAGATTGGCTCTATTTTGGGGACGGAGGAAATAGAACTCTCAAAAAAAGCGGTCATTATCATGTGTGCGGATAATGGCATTGTGGAAGAAGGCATCAGTCAGTCCGGTCAGGAGGTTACGGCGGCAGTTGCAAAGCAGATGGCAAAGGGGGCTTCCTCAGTTGGGAAAATGGCAGCAGCCATTGGGGCGGATACGATTCCGGTTGATATTGGAATCGGTACAAAGGAACAGATATCAGGGATACTTGATCGGAAAATCCGCTGTGGTACCCGGAATTTCAGGACAGAACCAGCTATGACCCGTAAGGAGGCGATCAGCGCAATTTTTACCGGTATAGAAATAGTGGAGGATTGTAAGCAGAAAGGCTACCACATTCTTGCCACGGGTGAGATGGGAATTGGAAATACCACTACAAGCAGCGCCATAGCAGCGTCGCTCTTAGGATACAAAGCGGATGAAGTGACAGGAAGAGGCGCAGGGCTTTGTGATGAGAAGCTGTGTCATAAAAGACAGATTATCACAGAAGCAATCGAAAAGTATAAATTGTATGAAGCAAAGCCCTTAAGGGTACTGGAAGCAGTGGGAGGATTGGATATTGCCGGACTTGCAGGGGTCTGCATCGGCGGTGGAATCTTCCATGTACCAGTGGTGCTGGACGGGGTAATCAGTATGACAGCGGCATTACTTGCCGAAAGGCTTGTGCCGGGAACCATACAGTATTTGATTCCTTCCCATAAGGGGAAAGAGCCGGCAGTGGAAAGACTGATGAGGGAACTACACTTGGAGCCGGTGATAGATGCAGGTCTGGCTTTGGGTGAAGGAACGGGTGCAGTTATGATGTTCTCGCTTCTTGACATGGCACTTCGTGTTTATCGGGGAAGAACTTTGTTTTCGGACATTCAGGTAAAACCATATGAAAGGTATTGATAGTTATGATGATTCTGGTCATTGGAGGGAGCGGAAGCGGGAAATCTTCTTATGCAGAGGAAATTGTCTGTTCTGTTTCTGGGGAAGACATGAAAAAGTATTATCTGGCAACCATGCAGATTTTTGATGAGGAAGGGCGAAAGAAGGTTGAGAGGCATAGGAAACTCAGAAGTGGAAAAGGTTTTCTTACCATTGAGCAGCCTACAGAAATAGGCAGATCCATTGAGAAAATGGATGCAGGAAGGAAGATAGTTTTGTTGGAGTGTATTTCAAACCTGACTGCCAATGAGATGTTTGCAGGAGAGACCCCTAAATTGGAAATGCAGGTGGTACAAAGTGTTATAAGCGATTTGGAGCAACTAAGAAAGAATACCACAAATCTGGTGGTAGTCAGCAACAACGTATTTGAGGACGGAATTGTCTATGAACAGACAACCATGGACTATATTCATGCAATGGGAGAAATCAATCAAAGACTGGCAGCTATGGCAGATCAGGTAGT
>CAYOED010000097.1:0-11014 GCA_964402925.1 uncultured Lachnospiraceae bacterium | reverse complement strand
CCCCTGCCTTTTAAATCAAACAGAATATCTCCTATGGCACAGAGAATCCCCCCTGACAGACCTAAAATTGAAAAAATCATATTCATCACTATTTTCACCTCTCTATAGATTTTATCCCTTTCTTAGCACAACCAGTTTATTTGAGATATTTTTCACCACTGGTATCCATCCGAACAAATAATACACAGGCATGATGATCTTCATTCCCTCCACCAGACTCACATCCCGCACCCATGTATAATCCGGCGAGATACGCTGCAGTTCCTTCCCGGACTTGATACCCCATGTGAACTTTGCCTTTGTTTTCTCAATGGACTTTTCTTTTACATTTTTCACTACCCACGGATTCATAACCTCCATAATGACTTCCGCCCTTTCAAAACGCCTGCTGATAATTGAGAGTATCTGCTTCACGTCCTGTTCTGACAAATACATGACCAATCCCTCTATGATAACCAACACCCTGCCTTTTGGTTCTTCTATTTCATCTGCCCATCTTTCGTCCATTGCTGACTTTGCAATCATGGAAATATGCCCGTTTTCCTCAAGGAAGCGGCGGCGGACTTCTATCGTTTCCGGGAGGTCAATATTATACCAACGAACCGTGGAACCGATTTTCAGCCTGTATGCTCTTGTATCCATTCCGCAGGCGATATTGATTATCGTCGCCTTTGGATTTTTCCGAATAAAATCACCCACCATACGGTCAAGCAGTATTGTTCTGGCAATAACCCCCTTAGACATCAGGGCATCATCTCCCGCAAGCAAAAAATCATAATCCATACGGGATACAATCTCTACAGCTTTTTCATCATGGATCTTTGCATTTTTCTGTTTGGAATATGCAGCACGGGCATATAGCGTCTGCAACATCGTTTCCGACACGCCTTGTATTTGTATCTTTTTTGCCTCAACCATTTGTTTCACCTCACAATTATTCTTTATGCAGCGGACATCAAAACGCCTTGCCAAGAAAAACAGCCACTCCTGCAACGACTACTGCGACAGGTATGTACACGAGTGTCATAATCACCCTTTCTATGACAACAAATTTGATACTCTTTACATGTGGCAAATCTTCCGTGCCTTTGATGATCCAAAACTTGCTGTACTTTACCCATATCCGATCCACTACAATGCCATCGTACCAATTCATTATTTCAAGAAAGAGCAGCGCCTGGACATAAGCAGTCCGAAAGTCTGTAATGCCATTCCATACACCGATAAATATTACCGGCAGTACTGGTACGCCTGTTAAAAGAGCAGTGAAAAATATGGTTTTGCGCTTTCGGATTATTTCGGGAGTTGTCAGCCCCAGATCATATACCCTTTGCTGAACAGGCTTCGGATAAAAGAAAACGCATCCGACAGGATTATTTCCTGCCACTGTCTTGATTGCAGCCATAAAAAGTATCAAATAGATAATTACCTGAATACAAAACATAATTCTTCCTCTTCTCCCATCTTTAATCTTATCTTTTCGCAATCCACGGAATACAGCGGTTTACTCTTTTACAGTAATCTAAGTATTCTGCACCATATAATTCATACAGCTATTTCTCCTCAGTGCCTTTCATTAGAACAGTCATAAATAACCAGTAAAAAAAGAAAATCGGCAGAAAAAATACGTTGCCAGAAATCATCAGCGCACCCGTACAAAAAAACATAAAGGCAGAGTAAATCGGATTGCGACATAGTGAATATACTCCTGTTGTCACAAGCCTGTTTCCCGTAATCCCATCATCAATTTTAGAACGAAACACGGCACCAGACCAAAGGTATACTCCAAGAATGATAAGCAGGATTCCCACAGCCAAAAGCGGGATTTTCAGCAAACTTATTATACCTTTTTCAAAAACTTCACACTGTCCCAAAGTTACTGCGACAGCCGTTATCATAATGATCACACAGCCATAAACAGGACCTACCCCATACATGGAAAGATGCTTTTTATTATCCATAAATTTTTTCCTCTCACTTTCTGCCTTTCCCAATATTTGCCAGTCGTTTTAATGCTTCATAACTTGTGGGGCTGACGGCATGTTCCATTTCACAGGCATCTGCCGCCGCTGTTTTTTCATCTACGCCAAGCCCTGTCAGGAGCTGCCGGAAGGTATTGTGGCGTTCATAAGTATCCTCCGCAATCTGTTTCCCTTTTTCCGTCAGATGTACTTCATGCAGATCATCCAAAAAGAGGTAGCCTTCCTCTGTCAATGCTTTTAAGGCGACAGAAACCGTTGGACGGGAAACTTTCAGTTCCCCCGCAATATCTGCCCCATGTACACCTTTCCGTTTAGAAAGGATATAAATTACTTTTAGATAATCCTCTACCGACTTTTTTTGTTTCATATACACACCATCCTAAATGTCTGCTTCCTTACTCCTGCCTCTGAACAGGTCAGCTTTCCTGCTTACCTCTGCTTAATCTGTTCATTTCCTGCACCGGAAACATCCCATACTTTCCACCTTTTTTACCTGTGCCTTCCGATACATACTTTTCAGCCGCTTTTGCAGACTGTCCGCTGTTTCATAAGGCGGCGTGAAATATCCCTTTGGTGTATATATTTTTTCGATGAACCAATCTGTCCTCCGGTTCTCACCTTTTATATAGAAACAGCCACAGAAAACTCCACCCGGCTTCAGAACCCGGAAAATTTCACGATAAGCCGCCTCTTTATCGGGAAAAGCATGGAAACCATTCAGTGATACTACCAAGTCAAAGCTACCGTCTACAAATGGCAGCTTCCCTACATCGCCTTGCATAAAACGGACATTTTCTATTTGGTGCTTTTTCGCCTGGCATCTTGCTCTCTCCATCATATCCAAAGAATAATCCAGACAGGTAATGTCAGCATTTGGGAGCGTTTCATACACTGGCATGGTCAGTACGCCCGTCCCCACAGGAACCTCAAGTATTTTACCACTGAAATCCCCCGGTATGCCTGACAATGCAAGCTGTAAATAGTGGTCATTTTTCCGCTTATTCATATTCCAGACTAGCTTACAAACCGCTTTCCCTGACAGCGTGGAACAAGTAATCATCCCATCATAAAAAGTTGCATTTCCTCCTTTTGGGAAAGGACATAGATTACTTTCAGATAGTCCTCTACTGATTTTTTCTGTTTCAATTCCATACCTCCGGCTTATTTCCTGTTATATAAAAAATTATAGTTCATTGTATAATAATTTTGCCTCAACATAATCTTTTCTCAAAACAATGTACATATCCATGCTTTTTATCCCTCCGTTCTTACAAGCCACTCACTGCTTCTTTGGAAACCAGGGAATACAACGGTTCACCCGTCTGCAATATTCCTCATATTCTTTGCCATACAGATTTTTCAGCCACTTTTCTTCCGTGCATTTCATCAGCACAGTCATAAATATCCAATAGAAAAAGAACAGCGGCAGAAAAAATAAATTTCCTGCAATCATAAGCGCACCCGTGCAGAAGAACATAAAAGCCGAATAGATTGGATTCCTCACTAGCCCATAGACACCTATAGTTGCCAGCCTGTTTTCCACAATATGGCTGTCTATCTTTGACTGGAACAGCGCTCCTGCCCACAGATACAAACCAAAAACAATCAGCAGTATCCCAATAATGAGCAGCGGAGTTTTCAAGAAATTAACTCTGCCTGCCTCAAATACTTTGCTTTTTCCTGCAATTACAGCAATTACCGTAACTGCAATAATCACTGCGCCATAAATCGGTCCCACTCCCGTCATTGGGAGATGTTTTTTATTTTCCATGGACGTCCTCCCCTTCCATTACTAACTGTCATCCTACTGTTGATGCATGGTATGCCATTGTATATAGCGAAATCCCATCCTTAAGTTTCTTTTCACCAGCCAGTTTCATCCCACATCGGATGTATTTCTTTACCTTAAGAGGCGTATCAGTATCCAGTACACAGGGAATATTTTTCTTCTCTCCCTCGGCAAACGGCTGCTCCAGAACCCTGTGCATAAATCCCTTCCCCTGAAACTCCTGCAGTACCACTACCATAGATATGGCGATATAATTCTGTTCTTTCTTAAAAATCTTCGTATACTGCTCACTGCCGCTTTGCAGGACAGTCAGACTCGCCTTTAACGGCAGTTCGCATAAGAAACGCTTTACCATATGCAAGGCCGGACCAATTGCAGGTTTTGTTTTTTTCTCCCAATAGGCAAGATAGCCCTCACCTGTTTCAGATGTAGCATACAACACCCCTGCCCTGTAAAAATATTCGGTCATTATTTCAAAAGCTTTGACCGTCTGTTCCTCTGTCAACAAGGTTACAATCCCTGCTTTTTCAGCCGCAAACGCTTCTCCAATTTTCCTGCCAATCTTTGCAATTTCCTCTTTGGATTTATTTTCTACTTTCAACATCTGCTTTCTCCTTATCATATCAGCAATGTCATAATTGCTGAAGCCACTGCTGACAAAATGGCAAAACATACGGTTCCCATTGCCCATTTTTCTATCTTATCTTGTATGACCAACCTAATAACTATTTATAACAAAATGGTCGAACAGATTCAGGAGGGTGGAAATTGTATTAGTTTCCATGCCCTATAAATGCAGAAAACAGCCCCTTCTTCTCATAAGGCTCACTGCTTACTGATACCGCATCATAACCCGCCTTTGCAACCACATCCTTCAGTCCCTGTTCCGGAATATCTTGCTCTGCAATGATAACTGTCTGTTTCTTTGTATGTGAACTTGTTACCTTTTTCACCTGAAAGGCATTCCTTACTGCCTCGTTAATATGTGCCTCGCACATCCCACAGGCCATTCCTTCTATGTCCACCGTAATCTTAACCATAAAACTTCCTCCAATCACTATTCTAATAATAAGTTAGCAAAGACTAACCTATTGATTTAATAAATGCGGCTACCTTATGTTAGTAGCCGCTAACTTCATTTTGATTATACCCTTTCTGACTTACTTTTGTCAAGAACCCGTTTATTCCCTATTTTTCAGCACCTCTGCCGGCAGAATTTTATTCACACGCCGCATCAGAATCCGGTTAATGATAAAATATAAAATCAATATTGCCCCAAACAGCCCTGCATATATCTGCCAGGAAAAAAACAGATTGATTCCACAGGTAATATTCGAGACCAAATACGGATACATACTATCCATAATGATTTTAGACAGCGGAATTCCCAACAGGGCACTTACTATCACAATCAGCAGATTGCCATTCAGGTACAGCTTTCTGACTTCCCCTTTCCGATATCCGAATACCTTCATCAAAGAAATAGACATTACCGAACGGTCAATCATCACCTTCATCATCAGGTACATGACAACCACAAAAATCACCGCAGAGGCAGTCGTCAACGTGAACACCATCGGCATCATCTGTTCCACAAAGACAGAAGAACTCTTTTCGATTTCTTCCTTGGACGTAGCAGCGTAAAGCCTGCCGCTGTCAATAGTAAGGGCATGATCTGCAAACACGATATTATAATAATCTTCATCCTCTCCCATCAGTTCCCGCATACTGTCAATATCCATAAAGGCAAAGAAGCTGGTGGAATATGGCACAATTCCCTCTATCGTAAAGGCATAGTTCCGGTCATTTTCCTCATCCTTCAGAACCAAATCATCACCCGTTTTCAAATGATATTTCTGTGCCATCGAGGAAGAAATCTGTACCGTATTTTTCCCGCCAAACGATTCATCTCCCTCTTTCACAATATCAAAATAGGGATTGTCCCTGTCGATTCCCAAAAGTGTTACATCCAGGTTATATCCCAACACTTCTTTTTTCAGCGTAACTCCATAGGCGGCCTCTCCCCCCTCTGGCACCTCTTTCTCCGGATATTTATAGGTATACATATATGCAAACTTTGTATCTGCACTATTCTCTGTTTTTATATGTACGCAAAGCACATAGCAGTTCAGCGAGAGCATGACAACCAGCAGGGAAATGAACATCCCTGTAAAAATCGTAAAGGCAGTACGCCTCTCCCTGAGTAATTGCCGGATTTGAAAGATATGTACAAAGTTTCCGCCAGGAATCCTGATATTCTGTGTCTTACCATTCTTCTGCTCATTCCGAATCAGCGAAAGTGCCGGCTTTTCCAGTTTTTTACGGATAACCAGAAAGTTTGTCAGTGCAGCTACGACAGGCGGCATGACAATCCCGTATAATAACAGGTATGGTTCATATATCACATCCAGTGCCGGAATAGAGAAATAACCATATACTTCCTGCATCTGCGCCCTGACTCCGAGATCACTATAACCTAATGCCGTTCCGATAACTCCTGCAATCAGGGTAATCAACACCGGCAAAGCCAGATAATGCCGCAAAAGTTCCTTTCTTCTGACCCCCATAGCATACAGTGTTCCAATAATACTTGCTTCCTGTTCAATACTATGTACCACAAAAACCGATATCACATAGGCAAACAGAATCAGTACAATCACACCTGCCGCCAATCCTGCCGCTTTATCAATAAACTTATCATCTGCTGCACCCCCGATCCGTCCATTGTCATCCGCCGGTAAAAACTGTGTCAGTTTAGAGAGTTTAATATCAAAATAGTCATCTATAAAATCCTCTGTCTCTTCGGAAAATTCCGAAAGACCGTCAGAGAGCTCCTCCGCTCCGTCTGCCGCATCAGATACCCCCTTTGTGTATTCTTTCATACCCTTCTCAAAGGAAGATAACTCTTCTAACTGCTCCAAAGCAGATTTCAGACTTAAACGAAGAATGGCATTGTCACTACTTGCAATCAGTCCCTCCAACACGCTTTTATAATTTTTCCCTGTCAGTTCCGGAACACCATACTCTGCCAGACGATCCGATGCCTCTGCCAAGTATGCATCAAAGATTTCTGATGCCCCCTTCGTCAGCTTACTGCTATTACTGTCCAACTCGCCAAGCCCGTCCTTTAGCTCCTCCGCACCATTTTTCAGCTCATCAACTGCCTCTCTGAAATCATCCAGTTTACCTCCGGTCCTTTCCCAATATTCCTGAAAATAGCTGTCGTCAATATTCTCTGCCTCCATATCCATTTCCTGCAGTTTTTCCTTTAACTCCTGTCCTGTCAATTTTCCATTCAGCCGATAAGCGTAAATATATTCCTCGGAATGGTCACTTTTCTTTTCCTCTTTTAAGCGGTCGTAATCTCCAGCCGTCAAAAATCCCACGCCAAACAAGCTGCTGTCCACGGCACTGTCTGATAAATCCCATAAGGGCGTATCATAATCCGGTGAAGTGCCGATACCGCATACTCGAAAAGAGTGCCCACTGATCAATATTTCATCACCAACGGAAATAGCATGTTCATCACAGTATCTTTTTTCCAGCAAAATTTCACCCGATTCCTGCGGCAGTCTCCCAAAATCAGCCTGCGGCAAATCAATTTCCTTTCTCTGTGAAAACACACGCAGAACGGAATCATCCTCTAGGGAGTAATCCAGATAAAAATGGGCCTCCAGTGTGATTCCGTCCTCCTCCAATGCAGATTTTTCCTCCTTCGTCAATAGTGCAAACAGGCTAAACTGCCCATCCTCCACCTTATTCTCATTTGCTGCATCCACCGTTCCTGTTATAATCGTTTCCGCTGCCCCGACCATACTGATGACTACATACATTCCCAAGATAACCAGAAACCCCAACGCCAAATAGCGGAACACATTTTCCTTTAAATCCCGGAGGATTCTTTTTCTCAATATTTTTTGCATTATAAATCCTCCAATTCTGTAGCAGGCACTTTGCTCTCATTCCGGTAATCTTTCTTAATCTGTCCGTCTTTTAGGACAATGACCTGATCCACCATATTTTTAATGGAATTATTGTGAGTGACAATCAGCATCGTTGTGCCATATTTTGCATTCACCTCCTCAAGCAAAACCAAAATATCCCTTGAGGTTTTGGAATCAAGTGCCCCCGTGGGCTCATCACAGAGCAACAGCTTCGGATTTTTAATCAATGCACGGGCAATGGCGCAGCGCTGCTGCTGTCCACCGGAAAGCTGTGACGGAAATTTATTCTGATGTTCGGTCAATCCCAGTGTTTCCAGCAGTTCCTCCAGATCCAGAGGTCTGTCTGTCAGATACTCACACACTTGAATGTTTTCCCTGACCGTGAGATTCGGCACCAAATTATAAAACTGAAAAATGAAACCAAGGTTCTCCCTCCGATAATCAGATAATTGATCCTGCGGCAGCCCAAATATTTCTTTTCCATCCACCTGTATCGAACCGGAATCCATCAAATCCAATCCCCCGATACAATTTAACAGTGTGGACTTCCCCGAACCACTGGTTCCCTCAATCACACACATAGTACCCTGGCTGACCGAAACAGAAATCCCTTTCAATACCTGAGCAAAACTTCCACCCTCACCATAACTCTTTTTTAGATTCTTTACTTCAAGATACATATTTTTCCTCCATTCTATATCTTCAGCATTTGTGCTATTAGATTTAATCACATAACAATGTTATGTAAGTGTTATGTTTTTACCGCATAACATTCTCATGTCATGCGGCTTATAATAAACTATACAACAAGCATTTCTACTATCATATAGCCACCAGCATCCTGTTACAATTCTTTCCTATCACATGAAAACAGACCGTTCCAGCCTGACAACAGATAAACTACGACCTCCCCAATCTGTTCGACTGCCTTCTCCTCGTCTTGTTCATGAGTTAGTAAATGAATAAAGGCATCAATCTGAATATGAGACAGCCAGTGAATCATATAATGGTCCGGCTTACAAACACCAAATTTTTCAGTCATCTGCTCTGCCAGCCTGTCATAATGTTCTTCAATCCCATCAGCAAACCTGCTCACAATATCCTCGTAAGCACTCCCCTGACTTTTCGTCAGAAGAATCTGAAAGATATCATAGTGCTGGTACAAAAAATGCACAATCTCTTTTGATGCCTTAATATCTGAAGAATCATCCTGTACAGATATAACTGCTGATTCCATATTCATTTCTTCCGAAAAGTGTGATTCCACTTTTGAAATCAGCCCTTTCAGCGGTTCTTCCACAAGCTGCTTCAGCAAATCTTCTTTATCCTGAAAGAAAAAATATAAAGCACCCGTTGTTACACCGGCATTTTTACAGATGGTACGCAGGGAGGCTTTCATGTAACCTTTTTCAAGAAACTCCTGCTTTGCACTGTCAAGAAGTTTTTTTCTCGTTTCCTTATCCTCAGCCACCAACTCGCCCCCTTAACATAACATCGTTATCTTATTTTTCGAGTATAAACCATCTTTCTGAGCTTGTCAAGAACTACCTGATTGTGAAATTTTGCCTAAATTATCTACTCAGCACTACACTAAATTCCCCAATCCTGGCTAATCATTTGCAGTTTTACCATATGAGGATAAATAGTTCCTGTGTTCATCAGTTCTCCCGGTGTTCCCTGCTCTGCAACGGAACCGCCCGAAAGCACGACCACTTTATCCGCTCCGCTTACAGTACGCATACGGTGGGCAATAACAAGTACCGTCTTATCCTTTATCAGTCTTGACAAAGCAGCCTGTATCAGTGTTTCGTTTTCCACATCAAGGCTCGCTGTTGCTTCGTCCAGTAAAATAATAGGAGCGTTTTTAAGGAAAGCACGGGCGATTGAAATACGCTGCCTTTCACCGCCTGACAGCTCACAGCCATTTTCGCCAATCATGCTGTTATAACCTTCCGGAAGTTTTTCAGCAAATTCTTCACAGTTTGCCAGTCTTGCCGCTGCAATCACTTCTTCATCAGTAGCGTCTTTTCTGCCTATTCTGATATTTTCCATGATTGTATTGTTAAACAGCGTTACGTCTTGAAATACAATAGAGTACAGCGACAATAATGTTTCCGGCTCTATTTTCGATATATCCATACCGCCGACAGTGATTTTCCCTTTGTTTATATCCCAAAACCTTGCAGCAAGGCGTGATACCGTAGTTTTTCCACCGCCCGACGAACCCACTAAAGCGGTAACTTCCCCTTGTTTTGCGGTAAAAGACACATCATTCAAGACTGTTTCCCCCGTATTGTAGGAAAATCCTACATGGTCAAATACAATATCATAACCCTTATTCGATACTTTGTTGCTGCCTGTCTGGATAGGGTGGTCAAGAATTTCATTCATGCGGTTTATGTTCGTTTTGGTAGAGATCACCGCCGCAAGATTTTGTAATGCACCCTCAAGCGGGGCATACAGTCTTGAAGCGACAAGCAGGAACATAAAGAATAACGGAATATCAATCTCGCCTTGAATCAGCAAAGCAGAGCCTACAAGTGCAACCGTGGCGATCCCAAACTTTAATATCAGCGTTGATGAAACAACAAATATTGCTACACCAAGTTCCGCTATGATATGCCGCTTCTCTACATCATCAATTTTTTTATCAAGTCCTTTCAGATAGTTTTCTTCCGCATTATTCGCCTTTAAGTCTTGTAAACTTTCGATACACTCCTGTACGCCTTCTTCCAGCGCAACATCTGCTTTTACCAGCCTGCTTTGAAAATATTCTTGAATGCGGGCTGAAAAGAATGTGATTGCAAATGCAATCGGCAAAACCCAAACCGCCGCAAGAGCCATACGCCAATCGTAAGCAAAAAGACAAATTCCTATCAAGGTTGTTGAGATAAGAGAGCCCACTAAACAAGGTACAAAATGCGAAAATGCTGTTTCAAGTGTTGCACAATCGCTCATAATGGAATTTGTTAAATCGGCAAGGTCTTTTTTCCCGAAAAAGGACAGTGGAATTTTGCGGAGCTGCTCGGCTAATGAAATCCGCCTTACACCGCTTTCCACATAAGTTGCTAAATAAGTGGCATTATACTGAAACCGGGTAACGATAAATATTAGGCATAAGCATACCAAAGCACCCGCCGCATAGAAAGCAATGCGGTTTCCGTTCACGCCCCCATTCATCATATCAATCACAAAATAATACAATAACCCGACAGGAAGCATAAAGGATATATCCTGTGCCACACAAGCAAGACAGCCTTTTATCAGATCAACCGCCCCCTGCCTTGATAATGCAAAAC
>CAYOED010000096.1:0-11222 GCA_964402925.1 uncultured Lachnospiraceae bacterium | reverse complement strand
TATGAAGTTATAAATAAGGCATGGCTAAGTACCCACCATCATGCCAGAAGCCTCGAAAATGACACACTTTAATAGACCTTGCGTCAAACATGGTTTATAATGGTATTGCTTATGAAGTTAAGCGGCTTGCTCAAAGAGATCTTTTAGCGGGGAAGTCTTTGACGAAGCCCACGCATCAAGATGTTGACACATCATGATTGCAAACAGGCGGCAGTACCACATCATGGATGAACGGTATCTGCCGTCTTCCAGTTTATAATCTATTTTCTCACGTTTGTTACAACGCGCAGCAGATGTTCTTGAGTTATATTCCAGCGTCCATTCAGTGTTGTGGTCAAGCATTTTTGGACTCTTTCCAAAGTTAGTTGAAATATATGTTTTTTATCCATATATGTGGTATACTACTTAAAACATGTTTCTATTGCGGAGATATCACATATGGATGAATTTATCAAACTGCTGAATCCTTGCCTGGATTATGTCAGTCATGAAATTGTAGAGGATACGATCATTATCAGGGTCGCTTCAAATAAAGAGGAACTATACTGTCCTTATTGCGATGCCAGTTCCGCCAAAAAGCACAGCCAATACGAACGCAGCTTTCAAGACCTTCCCATTATGGGTAAGAAATGCAGGATTATTATCCAAAACCGAAAGATGTTATGCACTAATCCGGACTGTAGTCATACAACGTTTGCAGAACCGTTTGATTTTATCGGGCCCAAAGCCAAAAAAGCAACCGGCTCCTGGATAAAATCATAGACATATCTCTGAATGTCAGTTCCTTAAATGCAGCGGACGTTTTAAGGGATGGGATTGCGGATATTGGGAAAAGCACCATCTGCAATCTTTAAAAAAAAGATATACCCCAACCTGAGAAAGAACGAGTAACCAAAGTATGCATTGACGACTTTGCATTCAGGAAACGATATACTTATGGGACGGTCATGATCGATATTGACACCCATCGGATCATAGACCTTCTTCCTTCGCGTGAGATCGAGGATGTGGCTGGATGGCTGTCAGGGTTTCCAAACCTGAAAATTGTATCCCGTGATGGCTCCGTATCTTATAACAGCGCGGTTAAACAGGCAGATGAAGGGATCATTCAGATAAGTGACCGCTTCCATCTGCTGAAAGGGCTGACGGATGCGGCGAAAAAATATATTACAGGCATTCTTGCAGCAAATATAGGGCTTCCAGTAGCGGCAAGTCATTATGAGGGGACAGAAACAGCTGAATATTGGATGAAGAAGTGAAAGAAGATTTCCCTGCAAGAGAGCACAATGCGAATTATGAGAAGAAGAAAAAACTCGTTGAAAAAGTGGTTGAATATACAAAAGCAGGCTGGAAGAGAAAAGAGATTGCCAAAGAATTGGGAATCTGTTACAGCACGGTAAGACGTTACCAGTCAGCGGATTTTAATCCCACAAATGGATTATATAACACAACGCGAAACAGCAAGATAAAGCCTTACGCGGAAAAGATCCGGCAGATGCTTGGAGAGGGCCACTGCTTCCGTGAGATAGAGGCTGCCATACAAAAGGAAGGATACCATGAGGCATCATCCACGTTACGCATGTTTGCGACCCGTGAGAGAAAACTATTAAAGGAAGCGGGAAAGAATTGTCAGGGAAAAGTAGAAAAGATAGAAAGAAAGTGTCTGGTGAGTCTGCTGTATAAACCGATTGACAAAGTTGGAAAGCTAACCCAGGAAAGTTGGACAGGGTCATAGAAAACTACCCCATAATAGGTGAAATCTATGACATGGTAGGAGCATTCAAGAATACACTGTTTAGCAAGAAACCAGATGAATTGGAAAAATTGGATGGCCGAGGCAGAAGGATTGGAGATAGAACTGATTAACAGTTTTGTGAATGGAGTACGCCGGGATCTGCCAGCGGTAAAAAAGGCGATTGAATTAGATTATAATAATGGGCTTGCAGAAGGGAGCGTCAACAAGCTAAAGGTAATAAAGCGGATCATGTATGGCCGCAATAGTTTTGAACTGTTAAAAGGAAAACTGTTGCGGCGTGAATTAAAACGCAAAATCAACTAACTTTGGAAAGAACCCTTTTTGTCTTGACAACTGACCCATTATACTATGGGCTAAGATATAATCAGACTTATTTGCTGGGGGAATTTTATACATTTGTAATTTATTGTATTTTGGTGTTAGGGATGCAAGGCATATCGGATGTAAAAGCCTGATATGCCTTTTTTAATGATTTTAAGGAATTATAAGTTGCACATTGATGAACAATAGAACTGTTTACATATTTTGTCATAAAAGATACTATTGTGTTATAAAAGCATACAAGTTATCAATCCATAACGGCGGTTGGAAAGAACAGCGCATCAACGCATATTCTTATGAATAAGATTTTCTTAAACATAAAAAGAGGTGGTCTATGTATAATAAAAAAAGGCTCATGCTGTTTGTTTTACTTATTCTTCTTTTCAGTGCAGGTTGCGGGAAAAAGAAAGATGCAGATACTGAATTGTATGGTTGGCCAGAAGTAAGAAAATCGGCAGAATCTGAATTGAAAGCAGTAGATATCAATGTTTTAGGTGAGATATTGATAAATGCTCAAATACCAGAAATCGAAGGTGAGGAATTAACTTTAGATGAGCAGTTAGCCAATATGATTTTAGAAAAAACTCTAATTGAAGAAATGGATGAGAATGACCATTTCTTATTCGTAAAAATTACCTATCCTGATGTAGGTGCACTATTATCCGGAAAAGATATGGGCGGTGTCCCATATGGAGAAGAAGAAATTTTGAAAATGCTTTTACAAAGTCTAAAGGAGGATCAGGTTGCATATGTGACAGAAGAATTTAAGATAATGTACGAAAATGGTACTGATAAAAAGGAAATTGTTTGGGACGAAAAGCTGATGAATGCAATGAGCGGTGGTTTGTTTAAACTTTTCTGTGAATAAGAATAATAATAGGATGAAACGATTTATGCAAAAGAGTGTTTTAAAATATCAGAGGATTAGTAAAATTATCATAAGTATAGTATTGGCAATGACCGTTTATTCAGGATCATTGCTTTTTGATATTCTGACGGTCAATGCAGAAGAAGTACATTCTTTATTTGAGTTATTTGTAATTTCAGAAAAGGAAGAAAATGCTTTTGTAGGAGAGTTTGCTTTTGACAAAGGCAATATTTATGTGAGTGAAGAAACGCTGGTAAGGATGGGTGATATTGAGCCGGCAATAGCTGTGGATATCGAAAATGTGGCATTTTTTCTTGATAGAGGTGGACTGGAATCAACATTTTCTAAAGATGAAGTGTTGTTGATTGGTAATGATGTGTTTTATCCCATGACAAAAGCATTGGGTGAGATGTGCTTAAGAGCATCTTTCGTAGAGGAAGACAGAGTACTGATCATAGAGCAGCGTGCAGACCTTTCTGAACTAGAAGTATTGATGAATGAAATCTATAATAACAAAATGTATAATATGGGATATTGGGATAAAAGAGAGGCCAGTTATAATCTTTCAGTGGCTGCTGATATCATAAAAAATTGGAATTTTATTCCATATATCTCGGGTATAGAACAGACAACTCAATATCAGGAAGCATTCTGGGATATTTTACTTCCTAACAATGAAGATGATTTGATTATTATGGTTGATGAAACTGTTAATTTGCTACGCACTTTGGAAAAATACACCAATTTGGGAGGTAATGCGTACCAAATATTGACAGGTGAAGATAAACGTGGTTTTCTTGGAGATTATGGAACTGTAATGGATTATACTAAAGATGCTGCGGATTATATTCAGTTTTCGGAGATGGTAAGTCTTGGAAATTACTTGAAAAATATGGATGGAATTAATGAAAGCTATGTAAGAGGACTTGATCTGATTCTCAATGATTTTAATTTAAATATGAGTGATTCAATGTATAACGCGGGCGCATATACACTCTCTATATACCAAGAACAGACATCAGTAGGCGAAGCGGTAATGATTACTTTGCTTGAAGGTGGCAGTCAAGATATAGTCAAATATCTTACTGATCAAGCTGGAGAGTTAGTTGGAATTGATGACGTTGTGTTAGATGTTGTTAATACGTTAGATAATGCTATTCTTAATACACAAGAAAAAGTAGATAGTTCTTTGGAAGCATTATATCGTTTAAATATCCAAAGCGAGTGTCGGGAGTATTACAGACTCCATAGGCAAAGCCTCGGAGGTTCAACATGGATAGAAAAGCAGGAACTCTTAAAACAGATGCATGATGTTATGGGACTGTATTTAAGATGCGGTGTTTCAGCATACAGATCTGTTATGTTAGACGCGGAATTGGAAGCGGCTTCTGAAACTTCTGTTAGAATGTTAAATGATAAGCTGGAACAGCTTGCGTTGTATCAGGAAGCTGATTTTTCATGTACGAAAGATACTGCTATTGCTGAGGAAAAAGTAGGAAATTTCTTTTCTTCTCTTCCTATAGAAAATAGAATAGGTATTCGCATACCGCAAAATTCTGTTTCTGTTGAATTTAAATGGGATGGAAAAAATTGGGGCGGAGTATTATCTAATCTTAGCTTAGATATTGAAGGTGTGCTTGATGATGGAAGTAGTATTTCTGCATCCGAAAAGGATGAAATGGTGTATGGGAGTGATGGAAATCCGGTACTGCAAATAGAAACTTGGGAAGATAATGACAGCCGGAGCTTTAAAATTATATTTCATTGTACGGATGGCATCTATAAAATCACATTGGAAGATGAAGAAGGTATGGAACTGTATCAAGATATGGCAGGAATTTCCAGAGCGGATGTGCAGGTAACGTTTACTGGTATAAACAATGAGATAATACAGCTTGATCAGTCTGAATGCTTGCACCGCTCTTATACAGGTTATTGGGCGTTGGGAATTTGTATGGATCATGGAGAATTAGGGAAATTATAATGGTCCCATAGTTTAAGACACTGTTCGAGACATTTTTTTATGAATCTGATATATTCAAAACATCACAGAAAGAAGGTTTGTCAAAATGTCACGAACAAGAAGAAATTTCTCCGCCAACTTCAAGGCAAAACTCGTAATTGAGGTATTGAAAGGGGAGAAAGATATCAATACCATTGTTGCCGAAAATAATATCCAGCCTAACCTGCTTCGTAACTGGAAGAAGGAATTTCTTGATAAAGCATCTGTCGTATTTGACGATTCCCGTGAGGATAACCTCAAGGAGAAGCTTGCGGCAGAACGCACAGAGAAAGCTGAATACGCTAAAAAAGTAGGCCAACTTACCATGCAGGTGGATTGGATGAAAAAAAAATCTGAAGAAGTTCTTGGACCTGACTACGAGAGTAAGTTTAGTCCAAAGCCTTTCGAAGACTAAGGAGCTTCCAGTATCTGTCGGTGCAGAACTGATGAGCATCAACCGTACAAGCGTATACTACAAAGGCACAGGTGTATCCGAGCAGGAACTGGCATGTAAAGCCATTATAGACCGTCTGCATACCGATAATCCGACCTGGGGTGCCAGACAAATGTCATCACAGCTTAAGATGCGCGGATATCATGTAGGACGTAAAAAAGCCCGTCGTTATATGAACGAAATGGCGATTGACCCGATTTATCCTAAGCCCAACCTCTCTAAACGTCAGAAGCAGGCACAGATAGTTCCATATCTGCTCCGCAATGCTGTTATCGACGCCCCAAATCAGGCATGGTCTATCGACATTATTGACTGGCTCTCAAAGTCCGAACAGATGGCTCAAAAGGCACCGGTATAATCAATTTTTATAGGGAATGCTCTGCAAATAGTTGAATTTTTTATAGACATAATAGCGAATTTGATGGGATATGGTAACTATATGAATGATAAAAAAAATGAGTATATGGGAGAAATACATAATAAAGATGAATATCTTATGTTGCGTGAAGAGATAATTTTTCATTTAAATAAAACTCATGAATTAAGAAATATGATGTACATATCGTCAATTGCTATACTTGCATTTATATATAAAGAGGGAAATGAAGATGGAGGACTTTTATACTTATTACCATTTGCAGTTATAATACCATCGTATTTTATATCATTAAGACATTCAGAATCTTTAAGAATTATAAGTTCTTATATGGAAATATTTTTAGAAGGAGATATTTTTAATTGGGAAACAAGGTATAAAAAATTTTTAAAAATTGCACCTCTTAGAGAGCAAAGAGTAAAAATTGTTGATTGGTCATATTTTGCAATGTCATTGATATGCTTTTTGTTTTCCTTTTTAAAAACGAATAATAATGAAAGATATGTGTTGATTATTTTTTTGGTAGGTATATCATTACTTTGCTTATTAACATATATTGGTAGTAAGGAAAAAATAAGAAATAAATGGCGAGAACTTAAAAGACAAGAGTGTAATGATAGGATAGCCACAGAAATAAAAGATAGTTGTGATGATATTTTGGACAAACAGTTCCGGTGAATTAACTATTTGATTTATGAAAGTAGGTGGATATCATTACATAAATTCCCTTTGAATTATAACGAGGATGAAGCAGGTAACTCTAAGCCAGGTGCCTTAAAAATTTCCTTATGGGTATTGGTAAATTCCGTCAGCATTTGTTTCCCATTACTGGACTGTATCAGCCAAAGTTTTTTAATTCGTTATAAAGTTCATTGAGCGAATAAGAACGATATATTTTCTGCTCCTCCATAATCTTCCGGATATAGGAAGTTATGATGAGTGAAATAAGTCTTATGAATATGCGGTCTTCCATTGCCTCATCCGAGTGTTTAACTGAACAAATAATCTTGGAATTTGAAAGGATGGTGCTTATGGTACAAGCAAATATAAAAAACTTTTAACTCTGCCATGTTCCTGTAATCATGGATATGGTGGTTGATGCGTAGGGCGAATTCGCAGCAGAATCACAGTTGCTAAATCGATATAATATTTCATAGAAATAGTTAGTGTCGTTAACTATATTTCTGCGTATAAATCATACCGAGTAGCTATAAATCATAGGCAATCTGTATTCTTATATAAGATGTAAATCATGTTTAGATTTTGCTACATAGACAGTCTGTATCAAAAAAATCGAAATATATTACAGGCAAAAAATGTGGGGCATTAACCAACATGACGACACCATAGTGTTCCAAAACGATTGGAATGGAAAGAGAGACGTACATTTGAAGGCGAGTGGACTTATATAAAAACCAGATTGGAAAGACAGAAAAAGAAAATATTGAAGATGAGGTGCTGGCTTTCTCGAAGGGGAAGGCGGAAATATAACACAAGGTGATGACATAGACATGCAGAGAGGGGACAGAAGAAATGGCAAAATACACTTTTAAGGTTTACCCGGCTGGTCAGGGCAGAACTACATATCGTACTATGGAAATCTCTGGAAAAGAAACGCTCGACAGATTGTGTGAGTTTATTCTGGAATCGTTTGATTTTATCCATGAGCATTTATATGAATTCTGCATGGATAATAGAATGTACAGCGAAGACAATTATCAGTATGATCCCGAGGATGGTGGAGCGTCAACGGATATAGTGATAGACAAGATTGGTCTTGTAAAGGGGCAAAACTTTTCGCTTCATTATGATTACGGTGATGACTGGATGTTTACGATTCATGTGCAAAAGATAGAAGATGAAATGAAAAAGACATCACCTAAACTGATTAAGTCAGTAGGGCATGTAGAACAGTATCCGAATTGGGATGAGTGGGATGAGGAAGAGGACGAATTTTAACCAACGAGTGTTAATCTTGCAGGAAGTTCATAATCAACAGATACAACGCGCTGGTTTCAGCAGCCTATCGGTCTGCTGAAAGCATTATTCGGCAACGGATTTATCATTTTTTAATAAATATTTTATTGACGAGACGAGCACGCCTTGATACAATAAATTAAAGCATAGAAATTCTAACGGAAATTCGTTCTATTATCTCATTTTCTAATAGGCATTCCCACAGGGGGATGCATTATCTGTAGTAGAATCCTTGCTTTATTACCAATTCAAATCAAATAGGGCAGGGAACAGAGAAAAACGCCTTTGCAGAAGGAGACACTGTTTTGCCTGTCTGACAAAAGGAGGACGAATGGAAGAAACCAACGAAAAGAAAGACACGGTAGAGAAGGAGTTTGTAGCATTCCCGGATATTGCGGCAGATGTGATTAATGTACTTTTGTACCAGGGGGAAAAGGTAGCAAAAGCAGAAAATCTGCTGGCAGGTCCCATAGAGACCATCTATCAGGGAATGGAGAAGCAGCGCAGCCAGTACGAGGACTTGTGCAAATATGAGATGGCAGACGGGAAGGTGAACATCATGTACCTGATTGCCAACCAGAGCAGGACAGATGGCAAGATGTTGCTGCGCAAGGCTGGCTATGTGGGAGGCGTTTATCGGGAACAGTATGAAGGGAAAACGCAGAATATTTTTCCTGTTATTGAGTTTGTATTGTATTGGGGACATTCCAGATGGAAAAGCAGCCGCGGCATCCGCAGGCTGTTCAGAAAGAGGAAACTAAGCGGGAAGGCATGGGAATATATCGATGAATTGAATCTCCATGTGTTCGAGATGCGTTATCTGCCGGAAGAGACGAGGAAACTTTTTCAGAGTGATATGCGGATAGTGGTGGATTTCCTTGCAGAGGGAAACGGATACCGTTCCCAAAGAAAGATTGCACATAAAGCGGCATTGATTAGGATGATTAAGGTGCTTTCGGGAGAAACAGATACGGAGAACATTGAAGCATGGATGAAAGAACAGGGAATCAGAGAGGAGGATGAGGTTACAGTGTGTGAATTATTTGACCAGTATGTTAGACAAGGAAGAACTGAAGGAAGAGCCGAAGGAAGAACTGAAGAAAGAATCTTTATTATTCACCAACTACAGAAAGAAGGTGCTGATGAAGATTTTATCAGCAGAGTCACAAATTGTACCAAAGAAGAACTTGCAATAGCGGCAGGAAGATAGGTTGGATGATTCTTTGTACTTACATGAAATTGTGCATCGTTAATATGGCAAGAACTTGACAAATCCGCTCGAGGTGATTTCTGAGCACGTGATTTATCATTTTTTAATAAATATTTTATTGACGAGACGAGTACGCCTTGATACAATAAATAAAAGCATAGAAATTCTAACGGAAATTCGTTCTATTATCTCATTTTCTAATAAGCATTCCCACAGGGGATGCATTATCTGTAGTAGAATCCTTGCTTTATTACCAATTCAAACCAAATAGGGCAGGGAACAGAGAAAAACGCCTTTTGCAGAAGGAGACACTGTTCTGCCTGTCTGACAAAAGGAGGACGAATGGAAGAAACCAACGAAAAGAAAGACACGGTAGAGAAGGAGTTTGTAGCGTTCCCGGATATTGCGGCAGATGTGATTAATGTACTATTGTACCAGGGGGAGAAGGTAGCACGAGCAGAAAATCTGCTGGCAGGCCCCACAGAGACCATCTATCAGGGAATGGAGAAGCAGCGTAGTCAGTACGAGGACTTGTGCAAATATGAGATGGCAGACGGGAAGGTGAACATCATGTACCTGATTGCCAACCAGAGCAGGACAGATGGCAAGATGTTGCTGCGCAAGGCTGGCTATGTGGGAGGCGTTTATCGGGAACAGTATGAAGGGAAAACGCAGAATATTTTTCCTGTTATTGAGTTTGTATTGTATTGGGGACATTCCAGATGGAAAAGCAGCCGCGGCATCCGCAGGCTGTTCAGAAAGAGGAAACTAAGCGGGAAGGCATGGGAATATATCGATGAATTGAATCTCCATGTGTTCGAGATGCGTTATCTGCCGGAAGAGACGAGGAAACTTTTTCAGAGTGATATGCGGATAGTGGTGGATTTCCTTGCAGAGGGAAATGGATACCGTTCCCAAAGAAAGATTACACATAAAGCGGCATTGATTAGAATGATCAAGGTGCTTTCGGGAGAAGCAGATCTAGAGGATATTGAAGCATGGATGGAAGAACAGGGTGTAAGAGAGGAGGATGAGGTTACAGTGTGCGAATTATTTGACCAGTATGTTAGACAAGGAAGAACTGAAGGAAGAGCTGAAGAAAGAATCTTCATTATCCGCCAACTGCAGAAAGAGGGTGTTGATGAAGCTTTTATCAGTAGGATCACGAACTGCACGAAAGAAGAACTTGCAATAGCAGCAGGAAGGTAGTCTATAGCAGCATATAATTAAAGCATAGAAATTCTAACGGAAATTCGTTCTATTATCTTTTTTCTAATAGGCATTCTCACCGGGAGATGCATTATCTGTAGTAGAATCCTTGCTTTATTACCAATTTAAATCAAATAGGGCAGGGAACAGAAAAGTGCCTTTTGCAGAAGGAGACACTGTCCTACTAAGTGAAAGTGTAAAAAAATCGAAAATCCAGTAACTATACGAATTTTTCCGGAATAGGTAAAGTCAGCGTGAATAATTCAGGTTAATTTCTTGTATTGCAGGCAGTTTTTGAGTATACTAAGTTTATAGAGAGAAGAAAGAGGTGATTTGTATGAGTCCGGCACAACAGGTGTTAGATTATCGGAGAGAAATAGATGAAAATCAGAAACAGATACGAGAGATGGTAATGGAAAGCTATCGTGATATCGAAGCAGGAAATGGTCGAGACTGTAACGAATTCTTTGAAGAACTGGAGAAAAGGTATTCCAATGATAGAGTATAAGGTGATTACTCTGCCATTAGCAGAAGAGGATATTGCAGATCAAACAGACTACATTGCTTTTGAACTGAAGTCTCCAGAAACTGCAATTAATATGGTAAGAGAATTTAAGAAGGTAATTAACAGTCTCAGTCTGTTCCCCCAAAGTCATGAATTAGATGAAGATGAAGAGTTGGCAAGGTATGGTATCAGAAAGATGTATTATAAAAATTATAAGATTTATTTTCTGATTGATGAGAGGGAACAGACCGTATACATATTGAGAGGTTTTCATATGTTGGTTGACAGCAAGGAAAAGATTTTGAGAATTTTTAGAGAATAATGTAATGTAAAGCTTTTGAGTTAAATGTAAGGGTCAAATCCGCTCGAGGTGATTTCTGAGCACTTGATTTATCATTTTTTAATAAATATTTTATTGACGAGACGAGTACGCTTTGATACGATAAATGAAAGCATAGAAATTCTAACGGAAATTCGTTCTATTATCTCATTTTCTAATAGGCATTCCCACAGGGGGATGCATTATCTGTAGTAGAATCCTTGC
>CAYOED010000095.1:0-11501 GCA_964402925.1 uncultured Lachnospiraceae bacterium | reverse complement strand
TTTTACGGAGCGGGAGCGCGGCGACGTTGGATTATTTATCCTCTCAGAGCGTCACGTGTGCCAATCCCATGAAAAACAACAAATTTAGAATTTTTTTATAATTATTTTGGGATATATGTGTTGACAATATATAGGGTAAGTGCTATTTTAGGTTAAGAAGATGTTAGCACTCCATTAAGATGAGTGCTAATAAATGAAGAAGGCTTGTCATGTCAGATGGGAAGGGGTGATGGGAATGCAGTTGAGTGAAAGAAAAATTAAAATATTGCAGGCCATTATCCGGAACTATCTAGAGACAGGGGAGCCGGTGGGCAGCAGGACGATTTCTAAGTATACAGATTTGAATTTGAGTTCGGCAACGATTCGCAATGAGATGTCGGATCTGGAAGAGATGGGATATATTCTGCAGCCGCACACTTCAGCCGGAAGAATTCCTTCTGATAAAGGCTATCGTCTTTATGTGGATACCATGATGGAAGAGAAGGACAGGGAACTGGAAGAGTTAAAGGAAATGATGCTGGAGAGAGAGGATAAGATGGATCATCTTCTCAAGCAGGTGGCAAAGCTTCTGGCAACAAACACAAATTATGCCACGATGATTTCAGCCCCCACGATTCACACGAATAAAATTAAATTTATACAGTTATCCAGAGTGGATGTGAATCAGATCCTGGCAGTAGTGGTTGTGGAAGGCAATGTGATTAAGAACAATATTATTCCGGTATCCGGGGAGTTGGATGATGAGACGCTTCTTAAGCTCAATATTCTTCTCAATACACATTTAAACGGGATGGCATTAGAAGAAATCAATCTCGGTATGATTTCAGCAATGAAACAGCAGGCAGGCATACACAGTGCCATTGTAGCTGATGTAATAGATGCGATTGCGGAATCTATCAAGGCTGAGGAAGATTTGGAAATTTACACAAGCGGGGCCAACAATATTTTTAAGTATCCGGAGCTTGCCGACCAGCAGAAGGCAAGTGAAATCATCAATACATTTGAAGAGAAGCAGATGTTGACGGAACTTGTGCAGGATACACTTTCGGATGAGAAGAATACTGGTATCCAGGTCTATATCGGAAATGAGACACCGATTCAGACAATGAAGGACTGCAGTGTGGTGACAGCTACCTATGAATTAGGAGAAGGAATGCGAGGAACCATAGGTATTATAGGACCGAAACGTATGGATTACGATAAAGTCATAGGAACCCTTAAGACAATTACCCACCAGTTGGATGAATTATATAAGAATAAGACATAAAGATAGAAAGGGATGAAATGGATGAGTGATGAAATGAAGAAGGACGTAGGGGATAATCTGGATACAGAGGAAGTACTGCGGGATGCGGAAGACGCACAGGCAGCTGCGGACACCGAGGATACGGAGGAAACCGCGGAGCCTATTGCAGGAAATGAAGAGGCAGCAGAGAGCAAGGCGGATAAGAAGGCTGCTAAGAAAAAGCTGAAGGCTGACAAGAAGCAGGATGCTCTTAAGGAAAAGGTAGAGGAACTTGAAGACCGCGTGAAACGCCAGATGGCTGAATTCGATAATTTCAGGAAGCGTACCGAAAAAGAAAAAACAGCAATGTTCGAGACAGGAGCAAAAAGCGTCATAGAAAAAATCCTGCCGGTGGTCGATAACTTTGAAAGAGGCCTTGCAACGGTTCCGGAGGAAGAAAAGAATTCACCTTTTGCAGAAGGAATGGAAATGATTTATAAGCAGCTGATTTCAGAATTGGAGAAGATGGAAGTAAAGCCGATTCCTGCTGTGGGAGAAGAATTTAATCCTGAATTCCATAATGCAGTCATGCAGGTGGAAAGCGAAGAATATGAATCAGGCGTGATTGCCCAGGAACTGCAGAAAGGATATACTTACAGGGACAGCGTGGTAAGACACAGTATGGTAGCGGTAGTAAGCTGACATGAGAAATCAAGGAAACAATAAACATTTATCAGTATCATAAATCAAAGGAAAGAATTAAGGAGGAGATCATTATGAGTAAAATAATTGGTATTGACTTAGGTACAACAAACAGCTGCGTGGCAGTTATGGAGGGCGGAAAGCCTACCGTCATCGCTAACGCAGAGGGCGCAAGAACGACACCGTCTGTAGTAGCATTTACAAAAACAGGAGAAAGACTGATTGGTGAGCCTGCAAAGCGTCAGGCGGTAACCAACGCAGAAAAAACAATTTCATCTATCAAGAGAGATATGGGTACAGACAGAGGCCGTAATATTGATGACAAGAAGTATTCCCCTCAGCAGATTTCAGCTATGATCCTGCAGAAACTGAAAGCAGATGCAGAAAGCTATTTAGGTGAAAAGGTGACAGAGGCAGTTATCACTGTTCCTGCATATTTTAATGATGCACAGCGTCAAGCAACAAAGGATGCAGGTAAGATTGCTGGTCTTGATGTAAAGCGTATCATCAACGAGCCTACAGCGGCAGCCCTTGCTTATGGTCTTGACAATGAAAAAGAACAGAAAATCATGGTATATGACTTAGGCGGCGGTACATTCGATGTTTCTATCATTGAAATCGGTGACGGTGTTATTGAGGTTCTGGCAACTAACGGCGATACACACCTTGGCGGTGATGACTTCGATAACAGACTGACACAGTGGATGATCGACGAATTTAAGAAAGCAGAAGGTGTTGACTTATCCAATGATAAGATGGCATTACAGAGATTGAAAGAAGCAGCTGAAAAGGCAAAGAAAGAACTTTCCTCTGCAACAACGACCAACATTAACCTTCCTTTCATCACAGCTACAGCAGAAGGTCCTAAGCACTTTGATATGAACCTTTCCAGAGCAAAATTTGATGAACTTACACATGACTTGGTTGAAAAAACAGCAATCCCTGTACAGAACGCAATGAAGGATGCAGGTCTTACCAACGCCGACTTGGGTCAGGTATTGCTGGTAGGCGGTTCCACACGTATTCCTGCCGTACAGGATAAAGTAAAACAGTTGACAGGTCATGAACCCAGCAAGACATTGAATCCTGATGAATGCGTTGCATTAGGCGCTTCCATTCAGGGCGGTAAGCTGGCAGGTGATGCCGGCGCAGGGGAAATCCTTCTTCTGGACGTTACACCTCTTTCTCTGTCCATCGAAACAATGGGCGGTATTGCAACAAGACTGATTGAGAGAAATACAACCATTCCTACCAAGAAGAGCCAGATTTTCTCAACAGCAGCAGATAACCAGACAGCAGTTGACATCAACGTATTGCAGGGTGAAAGACAGTTTGCAAGGGATAACAAGTCCCTCGGACAATTCAGATTAGACGGCATCCCTCCGGCAATGCGCGGCGTACCTCAGATTGAAGTAACTTTTGATATTGACGCTAATGGTATCGTTAATGTTTCCGCAAAGGATCTTGGTACCGGCAAAGAGCAGCATATCACCATCACGGCAAGCTCCAATATGTCTGATGATGAGATTGATAAGGCAGTAAAGGAAGCAGCTGAGTTTGAAGCACAGGATAAGAAGAGAAAAGAAGCAATTGATGCAAGAAATGAAGCAGACTCTTTCGTATTCCAGACAGAAAAGGCATTAAATGAAGTCGGCGACAAGATCGACGCTTCCGAAAAAGCAACAGTGGAAGCTGATATGCAGGCTGTAAAAGACATTTTGGAGAGAACCAAAGATCAGGAAATGTCTGATTCCGATTTGGATGCTCTTAAGGCTGCAAAGGAAAAACTTACCACAAGCGCGCAGGCACTGTTTACTAAGATGTATGAGAACATGCAGCAGGCAGGCGGGGCAGCAGGTCCTGACATGGGAGCAGGTCCTGATATGGGAGCAGATGCAGGTCCGGCGGATGATGTAGTTGACGGAGATTACAGAGAAGTATAAACGAGATGAAGATTGGTTGCAGTTCACACCTTGCCAGAATTTAATACTTTTTGAGCTATATGGTGTGAACTGTTACGAAGAATGACTCATCCGAGTCATTCTTCTTGTGCTTTGGCACATTTTAATGTATACTATAAATATTATGTGCCGCCTTTGGCGGCATGTTGTGCGCTGAAAGCATGGGAGGAATTAGAAATGGCAGAACAGAAACGTGATTATTATGAGGTTCTTGGCATCGATAAAAACGCAGATGATGCCGCCATTAAAAAAGCATATAGGGCTCTTGCCAAGAAGTATCATCCAGATATGAATCCCGGAGATGCGGAAGCGGAGAAAAAGTTTAAGGAAGCTTCGGAGGCTTATGCTATTTTGAGCGACCCGGAGAAGAAAAGGCAGTACGACCAGTTTGGTCACGCAGCCTTTGAAGGCGGAGGCGGCGGATACGGCGGCTTCGACTTTAACAGTGCAGATTTCAGCGATATTTTTGGTGATATCTTCGGCGATTTCTTTGGCGGAGGGCGTAAAGGCAGAGGAAGTAACGGTCCTATGAAAGGCGCCAATATCAGAACCAGCGTGAGAATTACTTTTGAAGAAGCCGTATTTGGTGTTGATAAAGAAATTGAACTGACCCTTAAGGACGAATGTAAGACCTGTCACGGCACAGGGGCAAAGCCGGGAACCAGTCCTGAAACTTGTCAGAAGTGCGGCGGTAAGGGGCAGGTGGTATTTACCCAACAATCCTTCTTCGGCACGGTCAGAAACGTGCAGACCTGTCCGGAGTGTAACGGAACAGGAAAAGTCATTAAAGAGAAATGCGCGGACTGTCATGGTTCAGGCTACATTGCCAACCGCAAAAAAATACAGGTATCTATACCTGCAGGAATCGATAATGGACAGAGCGTCCGTATCCGCGATAAAGGTGAGCCGGGTACCAACGGCGGTCCAAGAGGAGATCTTCTGGTAGAAGTAATCGTTGGACGTCATCCAATCTTCCAGCGGCAGGACTACAATATTTATTCTACCGTACCGGTTTCCTTTGCAGTGGCAGCTCTCGGAGGAGATGTATTGGTTGATACAGTGGACGGAAAAGTACTTTACGAAGTAAAACCGGGTACGCAGACAGATACCAAAGTCCGTTTAAAGGGCAAGGGTGTTCCCACTCTGAGAAATAAGGAAGTCCGCGGAGACCATTATGTCACGCTGGTTGTGCAGACACCCGATAAATTGTCCCATGAAGCAAAGGAACTGCTAAAACAGTTTGATGCTTTGACTGGTGATAGTTTAAATGTTTCAAAGAATGTGCAGGCAGAAAAAAGCGATGCTAAAGATTCAAAGAAAAAGAAATTCTGGAAATAAAGCCACTAAAATAAGAGGAAGAATAGCGTTGCTGTCCTTCCTCTTTGTGGTCTTAAGCTGTATATGGAAAGAATGGGTAACTGTGAAGGTACTGAACAGTTACAAGAATGGTTATATTAATCGATATGGAGGCATAAACTGGTATTAGACTATGATTTTAAGGTGTCCTCCAACATGGATACAATGTGACCGGATAAACTGGTATTCAGGCTTTGTGCCACAGGGATCAGTGCTTCTATCTTTTCGGGCTCATGGCTCTGGAGATAAATAGAAGACAGCAGTTTGTAGGCGGCACTGATATCAGTGCGGGTCTCGACTGCAAATTCCAAGGTCCGGCATGCTTCTTCCACATATCCCTTTTCATATAAAGCCTCGGCAAGATTTTGAAGGGTGCGGACAAGTATGGTGTAACATTGATCATACCGGGACAGGATGTCAATGTTGGGCGCACCGTACATAAGCTTTAGATCTGTATTGCTGATGCCGGTAAAATTCACGATGGGAGATTTGGAGAGTTCCCTTAAAGTCTCATGGTACTCGGCAATTACCGGGTCGTCTGTGAGCAGATCCATAGGAAGACGGTCAAAAGGAATCTCTATATAGTCAAGGTCGTCAAGGGGTTTGCGCCGGGTATTGTTTGCGGCAGCTTCTTTCTCCCAGAAGGCATTGTAGGCTTTAGACTCTATATTCCGGTGCTTCTTTATTTCATAACCTAACCAGATACAAAATACGATAAAACTTGCAAAAAAAGGGAACTTCATATATAATATCCTTTCAAAGATGGATAAACCGGAGGGACAATATGTTTCATTTTTACAATAAGAAAAACAAAAAAATTGTATCGTCAGTTATCATCATTTTAATTGTACTTGCTATGATAATTCCAACTATAGCATCTTTTTTCTCATAAAGCAAATAAAGGATAAGTAAAACTGTGAAGGTACTGAACAGTTACGGATAAGTAATCTGCAGTATGCAGGGGGTAAATTATGAAAAAGATAATTAGTGGATTTGTATGTTTTGGACTAGCTTTTCTGGTGTTGGTCTTACCGGTAAAGGCTCAGGAGGAAAACAGAATACTGGATGGAATTTATGCGGAGGATATGTCTTTGGAAGGCAAAACCGCAGATGAAGCCAGGAAAATGATATCAGACTATGTTGACAGCATGAGCGGCAAGGTGATTACGCTGGTTGCTGTTGATGGAAATGAGATTCAGATTACGCCGGCAGATATAGGACTTTGCTGGAGCAATCAGGATATTGTAGATGAGGCGGCAAGAATCGGTCAGACGGGCAATGTGGTACAACGCTACAAGGCAGCGAAGGACTTGCAGCATCAAAATATGGTCTATGATCTGGAGTTTGATGTGGATATGGATCTGGTAAGGACGATTCTGTCAGAGCAGTGCTCCGTGTACAATCTGGAAGCAAAAGATGCGACTCTTGTAAGAGAAAATGAAAACTTTGTAATCAGCCCGGGCCAGACCGGACAGGTGGTAGATGAGACGGCTTCCGCAGAGCTGATCCGTGATTTCTTCCGCGAGGGATGGAACAGGGAAGACGATATTCTGGAACTGGCAGTTATAGTGGAGGAAGCAAGAGGAACAGAAGAAGAGCTTGGCAAGGTAAAAGATGTTCTGGGTACCTTCACAACAAGTTTCAGTACATCAGGGGCATCAAGAAGCGCCAATGTACGAAACGGCTGTGCCCTGATTAATGGAACCACATTATATCCGGGGGATGAATTTTCAACCTACGAGGCAGTTGCTCCTTTTTCAACAGCAAATGGATATTATATGGCTGGCTCCTATTTAAACGGACAGGTGGTAGACAGTCTTGGCGGAGGTATCTGTCAGGTTTCCACCACTCTTTATAATGCAGTTCTTTTGTCAGAGCTGGAGGTCACAGAAAGGCATAACCATTCCATGATCGTGACTTATGTGGATCCTTCTGCTGATGCAGCAATTGCAGAATCATCAGGGAAAGATTTTAAATTTGTAAATAATACGGATGCACCTATTTACATTGAAGGCAGGACCACAGATGATAAGCGTATCAGCTTTACGATATACGGTATGGAGACTAGGGACAGCAGTCATGGCGTACGGTATGAAAGCGAAGTGATCAGTCGGACTAATCCGGACACAGAAGTGATTTATGCAACTGAATCGCTGCCCATAGGATCTGTGTCTGTTCAGTCTGCTCATATAGGATACAAGGCTAATCTCTGGAAAATCGTTACAGAGAATGGAACGGAAGTCAGCAGGGAGAAGATCAATTCAAGTACTTATCAGGCTGCACCGAGAACGGCTACGGTGGGCGTTGCAACTGCTGATCCAAATGCGCATGCTGAGATTATGGCAGCCATTTCCACCAATAATATAGACCATGTCAAAAATGTTGCTGCAGCCCTTGCAGCAGCCGCGGCACCTCCTGCAGCAGAAGGAGCAGTTCCTCCTCCGGCAGAAGGAGCGGCACCGGTACCGGCACCAGCAGAAAGTGTACCAGTAGAAGAACCGGCAGAATAAAGGGGCAGTAATGAAGACTGGAAAGATATCTGAAAGTGTATTGAAGCGTTCAGTGTTACGGTTGATAGAAAATAGCAGGAAAGAAGTGATAAAAGGCGCTGGTGTAGGAGAAGACTGCGCCTTTTTGACGTGGGAGGATTCTGACCGGACGCAGGGCAGGAGCATCGTGGCAGCATCCACAGAAACGGTCAGCCTGCCTGTGAGAAACTCCGCCTATCTGGCAGTCATGGCGGCAGCAAATAATCTTGCGGCATCCGGTGCGGTTCCGCTTTCCGTATCTTTGTCTTTAACGCTTCCGGAAGATACCGAGGAAACAGCTTTAAAGGAGCTGATGAAGCAGGCAGGGAAATGCTGCAAGGAACTTGCAATTCAGATTACAGGCGGTCATACAGAGGTGAGCAGGAGCGTGAAGGCTCCGGTTGTTACTGCAACTGTCATCGGAAAAGTGAAAGAGGAATTTACAGGAAGCGCCGGCGGAACCGGTGCGGATAATCTGGATGTCGTCATCAGTAAGTGGATTGGACTTGAAGGAACATCTATCATAGCCAGAGAAAAGGAAGAAGAACTTTCGCAGCGATATCCGATTAGGCTGATACGTGATGCACAGGAGATGGACGGCTATTTATCTGTGGCGTCGGAGGCTGCCATAGCCCTTAAGTCCGGCGTTTATACAATGCATGATGCAAGAAGCGGAGGTATATTTGGTGCATTGTGGGAGATATCCCGTAGGATAGGCGTTGGACTTTATATCGATTTGAAAAAGATTCCGGTAAAGCAGGAGACCATAGAGATCTGTGAGTTTTATCATTTGAATCCTTATGCGCTTTTGTCAGGGGGAACGCTTGTGATGCTGACATCTGACGGCAGAGGGCTTGTCAGGGATCTAGAGGCGGAAGGAATTCCGGCTGTAATCGTTGGCAATACCAATAAAAGCAATGACAAGGTGATCATGAGCAAGGATGAGACCAGATATCTTGAACCTGCAGGACCGGATGAAATATTAAAAATATCATTTATCTAGGAGGAACATTCCATGAGAGAACAGATTTTAGCGATTATAGAAAAGAACAGCCGAATCAATATCAAGGAACTTGCTGTGATTTTGGGTGCAGAGGAGATTGATATTGCAAATGAACTGAAGGCAATGGAAGAGGAAGGAGTCATCTGCGGTTATCATACGATGATAGACTGGGAGAAGACTTCCATTGAAAAAGTGACGGCGCTTATAGAGGTGAGAATTACCCCTCAGAGAGGGCAGGGATATGATAATATAGCTGAGAGGATTTACAAATATCCTGAGGTAAACAGTGTATATCTGATTTCCGGAGGCTATGATTTATTGGTAACGTTGGACGGAAAATCATTGAAGGAAGTTTCCCGTTTTGTATCCGACAAACTTTCCACTTTAGACGGCGTGCTCAGCACAGCTACTCATTTTATTTTGAAAAAATATAAAGATCACGGAACCATACTTACAAAGAAATATGAGGATACAAGGGAGAAGGTGACACCATGAGAAATCCATTATCAGAAACAATCGTTACAATTAAACCCTCCGGCATCCGAAAATTCTTTGATATTGTAAGTGAGATGGACGATGCTATTTCGCTGGGGGTTGGAGAACCTGACTTCGATACGCCGTGGCATATAAGGGATGAGGGAATTTATTCCCTTGAAAAAGGCAGGACATTTTATACTTCAAATGCAGGATTAAAAGAACTGAAGGTAGAAATCACCAAATACATAAAAAGAAGTCAGGGCATCTCCTATGATGCCGACCATGAAGTGATTGTTACAGTGGGAGGCTCTGAGGCAATTGATATTGCACTGCGGGCTATGGTTGATCCGGGGGACGAAGTGCTGATTCCGCAGCCTAGTTATGTCTCCTATGAGCCCTGTGCAATTCTGGCAGGCGCCAAACCGGTGATCATTGAGTTGAAGGAAGAAAATGAATTCCGCCTGACAGCGCAGGAGTTACGGGATGCAATTACGGATAAAACCAAAATACTGATTCTTCCGTTCCCCAATAATCCGACAGGCGCTATTATGGAAAAGGAAGATCTGGAAGCTATTGCAGAGATTATTCTTGAGAAAGATATCTTTGTGATATCGGATGAAATCTATGCAGAACTTACTTATAAGGAAAAGCATGTTTCTATTGCCAGTCTGCCGGGAATGCAGGAGAGGACCGTCCTGATCAATGGATTTTCAAAGGCTTATGCTATGACAGGATGGAGGCTTGGCTATGCATGTGCGCCAAAGGAGATTATGGAGCAGATGCTAAAGATTCACCAGTTTGCAATCATGTGTGCACCTACCACCAGCCAGTATGCAGCTGTTGAGGCTCTTCGGAATGGTGATGAGGATGTTGCCATGATGCGGGAATCCTATAATCAGAGAAGAAGATTTTTGATGCATGCCTTTAAGGAAATGGGGCTGGAATGCTTTGAGCCTTACGGGGCGTTCTATGTGTTCCCAAGTATTAAGGAATTCGGGATGACCAGCGATGAATTTGCAAACAGGCTGCTCCAAGAGGAAAAGGTTGCAGTGGTGCCGGGAACGGCATTTGGAGATTGCGGAGAAGGATTTCTTAGGATATCCTATGCATATTCAATTGATAGTCTGAAGGTTGCATTGGATAAGATTAATGCATTCATTACAAGGCTTAGAAATGAAAAGAACTAAGATGTGGGGATAAAGCAGTGTATGAATTGGTACAGGTAGGAGAAAAGAGTTATTATATCAACTGTCCGGCAAAAATTGGAGTTTATCTTTCTACTGAGAATCATGTTTATTTGATTGACAGTGGAAATGATAAGGATGCCGGAAGGAAAGTGCGCCAGATCTTAGAAAAAAATAATTGGCATCTGAAGGGAATCCTGAATACACACTCCAATGCAGACCATATTGGCGGTAATCATTATTTACAGTCACAGACGGGATGTAAAGTCTTTGCAGGAGGGATAGAGGCAGCATTTACAAGATATCCTGTCTTAGAGCCTTCATTCTTATATGGAGGATATCCCTGCAAAGACCTGCGTCATAAATTTCTGATGGCACAGGAAAGCAACATTACAGACTTTTCAGATGAAGAGTTCCCGAAGGAAGTGAAAGTGATACCCCTTCCCGGACATTTCTTCGATATGACAGGATTCAGAACTCCCGACGGGACAGTTTTTCTTGCGGACTGTATCAGCAGCAAGGCAACGCTGGATAAATATGCAGTCACCTTCATATATGATGTGGAGGCATATTTGAAAACACTGGACATGATTGAATCCATGGAGGCAGCGATGTTCGTACCTGCCCATGCTGAAAGTTCTGCGGATGTAAAGGAACTGACAGCGTACAACCGCAAAAAGGTTCATGAAGTGGCGGAGGCAATTTTGGAGATATGCACAGAACCTGTGAATTTTGAGCGGATATTGCAGAAAGTATTTAGCAAATACGGACTTGCAATGAACTTTGAGCAGTATGTTTTGGTGGGGAGTACAGTACGCTCTTACCTATCATGGATGAAGGATCATGGAAGGGTGGAGACTGTGTTCGAGGATAACCTTTTGCTTTGGCGGACAGTTTATCCTCTCTGAGCTGTGTATTGGCTACTTGATGAGAAATAGTGAACATTATGTTACAATATTGCAGGCTAACCGATAACGTAGCACAGGGCAGGTAAATATACCAAAAGGAGCCCCTATAAAAACGTCAGCGCTTGACGAGGTTCTTTCGAGTCTAGCGTCTGTTACG
>CAYOED010000094.1:0-11628 GCA_964402925.1 uncultured Lachnospiraceae bacterium | reverse complement strand
AAGAAAAGGCTTTCGGACTTCTCCCAAAACGGATCACTGCTGCTGCTCTTTTTCGGGGTGGTATTCTTCATCAGATTGGTAATCAGTTTGATCACGTCCGTTTCCGTTCTTATGTAAGAAAAGGGATTGTATTTGTTGCTCTCTTTCGGATTTATCAGATTGAAAACTTTTATCTGATAACCATTTTCTTTCAGGTAATTCCCTGCACTCCCAAGCAGTTCGCCCTTAGGATCAGTGGCGGCGAAACTGCCCTGCATCTCCATGATGTTGCATTTGATTAAGAACATACTTTTTCCTGCACCAGAGCCGCCGATACAGAAGATGTTGTTGTTACGCATGGTCTTTCTGGTGTTCATGGAAAGACGAAGGTTCTGTGAAAGGATTCGGTGGTAGCCGCTTTTATCCCCTAACTGTTTGGTAAGCATTGCTGCCTCCGCCCACCTTGCCGAACCATGCTCCTTCCCGAAACGGTAATTCTTCTGATTCGTTTTCTGCACCATGACAGATAAAAGTGCTGTGAGGAATACTGCCGCCATGGTGTAAGGAGTATAGGCAGTCACTTTCAGATCAAATGGGTGCGCCATCTGCTCCCTGAGGACAGGGACAAAAGTGTAGAGCGTCATGTCCGGATAGATAATGCTGCCAAGGAAAAATCCCAAATAGATGAATCCCACAATCACTGTCCCATAAAAAAGACAGGTAAACACGTTAAATCTCTTCACATGCTCACCTGCCTTTCACCGGCTGTTTGATCTCTTTTTGGGCAGTCCTTATTTTTTCTACTGCACCTTTTGATTCTCTTTTATCCTTTGATGCTCCCGTTTTTTCTGCCCTGTCTTTAGCTGTTTTTCCTGCTTCTGGCGTGCTGGTTCTCTCTACCCTATCACTTTCCCTGTCGCCCTGTTTCATCTCTCTTTCATCAGATTTATGTTCCATAGCTGTACGAATATTTGCATTGACAGTATCAAAATAATTATGGAAGATTTCATTACCTTTCATGGTAAACATTTCATCCCCAAGCTCCGCATACACCTTCATCTCTTCTTTTTTCTTAAGAAACGCCAAGGCTGTGCGGCTTCCTTCCGGGAAATAGAAATCCTCTATAGGGATGCGGATATATTTGCCTGACTGCCTTGGGAGCCGCACCATTACATGATCCTCTTCCTGTTTTGTAACTAATTTGCTTGTAATCGTGATAGGGTCATATTCCCCTGACTGGTAGTGATCTAAAATATTCAGCCGCTGTTCCAAAGGGATTGCCTCAATATCTTTCATCTTCAGATAGCCTGTCTCCATCCATGGCTGTTTCTGCTCCTGCCCCCTGCTGGCTGTTTGTTTCTGCATATTTTCTTCCTTCCCTGCTTCTTTTTCTGCAGTCCTGCCCTTTTGGGATTCTTCATAAAATTTATCAATATCCCTGTCGGAAGTGTTCTGGAAATATTCTTCCAGTCCCATGACCTGCCCGGCTTTCAGCTTTTCGATCAGGGCATTCATACGGGGAAGGGATTCTGCATGGAATACCATTTCTCTCATACCATCTTTATTGAAATCCGGAAGAAGTGAGTAAAGGATTCCGTATTTCTTTGCCATTGCCTCCACCTTTTTCATCTGCTCCTGCGGAAACTTGAAAACATGCATATCACCGCCACGTTTCAGGAGATTTTTCATGGAAGTTTTCCCTTCCATCTTCTCCTTTGCAAGAATGCCCATGATAAGTTTTGTAAGCTGTGCCAAAGGTTTTAAGCACTTCCCGGTAACACGCAGGCAGAGGTCAGCTCCCTCAAAAAGGATGTGGATAATCTGAACCGCATCTGTGATCTCACTGCTCATCTGCCATCTCCCCTCTCCTGCCCTTTCGACTGCTGCATTTCTTTCTGCCGCTGGTACTGGCGGTCTTTCACTGCCACAAGTTCCTTTTCAAGGTTCTGCATTGCCATCTCCATAACGTTCCCGGCTTCCTTTGCCTGTGCCGCCTGCCTGCAAAGTTTACCAAGGACTGTGTTTCTCTGCCCTGCCTTTTCCGAACTGCTGTCAGATAAAAGGACACTGTTTATTTCTATGGACTGCGCTAACTTCTCACTTTTTTCTTTGAAAACCTCTGATGTATAAATAAATTCCTGTAAGCACTGTGTCATGCCCTCTGCCCCCTTTCGTTCAATATCTTCATGGTCATGCGGAGTTCCCTGATCTTTTCTGCATCCATAGCCTTATCTGCAAGAATGGCAAGCTGCCCTTCTGTAAGACCGTCCTCAATGCCGAGGCGTACTTCTGCAATCTGCCCGACCTCCAATTCTCCGGCTAACTTTTCCAGCAAATCCGGCTTTTTACGGATGAAGGGAAAACTGAATGAAGATAAGAAACCGGCCTGTTTTACGGTTCCTGCACCACTTATCCCAGCTTCCTGTTTCTGACAGTTTTTAATTTCAGGGCTACTATTGGTCTGCTGTTTTTCCTGTATATTGCTACTATCCTGTGCTGTCTGTTTTTCCTGTAATCCTGCCACATATGACCGTTGGATCAAAAGCTGTTCATGGAGATTTTTATTCTCTGCTTCCAATTCCCTTAATCTCCTGTTAGTTTCTCCCCGTTCCTCTAAAAGCCGCTCCGCATCTTCCCTTGCCTGCCGGAACTGCTCTTCCAGTTCCAGATAATAGGAATCGTCCACGCTCTCTGTAACTGCTTCTGTATCTTTCTCCTGCGGCGAAAAAATGTCTGCTTTTCCTTCCATGGATTTCTTCAAGTCCTCTATGAAACTGTTCTGCCTTGAAAAACTTTCCTTTAGTTCCCTTACTGCTTCCGTAATGAAATCCATCCTTTCCCCGATCTTTTCCGGTATGGCTTCCCTGCCCTGCATAAGGGGCAGTATCTTTTCCCTAAGTTCTATAGGGAGCATTCCATCTTTCCATATCCCTTTCAGGTCATGCAGCGGCACACCCGATTTTAGAGCTTCCAGAAAGATACGCCCAGTCTCTACATTGCTGATGGTGGATAAAAACGCTGCCGCCTCCACACCATAATCTTCTTTCATGGCGGTAAACATATTTGCCATAACTTCTGCGGGAATGGCTATGTTATCAAAAAGCCGCAAATAACTTACATCAATGCCATAGTCAAGGGCATCCATAACAATCTTAAACTGATCTCCCCGATACTCCTTAAACTTGAAATAGGAATGTACTTCCTGCCTTGTCATATTTTTTAAATCTTTTCCCATCTGGTTTCCTTTCTACAATTTATCATCTTGCCTGTTCCAGCTGTTTCTGTTTTTCATTATGGGCTGGCTGATTTTTTAAATAATCGGTATCTATATGGGCTGGTATCTCTGCTGTGACTAATTCTGCTCTTTCTGCATCACCCCCTTTCTGCAATACTTTCTTCTCCATAGAAATTTCATTCTGTATAGAATCTGCTGCTTTTGTATTTTCCTTTGCTACTAACGCTGGCATAATTTTCTCTACTACTTGTACTCTGCTTTTTTCGAGAAGAATATCATTTATCAGATTTTCTTCCTTTCTGAGTTCGCGCTTTGCCTTTGCGACTGATGCAAGTTCCCTCTGGAATGTTTCTTTCATTTCCATAATCTGACTTGCGGTATATCCCTTTTGAATAAGAATTTCTGTTGCCTCTTTCCATTTTTCATAATTCGGGGCATAAAAAGTGCTTCCCTCTTTGTAATAGGAAGCACGATTTTCATTCTCTTCAATTATTTTAAGCAACGCAAGGGCTGGTTTGTATGGATACCGCCTTTTGTATATCTGGTGTCTTTGCTCATCCAAAGTAGCCATGTGGATACTGATATCTTCTTTTCGGTCTTTTAATTCTTCTACGGAACGAATGGTTTGTTTACACAGGTATAAATATTGTGACTGCAATTTTTCAAATCTTGCAGCTTCATCCCTGTATCTCCACATCTGACTGTAAGGTTTCCGCTTTAGCTGACCGGTTCGATACATCTTTGCAAAGAAAGCCTTTTGGTATGATGTTGGTGGAATATATTTCTTATAATTCTTTCTACACCTGATAATTCTTGGAGTGCGGTTTTCTCCCCTGTTGCTCTCTCTTCGGAATCCTTTTGTGATCTGATTCTCTATAGATTCCCTTGTATAATAAGAAGAAATATCTGTCATACGGATAAATCGCTTTTCTCCCATAGGTTTCAAAAAAGTTTCTCCATTCTTCTGCTTTAGCTCATAGCCTTTCAGTTCCATTAATTTCAGGAAATTATCATAACTATTAGCAAAAGAAATGGAATCCTCCACATCAAGACTGATCTGACGATTCCATTTGAAAATACCCTGTTTTGTTTTATCCCATTTCCTTAATGATTTTTCTTCTGTACCTACCTCAATGTCCTGTATGTAAAGACCATACTCTTTACAAAGTTCATTGACAATAGGCTGTATTTCTCTTGCCCAATCCCCTTTCTCGTAGCGGTATTTTTTTCCGGTACGCCATGATACACTGTTAAAAAGAATGTGGCTGTGAACATGTTCTGTGTTGTCATGGGTGGCACACAGGCATTGAAAATCATCACTAAAATATCTTTCCACAAATTTCTGCGTAATCTCCATGGCTGTTTCCGGTCTTACTTCCTGCTTTTTGAAGGATATGATAAAATGGTAGCCCTGACGCTTATCCAACTTTCCGAATTTTCGCTTCGTTGCAAGCATCTCCTGTAAGGCGGTATCTATGTTGCAGTTATGGCTACCCACCAGTGCGCCTCTCTGCGTCTTTTCTTCATCCGTAATGTAGGAAATGGCATTTGCAAGATGCATAGCCATGTATTTTTTTCCTGTCTGGTGGATGCAGGATATTTTTGTGATTGCTATCAGATAACCTCCCTGTCTTGATCCGCACTGCTTATTTGATAATGTATGCAGCAACAATCTCTCCGATATATGCAGTATGGGCATCCCGGTTAGCCATAGGATATGTCCCGTCAACATCCTGCGGATACATGTTTTCTCTTATATCGTCTGGAAGCTTTTCAAGCTCCTGTTTCTGGGAATATAGCACCTTACATTCAAGTGTCAAAGGATATTCCTTTATACCCGGTACACTTATTTTTTCCGGATCTTCCAATGTCAGATGGGCTTCTGTTTCTTTATCAATATCACGCCCGGACTGCATACCGCATACTTTCGATATAAGAGGAATTGGTTTATCTAACGGAACACTGACTGTAAATTCTCCCGTTGTATCAATCTGTGCTTTCGTATAGCGGTGTTCCCGTACATATACCGTAAACACAGGTTTCCCCCATACCGTTCCCAGACCGCCCAGCCTATGACCATGCTGTTGAACTTTGTATCTTTTGTGTTGAGCAGAATGCCCCTTGGCAATGCCTCTGTGATCATTTGTGCATATTCTGTAACATTGATTATTTCTTTCATGCCTTTTCCTCCAATTTATAACCAAAATTATAATTTACTCTCACCAAAAACACAATTCGAATAGGTGTTCAGTAAACATGAATTAATTTACTCATTTTGAGCTGACTTCCTTTTCTCAGCTTCTTTATCCCACCATTTTTTATCAGGACGCTTACCCTCTGGGACTTGTTCGATGCATTGATCTCTCTCTTGGTAATAATCAATCCAATAGCATTCACGACTTGCAAGGCGCTGTGCATCCTTGTAGTAATCATCAAACTGATATTCCACCGGCTCCACAAATCTACAAATAATTATAGTTTCTTCATCAAGAAAAGCCCTATTCAATTTGGTAACAGCATGATTTCCGTCTATTATTTTATATAAATGGTTGGTTATTCTTGAACTAACAATTTCGGATCTTCCAATATATGCACATACTTCTTTTTCATCTCTCTTTATAAATAATCCATAAATACCTCTATTGCCTTTAGGCTGATTCTCTATATCCTCTTCTATAATAATTTTGCCATCAAACTCCTGCTTTATTAAAAGTAAGCTTTTACTTATACTCATTTCTGATATCCTCCAATTTTCGATTTTCCAGCCAAATAAAATGAAAATTAACTATTCCAAACCTTGAATTTCTTTCATTAATCTATCAGGCGTATGCCATAATTTCCACAAATTAGAATTATGTCTTATTTTTGTTGATGCACCATTAGATAACATAAATTGATGAATCTCATCATCCGAAAGCCCCTGTAATTTCAAGTAACGTTTTAGTTCATCAATCGCTAAAGAACCTTTTTCAAATACAATACGTTTTTCAGCTTCATTTTGATTAATCCCCCAATGCTTATTTAAAACTCGAATGATTTCATCATCACTAACATCAGTATCAAGAAGTGCCATAATTGTATTTTTAATCCCTATTTCGATTGCATCTGAAAATGCTCTCGCACCTGCTTGATTTATGCTTTCTCCCAATATTTCTAATGCTATTTCTCCTGCAAATTTTCCACCTTTCTTCAAATAGGTTTTTACATCATCACCAGTAATATTTGACATGTCCATTCCTCCCATAATACAAATATATTTAAATAAATATAAGCTGTTTTCAACCATTCTAACTTATGTTTTTACTTGTCACTCTAATATATTTTCTTCCCAAATTCATATGCCCGGATCAAATAGTCAGTTTTATCTATCTGCGGTCTGCCATTCGTATCGCCACAACCTCCGGCAAGGAGCATCCCTTTATCATGGAAGCCTATGTAATTGACCAATGTAAATTGACAATAGGAAACCGCCTATTCAAACGTCCAGAAAAAGTTGTCTGCAGAAGTCATAAGCAAAGCACAGTCCTTGACTGGATACCCCTCATACCTTCCAAATGGCGGAGCAGTATCTTCCTCAGCAATACAGCAGAACCACTAATAAATGCCTTTATTCTAGCTGAAACATTCCAAAAGTATAATGGTAATGCAAAGACAATACAATCCGCTTTTATAATTTTAGGAATGATTTCATTAAAAGAATCATTCTGGATACATGGTTTTCCATACCGACAGACATTACAGCCAAGGCAACCTTTGACTTCATTTTTCAAAAGGGATATTAATTCTACTTTATGTCCTGCCTCTTCTGGCCCTTTGATAAAATGTTCCACTAACTATGCGGTATTTCCTTTTGGTCTGCTGCCTCCCTGTATAATAAGTATATTTTTCATAAGCATATCACCACCAATTTATTTTTGCGGCAGTTCTATTTCCTCTACAACACTGCCCTCTTTAAAACTCTCGTAATACCAATTCCGTAATTCCCTGATTTTCTCCCATAGTAATCCGTATTACTTTAGCTTCTCTCCCATAGCCAAATTCATCCCATATACTATCTCGGATTCTTGTACCACCATGATAACCATGGATGATACGGATTCTGTAAGTTCCTGTCATTGCATGATCCAGTTGTTTCTTTATTTCTCTAATTGCCTCTTCTACATTTTTACCATGAACATCGATTTCCACAATGCCTACCACTAAATTTACCTCATTTCTTAAAACACAGCTTCGTGTTTACAATAATTATTCTTTGTGCTTTATCAATCTGACATATCCCGCAAATCCATTGAATAGCATAACAGCATTAAATCCCTCAAAATATCCGTTGTCATCTTGGATAATGGTCTTTTACCATATTCTTCCTCTTCATAATAATTTCCAAAGACAATCCGATACAATTCCTCTTTAGTTGCAAACAAATCTTTATATTCACTCGCCAGATAATTAAGATACCCCGGTTCAAACATCATTGCCTTTTTTATACATTCCTGCACTACATCAGTATGAATCTGATATAATTCCCTCAATTTCAAAATATCTATATTGCTCTCTATTTCTTTTGCATCATATATTTCAATTCCCAACTGCTGTTTATCATATAAAAAATCCATTCCTCTTATATGGAAGTCAAAAGCCAGCATTTCATCTGTTTTAAACCTACCATCATGGGAGGAATATGTAATTTTGTTTGTACTTTTAGTATGATTGCAGTAATGGCAAACCGGAATTAAATTATAAAATGAAATTGCCAAAACCGGATATTCACTCTTTTCATAAAAATGATCCAGATCACACATGGTTTTATCAAAAGTAGAATTCACAAAGTTCCTATTGCAGTATGGGCATACCGTTACTTCCAGCGCATCTACAAATTCTTTTCTGGGAAATCTGATTTCATATAGTGTATTGATCATATAATTCTTTAAATCATCAGGCATGGCAAGATTGTTAACATCTATCTCCTGTCTGATACGGGTTAATGTATTAAAGTCTGCTTTTATTATTTCTGGAAATGAATAAGCCTTCCCATCAATTATAAGATTTGCTTTGCACCAATCATCAACCGCTTGCGGTTTCTTCCTTAAATCTTCCTGCTTCCCTTTTCCTTTTTTGGTAAGCCCCAACTTACAATACAAACTTTCAACGGTATTTACTTCCGGATTCTTGAAATGTATTGGTATCATCTGCTTTCTCCACTGCGCAACTGTTTTATTTTTTCTTCATAAACCTTTATCATCTTTTCCCTTATATCTTCTCCAGCATATCCCACTTCCATTTTATGTTTATAAAGCATGGTATAAAGCCTGTCTTTGATAATAGGCTCACCAATCAATGAAATTTCCTGTTCCAATTCTGTCATATTTTCGTTAATACGTTGGTAAGTAAACCTTCCGTTATCTCCTTGAACTGGTTTTAGAAAGTCTATTAAATTCTTTATTTTTCTTTTGGCAAACTCCCCTACCTGCCCCTGTTCTTCCAAAAAGAAAGCATCATCGAATAGTCTATAGATATTTGCCCCAAAGGTTTCATCATGGTTTTTTTGCTCGTCAACCCTGCACTTATTATTTTCTTCATCCCTAGAAAGATAAATGACATTGCTCTTAGGCATATCGGACAATATGATAGGGCTATGGGTAGTAAAAATAATCTGCACATTCTTACCACGAAACAACATTCTTGCCTCATCAAGCAAATAGTACAACATTTTCTGCTGCCATCCGGGATGACAATATAAATCTATTTCATCAATCAGAAGCAACACATTATCTTTCAGGCTCTCCTGTACATCATCCGAAATGTATTTAAAGAATGGTACTAAATGTAGCCATGAAAAAAAGTTCAGCAATGCCCTTTCTCCTGATGAAAACTGTAGACCTCCAATGTAAATATACTTCAATATAAAAGAATGCTCTTGATATATCGTATATTTTTCCACCAGTTTTAAAAACCTTTTATAACTGTCACTTCCATATTTAACTTCTATTTTTGAATCGTAACCTAGGTCATTTACTGGAAGTAGGCACTCTGTCTGTGAACAATCACAAAGGCACTCCTCAAATTCCTTTATCTCATTAAATGCGCCTTCAAATAATGACCGTATACTACTATAGTTCTTTAAAATATGTTCAATATCTGCTTTTAAATCACTCCGACTATGTATGACATCAATATCTTCAAAAATATTCCCTCTGTTATATGCTATGATTTCATACAGCAGATTACAATAAGCAATACATATCCTATCCGTTTTCAATATCTCAATAAATGAATCCCCTATGATGGATTTCAGAGTATTATGTGCTGCCACCAAAAAGTCCTTATTACCTTCATCTTTTTCTCGCTGCCTTCTGGTTTTATCTAATATATCCTGAATGACTTTTGTATAAAACTGAAAAGATACATATAGATTCGGATGAAGATTCTTCGATAAAATCCCCTTGTCTTCCCTCTCATACATAGCTCCAATATATAAAACATCCAGAATCTGCTGAAAATCATTAGTCTTTTTCTGACTTCGGCATAAGTCTATATAAGAATGATATCCCGCTGCACCGCGTTGATTCTTCTTAATATTGCCTTTATAAAATATGTCCTTTAACGTATTCAAAGCATCCACATTAAGAAACATTCTACCAATGCATTCATCTGTAAATAAATTATTCTTTATCGAATACGCGCTGTTAGTAAGATATATTTTACTAATATTCTCACATCCTTCATTATTCTGCACCATTTGTTGCGATATCAACGGATTTTGAGATAGAGATACAGTTCTTATACCTGTCCTATTTTCAAATTGGTCAATATTATGATAACAAACAAATTCTCCATTCTCAGTAAAAACTGCCGCACGCATCTCTTTTTTATATTTTTCGGCGAAATAGTCATTATATTCTGGCGCATGATCTACATCTTGCACACTGAAAAATAAATGGCTCAATTCATGAAGCAACGTACTCTTTCCAGAACCATTTTCCCCAACAATTGCTGTAACATTAGAAATACATCCAGTATCGTCGAAAAAGTATTTAGGAATTTTCTTATTACACTTATCTTGTCTTAAAACATAAGTATCCCCCTCTACTACCACTTCAAATTTATAATTTGGCGAGAAATTGAATCCTTGTCCTTCTATAAATCCTTGCTCTGTCTGATTTATAAATAAAAATATTAACTCCATGTTCCTGCTCCTGTCTTCTTTAAATTTTCAATCTTTTTATGACAGAATCATCAGCATCCATTATCATATAGCATCCATTATCGTAATGATAAACAACTCGGTATTTTTCATCTTTCAAGTAACAGACTACCTCACCATAAATTACTTCCTGCGAATCATAATGCCTTGGCTTAAATGTTTTCAGTTCGTTGAAAAAATCTACATCTGGAAATTCTTCAAGGGCTGGATACTCTGTTACAGGTATATAGCCTTTCAGCATCTCATGATTATCAAACCCAATTTCGATATTATATTTTTTATTTGTCTCCCAACTTTCTAGCCAATTTAAATTCTTTAATAATGATGCCATATATGCCTCCTGATATAATAATGTACAAATATAATTTATTCCTTACCAAATTATAGCATAAAGATATAATCTACTCCAAATCATATTTGTTATATCAAGTCTGAGAACAGGCTATCTGATATCATCTTTTGCAAGCGCACTATCTCTTCCAAATACTTTTTTAACTGTCCTTTATCTTCTTCCTTATACAAGTGGGAATTACAACCTTTAACTATTTGATTAATATTCACACCAATCTTATTTATCTCATTCCGCAGCCGCATAACTTCCAGTTCTAATTCCCTGCTCCTTGGATGCTCTGACTGGTTCAGAAGCAGATAGCGAATGTATTCTGATTTATTCATATTTTCAGCTTTTGAACGCTCCGCTAGGATTCTTGCGGTTTCTTCTGTCAGTTTAAAGTGTTTCCGAAGCGTGTTTTCGCCTTTTGGTCTTGCCATGTGCCATTCCTTTCTTTTCGGGGAAGAGGGCGTTCTATGGAACGCCGCAAGATACGCATTTCGTGGGCACGAAATGCTAAATCTTGTCGGGGAGTACCCCGAACCCCCATATTTCCTACTTAGATATCATTTCTTACGCCGGGATTGCAAAAATGAAATGCTGAATATCAAATTTTGTCTGCCGATTGCATTTCCACATTTTCCAGATTTCAAATTCATTTGCCCGATAGCAACCCATTTTTGCCATTTTTCGTGGATAGCAAAACTCCTTTCCCGATAGCATTTTCTCTTCTGCCAGAAATCAAATTTCCCATTACGATAGCATTTCTCTCGCTTCCAGATACTTTTCGCCTCTTGGATTGTATTGGGGAGTGCGTGCGGTGTCAAGCATTTTAGTCCTAGCCGAAAATGCTTGACACCGCCCACCCTCCCCAATAGATCA
>CAYOED010000093.1:0-11780 GCA_964402925.1 uncultured Lachnospiraceae bacterium | reverse complement strand
TTTTATGGAGCGGGAGCGCGACGACGTTGGTATATTTACCTGTCCTGTGCGGACTCATACCTTGCCCGAAATAAACCAGATCAATTTGTGGCACGGATTTCTTCCATCTTCCTTATTCACTGTCCTTTGCATAATCCTTCATACCTACATTCAGATCCACATCCCCTTTGATTCCCGATATTTTTCCCTTTGAAGAATATTGCCAGATTTCAAACGCATAAGGGAAATAGACGGAAGTATCATAATAGGCAAACCATTTATCATACTCTTCAATCTGATCCATATCAAGCATGATCATAAAAGTCTTTAGATTCCCATAAATCATAGGCGTGTATCCTGCTTCTTTGATTGTCTCGCAAAAAGCAATGGCGGCTTTGGTGTACTCTTCCTTCGTCATATCGGCTGTTCTTGCCGAAGCACTGCCCGTTTCCTCCAAATCCAATACAACCGGATAAGTAACATCATAAGGCTTAATTAAGTCCAGTACGAACTCTGCTTCTTCTATTGCTTCCTCCTCCGTCAGAGCCTGGGTGTAAAAATAAACCCCTGTCTGAATGCCATAGTCGGCAGCTCCTTCCATATTATCTGCAAAAAACTCATCCTCCACCAGCTTTCCTTCCGTGTTTCCCCTGAAACCTGCCCGGATAAAGGCATAAGAAACATCATCTTGTGAGACCTTCCGCCAGTCAATATCTCCCTGATGCTTTGACACGTCAATCCCCTTTGCTGAAAGGACCGCACCGGCATCATCTGTATAAACAATTTCATTGTCATCCTGAGCGATAAAATGTTCATACACATAATCATGCTTCTTCAAGTTCTCTTCTATTGGGAAAAAGGAGTATGCCCCGTCTGAAAAGACCACCACATCCCCAGAGAAAAGTGTTCGCAGAACAGATACCGTGCTATCTCCTGCACTCATCATCTGCTTTAACTCATTTAAAGTATTTTCCCGTTCTTTCTTCTCCGCCGTAAGGACCGCTTCTCTGGTATAGGAGTCTAAGTCAGCCTGTGTATAAATGTACTCTTCCTGTACATCTTCCATTTCCTTAAGTCTGCTTACCACTTCCTGACTTTCGTTTCTTAAACTGTAATTCTGCAAAACCAGAACGATGCATCCCGTCAGTGCCGTCAGTGTAATCAAACTAAAAATAATATTGGTAATCAGACCAATCTGCTGCTTTCTTTTGTTTCTTTTTGCTGTCCTATTCATCTTCTCTTCTGAACCTTTCCGATTAAATCATTGCTCCGTTTACCAAATAAGTATATTATGAAATCAAATGATTTTCAATTGTTTATCCCTCCATTTTCATCATTCTGTTACAGCCCGGCCTTTTGCTCCAATATTCCTACAATTTCTCTCCAAAATAACTTTTATATCCCTCCCCATAAATCTCTGTTGCGCTGGATATGATCATAAATGCGTGCTCATCCTCCTGCTTTACGATTTCTTCCACCTTATAAGCATTCTGCTTTTTAACCACACAGAATATGACCTGCTTATCCTCCTTTTTGTATGCTCCGGTTCCGGAAAGATAGGTCACGCCAATATTCAATTCCTTTAAGAGCCGTTCTGTGATGAGAGTCGGCACATTGCTGATGATATAGATCATCTTCGCCTCATCTCTTCCGTACAGGACAAGATCCAGCATCTGTGATGTTGTCACAGCCGATATTGCACTGTAAAGAACGGTGTCGATATTCCCAAACACAATACCGCCGATTCCTATGATAATCGAGTCAATTACCAGAAAAATCGTTCCTGTTTTCAAGTGGGGCTTCTTTAGTTTCAAACACTTTACTATAATATCGGTTCCTCCCGTAGTCGCCCCCGACCTGAGTACATATCCAAGCCCCAGCGCCACAAGCACACCGCCAAATACTGCCCCCAAAAGCGGCTCCCTGGTCAGGGGCTGTATCTGCTGAAAGAAATTGGTGGCAGTGGAGGATACAAAAATCGCATACAATGTGGAAAGAATAAACTTCCATCCGAATTTCCATATTCCAAGCCCTATAATGGGAATATTGAGAAGCAAAAACAAAGTGCCTGTCTCTATCGGAAGAAGACGGCTTAAAATAATGGAAAGGCCGGACACCCCGCCGGGTGCAAGATTGTTCGGATCGATAAAAAGACTGATACCCGCCCCAAATAAAATCGCCGCAGCAGTGATTACAACATACTTTTTCAATAATTTTGCGAACTGCATGTGTTTTCTCCCCTTCCCATAAGTAATATTAAACAGCGGATGTCAGGCTTTGCCAGACATTCTTATGTTAAAAAAACCGTACACTTTATAGTATACGGTTTTTCTATGAAAAATACAAATAACAGCTTAAATGTTCGTTCTGACTTGCTTCGGCTGATATCCGTTCTGTTCAAGCGCCTGCATGATCTGATGTTTATGTTCCGTTCCAAATGCTTCAAGGGTAATGCGCAGTTCCACAGCGGCATTTCTATTGATGGATACGAACTGATTATGCTCAAGCTTAATGACGTTTCCGTTTTGCTTTGCAATCACATCTGCCACATGGCTTAATTCTCCCGGCTTGTCGGGAAGGAGCACAGACACCGTAAAGATACGGTCTCTCATAATAAGTCCCTGCTGTACCACGGAAGACATTGTGATTACATCCATGTTTCCGCCGCTTAAGATGGACACTACTTTTTTCTTTTTTATGTCCAGGTGCTTTAACGCCGCCACCGTCAAAAGACCGGAATTTTCAACCACCATCTTGTGATTTTCAACCATATCCAGGAACGCTACTACCAGTTCTTCATCCGGTATTGTAATGATATCGTCCAGATTTTTGCATAGATAAGGGAATATCTTTTCTCCCGGTGTCTTCACCGCAGTACCGTCGGCAATGGTGCTGACATGATCCAACGTAACCACCTTACCTGCCTTAATGGATGCCTTTAAGCAGCTTGCCCCTTCCGGTTCCACTCCGATTACTTTAATCTTGGGATTTAAGAGCTTGGCAAGCGTAGACACACCTGTGGCAAGACCGCCGCCGCCCACCGGCACCAGAATATAATCTACCAGCGGAAGTTCTTTGAAGATTTCCATGGCGATGGTGCCCTGTCCGGTTGCAACTGCCGGATCGTCAAAAGGATGAATGAATGTATATCCATTTTCCTTGGCAAGTTCATAAGCATGCTCACACGCCTCATCGTAGACGTCGCCGAAAAGAACCACCTCTGCGCCGTAGCTTTTAGTTCTGTTTACTTTGATCAGAGGGGTCGTGGTGGGCATGACAATGACCGCTTTGACACCATAACATTTTGCCGCATAAGCAACTCCCTGCGCATGATTGCCTGCGGAAGCAGTAATCAGACCTTTCTCTCTCTCTTCTTTTGAAAGTGTACTCAGCTTATAATAAGCGCCTCGTAACTTATATGCACCTGTAAACTGCATGTTTTCAGGCTTTAAATAAACTTTATTTCCGGTCTGCGCACTATAAAAATCACTGTACACCAGCTTTGTTTCCTGGGTCACTTTTCTGACAGTTTCAGATGCCTCTTCAAACTTTTCTAAGGTCAGCATTTTCTCTTCCATGGTAATCAATCCTCCTGTGACGTCTGTTCACCTACATCAAACAATGCATTTACAAACTGTTCTGAATCAAACTTCTGCAAATCATCCAATTTTTCGCCTACTCCAATATATTTAACCGGTATATTTAGCTCCGACTGAATTGCAACCGCAATACCGCCTTTAGAGGTCCCGTCCATTTTCGTCAGGATAATCCCTGTAAGATTTGCTGTTTCTCCAAATTCTTTTGCCTGATTTAAAGCATTCTGACCGGTGGTTCCATCTAACACAATCAGGTTTTCCCGATGCACGTTAGGGAACTCCCTGTCGATGATCCGATTCATCTTTTTTAATTCTTCCATCAGATTCTTTTTGTTATGGAGCCGCCCTGCCGTATCACAGATCAGCACATCCGTATGCCTTGCCTTTGCTGCATTCACCGCATCATAGACCACGCTGGATGGATCAGCGCCCTGGGCGCCTGTGATAATGTCCACACCGGCACGATTTGCCCATTCGGTAAGCTGTTCGCATGCTGCCGCCCTATACGTATCCGCTGCTGCAATCAGTACTTTTCTGCCCTGGCTTTTCAAAATGCCTGCCAGTTTGCCTACAGAAGTTGTTTTCCCTACTCCGTTTACACCAATGATCAGCACAATTGACTGTTTCTGCTCAAACTCATAGGCAGTCTCCTCCACCTTCATCTGCTCTTTAATGCTCTCGATCAGGAATGACTTACACGCTGCCGGTTCCTTGATATGGTTTTCTTTTACCTGTCTCCTTAATCTATCCAGAATATCGCTTGTGGCATTTACACCGATATCCCCCATGATCAGTATCTCTTCCAGTTCTTCATAGAAATCTTCGTCAATGGAAGAAAATCCGCTGAAAACAGAGTCAATCCCCTGAACAATGTTGCTTCTCGTTTTACTTAAGCCCTCTTTTAGTCTACTGAAAAATCCTGCCATCAGTCATCCAGCTCCTTATCAATCAGATTTACACTTACCAGTGTAGAGACACCCTTTTCCTGCATGGTAATACCATACAATCTATCAGCCTTTTCCATCGTACCGCGTCTGTGCGTAATTACAATAAATTGTGTGTTTTTTGTAAGCTTATGTAAATATTTTGCAAACCGGGCAACATTGTTTTCATCCAGTGCCGCCTCGATCTCATCCAAAAGACAGAACGGAGAAGGCTTCAGATTCTGGATGGCAAACAAAAGTGCAATTGCCGTGAGCGCCTTTTCACCACCGGAGAGCTGCATCATATTCTGCAGCTTCTTTCCCGGAGGCTGCGCTATGATACGGATACCTGCCTCCAGGATATCCTCATCCTCCATAAGTTCCAGCGTTCCCTTTCCGCCTCCGAATAATTCCTTGAATACTTTATCAAATTCTCTTCCAATTTCGGCAAATTTTTCGTTGAACTGATTGCGCATAGCGGTATCCAGCTCTACGATAATCCCCTCCAGCGTCTTTTCCGCCTCTACAAGATCATCGTGCTGTGTTTTTAGGAACACATACCGCTCCATCAGGTTCTTATAATCTTCAATGGCATTGACATTGACATCACCCAGCTTTCTGATCTGGTCTTTCAAAGAAGCGATTTCCTTCTTCATGGCAGAGCGGTCAGTCATCTCTTCATTTCTAAGAGATGCGGCATCTGAAAGGGTGATCTCATATTCGTCCCACATATAATTAATTTGGTTTTCCAGCGCCTCCTGAAATTTTTCTTTCTGGGAATTTAGCCGGTATACTTCCTTATCCAGCCCCGTCATCTTCTCAGCCAGCGCTTCTCTGTCCGTAAAGAAATTCTTCTGTTTTAAGGAAAGCTGTTCCTTCTTCTCCACATCTTCCTTAAGTTTCTTTTCCGTATCTCCCTGAGTGGTGTGAGAGGCGGCAATCGTTTCCTCTATGGACGCTATGTCGTTTTGCTTCTTTTCTGTATCCTCGCTGCTTTGCTTAAGACCCTCATTGATTTCCTCCAGTTCTTTTGCAAAGCGGTCGATCTCGCCGTCAATACGGTTCACATTCTGTTGATGGAAATCCTGCTGTTGGAGCATTTTTTCCACCTCCACATCCCATTCTGAAACATGGGCTGACTGCTCGGATTCTTCCTTCCGCGCCTCCTCCAGTTCCACCTGGAATTTTCTGATCTGCTGTTCCACCTTTTTCTCTAAAAGTTCGGAATCCTCCAGTTCTTTTTGAATTTCCTGCTTATTTGACCGGATTTCCTTGATCTGGTTTTCAATCTCCCTCTCTTCCGCCTTAAGTTCCATGGAGCCTTCTGAAGCTTCGTCCTTTCGCTCCTGAGCTTTGATTACATTTAATCTCGCTGTATTTTGTTCAATGAACTTCTTCTGCAGCGAGGCCTTGTCCTCTTCCAGACTTAAACGGAGCTTATTTCGCTCTTCCTTTGTCTGCTCGATTTCATTTAAAAGAGTGTCGATCTCCATCAGATACTTTTTGACTTTGCCTTCCAACTCTTCCATCTCTCTTCTCCGGCCAAGAAGATTACTGTTATTTTTAAAAGCACCGCCGCTGATTGCACCGCCGGGCACCAGGAGTTCCCCTTCAAGGGTTACCATACGGATTCCATAATCGAATTTTCTGGCAATCTTTACAGCATGGTCCACATGATCGACTACCACGATTCTGCCCAGCATGGCTTTCGCCACATTCCTATACCTGTCCTCTATGGAGACAAGTTCATCCGCCATGCCGATAACGCCTTTTTCCTTCAGCGCATCCTGGTTTTTAAACTCCTGTGGTCTGGTAATACTGGTAAGGGGCAGGAATGTCGCCCGTCCGGCTTTCGTCTGTTTCAGAAACGCAATCATTCTTTTGGCTGTTTCCTCATCATCGGTGACAATATTTTGAATGTTGCCGCCCAGCGCCGTTTCTATGGCGGTCTCATACTTTTTATCTACCTTTATGATGTCTGCCACAACACCGATGATTCCTTTTTCACGTTCCTTACATTCCATCACCTTCTTAACACTACCGCCATATCCTTCATAGCGTTCCGTCAGATTGGTGAGGGCTTCCAGCTTAGATTTTTCCTGATGATAGCTTACCTGGGTATCCCGCAGCTTTTGATCTTTTCCCGCAAGTTCTTCCCTGATAAGAGCCAGTTTTTCTTCCTTCTGTTCCTGGGAATCATTTAAAGCATGGATATCATTGTTGATACGTTCAAATTCTTCCTGCAGGTTTTTAATGACCTCTTCCTGCGCCGCCTCATCTGACTTAATGCGGAGGATCCTTGATGTAAGCTCCGCCTTCCTGATATTGATCTGCTCCGTCATGGTGTCATAACGTCCCAGCTTTGATTTTATGGTCGCCCTTGAATTCAAAGCCTCTATAATCGTATTCTTTCCGGATTCAATATCATTGTTAAGGCCCTCTATCCTGCTTTGGACGGCAAGCAGTTTTTCTCTTGCTTCATTCCTTGCATTCTCAATCTCAGCAACCTGCTCATCGATGACCTTCTTATCAGCAAGAATTGTTTCCTTCCCCTTTAGCTTTTCCTCCATCTCCTTCGTGACGGTTTCTTTTCGGGATGTAAAGTGCTCCTCATTGCTCTTTGCTGACTTGATCTGCTCCCGCAGCACATTGATCTCGCCTTCCAGCTTGCCGCGGAGCATGCTGGTATCAGATAAAGAAGTACGTTCAGCCAAAATGGCTTCATCCAGCATTTCAATCTGTCCCTGAATCTGTTCATACTCATCTTTGATCTTTTCGTATTGCTGTGTGGTCTGTTCCAGATCACTGCTGGCAATTTCAAATTTCTCGTTGGCATCTTTCAGCTGTTCCTGTAAATGACCATTTTCCAGCAGAAACATGTTTACATCCAGAGTCTTTAATTCCTCTTTCTTCTTTAAATAGACTTTTGCAGTTTCTGACTGCTTTTCCAAAGGGCCTGTCTGCTTTTCAAGCTCTGAGAGAATATCGTTGACACGGACCAGATTCTGCTTTTCATCTTCCAGTTTTTTCTGGGCAGCCACTTTACGCTTTTTAAACTTTACGATACCGGCAGCCTCATCAAAAAGTTCTCTTCTCTCCTCCGGTTTTCCGCTTAAAATCTTATCAATCTGTCCCTGTCCAATAATAGAATACCCTTCTTTTCCGATACCCGTGTCATAAAACAACTCATTAACATCTTTTAGTCTGCAAGGCGCACCATTTAAGAGATATTCGCTTTCGCCGGAACGATAGATCCTTCTTGCCACAGTCACTTCATCAAAATCAATGGCAAGCTGATGATCCGAATTGTCCAATGTGATTGCCACATAAGCGTACCCTAAAGGCTTGCGCATTTCTGTTCCCGAAAAAATGACGTCCTGCATGGACGCCCCGCGAAGCTGCTTGATTCTTTGTTCTCCCAGTACCCAACGGACAGCATCAGCGACATTGCTCTTGCCGCTGCCGTTAGGTCCAACGATACCCGTAATGCCATTATGAAACTTGAACACCAGTTTATTTGCAAAGGATTTAAATCCATGAATCTCAATACTTTTTAAATACATATAACACCTACTTTTCCGGCATCTCGGCAAGCAACACCTGATAGGCTGCCTGCTGTTGTGCAGATTTTTTATTCCGCCCCTGACCTCTGCCTGCTGCTTCACCGTCAATTCTGATCTCCACAGTAAAGATTTTGTCATGATCCGGTCCTGTTTCACTTACCAGTTCATAGGTAATATTCCTGCCCTGCTTCTGCATTTTTTCCTGAAGCAACGTTTTACTGTCATAAAAAAGCTGCTTATTTTCCAAGTCGGAAAGAATATACTTTTTGATGAATTTATCTGCCTCTTTGATTCCGCCGTCTAAATAGACAGCGCCTATCACAGCTTCCATCACATCTGAAATAATGGAATCCCTCTTCCTGCCTCCGGTTGCCTCTTCGCCCTTTCCAAGCAGAATATAATCACCAAGCGACAATTCTCTGGCACAAAAAGCAAGCGCCGGTTCACAGACCATGGAAGAACGAAGCCGTGTCATTTCTCCCTCCGACATTTCCGGATAAGTTTCAAAAAAGAACTGGCTGGAGAGCAGTTCTAAAACCGCATCTCCCAAAAACTCCAGTCTTTCGTAATCTTTAAATTTGTTGATTTTCTGTTCATTAGAAAAAGAGCTATGGGTCAAGGCCTGCAAGAGCAGTTTTTTGTTCTTAAACTCATAACCTATTTTTCCTTCCAATTTCTTCAATTCTTCCTGTCTATACATATTTCACCCTTTCGGACAAAAAAGCCCATATCGGGCTTTTTAGTTCATTGCATTTTTAATCATATTTACTGCTTCTTCCACAGTTGTTATTTTTTCTGCACTTTCAGCCGGAATTTCAATATCAAATTCTTCCTCTATTCCCATGATAATCTGGAAAACATCTAAAGAATCAGCTCCCAGATCATCTACAAAAGTGGTCTCCATCGTGATTTCTTCAGGGTCAACGTTGAGTACGTCAGCAATTACTTGTTTTAACTTTTCAAATTCCATTGTTCAATTTCCTTTCTAATTTTCTTCCATTGTGATTTTTTCTTTTATTTTTTGATTAATATTCTGTTCTGTAAAGGTGATACATTGCAGAATAGAATTTTTGATTTCAACAGCCTTGGAACTTCCATGAGTCTTAACCACAAGACCATTAAGTCCCAGCATCGGTGCACCGCCGTACTGTTCTAAGTCAAACGCTTTTAATGTGTTTTTCAGTGCCGGCTTAACCAGCAGGGCGCCTATTTTGCTTCGAAGCGAGGTCATCATTCCTTCTTTCACTTTCTTGATCAGCGTGCCCCCTACTCCTTCATACATTTTTAGTATGACATTTCCTACAAAAGCTTCGCATACGATCACATCAGCATAACCGGCAGGAATATCCCTTGCTTCAATGCTCCCTGCAAAATGGATATCAGGACAGTTCTTCAAAAGCGGATAGGTTTCTTTGACAAGGGCATTTCCTTTTTCTTCCTCCGCTCCAATGTTCACAATCCCAACTCTCGGGTTCTTTACCCCCATGACACTTTCCATGTATACAGAGCCCATTTTGGCAAACTGCACCAGATGGGACGGTCTTGCATCTACATTCGCGCCGCAGTCAATCAGCAACGCACAGCCCTTTTCGGTAGGAATAAGCGGTGCAAGGGGCGGTCTTTCCACTCCTTTGATCCTTCCTACGATCACCTGACCTCCCACTAAAGTGGCACCCGTGCTTCCTGCTGAAACGTAGGCATCACAGGTTCCGTCTTTTACAAGATAAAATGCCTTTACAATGGAGGAATCCTTCTTTTTGCGGATTGCCATAACCGGCGGCTCTGCAGTTTCAATCACTTCAGATGCATTTACGACTTCCACCTGCTCCTTTTGATACGTATACTTTGCAAGTTCCCGGTTAATCAGTTCTTCCTGACCTGTCAGATAGACCTTCACATGACTGTTCTCATTTACTGCATCTATGGCACCTTTTACAATTTCAACAGGCGCATTATCTCCACCCATGGCGTCAACTGCTACGTTTACAAATTCTGCCATTTTTCATACCTCCATTTAAGTACTTCTCTACTATACTAAACCATATAGTAAAAATCAAGCAGAAATTTGAAAGCCCCGGGAAATCCCGGGGCATATTTGAAATAATATCATATTTTCTGATTATTCTTCCAGACGAATAACCCCCATCCAGTAATACCCACTTATGTTTTTCTGCGCTTTATCGGCTGCCTGCTGGGCAATGTCATAAAAAGCATCATCGTCAATATCATATTCTGTCCGCAGGATGGCTATTCCATCTGTAATCAACTGATCCGCCAGCTGATCCGCAATCTCCTCCCTAGAAAAATACCTGTCCGTGGCATGATAATATTCCAGTTCATCTTCATATGCCATATAATGGTACCGGTTTCCGTCCATAACAAAATTGTCGTTTTCCACAAGGGTTCCATATGCAGCCGCATCAGAAAGATTAAGCAAAGCATTATCAATGACATCATTGTCATTGTTGGTGGCATCCACGATATACCATTCATCCTCGATTTTCACCTTATTCCATGCATGAGGCACACTGCCCTCAAGATAACCGGTCACAACGATGCTGTCAAGTCCCGCCTCATCAGCAAGGAGTTTAAAGGCTGCGGAATAACTGGCGCATACCCCCACACCGTCCACCAGAATTCCGTAGGCAGTAAAAGAATCATAAAAATCTTCATCCACTTGGGTAAAATTATATTTCTCCGCATTTTCTAAAGCTGCGTCATCATACTGGGCATTTTCACACAGATACGTGTTGATTGCCATTTCTTTTTCAAAATCGCTCATATCATCCGACAGAATCTCATCATTGATTTCACTGATACGCTCCATGATTTCCTGCTGTTTTTCTGCCGTCTTTTCACGGTCAAAATCATAATCAACATACAAGATTCTCTCTTCTGTGTCTACACTCCCGCCCTGCACGCCAAGAATCAGAGGATTCTGGTATTGTGCCTCAAAAAAAGCATCGATTACCATCTGCGTGTCGGCTGCTTCCGGAAAATCGGAAAGGTCAATCACACTCTTGGTTTCCAGCATATGAATCGCCATGTATTCGCTCAAAGCAGAGTTTGCAGTGATATGAACGATTGTCCCGTTTCCATCTTCCGTCTTTTCCGTTTCATTCTCTTTTCCCTCATTTGCAGACGAACTTTCATTTGCAGACGGGCTTGCACTGGCGGAAGGACTCTCATTTACCGGAGGCTGTACTTCCTCCTCCACAGTAAGGGACGGTGTCACGTTTCCGCCCTTGTTTTTCAGCTTTTCCTGCCGCTCCATGACAGCCTCTAAATCCGCATCCAGCATATCCCATTTCACATTTGACACCAGAAGTTCTTCTGTAAACGGTGTTTTAGCTGCCTTTGCCGTGATATAGAAAAAGTTATTTTCCTCTTCTTTCCGGATGCTTCCCAGATCATACTCAAGTACCTTCTGGGCAGTGCTGCCATCGCACATAGTCACGCACATAACTGCCGGCAGATCCGATACTCCTTCAATGTCATAGAAACTTTCCTCATTGCTGTACGAAGCTTTCTCATAGGGAAGCATACGTGCCAGATCTTTTGCGCTGAGCAGATTGCTTATAGGCGAACATCCCTTGCTATTATAGGCAATCATACCGAAATATTCACTCCAGTATTCGTCATACTCTCCTTCCACCTGATACTCTTAGGCATTTGCTAAATGCCTAAACCCGTTGATTTTACTGGGTTTTCTTACCTCT
>CAYOED010000092.1:0-12104 GCA_964402925.1 uncultured Lachnospiraceae bacterium | reverse complement strand
CGAAAAAGAGCAGCAGCAGTGATCCGTTTTGGGAGAAGTCCGAAAGCCTTTTCTTGCAGGCACTATTCTACTATGTATGGATGGAAATGCCGCCGGGAAGGAAAAATATCGTGTCCGTACTGGAACTTTTGGCAGAAGCAAAAAGGGAAAAGGACGAACCCAGCAGGTTAGACCGCCGCTTTGAACTGCTTGCAAGAACCAGCCCTTTAGGGGAAGACCACCCGGCAGTGCGTCAGTACAGGAAGGTCATGGATGGTGCGGACAATACCGTAAAAAGTATTATCATCAGCGTAAACGCAAGGCTTGCTTTTCTTGAAAATGAATCCATAAAGGAACTTCTGGAAACAGATGAGCTTCATTTCGGGGAATTGGGTACAGGGAAGAACAGTGACAAAAGGACAAAGACAGCTTTATTCATTGTCACGCCGGATTCCGATAAATCCTATGCATTTTTAATAGGGATGCTTTATGAACAGTTGATGCAGGAATTATATTTTCAGGCAGACACGAAGTATGGAGGCAGGCTTCCCATTCATGTAAGCATGTACTTGGATGAATTTTACAACACACCCCTGCCCGATTCTTACCTGAATTTCCTCAGTACCATGCGGAGCAGGGAAATCTCTAATGTTATTGTGGTGCAGAATATCGCACAGATAAAAGAACTGTTCAAGGACGGATGGGAGACCATCCCCGGCAATGCCGATACTCTTGTATATCTTGGCGGTAATGAGCAGTCAAGCCATAAATTTATCAGCGAATTATTAGGGAAAAGTACTATAGACAAGCGGAGCAGCGGGGAAACGTTAGGGAAGCGTGGCAGTTCCAGCAGAAATTACGATGTCCTTGGACGTGAACTTATGACACCGGACGAAGTAAGGAAGCTGGACAATAAGAAGTGCATTGTCCTGATCCGGGGCTGTGATCCTGTCATAGATTTTAAGTTTAACACTTTCAAGCATCCTATGTTTAAACGGAGCGGTGATGGGGAAGGAAAATGGTATATCCACCATCCGGAGAAGAAAAAGAACATAGATGTTATAGACAAAGAGACCGCTGACCGTTTGAAAGAGGATTCGGGTGAAGATGGGAATGTCATAATCACTACCATAACCGCAGAAGAACTGATAAGGCTTGGAAATGCATCAGCGGAAAAGGCAGAAAAGTAAAAAGATACAGATAAAATAAGCAGTTACCATATTTCAGATAGAAAGAAAACCAGCCCATAAGAGCCAACGATAACAGAAGTAACAACCAGCCAGCCTGAAATAAGGCAGAAAAAATCAGCCAGCCCATGTAGCATTAAAAACATAGCAACCAATAACCAGATATTTATTGTATAAAGAAAGGATTCAATCATTATGAAAAGAAGAAATATAACCGTAACCACATTCAGCAGAAAAGGCAGATTAAAGAGGCATATCGTTCCCATGGCGGCAGGCATTGTTACCGCCGCATCCATGTTTACTATGCCAGTCCATGCAACCGGAGTATCAGAAGTCTTAACCCCCATAAACAACTTAAAGACACTTGTACTTGCCATTATCGGCGCAGTGGGCGTGATCATCCTTGCAAAGAACGTGATGGAATTCGCACAGGCATACCAGCAGCAGGATTCCTCTTCCATGAATTCCGCACTTAAGGGGATCGTGGCAGGTCTTATTATGGCAGGCATTTCCGCAGTGATGACTTTCCTTGGATTCTAAAAGGGGGCACATTTATGGAGATATTTAAACTTGGGGATGATATCCTTGCCCTGCTTGAGATGGTATTGGGATTCTGGAATAACCAGATCAATCTTGTGTTCTCCCTGCTGGGGCAGTCGCCGGTCTCTTTCAAGGGCGGCGGTCCATGGGCGGTAGTTGAAAATCTACAGCCTTTGTTTGTAGGTGTGGGGAGCGGGCTTGTGGTATTGTTTTTCGTGATAGGATTCTGTGCGGAGAGTGTGGATATCAAGAGCGAGTTCCGTTTAGAGGCAATGCTCCGTATGCTGATACGCCTTGGGATTGCGCAGTGGCTTGTGGCAAATAACCTTACGATCCTGAAAGCATTTTTCAGCAGTATCGGGGCTATGGTGAACCACCTTGGGAATACCACCATGGCACAGGCAAGTATCGGGGCAGGGGAAGCGGAGATTATAGAGAATTTGGGCTTTGCAACCAGCCTCGTGTTCCTGATCCTGTCATTGATACTTTCACTTATCATACTGATATGTGGATTTTCATTATCTACACAGTATATTTCCGCTTCCTGAAGATTATGGTGATCGTGCCATTGGCGGCAATCGCCTTTTCCACCCTTGCAGGAAACCGGACAATGAGCAGTACCTGTGTCCGGTATTTTAAGTATTTCCTGTCAGTTGTGATGGAAGCGGTAACAATGGCATTAGCCATCCTGATCTGCAATGCTTTTATCAGCGCAGGGCTTCCGTCCTTTACAGGGGGCTATGCGGATTGGGCACAGGTACTTATCTACCTGTGTGAGATTACCTTTACCATAGCTTTAACGGTAGGAGCCTGCAAAGGTGCGCAGTCGCTTACAAGCAGGGCATTGGGATTGTAGAAGCATATGAACATAAAAACAGGACAAGACCGGGGAGCGGTAAGACCATACAAAATATAACCGCATCCCGGCAGGAAGGAGAGAAGATTGATTATCGAAATAAACAAAGACATAGAAAAATATCAGGAGAGCGTGGCAATGGGGCTTACTGCAAAGCAGCTTGTGTATTCCATCCTTGCCCTTGGAAGCGGATGCCTGATCGTATTTTTACTGTATGAAAAGATAGGGCTGACCTTTAGCTGTTATGTGGCAGTCCCCGTTGTTGCTCCTATCGCATTGTGCGGTTTTTATTCCTACAATGGCATGGGATTTAGGGAAGTGTTCATCCGGTACATGAAGAGTATTTTCAGGAATAAAACCCTTGTCTTTAAATCCAGCGGCTACCGGGAAATGGTATCGGAGATCCGGGCAAGGGAAGAAGCGGAAAGGAAAGCGGCAGTAAGGAAATTGAAAGAGGAACGGAAGCGGATGCGGACAGAAAAAATAAAAAGCAGGATAAGGTGTTTCTTTAAAAAGAAAGCATAAACCAATATTTCATAGTCCATAAACCAGCCTAAACGGAAACAGCAAACAATCATCAAACCCGGAAGGGAGTGCAGAAAGCCCCTTACCGGGATTTTCTGCATATAGGGATATAAATTTCCCTATCCCTTCCATAAGAAAGGAAGGAGCAGACAGATTGAGATTATTTCAGGACAAATTTTCTATCTACAAAAAGGCAGGGGAGCCTTTATACAAAACCCCGAAAAGCGTGCAGGAGTGCATAGAACTTCTTAAGATTGCGCCGGATGGTATCTTTGAAGTGGCGAACAACCGCTACAGCAAGAGCTACCTGTTTTCGGATGTGAATTACAATACCACCAGTGAGGCGGAGCAGGTGCGGATATTTGAAAGCTACTGCAAGTTTTTGAACGCTATGGATGTGGAGTTCAAGATTACCATCAACAACAAGAACCGTAACATGAAAGCCCTGCGTGAGAAAGTATTATTCCAGAAAAAGAATGACGGTAATGATGCGGAGCGTGACTGCTACAACCAGATCATGGAGAAGAAGATCATGGAAGGGAAGCAGGGGATCGAGCAGGAGCGTTACCTGACCGTTTCCATCATCAGGAAAAATTATGAGGAAGCAAAGGCAGCTTTCGCCAGCCTTGAAGCGGTGTTGCAGAAAGGCTTCGGGGAGTTTGGGAGCAGCCTTATCACCTTAAACGGAGTGGAGCGTCTGCGTGTTCTCCACGATTTCTACCGTATGGGTGAGGAAGAGAATTTTTCCTTCGATTTTGATGAGGCGGTAAGGGTATGCAGGGATTATAAGGATGATATCTGCAACGGTATGTTAAAGTTTTACCCCACCTATATGCAGGATGAAAAGAAGTTTGCCAAGGCGCTTTTTATTAAGAAATACCCAAGTTCCTTATCAGACCGTTTCCTTACGGAGCTTGCAACTGTCCCGGCGCATACCATTATCAGTATTGATGTATCCCCGATTCCCAAGGATGTGACAACAAGTACTTTGCAGAAGAAATATATGGGGATTGAGAGCGATATTATCCGTCAGCAGAGGGTGCGGAACAAGAACAACGATTTCTCTTCCGACATTTCCTACAATAAAAGGACAGAGAAACAGCAGATCGAGGAGATCATGGATGATGTGAGGGAGAATGACCAGCGGCTCTTTTATGTGGCAGTGACCATCATCATCAAGGCAGACACAAAGGAAGAACTGGAAGCTACAGAGGAAACATTAGTGACTATCGGGAAAAGAAATTCCTGCCAGATAGAAGCGCATTATCTGAAACAAAGGGAAGCGTTGAACACAGCCTTGCCGATCGGTGTGCGTCAGGTGGAGACCATGCGTACCCTTATGACACAGTCCCTTGCGGTACTCATGCCTTTTAATGTGCAGGAGCTTTACCTTCCGGGGAAGGGTGGCACGTACTACGGTGTAAATCAGGTCAGCCGGAACATTTTGTTTGGCAACCGTAAGCGGCTGGTCAATGGTAACGGATTTATCTTCGGAGTACCCGGTTCGGGGAAATCCTTCTTTGCAAAGATGGAGATGGGGAATGTATTTCTTAATACGGATGACGATATCATTGTCATTGATCCCCAGCATGAGTATTTTGATATTGCAAAGCGGTTCGGCGGTCAGGTGGTAGTTCTCTCTACCTATACAGGGAACTACATTAACCCCATGGCACTGCCGGAAGATGTATCTGATATTCAGGGTATCGTGGCAGAGAAAGGCGAATTCATGCTTGGTATCTGTGAACAGTGCATGGGCGAGGCTCTTAATTCCCGGCAGAAATCCATCATAGACCGGTGCGTCCGTCTGCTCTATCAGGAGATCAAAGAGGAATGCATGAGGAACAGGGGCAGGCAGGAAAATGAAAAGATCAAGACCTTATGGAAGCAGAAAACGCTGCGTGACTACTATGATATCCTTGTGTCACAGCCGGAGATGGAGGCAAAGGAGCTTGCCCTTTCACTGGAATTATTTATTGGTGGATCACTAAACATTTTCGCCCATGAAACGAATGTTGATATTGACAACCGTTTCTTGGTCTATGGCATCCGGGATATGGGAAAGGAGCTTTCCGCTATCTCCATGCTTGTTATGATGGAGAATATCGGCAACCGTATCATGGAGAACGCAAAGAAGGGCAGGGCTACATGGCTCATAATTGATGAATTCCATGTACTTCTTGATAAAGAGTATTCTGCTAAATATCTGTTCTCTTTATGGAAGAAAGTGCGCAAGCTGGGCGGTCTGTGCAGTGGCATTACTCAGAACGTGCTTGACATGTTACAGAATTATACCGCTACCACCATGCTTGCCAACTCTGAATTTGTCGCACTTTTGCGGCAGGCACCCACTGATCTTGAAAAGTTATCGGAAGTAATCAATATCAGCCCAGAGCAGCTTAAGTTTGTCCGGGGAGCGCAGAGTGGGACAGGGATCTTGAAACATGGGAATATGGTCATACCCATGGATATTACTGTAGACAAGGACAGCCCTATCTATAAATTATTTTCCACCAACCCTTTTGAGGAAGAGAGAAGGGAGGCTGCCCATGAAGAAAAGCATTGAGAAAGCCCTGATGGAATTTTTATCAGACATAAGGATTGCCGGGGCAGAGAGGAAGAAGGGCATCCCTCTCATTACATTTGTATATAAGGAAGAGGACAAGGCAGTGCTGCTTAAGGCACTGCCTTTGCCAGTGGCGGATATCCAGCCGGAGAAAAAGATACCAGCCGGGAAGGAACTTTTATACCGTGTGGATTTTTTCCGGGAAGGGGAAGCGAAAGCATCATTCGGTGTACTGCCTGCAATAAAAGAATCTGCATCATTTTTAACGCTTCTTGAAAATGCCATAAAAAGTGGTGACAGGAAAGCAGGGTATCAAAGTTTATGTGATTACCTGAAATTCCATAATGCCTTATGTAGTCTGGAAACTCTTGCGGAAGGGGAATTGTCTTTTTGCGGAAAGATGGAAGGAAAGGCAGGTGCGGAAATGAAGGACAGATATTTCCCTGCCAACACAGCGTATTACAGGGAGATCCTCTCTTATGTGCAGACAGGAAGGGATATCTTAAATGCCTGCCCGTATGGAACGCCCCTTCCTCCATTTCCTGATCGCAGCGCATTCATGGCGAAATGGTATAAGGAGAATGGACAGGGAAGCCTATGAGGATCAAGAGGACAGACAGGAATTTCACAGTCAGGCAGAAAGCAGACAGGAAAATCCATTATGCAGGACAGGGAAAAAAGTATACGGAAAGCACTGCAAATTTCTCCCCGAAAGAAAAGCAGGATGCAGTCCGGCAGAAGAACCTTCCGGGGACAGGTACAGGAATACAGGCACAGAGAGAATCCAATCCCAGCAGAAATATTGGGAATTTTGGGGCAGACAATACAGTGGAATCCTATCAGCAGGAGTATGGGAACGCTGCGGGCGGCAGTAATGGAAGTAAAAATGGAAATCCGGCTGTATTCGGAAATCTCCATGTAAAAAGGCCGTTACAGGAATATCGGACAGAATCTATTACATATGGGGAACATCAGCAGGGGCAGCGGATACAGAAACCTTCCGCTTACCATGAAAATACCATAAAGACAAAAGAACCAGTCCTTCACAGGAAATCAGATGTACCGTTTAGTATTAAGAGAGCAGATGGTTTCAGCTTAAAGGAACATACAGGGAAAAAAGAAAAGGTACAGAACCCAAAATCAGCAGGAATATTCAAAGCGCATAGGGATAATTGTGCCAGAGAATCCCGGCAGGAAAAAGTGTCAGGGAATTTTCCTACAGATGATAAGTCAGAAAATCTTTATGGAGGTGGGTATGCACAGTCTTTATCTGACAGAAGGGATGAACAGATTTCCCAATATAAGAGAAAGAAATTTTTTAAGTCAGGAAAAGAAAAATACAGCCGCCCGGAAGCAGGAGGGGAAAATGTAGGAAGAAGGGCAGATACAGAAAAAAGCGCAGGAGCAGTAAAAGTACCAGAGGCTTGCTGGATGGAAACACAGCCATCCCTAACGCAGGGTATGGGAGAATCTGCTTTATCACAGATGCAGAATAACATTCCTGTAGATAATGCCAACACCAACCATATCAAAAAAAGAAATGCTGGGGATTCCATCAGTCAGCGTGACGGAAATATTTCTGGCAGGAAGGACAAGGCGGGCAGGAACGATAAAAAGAACAAAAAGGACAAAGGAAAAAATAAAGATACAAAAAAGGATAACAGCCGGAGCAACAGCAGGAAAAGGAAGGACAGGGCAGCCGCTTTCAGGCTGATCTCCTACGTTTCGGATAAATTATCGATGGAAGAACAGAAAGACAGTCTTTTAAAAGTGATAAAGGATTTGTTAGTCGGCAAAGTAAAAGTGGCAGCTACAAATGCACTTCTTTCCATAGGTGCAGCCCTGCTCCCTGCCCTTATCCCAGCGTTTATTATCGTCCTTATTATCACACTCTTATTCAATTCCCCATTCTCCATCCTGCTCCCGAAACTGACAGAAGATCCGGGAGCGGTGGAGGTTCTTGCGGAGTATACGGAGGATTTCAGGGAAAAAGTGCAGGAAGAGCTTGCCGATCCCGAAAGCGGGGATGAGACGGAGCTTATTTATGAGGACTATGAGGGTGACGGGGAGCCGGACAACATGGCGGATATCCTTATGGTATATATGGTGAAGCATGGATTTGGCGATACCGCAACGGTAATGACGGAAAAGAACAGACGGTTATTAAAAGATACTTTTGATGAAATGACTTCTCTGGATATCGCATACCGCACAGAGATCGTGGAACAGTCCTACGAGGAAGAAGATTTTTATGGGAATGTCACCATAAGGACAGAGGAAGTGGAGATAAAAATAAAGGAAGTACGCATTACACTTCTTACCAGCGAGGATATCATCAGCACAGGGATTTTTACAGAGGAAGAAACGGAAATCTTACGATACCTGATGTCGCCGGAGGTACTGGAAAACATAGAAGGACTTACAGGCGGTTATGGGAGCCCCGGAGCAGGGAGTTTGACACCAGAGGAAGCAGAAAACCTTAACCTTGGCGGTGACGTAGGTTCACAGGCAGTTAAAAATGCCCTTGCAAGGCTTGGGAAACCTTACAGTCAGGCAAAGCGTGACAGCGGCGATTATTATGATTGCAGTTCCCTCACTTTTTATTCCTATAAAGAGGCAGGCATTACCCTTTCCTATCATGGTTCCAACACTGCCGCATCACAGGGGCAGCTCTTATCTGATAGGGGGTGTGAGATAGATTATGAGGATATCCAGCCGGGAGACCTTATTTTCTACAGCTTTACCAGAAATGGCAGGTACAGAAATATCTCCCATGTGGCAATCTATGCCGGGAACGGTTATCTTGTGGATGCATCTTCTTCAAAGGGATATGTGGTATTCCGTCCGGTTTACTCCACAGGGAAGATCGTCATGTGCGGAAGACCGTCATGGTTATAGGAAGATACAAGAGCATAGGCAGAGGAAGGAGGGAAGTGATGAAGGGTATCATTTATACAAAAGATATTTACCGGGAGATTGTGCCGAAGATCATTCAGGATGAAGCATCATGGAGCAGGTTTTTAAATTTCTCAGCGGTACATTACCAGATGGGCTTTGAGAACGCCAGCCTGCTCTATGCCCAGAGACCGGATGCCAAGATGGTGGAGACTTATGCCAAATGGCGGGAAAAAGGAAGATATGTGCGCAGGGGAAGTAAGGGGATTGCCATTATAGATTCCCATGGCTACCGTCCCTATGTAGACCATGTCTTTGATATTTCTGATACCAACGGAAGGGAAAGACCGGAGATATGGCGGCTGGATAAGGAGAATGAAAAAGAGATACTTGCCCTGCTCCATGCGAAATCGGGAAATGCACAGGATTATGTGAGGGAAGCGGTGGAGAAAGAAATCTATGGTATGGATAAGAATTATATAGAAAATATCAGCGACTTGTGCCGATACCATGATTCCCAGAATCCGGAACATATCTATGACATCACAAAGGCAGTGATCCAGAGCGCACAGTATATGGCGGCGGTACGCATTCAGGCAGAGCCGCCGCCTGTATCTTCCCTCCTGCCGGTGCTTGCCACCGCACCTAAACTTATGGTTTATGGCCTTTGTAATACTGCTCTTTCTGTAGCAGGACAGGTGCTTAGTGGGATAGAAAAAGTATTTGATATGAAAAGAGAAAAGCAGAGGGCAGGGATTGCGATAGGAACAGGGAAGGAGCAGGAGATTGGAAATGCAGACAGAAGCACAGAAAAAGGAACTGCCGGGTATGGCATACATTCCATCCGGCATCAGCCTCACCAGAACACAGATACCTTTAAGCGGCAGGGCAATGGAAGCCATAAAAGAACTGAAAAGGCAGGATATGAACAGCTATCTTTATCTTTTGATGGAGGATATGCTTTTTGCGACTGCGGAAGGGCTTTGTAGGAAGCAGGGAAATATGGCAGATGTTGTAGCCAGGTATCTGGTGGAATTTTACAAAAGAGAAATGAACATAAGGAATGCCACAAACCTTGCGGCTGTAAAAACATAGTGAAGTGCAAACTCCGGCGGAGCCGGAAAAATGTTTCAGAGAAAGATTAAAATATTTAAAAAATCTGAAAAACATATGATAAAAACCTTCAGGCGGAAACTGCTGAAAAATAAAAATATGAACGCAAAGTTCCTATAAAGAGAACAGCGCAGAAAGAGGCAGATATGAAGGAAAATAATAATACAGCTAACAGAATCAACGCAGGCAGTATGAGCATCAAAGTAACTGTAACTCCCATGCAGAATCAGGAAGGCAGTCTTAAAGCAAACGCCTCCATTATCTTAAATGACGTATTTAAAGTGACCGGAATCCGCATCGGCATCTCACAGAAAGGCAACGTATTTGTGTCCATGCCTGACTACAAGACCGGACGACTGGACGATAACGGAAAAGACGTATATCAGGATATTGCCTACCCTGTAACAAGGCAGTTCCGGCAGGAATTATATGATGAGATTGTAAAGGAATTTCATGCTGTTATGGGACAAGAAGAACAACAGGCAGGAGAAGAATAAATGGCACAGATACAGCACAGTTTTAGCAGAAATGACGAGTACTATACCCCTGCCTATGCAGTCATCCCGATCCTGAAATATTTAAAATCCGGCGCAACGATATGGTGTCCTTTTGATACAGAGGAAAGCCAGTATGTAAAAATATTTTCGGAAAAAGGTTTTCATGTTATCCATGGGCATATACAGACCGGGCAGGATTTTTTCAAAGTTCCAGTACCGGACTGTGACTATATCATCAGCAATCCACCCTACAGCCTGAAAGGGGAAGTAATAAAGCGGCTGTATGAAATCGGGAAGCCCTTTGCCATGCTTATCAATTTCCAAGGTATATTTGACAGCAAAGAAAGATTTAAGATGTTCAGGGAAAACAGGGTAGAAATGCTGTGGTTAAGCCCAAGGATAAGCTACATAAGAGGAGATGGGAAACCGGAAAATCGTGCGCCTTTCCAGAGCGGCTATTTATGCAGCGAGATCTGTGAGCGCCAGTTGGAATTTGAATACTTGTTTGAGAAAATATAAGTGAACTGTAAACACCATAAGTACATATAAGAAGATAAGCAACTTGAGAGGCATGGATTTTTAGATGTCTCTCAAGTGTTTTTATGCAGAAGATTACCATGATTTCCAGAACATATTTACAGCATCACAAGGATAGCGATTCAGAGCGTATTGATACCGAAGGAAGTATTAAACCGAAAACAGCAGGAGCTTGAGCAGAAGATCAGGGAGCTGAAACAGCATATGGTGCAGTACGGTGACGTGAAGCCCGCAACGGAGGTGGATGTCAGCGGCAAGCTGGAAGCCCTGCAGAGGCTCAGGCGGCTATTCAAAATTGATGCCATAGGAATTTTGAACGATTTGGCGAAAGTATAAGAGAATGGCTTGAAACCAAGGGATTTTGAGTGTAGAGAGGCTCACCGGGGCGACTGGTGGGCTTCTCTTTTTGGGCTTTTTTGATACCGCTGATAACGTGGCGATTGATACAATTTGGCAAAACATCCGATTTTGCCAAAAGGTTTAGTTTTGCAAAAACTATAGGATTTTGGCGAAAAGTATAGAGACGCCAAATAGTGCATGAGAGAATTGATAAAAAGATAATGGTAAAATGATAACGAATTGTTTTGGATCTTTTTATTGCCGAATTATTCATAAGTTCGTATTATTCACACGCTCAATCTCATTTCTGTAAAATTCTATCTTCTCATCCAATTTAATCTTATGTTCCTGTAGCATTGCAATCTGCTCATTAAGTGTCTGGCGGTGCTGTGCCAACATCTCCATCCTTTCAAAAAGGGTGGGATCACCTGCTGCCCGGAGTTCGGCATAGTGCTTGATTTCCTTAATTGGCATTCCTGTGTCTTTCAGGCGTTTGATAAAGTAGGTCCATGCGAGGTCTTTATCAGAATAACAGCGGCGGTTGCTAGAATTTCTTTCTGGAGCAATTAAGCCTTCGTGTTCATAATAACGCAGGGTATGGATGCCCAAGCCCGTCAGTTTTGAAAAATCGCCAATGGAATATTCCATAAAAAATCACCTCAATCATCTTGACATAGAGTTTACTCTACATTGTATGGTTGGATTATACCAAATCGAAGGAGGATTTTCAAATGGTTCAGGAAACGGGAAAATATACGGTCATTACCGGGGCAAGTTCAGGCATTGGGTATGAAGCGGCAAAGGCATTTGCGGAGCGGGGCAAAAATCTGGTCATAACAGCAAGGCGTAAAGACAGGCTTGAAATGCTGAAACAGGAGATTTTAGGGAAACACCCGGATTTGGATATTGTCATCAGAGGAACTGATTTATCTGTGCCGGAAAACGTATACCAGCTTTATGAAAGTTTGAGGGATTATGAGATTGAAACATGGATCAATAATGCGGGCTTTGGCAGCTATGACAGCGTGGCGGATCAGGACTTGGGTAAGATCAGGATGATGCTGAATCTG
>CAYOED010000091.1:0-12737 GCA_964402925.1 uncultured Lachnospiraceae bacterium | reverse complement strand
CTAGAGCATACGGTTCATACCCGTAGTGTCGAGGGTTCAAATCCCCCTCTCGCTACTTAAAGAAATTTTCGTCAAAAGCCGTGAAATGTTGATTTTACTGGCTTTTTTTTATTTGTGAAATTGCTTTTTTTAGAAAGAAAAATATGAGGTAATCAAAAAGGTAATCAACAAATCAAAAAACACAGGAAAGGAGAGTCCTGTGCAAGTGCTACTAAAGATAAATCGACCATAAATCGGTTTATTTTTTGTCTAAAATTAAGATAAGCGATTTTAATATGCTTGTAGAAGCGTTGAATGGCTCAAATTTCGTTTTTGTTGTGCGAGACGATTAAATTATCAAATGTGAGGATAAAACGCTTAAAATTGATTTTACGAGGTCGTTCACGATAAAGCTGTTTTGGCGTTTTGATATATAGTACATAGTGCAAAAAAGGCGGTAGGGTTATCCTATCGCCTGTTCTCTTAGAAAAATTCTGTAGCTAATGTGTCTTTATATCACTGATTTCCGCTCTGATTTCGGAAATCTCTTTTGCGTAGATTGGGTTATCTTCACAACCCTCTAAATTATCAAGCCTCTCATAAAGCGCATTCAGTTTTTCGTATAACTTGTCGTACATATCTTCCCTTCTTTCTCCCGGCGCAACCCCGCCGGGTGGGTGGTGGGTCGGCCATTTTTGAGCGTTTCGACTTAAATTCTAACTCCCAGCTTCATGCAATCGCTTTTTGCGGAACAGAAGATTTTCCATTTTTTAAACTCTCCCTTAATGTTATCTTTGCTTACTGTTTCCATCCATGCCAGTTTAGCCATTCTATAAGCGTTTAATGCTTTTTCTTTGCTTTCCTGTAAATTCATCATTTCGTTTTCCTCCTGTATTTGCTTTGCGCTTCATTTGTTAATATTAATATATCACTTTTAAAAGTGATTGTCAACAGATTGTGTAACTTTTATTAGTGATATTTTTGAATTGACTTTTTGATAGTGAGAGGATATATTATAAGTATAATGGGAGGTATAAAATGTTAAGATATAAAATAGATGTTGCTGATGCGTTGGAGAGAAAAGGATTTAATCTTTATAAGGCTAAAACGACTAAATTATTAAGCCAAGATACGCTTAAGAAGATAAAGAAAGAAGATACAAATATATCATTGGAAAGTCTGAATAAAGTTTGCTTGATTTTAGATATGCAGCCCAAAGATTTAATTGAGTTTAAGGCAACGGCAGAAGAAGATGAGATAAGAAAAAAATATAACTTTTGAAAAATGCCTTGACTATAACTCTTCAAAGTGATATGCTAATATTTTCAAGAGGGAAACCGATTGATAATAGCTGAAAGGCAGAAAGGAGAACAGATGGAAGTTATGACAGACAAACAGTATGACGGTATCTTACAAATGATTGGAATGATACTGGACGGATGCAAAGACCTTGAAGAAGCTAAAAAGAAAATAGAAGAGCTTCGGGAAGGCAAAAAAGAAAAGGCTGAATAAATCAGCCTAAGGAATTGAAAAGGGCGGTGCGGTTAAACAATCCGCCCCAATCAACAACATTATAGCAAGATAGTCCGTGAATGGCAAATAGAAAAATGATTAACTGCTAGAAAAGGCAGTTTCTTCTTATTGAGTGCAATAGCATCGTCAATATTAATTTCAGCGCTGGCTTTTGCTTTAGCAATAGCATCCACAAGTAATTCCTTCTCAGTAATAACCTTTACAGGAATGATTAGTTAGACCGATGGAATCTTATAGCTATCAAGTCCCTTTCTAAGAAGTTATTTAATATTTTAATACAAAAATATACAAATATGTCGATATTAAAAATATGATATTCTACTACAAAACGCATGGAAGAAGGTATAATATGAACCTTGCATTACAAATAACACAACTGATATATAATATCTCATTTCTTTTCACATTAGTATTAGTTATTTATACAATAAAGACATATAATAATCAAAAGAAACAACCATACAAATTAATTGCTAGGATTAATTATCATTTTTTGAAGAAAAAAGATGATACTAATTTAGTTTTCCTTGATATTTTTAATGGTGGAGATTATGCAGCTGAAATGGTACAAATTCAACTGATTGTAAATCATAATCTTCCTGTTATTATAGATCGAGTTACTTTTATTGCACCAAAAGAAAATTTTAAATTCTATTTAGGAAAACGCAAAAATAAGAAATTAGAATTATTTAATGGAAAAGAATTCAATTTAGCTGATCCATTAGATTATGATTTTTTTACTCAAGAAACAAATGCCAATATAGTTACGCTGACTATTCGAACTGTAGCATAAAATCCCTATGGAATCTTTCATGGGTTATTCGGCTGCCAAGGTTCATGTCCGGTGTTATTCCAGCTTCAACTGTAGATTCCGGATGTTTTTAAATGTTTCATAAAATTCATCCTTATATGGGTAGCTACTGCAAAATCAAACCCATTTTTGCTTTCCCTAATAAAGTTTTTCATTGTTCCTCTTTTGCAGTAAAAACGGATGAGTTCTTCTGGTGAGGAATCCATGTTTATTACGATAAATGTGAACATATGCACCAACTGGCCGATAACAAACACCAATAAAAGACATCCATTTCATATAGAATTGGATGAGCGGACGCAAACAACGAGCGTGATTTTATGTGATCAGGCGAAAATGTTAGATGTTGGTGCTAGAAATGCTCAGTTTAAAGAAGAATGTCCAGAAGATTTATGGAACGAAGCAAAGGAACTGATTATTAGTTTCATGTAGAAAACAGGAATTTGTAAGCTGTTAAAAAGCATTTGGAATTGGAAGATGCAGATATGACAGATTTTGAATTTCTTGATAAGCTTCCTGACTTGTATGCTTTCCGCCTGTATGGGAACGATGGCGACAGCAGCTAGGCAACAGCCAGACAGTCCCTTTTAAGGAGGACGATTATCCTCAGGTTAAGTGTCTGGTAGTGGATGAGAGATGGCTGCGTAATCCAGAGTAAAGCTTTTTCCATCTTGAAAATGATAGAAAATTTGATATAGTAAAAACACAAGGAAAGGAGGGCATAAAATGTTAGACCAAAAAGATTTAGACATTTTTAAGGATATGCTGGAAACTATTGCAGAAAAATCGGAAGAGTCAATTTTGAATAAAGTAGATGAAAGATTAGCAAAGTCAGAAAATCTTATTTTAGATGAAATGGAAAAAACAAGAATGTGTATATAGAAATGATGATGAAATAAGACTGGAACGCTCTTTGATTAAGGTATAGCGTTCCAGCTTTTTCTTTTACTTTTGTTTTTGAGCAATAAGTGTATCCATACAATGTTGATGAGGTATGCCTCCGCTGTTGCAGTCAAATATTTCTTCTTTACAGGCATGAAACAACCAGTCATGATAGTATCCGAATAATTCTCCTGAATACCATAAGGGTACCTTTTCCTCTTCCTTTGTACTGTCCGGTGCAAGGGCTATAAAAGGTTTTTGAACAAATACATTTAGAGCATTTATGCCGATATCCGTGGTATGTGTTTTCAAGCTGTCACAAAACTCTTTCCGATCAGCCGGAGAGATAATGTGAAGCGCTCCGCTGCTGAATATAATGTCATACTCCGAATCGGGGCGATAATCAAAAATATCAGCTTTGAAGAATCCGACCTCGACTTTATTGTATTCCGCAAGTCTTTTTGCTTTTTCAATTCCTTGCTCGGATATATCAAATGCAGTCACCGTATAACCGCATTTGGCAAAGAAAACAGCATCTTTTCCTTCGCCGCAGCCAATATCCAGCACGCGGTATGGTTTAACAGGCGGAAGAATTTTCATAATATCATAGCAAACATGGTTTGGCATAAGCCCCCAGTAATATTCTTCAGTATTGTATCGTTTGTCATAACCTGCTACTACGCTGCTGTAACCGAACAGAGCATCAATTGTTGTGTTAAGTGTTGCTGCCAGTTTCGGAAGCATTTCTATATCGGGGTACGCAGTACCGTTTTCCCACTTTGAGACTGCCTGAAATGATATATGGAGAGATTTGGCGAGTTGACTCTGCGTCAATCCTAATTCCTTGCGTCTTTTACTGATTACCTCTCCTGTTTTCATATGATCCATTCTAGTTGCGCTCCTCCTCTTTTTGATTATTACTGCGCTGTATTGCCTTCATTTTAGTATAATCAAATGACTGACGCAATAACGTAAGGAGAGAATAAGATACAATAATTCATCTAATAGTTGAATTCTGCTGGAAAATATCGTTAGATTTATAGATATGTCTGTGGTATACTATTTTCAGAAAAAAGAAACTATAGAATGAATCAGGTAAAGACGATGAATGTTGTAATAAGAAAATATACAGAAAAAGATTTAAAGGAAATGATACACATCTGGAATGAAGTAGTGGAGGAAGGAATTGCGTTTCCACAGGAGGAGTGCTTGACAAGCGAAACAGGGAAGGAGTTTTTTGCATCACAGACCTATTGCGGTGTCGCAGCGGAGGAAGCTACAGGAAAAATTCAGGGGCTGTACATTTTGCATCCAAATAATGTGGGAAGATGCGGTCATATCTGCAATGCAAGTTATGCGGTCAGTGCAGATGCAAGAGGGAAACACATAGGAGAAAAATTAGTAACGGATTGTCTGCTTCAGGGGAAGAAGCATGATTTTGGAGTGCTGCAGTTTAATGCAGTTGTGGCATCTAACATTCATGCAAGGCATTTGTATGAGAGGCTTGGATTTATCCAGCTTGGGACGATTCCAAAGGGATTCCGCATGAAAGACGGACATTTTGAAGATATATACCCTTATTATCATGAATTATAGGATATTTTTTTGGGGTTTTCATCCTGTCATTGAAAGGGAAATTGCCGTCTGTTATAATAAAAGACAGATAAAAACGTATCGATAAATACAAAAATAAGGGACAGAAAGGGTATGGGTATAAATATGAAGGAGCGTAAGAAGTTGGTTTCAGAATCGGAATTTATGAACGGAAGAATGCTTTTAGGTTACGGCATAACGGTGGCTGTATTGTTTCTGGCATATCTTGTGGAATTACTGAAAGGAAACAGGACACCGGTCTATGTAGGCATTTTTTCGCTGCTTCTTCTGGTGCCTTTTATTCTTTCTTTTCTTGCATATCGGAAGAATAAAGAGTCGCAGCTTGTTAAGCTGATTGCCGCAGTAGGATACAGCATTTTGTATGCTTTTGTATTATGGACATCTACCAGCATCCTTTCTTTTGTATATATTATCCCCATGCTGGTAATTTTTTCACTTTATCAGGATAAAAAACTTGCGTTGGGAACGGGGATCCTGACATTGATTATAAATATTGTCTTTATAGTGACGAAAGTTGTACAGGGTGCCACCAACGAAGATATTGTCAATTTTGAAATCGAAGTAGCCGTTATTCTGATGGTAGTGGGATATTCCTATCTGGTATCCATGTCACTTGATGCGATATCGAGGCAGAAGATTGAGACAATCGAAAGGGAAAAGGAAAAGGCAGCACAGATTATAAGCAGTATAGCTGAGGCATCTGAACAATTAGAGACCAGTGTTGTGGAAATCAGCACAGAATCAGAGAATATTGCAGAGCAGGGTAAGAGCAGCAAAACGGCAGTTACCGGAATTGTAGCAGGAACAAATGAACTGGCGGAAACAATTCAAAATCAGTTACATATGACAGAAAGTATCAGTCAGCTGACTAAGACAGCACAGCAATCGGTAGAGGATGTGCAGGATAAATTTGTCGGAACCATGAAAGCCGTGGAAGAGGGCAGTCAGGATATGATGGAGCTTGGCAGGACCTCAGAACGTAGCAGGGATGCAGGAAATGAAGTCAATGATACAATGGCGGGCTTAATGGAAAGAACCGGCAAAGCAAAAGAAATTCTTGGATTGATAGAAGGAATAACGAACAAGACAACGCTGCTTGCATTAAATGCCAGCATTGAAGCCGCCCATGCAGGGGAAGCCGGCAAGGGCTTTGCGGTAGTGGCTGATGAAATCAGACAGCTTGCAGAGCAGACAAAGGCGGCAACGGACAGCATTTCAGGCATTTTTGCAGAACTGCAAAGTCAGGCTGATAAGGCGGAAGACAGTGTGGAAGGTCTGATTAAAACCAATGAGAAACAGACTGACCTTGTTGAAAAAGTAAAAACAGCCTTTGAAAAAATACAAAGAGATATTTCCGGAGTCGGTCAAAGCATGGATAAGCAGCATCTGGATATGGAGAGAATTGTGGAAAGCAATGCGGAAATAAGCAGGGGCGTAGAAAGCCTCAGTGCATTTAGCGAACAGCTTCTTGCAAATGCAGAAAATACCCAGCAATTAGCTGATAAAACAGTGGCAGGAACCATTTCCATATTTGATCTTCTCACCAGCGTGGCGGCAGAGGTATCCAAATTGCAGGATATTATCGATCATTCACGGATGCAGGATACCTGATTGAGGTTATGGATTAATATGATTTAAAATATAAACGCCCGCGGGCAAGGGTGACATTTTCTGACTGGATATGTTAATATATATCCAGTCACATTCATTGTTGGGGGAAGTATGAATATTTTATCTATGGATAACATAACAAAATCTTATGGTGGACGTCTTCTGTTCGACAGCACATCTTTTTATCTGCAGGAGGGAGAAAAGGTAGGGGTTATCGGTATCAACGGCACAGGCAAGTCCACACTTCTTAAAATGATGGCAGGTTTAGAGGAGCCTGATCAGGGAACTGTTACGATGGCAAATCATGTAATATGCAGCTATCTGCCTCAGCATCCGGTATTTGAGGAGACGGATACGGTACTGAAAGCGGTGCTGAGAAAATGTGATGAAAGCGATTTGCAGAGAAATCATGTAGAGGAAAAGGAAGTACAGGCAAAGACCATGCTTACCAGGTTGGGAGTGACGGACTTTGATGCTCTTTGCAAAACTCTGTCGGGAGGACAGCGGAAGCGGCTTGCACTGGTGGCCGCGCTGCTTGCCCCTTCCGATATTCTGATTTTGGATGAGCCAACCAATCATCTTGACAATGAAATGGCGGCTTATCTGGAAGAACAGTTAAAAAAGCGTACCGGGGCGGTGGTCATGGTAACTCACGACCGTTATTTCTTAGACAGTGTATCGAGCCGTATCATTGAGATTGATAAGGGGAATATTTATTCCTATCAGGCGAATTATTCCGGGTATCTGGAGCTTAAAGCAGGCAGGGAGGAAGCAGCTCTTGCCAGTGAAAGAAAGCGGCAGTCTATTCTCAAAAAAGAACTGGAATGGGTAAAGCGGGGAGCAAGAGCAAGGACGACGAAACAGAAAGCCCGATTGGAACGTTTTGAGGAATTGAAGAATGCCGCAGGTCCTATAGCGGACGCAAAGGTGGAAATAGGATCGGCAGCCTCCAGGCTTGGAAAGACCACAGTGGAAATTTCACATATCAGCAAGCACTATGATGACAAGGTCTTAATTGATGATTTTTCATATATCTTTTTGAAAAATGACCGTATAGGATTCATTGGTCCTAATGGATGCGGCAAGACAACATTAATGAAGATGATTACCGGTATAGTGGAACCGGATTCAGGAGAGATCATTATTGGGCAGACTGTTAAAATCGGATATTATGCCCAGGAAATAGGGGAAGCGGAAATGCCTTCCGGTCAAAGGGTAATCGATTATATCAAGGATGTAGCGGAGTATGTTATGACTCCGGAGGGCAGTATTACAGCCTCCCAAATGCTGGAGAGATTTTTATTTGAAGGAAAAGAACAATATGGCTTGCTGGGAAAACTTTCCGGCGGTGAAAAGCGCAGGCTGAATCTGCTGAAAGTGCTTATGGGCGCGCCAAATGTATTGATCTTGGATGAGCCTACCAATGATCTGGATATTGCAACACTGACCGTGTTGGAGGATTATCTGGACAGCTTTCAGGGAATTGTGATTACCGTTTCCCATGACCGCTATTTTCTGGACCGTATTGTAAGAAGGATATTTGCTTTTGAAGAGGAAGGGAAGATTGCCCAATACGAAGGCGGTTATACAGACTGGCAGATGCGTATGCTGCAAAAAGAGCCAGATGAGAGTACTCCTTTTGCATCCGCAAAGGGCAAAGTTCCGGCGGCAGCAGGTACATCGGCGGACCTGGCATCAACGAAAAAGAACAGCTGGAAACAGCCTGACACCAGACTGAAATTTTCTTTTAAAGAGCAGAAGGATTATGAGGTGATTGAGGATGAAATAGCAGATCTGGAAGAGAAAATCGAGAATCTGGAAGATGAGATGAACAAAGCGGCAACAGACTTTGTAAAACTAAATGAACTTACGAAGGAAAAAGAACTGATGCAGCGGCAGCTTGAGGAAAAGATGGACAGATGGATGTATCTGGAGGAGCTTAAGGCAAGAATCGATGAACAGGGGAAGGCATGAACATGGATTATTTGAGGTCATTCTTGTATCATATAAATATTAACAGCATATTTGAACTTTTATCTTTTATCGGTCTTGGATGTTTTCTAGTCAGACGTTTTATCCTGCGCAAGTCGCCGGTACCTAAAAGTGCGTTCAAAACAGTGCCGAAAGAACTTTTACAGGAATGCGTTGAACTTCTTGAAAAGAGAGAGAAGAAAAAGTATGAACCATATGTGGCGCCGGAGGATATTATTTCGGTATTACAGGCGGATTTAGGAAACGAAGAACACTTGAAAAAATTGTTGTGCAGTATTTGTGCTCATTTGGGGATTGACGGCGGGTTCATTAAGCTGGTGGTGGAAAATGCAGTGATGTCAGACCGGGCAGGGGAAATCTCCACGGATCTTGCATTTACTACGATTCGTCTGGAACTGAAACCCCGCTATACGCTGGATGCGGTGATTGCGGTGCTTGCACACGAAGCGACTCATCTTCACCTGTATTATGAAGGAATCAGCATGCGCGATACATGGGAGAATGAAATCCTGACGGATACGACAGCGGTTTACTGCGGATTTGGAGAATATATTTATAAGGGGTATGCCTTGATACAGGGTGAATTTGCACTTTCTTATCAGAAAGTGGGGTATATCAGTCAGGAAGATGTAAAATATATTGAAACGTTGATGCAGAGCGGGTAGCGATTGGGCTGCCCGCTCTGTTTGAATGTAAAGATGTCCTGCAAATTGCAACAGTGTTTATCATTGACAAACACTAAAACATATGATTAAATGTTCATATATAAAAATGAATATACGCAGAGAACGTTATGGAGGAAATGAAAAATGAGCAAAGATAATACAAATAAGAAATTCTGGGAGAGGGTTGCAAAGGTTTACAATATGACCAGAGATGATGATGCATATGACGTGATATGTGAAAGCCTTGCGCCATACATAGATCATAACAAGAAAGTACTGGAATTGGCCTGCGGAACAGGGCAGATCACCTTTCGCATGGCTCAAAAGTCCGGTTCCTGGGAGGCAACTGACTATTCGGAAAATATGGTAGCGGAAGCTGGCAAAAGAAGTGAAGGAGAAGCCTGTGCAAAGAATGTCTGCTTTTGTGTACAGGATGCAACAAAACTTACCTACGAAAAAGAAGTCTTCGATGTGGTTGTCATTGCAAATGCCCTGCATATTATGCCGGATCCCGATTTTGCAATGAAGGAAATACATCGGGTCCTGAAAAAGGGAGGAATCTTATTTGCACCTACATTCGTATATGAAAGAGGATATACAAAGTGGGTCATCTGGCTGATGGAAAGAATCGGCTTTAAAACATACCATAGATGGCAGAAGGATGAATTTACAGAATATGTAGGTGAGCGGGGGTTTGAGGTTATCGAGTCATTCCTGGTAGAAGAAAAACCGCTGCCGGAATGTGTTCTGGTGGGACGTAAACTGTAAGGGAGAATGAAAGTTTTTCTTTATTTGCTAAGGGTTCTATGGTATCTTGTATAATATATGGAATGTGATGTTACATTGATTTGAGATGACTGGGTGAAGCTTGAAGGGAGGTATTTTATTATGTTAAGACCGACTGCGCTTCAAGTAGAAGTAATCTGTGCGTATCAGATATTAGTAGTGTTTGATAATGGCGAAAAAAGTGCTTTGATGTTGAACCATATATAAAGGGTGAATGGTATGGTCAACTGAGATCCTTTGAATATTTTAAGCGTGTTGCGACAGATGGATTTACTGTAGTATGGCCAGATGGACAGGATATATGTCCAGATGAATTGTATAATTTTGGGAAATTAGTGTCGTAAGGTAAATACAAATAGCGGGTGGATGAAAAAGCAGGAGATAAGGGGAGAATAAGGATATGGCATTTTCTAATATAAAGGCAGTTCTGCAGAGTGATATTCAAACAGTATGGAACGTTGTGACATCTGTTGAAGGTTATACATGGCGCAGCGATTTAAGCAAAACAGAAATACTAAGTGAGAAGCAATTTGTAGAGTATACAAAAGACGGATTTGCAACGTTTTTTACAATTACTGCTGCAGAGTCGTACAAGAGATGGGAATTTGACATGGAAAATGAAAATATGAAAGGGCATTGGACTGGTATTTTTACTCAAAAGGGCGAGCAAACGGAAATTGATTTTTCGGAAGAGATAATTCCCAAAAAGTTTTTTATGAAGCCGTTTATCAAATCTTATATGAAAAAGCAACAGACAAAATTTATTGAGGATTTGAAAAAAGCGTTGTAGAGGATGAATGATCATGAAGCACAAAGATTATTATGATGACCAGTATATTCAAGACTTTTCTGGAAAACTTGCTTTTGTAATGCCTGATTTTGACCAACAGGCATTTTCTCATGCTCTGCTTGGAAAGCTGGATGACAAAGAGTTATTTGCGCGTTTTGATTGCATTGTGGATGCTATGGAACAGTGCATGGGGAGCGATTATTCACAAAATGTCCAGGCATTTTTTCAGCTTCTTGGTCCAGAGCTTAAAGAGGCAAAAGGAATGTTCAATTTTGGATGGTGGCTGTGGCCTGTTGGCAGATATGTTGAGCGGCATGGAAATGAAGATTTCTGTTTATCTTTATCGTTCCTGAAAGAATTGACGAAAAGATTTACCGGTGAATATGCTATCCGTCCTTTGCTGAAAGAACACCCGGCAGAAGTAATGGACGAATTGATTGTTTGGACTAAAGATCAAAATGTCCATGTGCGGAGGCTTGCAAGCGAGGGAGTCAGAATACGTTTGCCTTGGTCGCAAAAACTGTTTGTCGCATTGGACGAATTTGAAAGATATGTGACCATCCTTACAAATCTTAAGGATGACCCAAAAAAATTTGTGCAAAAAAGTGTTGGAAATAATTTGAATGATTTGTACAAAGAGGCACCGGAAAAAGCAGAAATGATTATTGCGCAATGGAAAAATTCAGGTCAAAGTAAAGCGCAGGATTGGATCATTAAACATGGTATGAGAAATAGAAAAGAGTAAAGGTAACAGGCAGACCTTCTTTTATAAATTCTCCGTTAACATATAATGGGAATATTCCAGCCCTAGGTATGATATCAAAATTCTTTTCATGTCATATGTCGAAAAGGATCCCTTTTGCAACATAAGAATAAACATAGCGAAAAGAATATTTTTGAGGTATTGAATATCTGTTAAACATGTTGATTGAAGAAGATTTGATAATATTTCTGAAACAATATTTGGCATACATCCCTGACAAACCAAGTCAATTGCTATACTTTCAAATTCATCCGCATGTTTTTGGAGATAACCTTTAAAACAATAAATTCCTTCTTGGACAAAATTGTTTTTTAAAAGCAGTAATTGTTCAATGTATATTAGTAATTTATCCTTATCTTCAGTTGAACATTTTCCTATTTTTTCCCAATCAATAATAATACCAAACATATCTTATATCTCCTTTTCTGATTTTTGTCTATTATATACCGGATATTTTATCTCGCATATAAGCAGGATTATGCCAAAATGAATTGCACATTTATGATATCATGCAATATAATTCAGTTGCAAGACCTCATCTCCTATATTTTGAGATGAATAAATCTTAAATTTTATTATCTTTTGTATTTGTAGCTTAAAATTACTCATTCCATACGTTATGGGGATGGAATGAGTAATTGAAATATAAGCTTAATTTGTATGTATCCTTTGAATAGGACATGTGCAAATGCTTAAAATAAAGCATGCTGCTTATAGATTTATTTAGGAACTTTTGTTCCTGTGACTGTAGAGGATTCTCCGCCATCAGAAACAGTTAATGTATACACAGCATAAGCAAATTGCCCTCCAATTGGATATATATCATCGGATCTGGATGTAAATGATTTGAAATCTGGTTCCAAAACAGGATAATGGGCAACCCAAGCTCCAGAAGCTGTATATAAGTCAATAGTGCCGGAAAGAGTACAGCCATCAAACAGCATTCCTTGTTTGTAAAATGCAACGTGCGCACTTCCATCAGAGTTTCTTGTCAAAGTGAATATTACATTATCCGCAAATAAATTATCATATGGCATAATGCCCAATTCTGTATTTTTTATAATTTGATCAAATTCTTCAGGTGTAACATACCTAATAGTTAATTTATTCTCCTGATTTGAATCCGACGAGACATTGACTGGGCTTTCAGCAGCAAGTACAGGTGCACACATTATTACACATAACATAAGACTTGCAATAAAACATTTTGTGATTTTTTTAAATCTTTCCATTTCTTTTTCTCCTTTTTTGTTAAGTTTTAGGCATTTGCTAAATGCCTAAACCCGTTGATTTTACTGGGTTTTCTTACCT
>CAYOED010000090.1:0-12751 GCA_964402925.1 uncultured Lachnospiraceae bacterium | reverse complement strand
TCTCCCCATATCTTCCGGTAAATCTGGTCATAAGTCAGCACTCTTCCCCTGTTCGTCACTAAATAGCAGAGCAGGTCATACTCCTTTGCAGTCAGGCTGATCTCCCGCCTGTCACGGTATATCTTTCTACGGTCAGGATAGATTTCAAGACCTGAAATCTTCAGTGCCGGTTCTGCCCGCAGCTCATAATTTTCAAAGTTGGGATATTTCCCTACCACTTCCATTATTTCGTTAAAAATATCCATTTCTTTTTCATCAAAATCTAATATCAATAACCGCCCGATACTATCACCTCATCTGTCCCTAAAAAAATTTATTTTTTTATTTCAAAATGAAACAATCTGTCATTTACAGGTACGGGAAAAGCTGCTTCTTTTTATGAATGACCCTTTATTCTCCCTGCAACATTCCCTGTTTCTTATCTTTCACTAACTTAGAGTGATAAAAGGCATTGACAAAGCGAATATCATTTTTCCCACAGTATTTGATAAAATCGTTTTCAAGTTCGTTCCAATAACTATCATCACCACGGTTATAAATTGAGTCATATAGTGACGCTAACTGCGGATATGCTGTTTGGATATACTGCAAAATAACCTTTTTGTAATCACCACGAAGATTCAAATTTTCAAACCAATATTCGTCTACAAAGCCTTTTGTTTCCTCTATCAAAGCCCGATAATCGGTAATCTTAGGGAAAATTGGCGACATGAAAAGAACCGTATAGATGCCTCTTTCGTGAAGCGTCCGCATCGTCTTTAACCGTTCCCCTACACTTGCGCCACGATCCATTGCTCTACGAAAACTTTCGTCCAATGTATTAAGAGAAACAGCCACAGTCAAGTGCTTATGTTGTAATAGTAGATCCAAGTCACGAAGAATTAAGGATGATTTGGTAGAGATTTTTATTTTGCAGTCAATCTCCTTTAACTGTTCCAAAAGCCTCTGTGTGATTTTATATTTCTTTTCAAATGCATTATATGGGTCAGTCACTGAGGACATAAATACTGTTTTCCCAGTAAGTTTCTTGGCGCTTAATGGTTTTTCACAGCGCTTTATATCCAGAAATGTCCCCCATTCCTCGGTATGCCCGGTGAACCGCTTCATAAAACTTGCGTAGCAGTATTTGCAGGCATGGGTACATCCGCCATATGGATTGATCACATAGTCGCAATATGGCAGATTGGATTTTGTCACATAATCCTTGGTATTTATTTCTTTAACAATCATCACTGTTTATCTCCCCTGTTTGGTGGAAGCAAAAGCAATCCTTGGTGTGTGCATTCAGAATCCCTATCGCCTGAAGATAGGAATAGATGACCACTGTCCCTACAAACGTCATTCCCCGTTTCTTCAAGTCCTTCGAGATTCGGTCAGACAGTGGGCTGCTTGTCCTTTGGGTACAGTCCTCGTCAACAATTTTCCCGCTGGTAAAGCCCCAGATATAGCGGTCAAAACTTCCATACTCGTCTTGGATCTGCTTAAACACAATGCTGTTTTTAACACTTGCTTTTACTTTCAGTTTGTTTCTGATAATGCCGGGGTCGGCAAGCAGCTCTTCCATTTTCTGGCTGTCATATGCGATAACTTTATTGATGTCAAATCCATCAAAAGCATTGCGAAAACTTTCGCGTTTGTTAAGGACACATTCCCACGATAGACCAGCCTGAAAGCATTCCAACAGCAGGAGTTCATATAATTGCTGATCATCATGGCAAGGTTTTCCCCACTCTTCGTCGTGGTATTGTATATAAGCTGGGTTCTTCATATTAACCCAAAAACAACGGTTTTTTTCCATTTCGGCATTCTCTCCTTGTATACTTGCTTTTCGATTTAAGTCTACTACAATCATCTATTTGATGCAATCTTCCCTACCCCTGCTTAAATCCCCGCAAAATACCCAAATAAATGATAAAAAGGACAACCGCTGTCAGGTTTTCTGTAATCACCTGACTATATGGAATTCCGTCTATCCCATATAAACTGACTAAAAGCATTAGTACAGGTGTAAGTAAAAGTCCTTTATTAACAATCGTATTAGCAAGTGAAAGTTTCCATTTGCCAAATGCCTGAAAAATAGAATTGAATAATTCTATAAAACCTAAACCTATAATTGAAAACGTCCATATTTCAAGAAAATACACTGCAATTTCCACTGCTTTTTCATCTGTTACGAATAAATGGATAATTTTTTCAGGAATCAGGTGGACAAACACAAGTGCCAATGAAATATAAAGCAACATTGTCAGTACAGCGCCATTAAGCAAAGCCTTTGTACGTCCGAAAGCTTTTCCGGCATAGTTGTATGCAACAAGCGGGCGGATACCCTGCGCTATACCAATGGCAATATTCAACAGCGCATTTCCAATTTTTTGAACTGAGCCCCATGCGGCAAGTCATAGTCACTTCCTAATTTTCCTAAATAATAATTACGAACAAAATCACAAATATTGGTCAGTAATAAAACCAAACCGGCAGGAACACCGATAGCAAGTGTCTTTGCACAAATCCCATTTCTGATTTGGTAATTTTTAATATTAAGGCAGACTATGGTCGTTTTTCTTCTCTTATTCCACTGGAACAGAAAATATAGGAACCCAATATAATTTGATATACAGGTTGCAGCACCTGCGCCCCCGATTCCCATACCTAAAGGAAAAATAAAAATTGGATCAAGGATAATATTGAGAACAGCACTTAGCGCAATCCCAAATCCCGCAATTTTGCTTTCGCCCTCTGCCAGAAAAAGCTGTGATATTACCTGATTAAAAACAAGCGGGACACAGCTAAACATTAAAGCCCACATCAAATATGCTTTACAAAATTCTATTGACTGTTCACTTGCACCTAAAAAATGTAGAAGCGGCGTTTGAAAGCAGGCAATGATCACAGCGTAAACTGCAATTACCATTAACGCAGTATACACTGAAAATGTTGCAAATTTTTCTGCACGTTCCTTATCCCCCATACCAAGGCATGAAGCAATATTAGCATTTCCACCAGTACCAAAAATTGTCGCAGTACAAGCCATCATCATAGCTACAGGAAACGTAATGGTCATGGCTGAAATCTGATAGGTGTCCCCCGTTCTTTCCACAAAAAAAGCATCTGCTAAATTTAACAGCAAAAATGCAAGCTGGCTCATAACTGTTGGGACTATAAATTTAGCTAATGCTTTTGGAACCGGCATCTTTTCAAAAGCATATATATTATCTGCCGTTTCCGATATTTTTTCTGCCGTATTTTCTGACATATAAATACCTCCTTGACTTTTAACAGTAATAAAATTATACTATGTGCGAAACACTTATCAAGTACGCAGTTCTAACTAACTAAGTAAGTTTGAACTTACCAAACAAAAATTAGAGGTGTATCGTAATGTCAGATGAAAAAATGATTGAAGCAATTATAACCCATACAAGACAGCTTCAACAGCAGGGAAACCGTTATGAAGCAATCGAAATACTGCAAACTAAATGGTATGCCCGTATCCTGTTTGAACTGTGCAAAAAAAGTCCCCAGCGTTTTGGCGAATTAAAAAAAGATATTCCCGAAATTACTAATGTCGTTTTAACTTCCGCCCTTAAAAATCTTGCTGAAAGAAATTTAGTAACAAGGGAACAATTTAATGAAATTCCCCCTCATGTTGAGTATTCTCTAACGGAGCGTGGAAAAGGAATGCTGCCTATTTTTTATGAAATGATACGCTGGGAAGAAAAATATTAGTAATCCCTATCATTAATTAGGGATTTCCATACTCCTGCAGATATTTTTGCGATAGATGCCTAGGATTCCTATCGTTAAAATTTGCACCCGAACTTACATTCGGGTGTATTGTATCAAATTGTGGTACGCAAGCCATATGCTATGCGCTCTTGATCACTGTCTTTATGATGTCGTGGATATGTTTCGGATTCTGGAAAGCATGGTAGTTTTTTACATAAAAAAACACTTGAGAGACATCCAAAAATCCATGCCTCTCAAGTGGCTTATCTTTCATATGTACCTATAACGTTTTCAGTTCACTTATATTTTCTCAAACAGATATTCAAATTCCAACTGGCGTTCACATATCCCGCTGCATAAGTAGCCGCTCTGGAAAGGCGCACGGTTTTCCGGTTTCCCATCTCCTCTTTTGTAGTTTATCCTTGGGCTTAACCACAGCATTTCTACCCTGTTTTCCCTGAACATCTTAAATCTTTCTTTGCTGTCAAATATGCCTTGGAAATTGATTAGCATGGCAAAGGGCTTCCCAATCTCGTACAGCCGCTTTATCACTTTTCCTTTCAGGCTGTAAGGTGGATTGCTGATGATATTAAATATTTTAGGATCGGGATGACTGCATAGGTAGGGGTATAGTACTCATCGTATAATTCCTGCCGGAACTGCCTTGTTACAGGGTAGGCGATATCCTGATATACGTCTTTTCCGTTATCGTCAAGGTAAAGGCGCTTATCTCCCCTCTGCCGGAAAACACATCCCGCCGCATCCGCATCAGGCTGTCTGCAATACAGCCATAACAGATGAGGTCAACTTTCTCCCCGAAAGGTCCCCTGATATACTGGTCGGTGGAAAGGCTGCACTTTTTTGTCCTGCCTCCCCTATAGCGGATTGTAAGGGATTTCCCCCTGACCTGCCGCCTTGCAATCTCCCTTGAAAGCCTGCGGTTATCCAGTACGGAAATATCAGCTTTTCCGGTCTTATCTTTTATGTGTATGGCAAAGGTTGTTCCTGCTGAGGAAAAATAGCAGAAAGATTTAGCAATAAGGTTCTCCATGCTATCCTTCAAATATATCTCCCGTTCTTTCAAGCAGAATTTCCTTTCCTGTCCGGAATGGACTATGTAATGCCCTTCCTTCTGTAGCATATCAAAATCTATGGGCGGCTTTCCGTCTGCCCCAATCACCAAATGCAGGAATTGTTTTATATCCACATCCTTGATCTGGTATTCTTTCAATACTGTCTCCTTGTATAATGATAAATTTTCGGTTCTATATTATGTATGGCAATACATATCCGTACTGCAAAACTGGGGGTTCAAAACTATACCAATTACAACCTGCCAAAACGGAAAACAGGATACCTTGAAGCCATAACCAGCTCATGCAGGATGGCATACCTTTCAATTCCTTCTGTCTGGTACAGCATTCGCTTTTCCATCTCATTCAGTTCCATATATTTCCTTCCTCCTAAAAATCTGCATGAAAAAAGGACATCCATCTAGCACAAGATGAAATGCCCTTTGGCTTATCTCTATTCAATTTAATATACAAAGCAGTTTGCCGCTGTTATGCCGCTTTCTGTTGGTGTCTCATTGTTACATTGCCAGCAAAAAAGGCATGATTTTTTATCAGCCCATAGCACAATCTGGCTGCCTTTCCAATCATGGACGGATAAAGCTCCATCCCTCCAAAAGATTGAAAAGGTGCTGACAATGCAGAATCCAACAGACCTTCATCACGTATACCATTACTTCCCCCAGTTTCTTGTATCATCTTGTTATGGAGATATTTAATCTGTTCCTTGTTCAATAAAATCATTTTGCCAATTCCTCAAACGCTTTCTTATGCTTTTGCAATATGCGGGTTGCAACAGCTTCCAATGCTTCATTATCTGCATCTGTATCTTCCTGCAGCTTACTATAATCAATCAAAACATATCGAGGTGAATTGTTTTTAAGTATCACAGCAGCTCCATTCTCATCCACCATTCTTGCGACCTTTGAAAAATTTTGGTTTGCTTCTGAAATAGACACCAGATTCTTTAAATCAATATGCATACACACTCTTCCCTTCTTTTTTATCTGTAATAATAGTATATACTACATTTTAGGATAAATTCAACCTAATCATTCTATTTCATGTAAAATTGTCTTCATGTACATTTTTTCATTCATGCATAAAAATTTCATCTCATAAAGATATCCCATGCACTACTATCAGCACATGGGATATCCCATCACATACCACCAGAGAATTGCTGTTCCTACCTACTTCATTCATTCCGGTATGCTATTCCATATTCAGTTTTTTTATCCTCAACAAATCAAAAACTTAACCTTTCCCACACCTGCAAAAAACTGTTGCCAAGTGTTGCCAACACCTTTAGAGGACGCGCAAATGCCCCGTGCAAACTGCACATTTTATCGGTTTTCTCAGACTTCTGTCCAGCATACTTATCCTCCCCTAATAAAGGTCCCGAGGCTGCAAAGGTGCAGTTTCGGGACCTTCAACGTTTATAATTCTCTAATTTAACATTCCTTTTTCGTAAGCGTCAAATCCGACGCCTTGGATAGTTAGCCTGTTTATGAGATACTCTAAAGAACACGAAAAAAATAATAGTTTTTTAGCAGAAGGATTTTTTAAATCAAATGCAATATAGTCAGCACCAAACTCCTAATCCTGCTCTGCCAAATCAGATATTTCAATTTTATACTTTTGCATTCGTATATTTCTTCTCCAATCTGTCACAAACTGCGTTGAAGTCTTTCGTCTTTCCTTCTCTCGCCTGTCTTAACCCATCCATCACGCTCTGCCTTACTTCTATATGCTGTTGTTCCAAGGTTTCCGCATAAATTTTCTTAACTGCAACTTTCATGCGATTTACCTCCTCCATTCTACTCTATCCGCCTCAGACTTACCGCTCCGTACCCATCTATGACCTCAATATTGTCATTGTCTACGATATTGACCGTAAAACTGCATGTATCTCCAAGCAATCCAACAACTTCCAGCCTATAATTACTGCCATCATAATAAAACGCATAAGTATCATACGGACTGTAATAATTGCAATGGGTTCCATCAAATGCCACTATCGCTCCCGGCTGTGCCTGTCCAAACCCATCGTCTCCTACATTTTTCCATTTTCCCTCTATATAAAAATCATCCAGATCCACATGTTGATACTCCCCAGAACTGGTTCCTTCCGCAACACGCTTCAATTCTGTAACAGAAGAGCCATAATAAATGTGAATATTGTCATTATCAATTATTTCCACAGTAAAACATACTGTTTCTGCAAAAAGAAAATCCGTACAATCCAATCTCCAGATTCCATTTTCTTGATAAAACGCATAAGTATCACTGGGACTATAAAAATTACAATTTACTCCGTCGAAAGCAACAATCGCCCCTGGCTGCGCCTGTCCAAATCCGTATTCACCAATGCTTTTCCATTTGCCCTCTATGGAGAAATCATCCGCCCCAGTGTATTGATAACCAGCATCTGTATTCTCTGTGACGTTTGTTGCTATTTCCGCAGCCGGAAAATTATCCTTAGAGCAGCTGACAAAACCTTTCTCTAGCGCATCTATATAAGTCGGCATATTATGATTTTCGGTCGTTATTTCTAATGCTCCCTCTTCTTTTTTTATATCGTCAAACATATCCGTATGCCCAAATTTTGCATTGGGTGAACTTACGCTTAAAAAACCTAAGTTTCCATGCGGTCCAAAAGAATCATATTTGTTATATATGTTATGGATATTTTCATACCCGTCAGAAATATTTTCATCCGTTGTAAGGGCTTTAATTGCTCCATATGTATATACATATATATCTTCCTGCAATACTTTATCAGACCACCACTCACTGTCTCCGATACCATCTGTAAACCTCGCCCCAACCAAATTTGCCGCCGCACCGCCAAGGCTGTGTCCGGTTATCAATATTTTTAAATTTTCTGCGGATTTTATTGCAGGATATTCGGTAATATACTTATCTATCCCTTTCCATATTTTTTCTTCAAAATCATACACATTGTGATATACTTTCATTCCAAGGAAATCATTCTCTCCTCCGTGAAAATAATCTCCTATTTTCTCCTGTGTATTTATTGTTCCACGTGCGGCAATAACAAGTATAGTCGTATTCGTTCCATTAACAGTCAATGTATCCTGACCGATGGCAAAAGCTCCTCCCTCTGAAAAAATTCCATTTCCATCAAAATATTTGTATTTACAAGCATAAAGACCGTATTCAGAAAATAAGTGCTTTATGGATTCATTGTTTCCTTCCTCATTTTCAGTCCCTTCGCTTATCTTGGCCGCCACCAAAGCAAGGCTATCAGAATACTGTGTAGAAGGCTTCTCAAATAATTCAGATTTCCAATCCGATCCATTTCCTGTATATACATATGGGTCTTGTTCAGGCTCTGCGTAATCTTTCTCTATAATAGCTGATGCATCTGCATCTGTTATGAAATCTTCTTCACTATTACAAGAACATAATACAAAAAAACTTAACAATATCACAAGAAACAATAATGTCTTTTTCCACATTTTCCATCTCTCACTTTCTAATCTTTATCTCTCAGAATATTCACTGCCATATTTTATTTGAAAATTTTATATTTGCAGTTTCCTTTCAGACGGTCATTCGCTTTCTCATTGGATATCAGTGTATCACAATCCATTTTTGCATTGACTTGTTTCCAATATGGTACAAATAAAATTAAAGCGATAAGCATTGCAAGGGCATCCGCAATCGGAGCAGCCCACGGGATACCATCTGCACCGGCGACCGCATTCATCACAAACATGAACGGAACATCCAGCCTGCCTTTACGGAGCGATGACAAAATCATCGGCTTCGTCTTTTGACCGGTGAGTTCTGTGTTATTCGTTTTCATCTGCTATCCTTCCTCGTTTACGAAATCCCTTATTCCCCCTTCCGATCTAACGTAAAAAGATTTGGTATATCTGCACATACCGCACACTCTACTTTTGGCGTTCCTGCAAATAACTGCGGTTCTTTTTCTCTTTTATCTCCCAATGCCTCTTTGACTTCGCTGAAACTCTTTTCAACATCAGCAGAGGTTGCCGGGCCTTTTGCCATAAAAAAGCTATTCTCATTATCTGCAATTTTAGGTTTTATATAATAGCCATCATTGCCCATGTAACTGTCCAGCAATTGTACAAGGTCATTCTTCTGCATACATTTTTGCCTCCTTAATCTTAATTCATAGACATAATCATAACCTGCTTCCAGAAGGAACACACACATACTCTAAGATATCCTGCCTTAACTGCTATTTCTATTTTCGGTTTCATGAGCTCACTGTCCTTTCATATAATTTTGTCCTGAGATTTTCCAGCATATTCGTCCAAAGTCTCCGCAAAGTAAACATGTTCCATGAAAAAATGAACCCCAGCTAAATACTATTTTTTCGGTCACTCTCGACATCAAAATTATACCTCAAATCTTTACTAATTTCCATACACAGTAACATTACAGACTATCAATATATTCTGCTACTCTCTTCTAGTAATACAATCATAAGCCTTTACATCACCAGATACTAACATTCAAATTTATTAAATAATAAAGACATGGCTACCCACCATGCCTTGAATCTCTCTATCAAATTCTATCAATAAACACTGCATTTTAAATTTCTATTGTGTGAAATGAGGGAATTCACCTCTTATATCACTTGAAAAGCCTTCCATTTCCCAGACTTCTGCCTCCATAGGAAAATCACTGCCCGAATGCTCCAGTCACAGACCATTGCAACAGCAATACCTATAACTCCCATATGCAGTGTAATCCCCAAAAGGTACGATAAAAGCAACCGCCCCAAAATAGTAGACGCAATGGAAACATACATCGTAAACTTTACATCGCCTGCCGCCCGCAGCCCATTGCTGAGTGCTCCGGAAAAGGGAAACGCCACCGCATTAAACACGTTGTGGATCAGCACCAGCCAGATCACAAGATTCTTCGTTTCCGGCGCCAGGGAATAGAACTTCATAACAAGCGGTGTCAGCAGAAAAACAAGAAGATTCCACGCCGCCGAAAGTAAAAGCGTTATCTTTGTAAGCTTCCTGAAATAATACTCCGCTGCACAGGTATCTTTATTCCCCATGCACTGCCCGATTACTGTGATAAATGCCGGTCCCATAGATACGCCTGCCAAAGCTGCCATAGACCAGATGCTCTGTGCCACACCATTTGCGGCAATCTGATAGGTTCCGAAAAGTGCCACGATGCTGCTTAATGCCACCTTCACCAACTGAAAAATCCCATTCTCGATTCCGTTTGGAACCGCAATGTTCAAAATTCGTTTCATCAAGGTTCCATCCCAACTGAATATCCACCTGCCGCGGTAAAACACCTCGTTTGCCTTCCGAAAACAAAGCAATGTAATCACCACTGCCGAGAATGTCCGGGCAATCAGGGATGGCCATGCAACGCCTGCGACACCAGCATGGAGAACAAACACACCGATGATATTGCCGATCACATTAATGATATTGGACACAACGGACAGATACATCGTCACGCTGGTTTTTCCAAGGCTCCGATAAACCGCAGCCCCCGCATTATAAACTGCCAGCGCAGGGTAGGAATAAGCGGAAATCCTCAGGTATGTAATACACGCCTGCATGACGCTGTCCTCTACCTTTCCAAACAATAGCCGCAACATTCCCCTATTTCCAAACAATACCAGAACCGCAATGAGTACAGAAAACAGTGTGGAAAACAAAAGGAGCTGGCTGGCAGATTTCCCGGCACTGTCATTTTCGTTCCTGCCGATATACTGGCTGATCACAACAGCGCCTCCTGAAGCAAGTGCTGTAAAGAGGTAGATAAAAATCGTATTAAACTGATTGACAAGCGAAACACCCGATACCGCTGCTTCCCCCGCATAACTTACCACCAATGTATCTGCCATTCCTACCAGCATAACAAGCAACTGCTCTAAAAATAATGGTATGATCATTGCTTTTAAATCTTTATTTGAAAACAGTTCCTTTGATTGCTCCATGGCTGCTCTCCCTTAATTTTGCAGTATAACAGCTCCGGCATACTTTTCCTTTTGCCCCCTTTGGGACATTATCGTCAAGCCACTGTGCATCGCTCGTAAACTGCTCCAGATTGGTCGCACTGGAACCCACTCCACTGCTGCCGGAAGTACAGAAAGGAACAATCGTCTTTCCGGAAAAGTCATAGTTCTCCAGAAACGTGTTGATGATGCGTGGTGCCTCGCCCCACCAATAAGGAATTTATGCGTTTCTTTCGCTACTCTCATTTTACTCTTACCACCGCATAATGTCTAATACTTATTCTGTCTTGCTTAACTATGCCTAAAAAGCATTATTCAGAATACCACCTATGCCGTAAGAGGAAACTGCCCCATGCCTGCCACACGCTTTTCTCTGCCATGCTTCGGCAATCTTCGGACCATGATGCCTGATTCTTTGTATAATCCATTTTATCCTATGGGAAAAATGAACGGCAGAAATATCTTCCCTCCTCTCCGTTCCCTGTTAGAAACAAAAAATATTTTTTCCTTCTGCATTGATTTTCATAATATAATCCGCTTTAATAACCGAATAAGCATTGAGTTTCCTGTTATACTTAAAAATCGTATCATTGCTGTCAATCATGCTTTCCAGAAGCGAGAACATATCTACCCTGTCTGCAATCCTATAATACAAATCAGATGATTGAATCTGTTCTGTCGTTATCCGGCGTTCCTTTATTGCATCAAATATTTTTCACCTGTCTGATAAATTCAATCCGCCTTTCCTCCTTCGTTTTAAAAGTTTAATTCATGTTCTAAAAAATAGGACTAAATCAATGCAAACTCTTATACGTCCCAGTCTTGTATGGGTGTCTTCCTTTCCATTGCTATTCTTCCAGATTCAGAGCCAGACCATTTATCCATTCCGTAATAATATCCTGTGAATCCCTGCCGCTAAATCGCTTACCTGCAAGCCACGTTGCGCCGCTCACAAACGATTCCAAATTCGTCGCGCTAGAGCCAATACTGCTGCTCCCCGATGTGCAAAACGGCACGAGCACCTTTCCTGAAAAATCATAGCTTTCCAGAAACGTGTTGATGATACGTGGCGCTTCTCCCCACCATATTGCGTGTCCAAATTGATACAATGATTCCTTGGATGCTATCGTTTTTACACTTACCGCAAACGCTGTAAAATCAACACTTTTCAGAAAGGCAGATGCACCCACCCATAGGCGGCTATCGTTTTATTAATTGGAATTGCCGCACTTTCGATATTCCATAGTGTAAAATTTAACGATAGTCTGTTTTTCAGAGGTGCTATCGTTATTTTTTGCACCCAAAGAATTACTGCGGTTTTTATCAGTTTCCAGCTCAACTGAATATTATCGTTCTACAACAACTGTTATCAGAACCAGGTCATCATCACCCGTATTGATTATGCTATGCTGTGAACCTTTGGGGCAAACATGGCAAACACCAGGTGTAAGTTCTTCTTCTACGCCATCACAGATTGCTTTCCCCGTTCCTGAAATCACATAATTTATATCATCGCCCGTACTCTGTATATGCAATCCAATAGAACCACCTTTATGGATTGTGCAGGGAATAATTTTCCCCTTTTCACTTACATACATTTTTGCAGTCATTTCACCAGTTCCGCCGTTCATTCCTGGTAAAGTCCTTTCTGGCATTTCATTAAAATTAATCAACATTATCCATCACCTCACTATAACAAATCTCGGCTTCCGGACACTTCCAGCATCAAAATTATACCTCAATTCTTTACAAATTTCCATACACAGTAATGGCATATTTCCACGTACAGAAAAAGCGGCCAGGATATCCGGAAAGAACCCGATACCCGGCCACTACTTTCTTTAAATCTCCGTGCTGACCTCCACCCCATTGCGGAAAGTGAATACCACCCTACCATCGGAATAGACTGTTGCGTAATCCACAAGCCTGTGGAACAGCTTCTCGTTGAAATCCACCGGCAGCT
>CAYOED010000089.1:0-13390 GCA_964402925.1 uncultured Lachnospiraceae bacterium | reverse complement strand
TTATGGAGCGGGAGCGCGACGACGTTGGTATATTTACCTGTCCTGTGCGGACTACTGGCTACTCTGTGAAAAAATAACAACAGTTACGTATAAGTCAGTGTTTAGTATAGAGGTAATGTAACGCTGAAAGTCGTCATCTCATTTTCGCTGGATGCATTGATTGTGCCGCCGTGTAGGGTAACAATCTCCTTAGCAATCGCAAGTCCCAATCCGGCGCCTCCGGTGTTGGTGCTTCTTGCTTCGTCCATGCGGAAGAATTTTTCAAAGATTGCATTTAATTTTTCTCCTGGAATCGTTTTTCCCTGATTGATAAAGCAAATGAAAATATCCTTTTCCCGCTTCCCAGCATACACTTTGATAGGGGAATTGGGATAGCTGTAGGATATTGCATTTTTGAGAATATTGTTGAATACTCTGGCAAGTTTCATGGAGTCGCCATAGACCGTCAGATCATCCTCTGCCTGCAGTTCAACCGTGTTTCCGTGGCTTGTCAAAAGAGGATAAAATTCATCTGTAAGCTGCATAAGCATAAAGGAAAGGTCGATAGTTTCTTTTTCCAGAATAATCTGTTGAAGATTGTATCGGGTTATCTCAAAAAATTCATTGATCAGCTTTTCTAAGCGAAGCGCTTTTTCCAGAGTAATATGAATATACTTTTTGCGCTGTGCTTCCGGCATGTCTGGCGCCTCCTCAAGCAGGTCAAGGTAACCGACCACGGAGGTAAGAGGGGTTTTGAGGTCGTGGGCAAGGTAAGTGATTAAATCGTTCCGGCGGTCTGTCTCATCCTTCATGGCCTGCTCGTGACGCTGCATGGTGGATTTGATCTGTACAATCTGTGAAGCCACCTCCGCATAGGAAGCAGGAAAGACCTCGTTGGAGTCAATATCATTGTGCATGTAGGTCAGCAGCATACGGCTTGTCTTTGAGATAGATTTCCGAACCTGCTTTTTGGCGTGGAAATGTGCCGTCAGATAAATAGAAACTACAAAAATAACCATCAGGATAAAAAATATGGTGAGTGCAAGTAATTTCAATTTTGGCCAGTCAGGTTGGTGATAATAAACAGGTCCGTTTTTGCCATCAATATGCTTGGTTTCTATGTAGAAATAATTTTCCGCAAACCATTCGAGAACTGACCCGTTGAAAACAACATCTGCCAGATAATAGATTCCATAGCCGATGCCCAGTGCAATTACAAGAAAAATCACCAGAAACAGGACGAATTTCGTCTTATCTTTAGTTTTCAATTTTGTATCCACACCCCCAGACGGTCTTGATGTATTTCGGATCCTCAAAGGAATCATTCATTTTTTCACGTAAATGTCTGATGTGTACAGTGATGGTATTGTTGCTTTTGCTGAAATATTCTTCGCCCCATACTGCGTGGAATAACTCTTCCGCGCTGATTACCTGTCCCTTCTTCTGACAGAGCACATAAAGAATGGTAAACTCTGTGGGGGTAAGGGAAAGAGGCTTTTCGTCCAAAGTACATTCGTGGGTCAGATTATTGAGCATCAGACCGCCATGGATAATCACCTGGGATTCCTCGGCAGGACTCATCTGATTGTATTTTTTGTACCGACGAAGCTGTGCCTTCACCCGTGCAATCAATTCTAAGGGACGAAAAGGCTTGGTCATGTAATCGTCAGCCCCCAGAGTAAGTCCTGTAATCTTGTCGGTTTCTTCTTCTTTAGCGGTTAACATGATAATGGGATAATTGTGGTGCTCCCGGATTTTCTGACATAATTTGAAACCGTCCATTTTCGGCATCATAACATCTAAAATAGCAAGATCCAGTTCCTCTGTTTCAGCCAGCTTACATGCTTCTATGGAATCATAAAAAGGATAAACGGTGTAATTTTCATTTTCAAGGTAGAGGGAAATCAGATCAGTGATTTCCTTCTCATCGTCAACGACTAATATTTTTTCGCTCATAAAAAATCCTCCTGGAAATCATTATAACAGATATAAGGGGTATCACGCCATTTTTTTGGCTGGAAAAAATTAAGAATTTCATAAGAGGATAGGATTACAGGCTATATTCGACGGTTATTAAATTTTCTTAAATTATTGATAATTTTATTGCGTTCTTTTTATGGCTTGTGCTATTATATCACTATCTGAAAACATACTGGAAATTCTATTACTTTTAGGCATCGTCAGATGTCATCTTGATAAAGGCTTTTCGCTTGTATTTCCAATTGCATTAATTTATATAAATACTTTTAAGATGGAGGAAAAATGGGACAAAAGAATAATGCCATATGCGATTATCTGGAAAAGCCAGATAAATTTGCTGATTTTATTAATGGAAGTCTTTATAAGGGAAGAACAGTAATAAAGACAGAGCAGGTTAAAGAACAGCAAACGGTGTACTCCAAAGAAAATAAAATCAGAGATATTTTAAGGATGGTCTATAAGGATGACAGGTATCTTCTGATAGGAGTGGAAAATCAGGAACTTGTTCACTATGCCATGCCCATAAGGTGTATGGAGTATGATATTATGGAATATAAAAAGCAGCTTAAGGAATTGCGGGTAAAATACCGCCAGATGAAAAAGGAGAAGAAAAACGGCTTAAGCAGGGCAGAGTTCCTTTCGGGAATGAAAAAGGATGATAGATTGAAACCGGTACTGACAATTGTTTTTTATCACGGGACGGAGGAATATGATGGTTGCAGAACATTGCATGATATGTTAAACTTTGGAAAAGAGAACGAAATATTCAGACAGTATATTTCAAATTATCATATAAATCTGATTACCTTAGCAGATTTAACAGAGGATAATTTTCAAACGGGAGTTAGAGAACTGATAGGTTTTTTAAAGCGTAGTAAAGACAAAGCAGAACTTCAAAAATATTGCATAGACAATGCAGAACGGATACAGGAGATGGATGAAGATACGTATGATACTATAAGCATTATGATAGATCAGCCGGAGTTCGCAAAACGAAAAGAATTGTATAAAGAAGGGAATAAGATTAATATGTGTAAAGCGATGGCAGACTGGAAGGCGGATATACTTAAGGAAGGAATAGAACAGGGAATCCAACAGGGAATAAGGGCTTTCATACTAGATAATTTGGATGAAGGCGTTTCAGAAGAGAAGATTGTGGAGAAATTGCAAAAGCGTTTTCTGCTTGATGAGGGGGCAGCACGAATGTGCTTCTCAAGATGCAGGTAAAATTAATACAGAAGGAAGAAAGTCTGTATTTATGCGGACGGGTAGAGCACAATCATGGGAGGCACGTATAAAGGCGGTCTCCTTTTTTTGTACTTTTTGACTTTCTGCTGTATTTATTCGTTATACAGGATAGAGGGAGGTGATTTTGTGCTTGAGAAAATTATTAGGAAGCATTATGATGAGATTTTTCGGTACTGCTACCACCATGTGGAAAGCCGAGCGGTGGCGGAAGATTTGTGTCAGGATACTTTTGTAAGCTTTATCGAGCACTATGAGCAGTACCGTCATATGGGTAAGGCGAAGAATTATCTCTATACGATTGCCAGAAATAAGTGCAGGGATCATTATAGGAAGCAGAGTCCGATTTTCATGGAGATGGTTCCGGAGCAGGAAATAGGGGAACGTATAGAGGAATCGGTGGTCCTCAAATATATGGTCATGAAATTGCCGGAAGAGCTTAAAGAGGCAATCACACTGCGGTATTTTCAGAGCCTGAAATATGCAGATATTGCAGCCATCCTTGAAATCAGTCCCTCATTGGCTAAATATAGGGTAAAAAAAGGGGTGGAATTGTTGGCTGAAATGGAAGGAGGCAGTTATGGAGCAAAAAGAGATTGAAAAGAGGTTAAAGCAATATGGAGCAGACAGCAGCAGGATTTTGCCGGAAGAAAAGGAACGCAGGATAAATGAACTTCTGCAAATAGAGTTTGAACCTCGTACAAGGGGGAGTCTGTGGAGTTTTATTTTGGAGCAGGTGGGATATCTGGAAAGATATTGCCTGATCTGGCAAGTGCTTTGGATTGCACTTTTTGGCTATATCATGCGGTATGGGATACCGCAGCTTGCCTTTGAAGGAAGCGGAACTGAAACGTTGGTGACAATTTCTCTGTTGCCGCCGATTCTTGTGGTGCTTACCGTGGAGGAGATTACAAAAGTATATCAGAAGACCATGCTGGAAATTGAGTATGCCACTAAATATTCACTGCAAAGCGTTGTCATGGCCCGTATGTCTGCTCTTTGTATGCTTCATTTCCTGATTCTGGCAGTTAGCATCATTTTTCAGCATGAACATCTGGGAGCCGGTATCGGAAAACTCCTTATATATGGATTTACACCTATAATCATTCTGACAGGAGGGTTACTGAAAATAATGCAGCATTGCCAGGGGGAGCAGCTGCGGAATGCGACCGTAGGGATGTATGTGCTAACAGTGATCATAGCTGTTTTGGGAAATATGGAGCAGGCTGGATGGTATCAGCCAATGTATTTCAGAATATGGTGTTTGGCATGTGCTGCCGGCATCCTATTTGGAATCCGGCAGTTTGCCCTTTTGAACAATAAATTATCGAGTTATGAGAAAATACTACAATAGCAGCAGGAAAGGAGAGGCAAGATGGAACTGAAAATAGATCGGGTGACAAAGCAATATAAGAATAAGATTGCGGTAGACCGTCTGAGCGCGACACTTAAGGAAGGTGTGTACGGTCTGCTTGGCGCAAATGGTGCAGGAAAAACCACATTGATGCGCTTGATTTGCGGCATCGCAGATATTAGCAGCGGAGAGATTCGTCTTAACGGTGAAGAAATTGGAGCGATGGGAGGAAGGTATCGGGAACTTTTGGGATATCTCCCACAGGATTTTGGCTATTATCCTAATTTTACCGCCATGGAGTTTATGCTTTATATTGCTTCTTTAAAGGGGCTGGAACGAAGGTTTGCCAAAAAGAAAAGTATGATTCTTTTGCAGGAGGTGGGGCTTGGAAATGAGATGCAGCATAAAATCAAAACATTTTCCGGCGGTATGCGGCAGCGGCTTGGAATTGCGCAGGCATTGCTTAATGATCCCGGGATTCTCGTTTTGGATGAGCCTACCTCGGGATTAGATCCGAAGGAGCGGGTGCGCTTCCGAAGGATGATTGCAGATCTGGGCAAGGACCGAATTGTGATCCTTTCCACGCATATTGTGTCGGATGTGGAGGAAATTGCAGATTGGATCTTTTTGATGAAACAGGGGCAGTTTATTGCGCAGGGAACCTTGAAAACCTTAAGAGAACATTATCTGGAAGTGACTCACGCTAAGGAAGCGGAACCGTTCAACCTTGAAAAACTCTATTTATTTTATTTTGAGGAAGGAGAAGAGGGACATGATGCTGTTTGAGTGGAAAAAGATCTTTGAGCGCAGGCTGAATGTAGTCGCCATGATATTGGGATATCTTTTGATTGCCTTATGTGTATTTTTATGGATTTCCCAGGCAAGCTTTTATGATGAAGAGACAGACAGTTACCTGGGGGGAATCGAGGCAATTCGTTCAGAGCAGGAATGGGCGAAGGGAAAGACAGATGTGATTTCGGAGGCATATATTACCCAGGTAATCCGTGAAATACAAAGTCATGAAATGGATTTGGAAAGTGATGAGGCATATCGTGAAATAGCCCGTCCTTTGGGAGACGTTTTCTACTTTATTGTTAGAAACTATACAGATATGGATGAAAGATATATAGACAGAAATGTGCTGATGGAAATTGATCTGACGGACGGTGCCCATTTTTATGAGCAGCGTATGAGAAAAATTAGAGAATACCTGAATAGGGACTTTTCTTATGGCAATTATAAAGAGGCAGAAAAAGACTTCTGGATTCAAAAAGCGGAAAACATAGTGACTCCATTTGCATGGGGAGATAAGTGCATCATGGATATGGTCCTAAGCAGTGTTGCAACCGGTTTCTATTTAGTGTTTGTCATAGCGATATGCACCAGCGCCGTCTTCGCATCTGAGTATGAGTCGGGGGCATCTTCGTTACTGCTTACGACCAAATATGGAAAAGATCGGCTTATCTGGTCCAAAATTGCAGTTTCTGTATTTTTCACGATAGGATATTTATCCTTGGGAATTTTGCTGGCAGTAGTTGTGATTGGTGTGCTTTTTGGATTTCCAGGTGCGGACCTGCCAATCCAGCTATGGAATTCAGTGATACCATATAATTTGACAATAGCGCAGATGTGTTTGGGATCTTTTGCCCTCCTTTTGCTTATTGGTATCACCATTGCATCTATACAGCTTTTTTTCTCAGCGACGCTGCGTTCCTCCTTGGCAACGATGGTTGTTGGGACGGTACTCATCATTGCACCGATTTTTTTCCCGATGAGTAATAAGAGCGGCCTGTGGAATCATATAAATTCCCTGTTCCCAGTCAGAGTAGCAAGCCTAAAGGAGATGCTTGGCTCATTCATGAGTTACACAGTAGGAGACTATGTGATCTCTTATGTAGCAATGACGGTGATTATATATACAGCGATTGCAATTTCAGCGCTTTTGCTCATAAAGAGAGGGTTTGCAAAGGCTGAACCAAAGACATCTAGATAAGGGGTACCCTTTGAAACGGCAGTTACTTTTCGCAGAGTAGCGTCACGTTGACCAGTGTGTGAAAAGTAACAAACGGCAATGCGGAATAGGCTGCATTCATCCATTTCTATTGCGGATTGGACAGACAGAAAGTATAATAATGTTAATAAATTATTTACAGACAAGGAAGTGAAAAGTTGAAACAAGATTTAATTTTTAAATTCGTCAAGGAATTATGCAGATATGCCGGAGAAGAGGAGACCTTTGCAGAGAGCTTCTGGAAGAAATTGCAGGAAGATGATGAAATCCATGAAGAATTTTCCTACTACATAGAGCACGGAAACTTTGCATGCAAGGCAAAAGTGGCAGGTTACACGGTAGTAGATGTTATGGTATGGCAGATGGACCATTTCAAGGCAAGGTTGGACCGGGACAACAGCGGTACCAGGCAGAATGGAGACAGGATGCTGCTGCTGGCATTTGATACCCTGCTCAATATGAGGAAGGAACCGGATAATTATATCCGGAAAATGTCGGAAGAAACGGGAACAGATTACCCGGATAAATACTAAAAATGAAGCCGTCTCCGCACTGCGTCGCGCAGCCTTCTTCTGGATAAAACTGTGATTAGAAGGACTACAATCATACTGCAGGCGGTAAACACCACTGCCGACCAGGTCAGCCGCAGAAGAGTATTGAAATAATGATGAATCAAAAGTTCGATTCCAACACACAAAAATGCTGTTTCGGCAAAGAAATACAAGGCTGTAGTGATAAATGAAACGGAAAAAGAGCGGAGCAGCAGGGCAAAAATCTCTACCAGTATTGTGACTAGCAACAAAATCGGCAGGGCAAGCCCAAAGAACCATTTATCGGATTTGGTATTGAAGGTAATCATGTATAAATAAAATCCCACAGCGATTCCATCAAAGAGAAGTGAGATATAAATTGGCAGTTTTGTGTAAATCACCGCAGGAAATATCAGCACAAATAGCAGCAGGCAGGCTCCAATAATGAAAAGTGACCAAAGATTCCCTGGAAAAACAAAGAGATTTAAAAGAAGACAGCTTATGGATGTGGCAATCAGCACGATACTGCTGAGAATTGCCAGATCCTTTCTTTTTACCACGTCCACCTGTCCCCTTTCTTTAGGATAAGGAGAAGTTTTTTTCTTATCATACAATTCTTTTGGATTAATAACAGGTGTGTTGCAAAGCGGACATTCCGTAAGGGAAGATTCCAGTTTCACACCGCAATTGACACAGTAAGACATAACAGATTCCTTTCTTCTGGCAGGGATATGGTTAATGGGATAAAGATTCCTGCAGATTTTCCCGATTACTTTCGATAGTTACATGGATGCCGTCTTCCACAAGTTTTCTGAAAAAGTATCTTTCCACATCCGTCTCCATGATGCTGCTGGCAAAGTTGATCGTCAACGTATCTTCAAAACTGATGACGGCGCAATTGGTACGGGAGGAAAAAGGCTGCCCCATATAAATATCGAAGCGTTCAATGTAAGGTTTCATATCATCAGGGATTTTTAAAGCGCCCATATTGGTAAGACCGGCAGAAGAATTTTTGTCCTGAACCCGGGTATAAAACTGCCTGACTACGAAATCCTTTATAAAAAGGGGTACGACCCGGATCAAAGGATTTCGCTGGGTGCTGGCATTGGTGGTGATGTCTCCCCGCAGAAACTTCTCGTTAATATAATAACGCATGTAATTATGCACTTGATTTACAATTTCTTCAAAGGAATAGTCACCTAATCTGGGGTCAATAGCGGGGTATACCATAGTAATAAAATTCCGCAGAGTTTTTGAAGGGAAAAAACGGCGCAGATTCACAGGCATAGCAATCTTTACAGGGCGAAGCTTTAAGTGCCATTCGCTGTTCTGTTTCTGAAGAAGTGCATAGAGCAGCACAGAATTCAAATATTCTGTGATAGTAGCGCGATATTTGCTGGCAACTTCCATCACTTCCTTTACTGATATGATTCCGTCAACAATATTAAATGTATAGAAAGGTTCCCTTGTACCTCTGACCCGGTAAGTCTTTTCTCCGGGACGGGGAGGACAAACTTTGGCATTGGCATACCGCATGTAAGCATCTTCCAATTCCTCAGGATCCGGCGTTTCATTTATATCCAGAACAAAATACCCATTGGAGACGGAATGCCCAAGCAGCCTTAAATATACTGCCGTAATGGTCTGCAATACACACATTCCCCCGGTACCGTCGCCCAGGCAATGATGCGCTTCCAGGGAAATCCTGCGGTCATAATGATAAACCCGGAGCAGATAACGATTTCCGGCCTTAAAAGGCATAGGCATACAGAAGTTGCGTATGTCTTTCTGCACAAAAGGACCGGGACGATAATTAGGCTCTAAATACCGCCAGAACAATCCCTTACGAATGGCTGTTTTATAAGTAGGAAACCGCACCAGTGCAATATCTACCGCCTGCTGCAGAACATCAGGGTTCACAGGCTCTTTAAGCACTACCGACAACCGATAAACAGAAGAAAAATCCCTGCGCTGCAAAGTCGGATAGACAATAGCAGATAAATCCAGCTTATACCACACCTTCCCCTCTCTTCGCGGACGCCGCTTAGATGAATTACTGCTGTTATTTAATTCTTTTTCTACATTTATATTTGTGTCACTCTTTTTTTTCAACGTACAATCCCATCCCATGTGACCAAGAAAGTAATCTGCCAAATTACATGGAACAAATCCTCCATCATCCGGCATTGATTTGATGTTGCCTTAAATTAGTAACTAGTATACCACAAGAATAGAGAAATGTGTTAAAATAAACGCGATCGCAATCCCACACATTATTGGAGGACCTATGGAAATCACTACGAAAAAAATACGCACAAAGAAAAAAGACCCGGAAACGAGAAATCAGAATATGATGGCAATGATCAGAAAAGTCCATGGGATGATTGAGAATGCCGATATTGAAAAGCACCGTCAATCCCAGGATCATGTAGGCGCTCTTTTAGGCAATTCCAAAGACATCTTGATCCGCAGCGTGGATATTCAGGGAATGGTGGGAGAGTGGGTATCCGTAAACCGCGCCCATATGAAAAAGTATGTAATTCTCTACTGTCACGGAGGCGGCTATTCCACGGGAAGCAGTCTTTACGCAAGGACCCTCACCACAAAACTGGCGGCAAGCACTTCCATGGATGTACTTTGCTTTGACTATCGCCTGGCGCCGGAAAACCCTTATCCGGCAGCGCTACAGGATGCCATGAAAGCATGGAATTATCTGATGCTTTTGGGGTACGGAGCAAGAGATGTGATTATTGCCGGGGATTCAGCAGGCGGTAATATGGCATTATCCCTTGTCTTAAAACTGAAAAAGGAGAAACGCCTGCTTCCAAGAGGACTGGTTCTCATGTCACCCTGGACCGATTTGACTTCTTCCGGAAAGACTCATCAGTCCAGAGCGGCAGTAGACCCGGTTTTGGATGCGGCATATCTGGAACGAATGATCCAGGGATATGTTAAAGGACAGGCCATGGGTGATTCCGAGGATTTGGAGACCTCTGCGGATTTGAAAAATCCTATGGATTTAAACAATCCTATGATTTCTCCCCTCTTTGGTGATTTTACAGGTTTTCCGCCTACTTATATTCAGGTAGGCGACAATGAGATACTGCTTTCGGATTCTACCATGCTTCACAAAAAGATGGTACAGGAAAATGTATCTGTAAAGTTGGATGTGTTTAAGGGAATGTGGCATGTCTTTCAGATGTCCCCCTTAAAGACGGCATATGATGCCATGGAGAAGAATGCAGAATTTATTTATGATATCTGCCGATGAGCGCTTTAAGGTGTTTTTTGAAGAAAAAAAGGATTTTACCAATTTGTGCCGAATAATATATAGTAGGGAGTTGTATGAGCTTAAGTATAGGAGCCGTAAATGAACATACGAGAGAATCTGGAACAGCTTGAAATGGAATATCTGAGTCCTTACGCAGCCCACAGCAAGAACTCGAAGGGCAGGATGCGTATGGAGGAACAGTGCGATATCCGCCCTGTTTATCAGAGGGACAGGGACAGAATTCTGCATTCCAAGTCTTTTAGAAGGCTGAAAGATAAAACCCAGGTGTTTTTATCTCCGGAAGGAGATCATTACAGAACCAGGCTGACCCATACGCTGGAGGTCTCCCAGAACGCAAGGACGATAGCAAAGGCGCTTCGGATGAATGAGGATCTGGTGGAAGCAATTGCACTAGGGCATGATCTGGGGCATACACCGTTCGGGCATGCAGGAGAAAGGGCCTTAAATGCAGTGAGTCCATATGGATTTTGCCACAGCGATCAGAGCGTGCGTACGGTAGATTTGCTTGAAAAAGGAGGATTGGGGCTGAACCTCACTATGGAAGTAAGGGACGGCATCCGCAATCACCAGACTAAGGGCATGCCTTTTACGCTGGAGGGAAAGATTGTCCGTTTTTCGGATAAGATTGCTTATATTCACCACGATATGGATGATGCCTTAAGGGCTGGGATTTTAAAAGAATCTGATGTGCCGAAAGAGATTGGGGATGTGATCGGGTATACTACAGGGGAGAGGCTGGATCACTTTATCCATGACCTTGTCACCACCAGTTACGGCAAAGATGATATACAGATGTCAGAGCCGGTGGCAGAGGCAATGAAAAAGCTGCGCCGGTTTATGTTTGAACGGGTATACCAGAATAAAGAAGCCAAAAGCGAAGAGGGAAAGGCAGAAATGCTGGTTCAGACGCTGTACAGCTATTACAGGCATCACCTGGAACTTTTGCCGGATGATTATATCAATCTGGTGAAAAGAGGAGAGCCGGAAGAGAAGGTTGTGTGCGATTACATAGGCGCTATGACGGATCGCTTTGCCATAGCGAAGTATGAGGAAATTTATATTCCCAAATCCTGGCATGGCTGATATAGATGCGGCCAGGACCGGTGCTGCGGAGTATCCGGAAACGCATGGAGGAGGAAAATGTATTATCCTGACGAGTTGGTAGAAGAGGTACGCATGAAAAGTGACATTGTGGATGTCATTTCAGGATATGTAAAGATACAAAAAAAGGGAAGCAGTTATTTTGGACTCTGTCCCTTTCATAATGAAAAGTCGCCTTCCTTTTCCGTTTCGCCGGGCAAGCAGATGTACTATTGCTTTGGCTGTGGAGCAGGCGGGAATGTATTCACCTTTCTCATGGAGTATGAAAATTATTCTTTTCCGGAGGCGGTGAAAGCCCTTGCCGAGAGAGCGGGCGTCAATATGCCTGAATTGGAATATAGCGAGGAGGCAAGAAAGAAAGAGAGCAGGCGCTCAAAGCTCCTGGAAGTGAATAAGGAAGCTGCAAAGTATTTTTACTATCAGCTTCGCGGCAAGCAGGGACAAGCAGGCTATCAATATCTTAGAAAAAGACAGTTGTCAGATGAAACGATACACAGGTTTGGACTGGGATTTTCTAATGTGACCAGTGATGATCTTACAAAATATCTGAAAAATAAAGGATATGAGGACAAGCTGATACAGGAAGCCGGACTTGCCACTTTTGACGAGAAATACGGGATGCATGATAAATTCTGGAATCGTGTCATGTTTCCCATTCAGGATATCAATCATAAGGTGATTGGTTTTGGAGGACGCGTGATGGGGGATGCAAAGCCCAAATATCTGAATTCTCCGGAAACCATGATTTTTGATAAAAGCCGCAATCTGTACGGTTTGAACTTTGCAAGGACGGCCCGCACGAGCAATATCATTTTGTGTGAAGGCTATATGGATGTAATAGCCATGCATCAGGCAGGCTTTACTCAGGCGGTGGCGTCCCTGGGAACCGCGTTTACGGCGGGGCAGGCAAATCTTTTGCGGCGGTATGTATCGGAAGTGATACTTGCTTATGACAGCGACGGGGCAGGAGTTGCGGCAGCCCTGCGTGCAATCGGGATACTGAAGGAAGTCGGTCTGACCGGAAAGGTGCTTAATCTGGAGCCCTATAAGGATCCGGATGAATTCATGAAGCATCAGGGAAAGGAAGGATTTGAAGAGCGGATCAGGCAGGCGGAAAACAGCTTTTTCTTTGAATTGCGCATGCTGCAGAGGGATTATGATTTAAATGATCCTGAAGCAAAAACCAAGTTCCATCGGGAAATTGCAAAGAAGCTCTGCGGATTTTCAGAAGAAGTGGAGCGGGAGAACTATATCGAAGCGGTGGCGCGAAAATATCACATCGGTTTTGATAATCTGCGTAAGCTTGTGCTTTCCTATGCGGCTCAGACAGGGCTGGCAACGCCGGCAGTCAGACCGAAATCAGGGATTCAAAAGAAAAATGACCCGGAAGAAAACAAAAAGAAACCCCAGAAGCTTCTGATTACCTGGTTGGTGGAAGAGCCGGCATTATATCAGAAGATAAAAAAGTATATTTCCTTCAGGGATTTTACGGAGGATTTATATAGAAAAATAGCCGAAAAGCTTTTTGAGGATTTGGAGTGCGGTTCCTTTAACCCGGCGGCAATCATCAGTCTTTTTACGGATGAGGAACAGCAGCGTGAGGCGGCAGGCGTATTTAATACGAAACTGGCGCATCTGGGCACAAGGTCGGAACAGGAAAAGGCATTCCACGATATTGTGGTGGCAGTTAAGAGAAACAGCCTTGAGTACTTCTCATCGCAGTTGGGGACAGATGTTCAGGCACTAGGTCAGGTGATTGAAGGAAAAAAAGCACTGGAAGAACTTAACAAAACGCATATTTCCTTGGATTAAGGCTAATAATGGTAATGTTTAGTAACTATTTAGTACAGGTCGAAGCATTTACTGCTGAGACCGTAAGAATATGATTCAGGTATGCA
>CAYOED010000088.1:0-13684 GCA_964402925.1 uncultured Lachnospiraceae bacterium | reverse complement strand
TTTTAGGGGCTCCTTATGGATTATTTATCCTCTCAGAGCTGTGCATTGGCTACCTGGTGAAAAATAGCGCATGCTATATTATTTGCGGGTTAACCAGTAACGTAGCACAGGATAGGTAAATATTCCATAAGGAGTCCCTTTAAAAACGTCAGTGCTTAGCGAAGTCTTTTTGAGCTTAGCACTGCTACGTTTTTATGGAGCGAGAGCGCGACGACGTTGGAATATTTACCTATCCTGTGCGGACTAATGGCTCCCCTCGTGAAAAGTAACGATATTCTTACCGGCTCAATCAAGATCCTTGCAGCTTGTCATGCATAAATTCCTCAATCGGCACATATATTTTTGTAACCTGCTTTGTAATAGGTGTCTTATGAAAAGAATACGTTACCAATTTTCTATCCTTATGGTCTGCCTTCTTCTTGCGGCAGTCTGTTTTCTCATAAAAAATCATACCCTTTCGGAGAAATACTCCGCAATTGAAGTTGCTTCCGGAACGAACGGCAATTACATTAAATGGGTGGATTTTAATGTTTCTTACGAAGCTCTCTGCGCTGCTTATGATCTGGATGTGCAAAGCTATGATTCCCCGGTGCACCTTAACTGGATCGAACTGCTTGCCTATGCCGGTGCCAAAGGCGGCGGTTCTTTTGGAAAGGAAAGTGTTCCTCTGATCCAAAAGCTGGCATCAGAGCTTTCTGAGGGCAAATCAACCTTGGCGGAGCTGACAAACGATATGAAATATTATGATTATTATTATGAAGCTTATGAAGCGATCCTCGGCGGTATGGTGGGGGAATATGAAATAGAGCAGGAAGATGAAAATGGAAACAAATGCTGGAAAAAGGTCTATGGACTAAAGGCTTTCTCCCCGATTGCCAAGGGTTTTGAATACAGCGACTATGATGATTTCGGCTCCTCTAGAAGCTATGGATATAAGAGACAGCACTTAGGGCATGACATGATGGGTCAAATTGGTACGCCCATAATCGCAATTGAGTCCGGTTATGTGGAAGCCCTCGGCTGGAATCAGTACGGCGGCTGGCGTATCGGCATTCGAAGCTTTGACGGCAAACGTTATTATTACTATGCCCACTTGCGTCAGAATTTTCCTTATGCCTTAGACCTTAAGGAAGGGAGCATCGTCACTGCCGGAGATGTCATCGGGTACATGGGGCATACCGGCTACAGCACTAAGGAAAACACCAATAATATCGACACCGTACACCTTCACTGGGGTCTGCAGCTGATCTTTGACGAATCACAAAAAGATGGCAACAACGAGATCTGGATCGACTGCTATGCCCTGACCCGCTTCCTCTACAAAAACAGATCCCTCACCGAGAAAAACCAGGAAACCAAAGAGTGGTTCCGGCATTTCCAGATGAGAGATCCGGCAGTGGAAACATATACAAAAGGCTCTCCGCAGCCAACGCCTGAGGCATAATGAATATCAGCCTGTGCTTATTCTTTTTCCAGTTTTTTATCTGTATAAACAAACTCACGCTGAATTATAAAGCTGACAAAAAACAAAAATACATCCACCGGTATCTTCACTGCCACCTCTGCACCTCCGAAAAGCGGATAAAGCCTGTTTACCAGAAATGCACTTAGCGCCATCTGCACCACTGCTAACAGCGCATATCGCGGCAGCGAGGTTTTCACTGCTCCACTGCTCTGAAAGACTACTTTCAGATTCAAAGAGTAATTATAAAGTGCCGAAAGAATTCTTGCGAAAATAGTCGCTGCCGTGATATAGGTGCTGTTTCCCCACTGCATATCCCTCATCAGGAAGCAGAACAGAGAAAACAAAGCCAGATCTACCACACTGGAAGAAAGGGAAGAAAAAAGGAATTTTCCAAAAATCATATAAATTTTCATGGAATCCTTGATGGGGTTGAAATGGCTTGTCTTGTTTTCTTCTATATAAATTGTGCGGATAGGCACTTCCACAATCGGAATCTTTTTATTTTTGGTTTCAAGCAGCATATTGGTCTCAAACTCAAACCGCTCTCCTTTCACCGTAAGGAGCTGTTCCATAAAAGCAGCGGGAATTCCTCGAAGACCTGTCTGGGTATCGCTTACCGTGATTCCTGTCAGATATTTCATCACCACTCTGGTGCATTTATTGCCAAACTCCGAACGCGTAGGCACATCTTCCCCTTCAAAGCACCGACATCCTAAAACCAGGGAATCTGGATTTGCCAACAACTCATCCACACAGGAAAGGATACAGTCAGGGGAGTGCTGACCATCAGAATCCGCCGTAATTACCCCCGGCATTTCACTATACTCCCTAAGGCAATAATGGAATGCTGTTTTAAGCGCTCTGCCCTTTCCCTGGTTCACTGCATGATGCAGGACAACGCAGCCAAATTTTTCTTCGGCCTCTTTAAAAAAATGCGCATACGCTTCCCCGCTTCCGTCATCCACCAGCACGATATTCCAAAAACCAGTTGCTTTTAATTTTTGAAGCAACGCGGGAAGTTTTTCATCCGGCTCATAAGATGGAATAATAATTGGAACTTCCCATCGTATTTCATTTTCTTTCATACAATTCTATATACCCTTCTAAAATTTCACGAGACGCATTTCCCCTGCCTCTTCTGTCACTTGATACAGACAACCGTATTCAAATTTCTCTTCCCCTACAAAAGGTCCAAACAATGCTTCTCCGTTTTCCCCAATTTCATCCACATACAGAAATCCAGCGTGGGCATCCAAAACCGCATTTACGATATCCTGGCTTCCAATTGCTTCCACATCCACGTTTCCGTACATAACAGATACCGGCGATGCCTCAAATCCCACATAAGTATTTCTGACCCAGCTCACATCAGATATATCTCTTAAATATAATACCCTGCCAACGCTTCCCTTTTCCTTTGCAGCCATTATCTCCAGAAATCTTTCTGCCTTTTCATCCACGATCTCTTCCCGCTGCGCCATAATCTCATCCACTGTAGCTCTGTAACCAATCAATGCTCTATATGCGCTGGTATAGTCTGTAGTCAAAAGAACAAATACCATGCCAAGGATTGCCCCCACCGCCGGCTTTCGTCCCTTTACAGCCAAAAATGCTATCAAATATAAGCCTCCTATCGTAAAAGGCGCTCCATACCTTTCAATGGAAGAAACCATACCAAAAGGCTCCAAATACTGAGTTTCCACCGCAAAAATCGTCAAATGACTCATTAAATTGAACGCATAAAATACCGCTCCCGAAAGCGCAAAAAAAATGCCGATATAACATGCCGTTTTCTTATTCAACGCATGAAATCTGTATAACAAAAATACAAATACCAGCAACAACAGGTACAAGGCAAGGGGACTTAAATCAATTCCTATTGTCTTCCATCTGTGAAGCGGCCATTTGATAAATGCCTCTGTAAACGCCTTTACCATTTCTTCCTGATATGCCGGAATATGCATCCCGCCTGTCGCCATCTGAATCGCTGTACCTGTCAGCTTTGCCACCCTTCTATGCAAAAGACAGAATGAAAGCCATGATACTTCTGCCAATATAGGAAGCAACGTGACCGCAAACAACGCATACCTGTCTGCTTTTTTCTCCCATCTTTCAGCCTTCTTGTTGTGCATCAGCCAATGGTAGCCATAATCAAATAAAAGCCCGAATGCCGCCCATATGAAGCCTGTATTTTTGCACAGAACAAGCACCATCAAAAACAATGCCTGCCGTCCATAATAAAAAAAACTGTCATGCCTCTCCCTATCTATCACCGCTGTCAGAAAAGCCCCATACACCACCGCCATAGTCAGATCTGCGCAACAGCCATCGCACCAGAACACTTCTGCCACCGCCGGAAAAAGCCAGAGCGTCGCTGCCCCTGCCGCCATCATGAAAATATTCCTCTTTTTAAGGACTTTCAATAGCGGAAAGAGAAATGCCAGATCCATAAAATAGTACCCGGCAAACAGTAAGCCTTCCTTAAATTCTGACGGTGAAAAATGCAAGAACCACCATTTCATCATCTGCGTCCCAGGAGGATAATCTCCAAATTCAGCCGCAACATTTGCATATTTAGGTGCAAATCCATCCAGATAAAAAAGAGACTTTACATCCGTTGCCCAGAAATTATAATCATCCCACCAGCTTACCACCTTGCCGTTCATACCCAGAACAACAATCACAGTCATAGCAAAAGCCGTCAACGTCCCCGCCCTCAAAAGCTCCCGCCTTACAAAATCCACCACTTCCTTACGTTTCTCTTTCTCCAGCCTGAACAAGCAAATTACAACCGCCGCAATACCTACAACTGCTATATAATCAGAAAAAGAAAGCATCCTAAAAAAAGAAAGCACATAAAGCATCAAAACCAGCGATGCACAGCCTACCGGAAACGCTTCCACAAACTGCACCTTAAATTTCCACGCTATACACAACACTAAAACAATAAATGCAACTATATGAATCACAAACATGAACTCTATTTCCCTTCCGATATGCTAAATTATAACAAAAAGATGTGCAGCTTGCTACACATCTTTTCTGTAATCCTTATTTTATTGTAATATACCACTTAACATTCCGGCTCAATCAGTCCGTAAGTACTGCCTTTGCGTTTGTAAACTACATTCACCTGCTCTGTCTCTGCATTGAAAAATACAAAGAAATTGTGCCCTAGCAATTCCATCTGGATGCAGGCGTCCTCCGGGTACATAGGCTTGATATCAAATTTCTTACTGCGGATGATTTTGATTTCCTCCTCATCCATGTATTCCTTCTCAAGAAACTCTTTCTTAAAATTAACAGAGGACTGCTTGTGATCAGCTAATTTATGCTTGTACTTCTTTAGCTGTCTTTCTATGATTTCTTCCACCAGATCGATGGATACATACATATCGTTGCTCACCTGTTCAGAACGGATGATACTTCCCTTTACAGGAATGGTAACTTCAATTTTCTGCCTGTCCTTTTCAACGCTCAGTGTTACATGAATTTCGGTTTCAGGAGTAAAATATTTCTCCAGTTTTCCAATCTTATCCTCGACTGCACTGCGTAATCCCGGTGTAACCTCGATATTTTTACCAACAATAATAAAATTCATATTCATCATCCTTTCCTTGGATTATTGTGTAAACATTATACCACAGCTTATATCTGTTATGCAACAATTCCTGCTTTTGCTTTTACCGAAAAGATAATTTTCAGACAATTTTATTTATCTTGTTCCTACGACATTTTCTTCCTTTTTTCCAACTTTCTATCACAATTCACAAAACACTCGTTCTAAAAAAATAATAAACGTACAGATGAATTTCGTTATTTCGTTGGTGGAAAATGTGGATAACTCCGTGTATAACTCATAAATACACTGTTTATCACTTTCTGAATGTGGATATCTTTCTCGCTTTTTTTTCTTTATGTAATTCTTTTTTGAATACACAGGTTTAAAAATTTGTGTAACTTGTACAAGTTTGCTTTTGTCAAGGTGTTTTGGGGCAAAAAAAAATTCAGATTTTTTCATTTAAAACTGCCGCAATTATACCTATTTCTTTTTCAGGCTTAGAAAAAGGGCATTTTCAGAAAAATGAAAGTGCCCTTTTAGGTTTTATGTTATTCTTTTTTACTTTTCTAAAAGATTCGCCTGATGGAAAGGATGGAACGATAACTTGCACTGGAAACAATGATACCTGTCTTTTCAGTGGAAGCATGAACAATCTGTCCGTTTCCAACATAAATTCCCACGTGACCGGAATAGCATATGATATCACCGGGCTGTGCGTTTTCAAGCCCGCTTACGGCTGATCCCACGCTTCTGTCTGCGGACGATGAATGGGGCAGACTGACACCAAAGTTGCTATATACACTCATTACGAAACCGGAACAGTCCGCACCATTGGTAAGGCTGGTGCCTCCCCATACATATGGATTTCCGACAAACTGACAAGCAAAATCTGCCACTGACTTTCCTAATTCACTGCCGCTTCCTGAAGTAATGACCGGTGCAGCTACCTCTTTTTCCGAAGAAGAAGAACTATTTGTTGCTGCCTGCCTTTCTCTGGCTGCTTTTGCTGCCGCCTCCTGGGCTGCTTTTCTTTCTGCTGCTTCCTTGGCAAGTCTGGCTTCCTCTTCTGCCTTAGACTCTGCTTTTACAAATTCCGTAGAGAGGGTGACATAATCAGTTGATACATAGCCATCACCTTCCTCTATATTTACTTTAACCCATCCGTCCAGTTCTTCCGTTACCAGAAGCTGATCTTCAATGGGTACCAGTCCCAGTACAGCGGCGTCAAGACCAGGCTCTTCTCTGACCTTTAAGGTCGTGGTCGTAACCGTAGCAATTCTTGTACCGACAGCTTTTGCAAGTTCTACCGCATCATCCCCGGTCACACAATACTCAGCCTTTACATAACCGGTAACACTACCGGATGTAATCTTATACCAGCCATCTTCCTCGGCGATAAATTCTCCCACTGATTTGTCATACAGTTTTCCAAGGATTTCTCCCTCTTCACTGGGAATGCTTCTTACATTTACATAATCATTTACTTTGGCAATAACCAGCGACTTAAAACCTTCTTCTTCCCTCTTAGCTTCCAGTTCTCTTTCTTTCTGATTGATTGTTTTGGTGGTAGAAGCCATCATTGTCTCTTCAATAATCTTTTTTTCTTCCTGTTCCCCCATCGGCACAGCGGTTGCAGTTGGAGCTGCAGTTGCTGTAGAGAATGTTGTCTCAGCATCGCCATCTGTATTTTCTGTCTCATCGTCCTTAAGGCTCTTTACACTGGTTGCATTGGAAGATAAGAAAAAATCTATCCCCGCTGAAGGAAGCCCGTTTGCTTCTTTAGCCAATATATCTAAATTCATGCCGGAAAACAACACAACCGCCGATATGGCACAGGCAGTAATACGTCCTATTTTCTTCACATTTCTTTTCTGCATGATAACCTCCATTAAATCATTTTATCTATGGTAATTCCCTTATATCTTATGAATTATTACAAATTTGTTACATCTGTTAATAAATATATCACTTGCAATGTCATCTGTCAACCGCAGGAAATAGTTCCCACGATACTAGATATAGTAGTCCGAGAGCCCTAAATAACATGCAAAGAGCCTAAAAATGGCATTTCTCATTTTTAGGCTCACCTTATTTTCAAATAAATTTTTTATTTACAATTTTGTAATTATCAATCCTTCCTATTCTGCAGATATTCTAATATAGAAGTAATTGCATTTGCTCCGTCAGCAACTGCTGTGACGACCTGCCTTAATTTCTTCTCCCGGACATCACCTGCCGCAAAAATCCCCGGTGTACTTAAGGCACAGTCTTCCCCCGCCGGCAGATATCCTTTTGCATCACACTCCGCTACATCTTTCAAAATATCGCTGGCAGGAATGATTCCCACCGCCACAAAGACACCGTCCAGCAGTATCTTCTCTTCTTTTCCTGTCTTTACATTTTTCGTACAAAGCGCCTGTACCTGCCCTTCACCTTCAATACGTTCTGCCACCGTATCCCAGAGTATTTCCACGTTTGGAAGCGCCATCACTTCTTTCTGCAAAACTGCTGCTGCCCGCAGCTCGTCCCGTCTGTGAATCAGGTATACTTTTTCGCATCCTCTTGACAGGAAAATGGCGTCCTCCACGGCAACGTCTCCTCCGCCAATAACTGCCGTCACCTTTCCTCTGAAAAAAGCGCCGTCACAGGTAGCACAATAGGAAACTCCCATACCTGCAAGTTCTTCTTCTCCCGGTATATTCAATTTTGCATGCGTAGCTCCCATTGCCGCCAGCACCGTTCTGGTTTGTATTTCTTCCTGCGCCGTAACAACCGTAAATCCTTCCGGCTCTGCCTTCTTTACCGTAAGGACAGAAGCCTCTTTGAATTCGCATGCCAGCTTATCCGCATGCTCCCTGAACTTCATCCCTAAATCAAATCCGCCTATCCCAGAAAGTCCCAGGTAATTATCCACCTCATAAGTATTAAGAACCTGTCCGCCGCTCATGGGGTTCTGCTCCAATGTAACCGCCTTAAGTCCTGCCCTTTTCGCGTAAATGGATGCAGACAGACCTGCCGGACCGGAGCCAATTATCACAACATCATACATAGGAAACCTCCACTTTCTTTTTGAACTAAGTCCATCCGCCATCCATGGTAATAATCTGCCCTGTCAAATAAGATGGGGACTGAATTATCTGACGGATCATTTCTGCCGCTTCTTTAACGTTTCCTAAACGATCTGCCGGAATTTCCTCCCGCAGCGTCTCCAGTTCCTCTTTTGAAAAACAGGCATTCATGCTGGTATCGATTACGCCGAAAGCAACTCCGTTCACCTGAATACCGCTGGGCGCCAATTCCTTTGCCAACGCCTTGGTGAAACTATTCACACCGCCTTTAGACGCACTATAGGCCACCTCCATGGAAGCGCCTGCATTTCCCCAGACAGAAGATACATTAATAATCTTTCCCTCCCGGCGCCTCACCATCTGCGGTATCACAAGCCGGCTTGTATAAAACAAAGCATTCAGATTCGTGTCTATCACGTGATGCCACTGCTCTAAAGTCATATCCGTCAAAAGTCCTGCATAAGAAATCGCCGCATTATGAATCAGGACATGAATTTCTCCTGCCTGTTCAATCATTGTTTCCACTTGCACAGGATCCGATACATCGCATAGCGCGATTTCGCAGGAAATCGGATAAGACTCTTCCAGTTCCAGTTTGATTCTTTTGATTTCTTCTTCTGAATTTCTGCACACCAGAAACAAGTCGTATCCTTCCTTAGCCAAAAGCCGTGCCGTTGCCTCTCCGATTCCCCGTGAAGCCCCTGTGATTAATACTTTTTTTTTCATACCTGCACCCATGCTTTTCACTCTTAAATAAGGTTCCTTATCCCATCGCAGATTCTTCCTGCCACTTTAGGATTATTCATGGTAAAGATGTGAATACCTTCCACATCATTTGCAATCAGATCTACAATCTGATTAATCGCATATGCCATTCCCGCATCGAAAAGAGCTTCCTTATTTTCCTCATATTTATGAAGAATCCTTTCGAATTTCCTGGGAAGCGAAGCACCGCAAGTATTGACCATCCTTTCAATCTGTGCCCTGTTCGTGACCGGCATAATGCCCGCCTCCACCGGAACATCTATCCCGGCAATCCTGGTCTTTTCGTAAAAACGGTAAAAAAATTCATTATCAAAAAACAGCTGCGACACCAGATGAGATGCACCTGCATCCACCTTCTTTTTCAGATTGTGGATATCTGTAATGGCATCAACAGCCTCTAAATGTGTCTCCGGATAGCATGCCCCGCTGATGTGGAAATCTCCTTGGCTTTTGATGAATTCTACCAATTCATTTGCATACTTGAAATCATGCTTCATCGGAACATTCGGGTTCACATCTCCCCGCAGCGCAAGTATATTCTCAATTTCCGCTTCCTTAAGCTGCGCTAAGATCTCACTGATTTCTTCCCTTCCATAATGCAGACAGGTCAGATGGACGATTGGCTCTACTCCATAATTATTTTTGATTTTTTTGGCAATTTCCACTGTCCGGTTGTCCGCTGTACTTCCTCCGGCTCCAAACGTCACACTGATAAAGTCAGGATGCAGATCGCATAACCGCTCCAATGTGGCATCAATGTTCTTCAATGCCTCCTCTTTTTTCGGCGGAAATATCTCAAATGATAAAACCGGTTTCCCTTTGCTTTTCTTTACTTCAAAAATCTCACTTACTTTCATAATCTTTTTCCTCTTTCATTTTTCTGCTTTCTCTTTAATTGAGGAAACACGTCAATTTCCTCTGTATAATCTATCCATCCCAGATGATATGCAGTAATCGGAGATACAATATTCACAATCTGGTCATCATATTTCTCTCCCTGTTCATCTGTTACCGTATACATAATTTCCAAGGGATATACTTTTTTCACATAATCTGTAACTTCTTTTGTGTATTCTGCATTTTTATATAAATCATGCGCTCCAAATACATGCAAGATTTCATGGGCATAAGCAGCCGGTGTTTCCCCGCCTTCCAAAACTACGCTCTCCTTTGGATTATCTATACCGTCATATACAATAGCATAGGAAGAAACCTGATTATTGACGAAAATCAAAAGTGCTATCCCTTCCGCATCATATTCTTCCATCAGCCCTTCATAATCCACCTTGGTTTCTACCCACAGCGCAATCTCCGCATCTAACCTATCCATAAAATCAGCTTGATCACATATTGGAAATTTCACCTTCGCATTTCCCGTAAGATCCGTATTTTCCTGCCAGTCATAGACAAGTTCTACTTTCTTGTGATACTGCTTTGCGCAATCTTCTATGTATTCACATGCAGTCTCTAATTTGGAAAGCACCTCTTCTTTTTCCTCTTTTTCCCAACTACTCTGTGTGGTATCCACATACAAGCTGTAAAGCAGATTTCTACCACTTAAATAACAGGCACTGCCTAACCCATAACTGCTTCTGGGATTTCCAAGTGCCCCCAGCGGTATGTCTGCCAACATCATAATCACTGACATGGCAACTGCCAGTATCCTCATTGCTCCGATAAATATCATTCCTTCCTCTTCTTAATTCCACCAAACCAAAAGCACGAGCCATGCGGCTCGTACTTTATTATACTTGATTCTTCTTGTTTTTGCCAGAAATTTGTTTGTCTTAACCAATGCTTGGTCCTTGAAACAAATCCTTAAGACCGTCTGGTGATGAAATGGAATCAATAATCTTATCCATTTCAGACTTCGATTTTGCGTCTTTACATTTCATAATAATATGCTCTTTCTCTGTTTCACTTAAGCCTTCATAGCCTTCCATTGCTCGCTCGTTCATCATAAGCGCCATGCCAAGTCCCAGAGGAAGATCCTGAAATCCATTATCCATTCGTATCCACACCTCCAGAAATAGTATGTGAATATAAGGATCTTTTTATTCTTTTTCCTTCTTTTTAAAAACAAAAAATTTACTAATAATGTAATTGACAATTATAACGAGCACGGCCGATGTAATCTTGCTGATTCCATCATGAATCCCCATCAGTGTCACCATTACGAACATGACAACCATATCCAGAAACAGCGTCGACAACCTGGAGGCAGAAAATTGTATTGCCTCTTTAAAAATATTCCTTTCCTTACTTTTAAAAACGAATTTCCGATTTGTCACATAGGCAAAAGCCACAGACGCAATCCATGACAAAATATTTGCAATCTGCAGCTGAAGCGCATTTTCTGCATCCAGAAAAGTATATACACTCCCAAAATAGACAAACCAGCTGACCAATGTTGTCATGCCTCCGACTACGACATAATTAACCAGTTCCTCATATTTTTTGTATAATTCTAATACTTTTTCTTTCATTATCTTTCTCCGTCAATTTTATATTGCTGCTAATGCCTGCGCTAAATCTGCGATCAAATCTTCCTTATCTTCTAGCCCACAGGAAATACGAACCAGCCCCGCCGGAACACCCGCTGCTATTAGCTGTTCCTCCGTCATCTGTCGATGGGTTGAGGTTGCAGGATTCAGACAACAGGTTCTGGCATCCGCCACATGTGTTTCAATCGCTGCCAGTTTCAAATGCTTCATAAAGGTTTCTGCTGCTTTTCGGCCACCCTTTAATTCAAAAGACACCACGCCGCAGCCGCCGTTAGGCATATATTTTTTTGCTATCTCGTAATACTTGTCTCCTTCAAGTCCCGGATAATTTACGTAAGCTACCTGAGGCTGTCCCTTAAGAAATTCAGCCACTGCCTGTCCGTTTTCTACATGACGCGGCATCCTTACATGGAGCGATTCCAAACCAAGATTTAATATATAGGCATTTTGAGGAGACTGAATGCATCCAAGGTCACGCATCAGCTGTGATGTACACTTGGTAATAAAGGCTCCCTCCACTCCGAATTTTTCAGCATAAGTAATCCCATGGTAGGATTCGTCCGGCGTGCAGAGCCCCGGGAATTTATCAGCATGTGCCATCCAGTCGAATTTGCCGGCATCCACTATCGCTCCGCCTACTGCGGCTCCATGTCCGTCCATGTATTTGGTTGTAGAATGCGTGACAATGTCTGCTCCCCACTCAATCGGGCGGCAGTTGACCGGCGTCGGAAATGTATTATCTACAATAAGGGGAACCCCGTGCTCATGTGCCGCTTCTGCAAATTTTTCAATATCAAGGACCGTCAGCGCTGGATTTGCAATAGTTTCACCGAATACCGCTCTGGTATTTTCCTTAAAGGCCGCGTTCAACTCTTCCTTTGTACAATCAGGAGAGACAAAGGTAACCTCAATTCCCATTTTTGCCATCGTAACAGAAATCAAGTTAAAGGTTCCTCCATAAATAGAGGAAGAAGACACGATGTGACTTCCGCATTCGCAAATATTAAAAAGCGCCATAAAGTTTGCCGCCTGACCTGAAGATGTGAGCATTGCAGCCGCTGCACCTTCAAGCTCTGCTATTTTAGCCGCAACATAATCATTGGTAGGGTTTTGAAGTCTGGTATAAAAATATCCAGATGCCTCAAGATCAAATAATTTTCCCATATCCTCACTGGTAGCATATTTAAATGTAGTAGACTGAATAATCGGTATTTGACGGGGTTCTCCGTTCCCCGGTGTATAACCCGCCTGTACACATTTTGTATTCATCTTATAGTCGCTCATATTTTCCTCCATTCAATGATCATTTACATCTGCAAAATCACCCCTAAACTGTTTCATTCTACGGTATACTCCTGCACACTGATATCATTATAATATATACAAAGCATTTTTTCACTCATAGATTTATTTTATTTTCTTTACCTTCTCTATCGTACCGTCTGGTCTTTGAATAGAAATACTTTCCAATTGTCCGCGCAAGTTTCCCTTTACGCTATCGATATACTTCTGACGAAGTTCTTTTTGTTCTGCTCTTTCTTCTTCTGACAACCCTTCTGCCTGTGATTTGTGGTATAAATCATTTATTCTTTTGATTGTTTCTTCCATCGTCATACTTCACTTCTCCTAACATTCATTTTATTATTTTAATCGGTCCCCCAAATTTAATCTGCCCAATAATTAAATCTAAGTTTTATAATTGGCAATCATAAATTGATTATTCAAAATACTTTCCAGCAAATCAAACGCACCCGTTATTTTAAATAATAAAAATAGCCTAAACCTTATGTTTAAGCTATTTTCAAATGCCGGCGACCGGAATCGAACCGGTACGGGAGATTAGTCCCGCAGGATTTTAAGTCCTGTGCGTCTGCCAGTTCCGCCACGCCGGCATAATCAATATAAAATTGATTAGTGGGACCTATAGGGCTCGAACCTATGACCCTCTGCTTGTAAGGCAGATGCTCTCCCAGCTGAGCTAAGATCCCATATTCTATTTCTGCTAAACGACCCGGATGGGACTCGAACCCACGACCTCCGCCGTGACAGGGCGGCGCTCTAACCAACTGAGCCACCGGGCCAATGTCTTATCAAGAAAAAACATAAGTAATATCATACTTTAAAACCGTCCTATTAGACGAAATGGACCTTCGGGGACTCGAACCCAGGACCGACCGGTTATGAGCCGGTTGCTCTAACCAACTGAGCTAAAGGTCCGTATACCCTATGGGTCATATGATGCCCTTTGGGTCATACAAAACAGTATTAAGCCGATGATCGGACTCGAACCGATAACCTGCTGATTACAAATCAGCTGCTC
>CAYOED010000087.1:0-13858 GCA_964402925.1 uncultured Lachnospiraceae bacterium | reverse complement strand
TGTAATAATGGAACAGAGAATAACCTGCCTGCTCAGAAAGCTCCGTGGCAGTGATGGGAGTCTTCAAATTGTCCTCAATATAATCGAGGCTGTCCTGTATGCTTTTTCGGTAATCCATTAACTTCCCCCTTTTTTATTGTTTTGCAGCTACGTATATAGAATAGCATATAAATCGAAAAAAACCTTTCCTATTTTGCTGAATTATAAATTTTTGTCTCGATCTTGGCACCATTTCACATGGTGAATACCAGCTTGTCAACGGTAAAATGAACGACGCTTTGCGCTGCCGTTAGACAGCCCCGTCCGGTTTTACTGGTGGGAAATCAAGGAGCGACAGCCAATATCTGCTGCCAGGAGTAACGCTCCGGATTCTAGTTCAGCCTTCGGAGGTGTTGCCCGTGGATTAAAAGGATGCTATAATATTTACATCTTTTGAAGTTGATATACGCAAATTGAGAGGAGCGATTTTATGGGGATAAATGAAAGAGGCCAGCAAGTTTGGCTCCATGCAAGACCTGCGGAAAGTGACGCTTGCATGGAGTAATCGAAGTCACTTGAACACCAAACGCAGGTTTTGTTACTTGACTATTCATAATCAAGGAGGAAGCCTGTATGAGATATGTAAATGCAAAAATACTCCTTCCCGATACATTGGTTGAAGAATTACAAGGGTATATACAAGGGGGATATATTTATATACCTGCAATTCAGGAGAAACGAAAATGTTGGGGAGAATCATCTGGTTATCGTAAGGAATTACAACAAAGAAATAGCAGGATTGTGGATGAATACCAAAGAGGTGCTTCTATTGATGATTTAGCTGATAAATATTGCCTCTCGATTCATACAATCCGAAAAATAGTTTACCAGAAGTAATGAAAGGGACTGCAGAAATGCAGTCTCTTTTTGTTAACATTAAGATGACTTACAAGGCGTGACAGTTGTTGGTTTTATCGATTTAAGGTTATTGCAAGGTTTCATTTTGTACAAAATATTACCGAAGTGTTTGGTATATTGAAACGGCGGCATTTCACTCATAATATATTTACATGATTCAAAATAGCAAAAGGGGGAATCACATTGTCTATTTCATCAAAGGTGCTGGGTACTGATAAGCATGTGAAACAAAAGCCTGCTCACAGTTTGGGACAGAACATTGTATATATGATATCGCTTGCATGGAGACAGCGCCGCAGTGTAATTTGGCTTGCTCTGACAATGGCGGCTGCTGTGATCTTGCTCAGTCTTACACAGCTTTTTATTGTGCCGTCTATACTTGGAGCTGTTGAAGCTAAAGTTACTATTGCAGAACTTACTGTAATCATACTCTTGTTTACAGGAGCATTAATATTGCTCAGTGCAACTGGGTCTTACTTCTCATCATGTGCACAGTTTGGGCGTATTGAAGTTCGCCTCGCCATCGGATCTATGATCCAAAATAAGGCACTGACCATGTCATATCCCGATATTGAGGATCAGAATGTTCGGGAAAAAATGGATAAGGCTTCAATGCTTGTTACCAGCAACTTGGCTGCTACTGAGGCTATCTGGGCGACATTGATGAATCTGTTAAAAAACGCAGTTGAATTTATTGTTTTTCTCTCTTTGCTTGCTACTCTTAATCCGTTTATGATTATTGCCGTTTTGGCTACTACCATTGTCAGCTTTTTAGTGAGCAATTATTTAGGCGGATGGGGATATCGACACAGAGATGAAGAGTCGGAATATTCTCGCCGTATGAATTATCTTAGCGAAATATCCAGAGATTATACGTTGGCAAAGGATGTTCGCATTTTTGGAATGCGTGATTGGATAGAAGATATGTACAAGAGCACGCTGCGTTTGTATAGGAGCTTTGTTGTCCGCGGGGAACGTGTCTATATTTGCGGCAATATTGTAGATGTAATGCTTGCATTTATGAGAAACGGTATAGTCTATCTTTTCTTGATGAAGGCTGTGCTTAAGGGTGAGATGTCTGCCGCACAGTTTGTGTTGTACTTTAATACCGTGAATGTTTTTACCAGCGGAATAGGCAAGATTATGACCGGCCTTGCGACCCTTCGGAAACAAAGCCTTGACATCTGCGCAGTTCGGGAATTCCTGGATTATCCTGAAACATTTAAAATGGAGGAAGGTATTCCCATAACTCCGAATCTGAATATTCCTTATCAGATTGAGTTGCAGGATGTTTCTTTTCGATATCCGGAGGCAGCAAAGAACACGCTCTCTCATATCAATCTGACAATCAGCCCGGGAGAGAAGTTGGCAATTGTTGGACCAAACGGTGCTGGGAAAACGACACTCATTAAGCTCATATGCGGATTTTTGGATCCAACGGAAGGAAAAGTGTTGCTAAATAATACAGATATACAAACGCTCAATCGGCGGGATTACTATCGGCTCTTTTCCGCAGTATTCCAGGACTTTTCGGTTCTTGATGTGACAATCGCTGAAAACATCGCGCAGACCGATGAAAATATAAATAGGTCGCTGATGAAGAGATGCATCGACCAGGCGGGGCTTACAGAGAAAATCGATAGGCTGCCTAATGGTGTGGAGACGCATATAGGCAAGGTGTTTGAAGATGGCATTCATCTATCGGGAGGAGAATTGCAGCGGTTGATGCTGGCTAGAGCTCTGTATAAAAACGCCCCGATCATTGTACTGGATGAACCGACCTCTGCGCTGGATCCAATCGCTGAGAGCGAAATATATAGCAAGTACAGTGAACTCACGGATGGGCGGATGGCTATCTATATTTCTCATCGCCTTGCATCCACCAGATTTTGCGACCGTATTATATTGATTGCAGAAGGTAGTATCGATGAAGAGGGAACACACGACGAATTAATTGCCCGGAATGGGCATTATGCGGATCTTTTTGAGATTCAAAGCAAATATTATCGGGAAGGAGGAGTGGGCAATGAGAAAGAGTAAATCCCCTGTTTCTATTAAGGAAACGGCACGGCTGTCTTTGCGCGGATTTAGGGTCTGGCAGAGAGAGAATCCCAAGTTGCTGCTATCCATACTGATATGCGGGAGTGTCTGTGCCCTGACACCTTATGTAGACATTTGGCTGTTGGCATGTTTAATCGATGAGATTGCCAGAGGGCGTGATCCGCAGATGCTTACGGTATATGTACTGGCATTGATGGGCACATCCGCAGTACTTTCGCTGCTCTGTGCAGGCTTGACTAGGTGGAAGAATGTTCAGTTAGCTTGTCTTTGGCATACACAGAATAAAGTATTCACCCAAAAGCTATTGTCGATGGATTTTGCGGATATGGATGACGGTCATGTACAGGAACTTCGTTCCCGGATATGGCAGAATACAGACTCAGGAGGATGGGGATTGTATAAGCTTATATATAGTTTTGATGCAATCATCGCCTCCGTAATGTCCATTATCAGCGCGGTTCTGTTAACTACGTCACTATTCATGTTACCGGTCACAGCAAGCAGCGGAGGGTTAACGATACTTAATCATCCTATTTTTATTCTGCTTATTATTGCGGTCATGTTTGGCGTCACGTTTGTTGCACCTCTATTATCTGTCAAAGCGGGTTCATACTGGGTAAAGTATGCGGATGAAAACCAATTGGGGAATCGTCTTTTCGGATTTTGGCTCGGTAATCTCGGGAATGACCGCTCGAAGGCGCTGGACGTACGCATCTATCGCCAGGATATTCTGAGCAGAAACTATTTGAAAAAGTACAACCCATTTATCCCAACCTCAAAGCTTGCCAAAGCATCAAGAGGACCCATGGCAGGATACCGCGCCCTATCCGGAGCTGTGTCACAGATATTTGTAGGTGTCGCCTATATCTTTGTATGCCTAAAAGCGTTGGGAGGAGCCTTTGGTGTGGGCAAGGTTGTGCAATATGTGAGTGCTCTTATTGCATTATCCGGCGGCTTGTCCATGCTGATTGAGGCATTAGGTGATTTAAGAAATAATACCTCTTTTTTGCGCACTGTGTTTGAATTTTTGGACATGCCGAACAAAATGGATCAGGGGAATACGGCTGTTAGCCAAAACGGCGGCAAAGAATATGATTTTGAATTTCGTAATGTGTCTTTTAAGTATCCCGGTCAGAAGGATTATGCACTGCGTAATGTATCGATGACCTTTCATGCTGGGCAGAGGCTGGCTGTAGTGGGCATGAACGGAAGCGGGAAGACTACTTTTATCAAGCTGCTGTGCCGGTTGTATGATCCGACCGAAGGTGAGATATTGCTGAATGGAATTGACATACGAAAATACAATTATCATGAGTATATGCAATTGTTTTCTGTTGTGTTCCAAGATTTCAAGATTCTCTCTTTTGAACTGGGACAAAATGTTGCCGGCAGTATGAATGTAGACTTAGACAAAGCGGATCAGTGCCTTCGTGACGCAGGCTTTGGAATACGTCTTGACAAGCTTTGCGCTGGGCTTTCGACGGCCATTTATAAGGACTTTGATGAGAAAGGTGTTGATATTTCCGGGGGAGAGGCGCAGAAGATTGCGTTGGCAAGAGCTCTATATAAAGATGCGCCGTTCATTATACTTGACGAGCCTACGGCAGCGCTTGATCCGGTGGCGGAGTTCGAGGTATATGGCAGAATGAACCAAATGATAGGGGAGAAGTCGGCAGTATTCATCTCACATCGATTGTCTTCCTGCCGTTTCTGCCATGATATCGCAGTATTCCATATGGGCAGGCTAATCCAGCGCGGCAGCCATGACGAATTAGTTGCTGATAAATCCGGTAAATATTATAAACTTTGGAATGCACAAGCACAATATTATATGAATTCCGAAACTATCACAATTCCCTATTGAATTTTTAAGGCAATTACATTGACTTTATAAGGGGCATGTGTTATAAGTAACAAAAATCGTTTATTTAAATAGCGTCATATATGCAGAATGGAGATACCGTTATGAGTGAAGAAAAGAAGATTCCTTACAAAATTTATCTTGAAGAAAATGAGATGCCAGTCAGCTGGTATAATGTCCGTGCAGACATGAAAAATAAACCGGCGCCCCTTTTAAACCCGGGAACCCTTAAACCGCTAACCTTCGAGGAAATGCGCGGTATTTTCTGCGACGAACTTTGCAGACAAGAATTGGATGATACAACGGCATATTTTGAAATTCCGGAGGAAATCAGGAAATTTTACAAGATGTACCGTCCTTCTCCTCTTGTCCGCGCCTACTGTCTTGAGGAAAAGCTGCAGACGCCGGCAAAGATTTACTATAAATTTGAAGGAAATAACACCAGCGGCAGCCACAAACTGAACTCTGCCATAGCCCAGGCATATTATGCCAAGAAGCAGGGACTTAAGGGCGTGACAACGGAAACCGGCGCAGGTCAGTGGGGTACAGCGCTCTCCATGGCATGTGCATATTTAGGGCTTGACTGTCAGGTATACATGGTAAAATGCTCCTATGAGCAGAAACCATTCAGACGCGAAGTGATGCGGACCTACGGGGCAAACGTTACCCCGTCTCCCTCAAATACCACCGAAGTGGGACGCAGGATCTTAGAGGAATTCCCCGGAACCACAGGAAGCCTTGGCTGTGCGATTTCAGAGGCAGTGGAAGCCGCTACCACACAGGAAGGATACCGCTATGTGCTAGGCTCTGTGTTGACACAGGTTCTGCTTCACCAGTCAGTGATCGGATTAGAAGCCAAGGCAGCCATGGATAAATACGGAATTAAACCCGATATGATTATCGGATGTGCAGGCGGCGGTTCCAATTTAGGCGGTCTGATATCTCCATTTATGGGCGAAAAATTAAGAGGAGAAGCAGATTATCGCTTTATTGCTGTTGAACCCGCTTCCTGCCCCAGCTTTACCAGAGGAAAATACGTATACGACTTCTGCGATACCGGCAAAGTATGCCCTCTTGCAAAGATGTACACCTTAGGCAGCGGATTTATACCCGCCCCGAACCATGCAGGAGGACTCCGCTACCACGGCATGAGTTCTGTGCTGTCACAGTTATATGCGGACGGATACATGGAAGCTGTCAGCGTAGAACAGACCTCCGTCTTCAAGGCAGCAGAAGAATTCGCAAGAGTAGAAGGCATCCTTCCCGCCCCCGAAAGCTCCCACGCAATCAAAGTTGCCATTGACGAAGCACTTAAATGCAAAGAAACAGGCGAAGAAAAGACAATCCTTTTCGGCCTTACAGGCACCGGCTACTTCGACATGGTAGCATACGAACGCTACAACAACGGCGAAATGACCGACTACATCCCCACCGACGAAGAACTTGCCAAAGGTCTCGCAGGAGTTCCCAAGTTCCCGGGGAATGAAATATAAGTTATATAATACTAAGTATCGTAATCAGCCTGTTGAAGTCGATGCCAGAGACTGCAAGCAGCCGCTTGGCTCGTTGCTCGCGGGAATAAAGTGCAGATATGTTTGGAGGTAAAAATGAAAAAGTGGGTTATTGTGCTTGCACTAAGTGTACTTTGCAGTATGAGTGCATGCAGTAATAGAAATACGAATAATATATCAGATTCAGGTCAGAATGATGTTGCAAATGAAGTCTCAGACGAGTCGGGTTCTGGTGAAAATGTTAATGATAATACAGAAGTTAATGCAGATGAAGATTCGGAAAAAATGAAGATAGATGCAAACAACAGAACCATAATAGCTGAGGCGGTTGGCATAGAGGAAAATGATAGAACGATGCGCTTTATATTGAGTACGCTTGATACGATTAGTGCAGGACAGATACAAAGTGCAGAGACGGCTGAAGAAGATGGAGAAAAAGTGATAAATCTAGTTGCAGAAGATGGCACAAATTATTGTATTTATTTATCCGGAAGCGGAAGTGTTGAGGCAGTAAAAAATCTCGATACTGGAGAATGGCCTGTTAAATCCGAAAGATGAGCTGCTTTTTTCACAGATACCGTGTACGTACATTATGGCACGTACATCTACAAATAGGATGATTCTTTTTAATTTGCTTACAGCCATCGGTCGCGGTATGTTACACTTTATAGGCTAGCCAATAACGTAGCACAGGACAGGTTAATATACCAAAAGGAGTCCCTATAAAAACGTCAGCGCTTGGCGAGGTTCCTCACGAGCCTAGCGTCTGCTACGTTTTTATCGGAGCGAGAGCGCGACGACGTTGGTATATTAACCTGTCCTGTGCGGACTGTTGTCTACTCTCTAAAAAGTACCCGATATACGATTGTTTACAAAATGATAATATTTGAATAGTTGAATATAAACTGCAAATCTGATACAATAGAATTTGCAGTTTTTTATATAGTGAGGTAGCAAAATGAACTTAATCCAGAAAGTATTTGGAACACATAGTGAGAGAGAATTAAAGCGTATCGAGAGCACCGTGCAGGCGATTGAGGATTTAAGACCGTCCATGCAGGCATTATCCGATGCAGAACTTGCAGGAAAGACGGAAGAATTCAAGAAGCGCCTGAGCGCCGGAGAAACCCTGGACGACCTGCTCCCGGAAGCCTTTGCAGCGGTGCGTGAGGCAGCCAGGCGTGTGCTGAATATGGAACACTACAGGGTTCAGCTCATCGGCGGTATCATCCTCCATCAGGGACGTATCGCGGAAATGAAAACAGGTGAAGGTAAGACCCTGGTATCAACTTTACCTGCATACCTAAATGCTTTGGAAGGAAAGGGAGTTCACATTGTAACTGTCAATGATTACCTTGCTAAGCGTGATGCCGAGTGGATGGGAGAGGTTCACAAATTTTTAGGTCTATCTGTGGGCGTGGTGCTCAACAGCATGAAGCCAGAAGAGCGGCGGGAGGCTTATAACTGTGACATTACTTATGTGACCAATAATGAACTTGGTTTTGACTATCTGAGAGACAATATGGTCATATATAAAGCACAGTTGGTTCTGCGCACGCTGCACTATGCAATTATCGACGAGGTTGACTCCGTATTAATCGATGAAGCGAGAACACCTCTTATCATATCAGGACAAAGCGGCAAATCCACCAAACTCTATGAAGTCTGTGACATTCTTGCCAAGCAGATGAAGCGCGGTGAGGACATGCAGGATTTATCCAAGATGGATGCCATCATGGGCGTGGAAAGAGAAGAGACCGGTGATTTCATTGTCAATGAAAAGGACAAGGTGGTCAATCTGACAGCGCAGGGTGTGGATAAGGTGGAGAAATTCTTCCAGATAGACAACCTTGCTGATCCCGAAAACATTGAAATCCAGCATAATATCATACTGGCGCTGCGTGCCAACAATTTGATGTTCAGAGATCAGGATTACGTGGTCAAGGATGATCAGGTGTTGATCGTAGACGAGTTCACAGGGCGTATCATGCCGGGACGCCGTTATTCTGACGGTCTTCACCAAGCGATTGAAGCCAAGGAACATGTAAAAGTCAAGAGAGAGAGCAAGACGCTTGCAACCATTACCTTCCAGAATTTCTTTAATAAGTTTGAAAAGAAGGCTGGTATGACCGGTACAGCCCTTACAGAAGAAAGGGAATTCCGTGACATTTACGGTATGGACGTAATTGAAATACCGACGAACAGACCTGTTGCAAGAAAAGACTTACAGGATGCAGTTTATAAGACAAGGAAAGAAAAGCTTTACGCCATTGTAGAGGCGGTAAAGGAAGCCCATGCCAAGGGTCAGCCGGTACTGGTGGGTACGATTACCATTGAGGCATCAGAGGAACTGAGCAAATTGCTTACCAAACAGGGAATTCCGCATAAAGTCTTAAATGCCAAGTTCCACGAGCTGGAAGCTGAAATCGTTGCTGATGCAGGTATCCATGGTGCAGTTACCATTGCCACCAACATGGCAGGCCGTGGTACAGATATCAAGCTGGATGATGCGGCAAGGGAAGCAGGAGGACTTAGGATCATCGGTACAGAGAGGCATGAATCCAGACGTATCGATAACCAGCTGCGCGGTCGTTCGGGTCGTCAGGGAGACCCGGGTGTATCCAAGTTTTACATTTCCTTGGAAGATGATTTGATGCGTCTGTTTGGTTCCGAGCGTCTTATTAATATGTTCAATGCACTTGGAATTCCTGAGAATCAGGAAATCGAGCATAAGACCTTAAGTAATGCGATTGAGTCCGCACAAAAGAAAATCGAAAATAACAACTATGGAATCAGAAAGAACCTGCTTGAATATGATCAGGTCATGAACGAGCAGAGGGAAATCATTTATGAAGAAAGGCGGCGTGTGCTGGATGGTGAGAGCATGCGTGATGCCATTTACAAGATGATTACAGATATTACAGAGAATTGTGTGGATATCGTAATCGGTGATGATACAGATTATGACGACTGGAATCTGGAGGAACTCAATACACTGCTTCTTCCGACTATTCCATTAAGACCTATAAACAGAGGACGAATCAATACACCGAAGAAGAATGCATTAAAACAGCAGCTGAAAGAGGAAGCTGTAAAACTCTACGAAGCGAAGGAAGCAGAGTTTCCTGAACCGGAAGCCATCCGTGAACTGGAGCGCGTCATTCTCCTTAAGGTAATCGACAGAAAATGGATGGATCATATCGATGATATGGACCAGCTTCGGCAGGGCGTCGGTCTCCAGGCATATGGACAGAGAGATCCCCTTGTGGAATATAAGTTAAGCGGTTATGAGATGTTCGATGATATGACCCAGAACATCCGGGAAGAGACCGTCAGGGTTCTGTTCCATGTGAGAGTAGAGCAGAAGGTGGAGAGAGAACAGGTTGCCAAAGTAACCGGCACCAACAAGGATGATTCCGTGGCAAAAGCACCGGTGAAGCGTGAGAACGCCAAGGTATATCCGAACGATCCCTGTCCTTGCGGAAGCGGCAAAAAATACAAACAATGTTGCGGCCGTAAATAAAAACACAAGAAGAATATCTAAAGCAGCAAAGAACGCTGCTTAAGATATTCTAAGTCTTGTGTAAGAAGAATGGCTCGGCGAGCCATTCTTCTGGCGCTATGGTAAAAATAATTAAAAAGAGAAAGAGGTGAACGTTAGGTGGTAGAATTAGATCAGATGAAGTCTGAGCTTCAGACTTACAAAAGCCCTTTAGCGGAAGTGAGGGATTCACTTTGACTTAGCAAATAAGTCAAAGAAGATTGAAGAACTGGAAAGGGAAATGGAGGCGCCCGGTTTCTGGGATGATCCGGATATTTCCAACCAGAAGATGAAGGAATTGAAAAACTTAAAAGATACTGTGGAGACAATGGAAGGATTGGAAACGCAGTATGAGGATATTGAAACACTGATTGAGATGGGATATGAGGAGGAGGACGCTGATCTTGCTGCCGATATCCGAAAAGAGCTGGACGAATTTATTGCAACCTTTGAGGAAATCCGTATCAGCACGCTGCTTTCGGAAGAATATGATGAGTATAATGCCATATTGAAGCTGAACGCAGGGGCAGGCGGTACAGAAAGCTGCGACTGGTGTTCCATGCTGTATCGTATGTATACCAGATGGGCGGAGCGCAAGGGATTTTCTGTGGAAGTGCTGGACTATCTGGATGGGGATGAAGCAGGAATCAAGTCTGTTACCTTTCAGGTAAACGGAACCAATGCCTATGGCTATCTCAAATCTGAGAAAGGCGTGCACAGGCTGGTGCGTATTTCTCCCTTCAACGCACAGGGAAAGCGTCAGACATCCTTTGTATCGCTGGATGTCATGCCGGATATTGAAGAGGATGTGGATGTGGAAATCAATGAAGATGAACTTCGGATCGATACTTATCGAAGCAGCGGTGCCGGCGGACAGCATATCAATAAAACCTCTTCTGCCATCCGTATCACGCACCTTCCTACCGGAATTGTGGTACAGTGCCAGAATGAGCGTTCCCAGTTCCAAAACAAAGATAAAGCAATGCAGATGCTGAAAGCAAAGTTGTACATGCTGAAAAAGGAAGCCAATGCTGAAAAGCTTTCAGATATCCGGGGAGAGATCAAAGACATTGGCTGGGGAAATCAGATTCGTTCTTATGTCATGCAGCCATACACGATGGTGAAGGATCATAGAACAAACGCTGAGACCGGAAATGTGGATTCCGTTATGGATGGAGCAATCGATCTTTTTGTCAATGCATATTTAAAATGGATTAATATAAAGGAGCCGTCAAATTGATATGACGGCTCATATTATATCCTCGTTTTTGTATCCTCTTTGTTATTCTCTTTATCGGTTACTGCCGCTGCCCCTTTACTGCTTTTCATATGCAGCCATGTTTCCACCCGTTTTCGGGAAAATTCATAATTTAGCAGCAGAGAAATAAGCACACCTATACCCGTGTCTATCATACGATCTATTGCATAATTAATATAATTGGGCGGTGTGTTAAAAAGAATAATGCACAATACCACCCCGCCCGGCTGAACCCCGCCCGGCCAGTGAAAATGCACACACAGAGCAATCAATATGATAATCCCCAGAAAAACCATCAAGAGCTTTAGCCAATAATTGCCTTTCGGATAAAACAGATGCTCCAGCCGAAAAAGCCCCAGACCGATGAAGCCGCCAATAATTGTTCCAAAAAATCGATTTCCTCCGCTGCGTCGGGAGTCTTCCATGTCCACTCCCATACCAAAAATTGCTCCAATGCAGGCAAAGGTAGGGTTAGCGTTCGGAAACGGAGCATAAAGAAGCGCTGTGAGCATTGTCGCCAAAGCGGTCTTAAGACTTCTAAGTCCCAGACCGGGAATGGGCGCGTGTACCGGATTATGTTCTTCCATATAAATAATTCCTTCCCAAGTTGAACTCTTTTTGTAACTGTTCAGTACCTTCACAGTTACAATGCAAAATCCATCCTAAATTGCCTACGGCAATGGGATTTTGCATGTCTGAATCATTTTCTTACGGTCTCAGCAGTAAATGCTTCGACCTGTACTGAATAGTTACCTCTTTTTTCTTTAGAATGCGATTCCCTTTAGCATTCCGTTATTTTTTCTTTTTAATCAAATCCAGATAAAAGTTTGCGTAAGTTGCCTGCATATAAGGCTGTATCCATAATAATGCGATCCCGCAGGAAAATACGCCAAGGAGAAGCAGCGGAACAAAGGATACGAGGAGATAAAAAAGCCTCGCTCTGCTTCCTTTTATCAATTGAATGCTCATTTTCAGCAGCTGGGGCGCTGAATAATCCGGGAAATCCAGCATCAGGTAAAATACTTGTGAAAATAAGATGTACCTCACATAGATGTTGATGGCATTGCCTGCCACATAGAGTACGGCATAGGCTAAAAACAGCGAACCGTTTATAGGAAGTTCATCTGTTGCAAGCGTACCGGACGACAGTTCCAGCATGGAAAGATTTACATAGTGCCAGGCAATCAAGGACGGCAGCGAGCAAAGGGTGGAAACTCCGGACAGGATGACCTGAATGTATAAAACCTTTGAAACATCTTCTCTGAAAAAGTAGAAGAGGTCGCTTGCCATTGGCATTTGGTTGCAGGCAATTTTCAAATAGACATAATTTTGACCGGCAAAAAAATAACCTGCAAATAAACCAAATAGAAACTGTGCAATGCTATATAAAAGAATGCTCAATACACTGTTGGTACCAATAAGTGCAGAAATTGCAAGATTAATCGGAGCAGTGCAGAGAAGCTGAAGGAGAAGGATTCCGACTACAGTTCCATACTTTCCAAGCAATTGCCCCTTTGCCAGTGATTTCAGACTGACAGAAGATAAATACTGATTCATAATAAACTCCTATGTTGCCAACAGCCCGCAAATTTGGGCGCCAGCACAAATTTGTCTGTGATAAAATCAGCTGGACAGCTGATTTTTCACAGTAAACTCCTATGTTTTATACGGCTATATCCAGATTACGCCCTATGACAGAGACAGCATCTAAAGATTTGCGGCTCTGAGTATAGGGATTACTCTCATTGGGATATTTAATCTTGGTAGCGGTGGTTCCGCCAGCCACATAACTGGTTCCGCATTCCGGGCAGATAGCCGTTTTTAAAGTGACATTGGCTGAAAGGACTTTGCCGCCTTTTTGTGCTGCCTCGCTGAAAGCATTGCTCACATGTTCCTGCTCGTGGGCCATTACTCTGGAAGCAGAAGCCTGGGGAGAAATGTGTGCAGCTGACTTAAAGGAAACCATTTCATCAGAACCGTCCTGATATTTACGGTTTCTGCAGGTTTCGCACTCTGCAGGAGATGATTTCCTGCCCGGAGAGACCTTCGTGGATTCACCGGGGTTTACAAGGGGCTTTCCGACCTCTTCTGCGGAAGACGTCTGTCTGGCTGCTGCATAGCCGCTGGTATACGGATTCATATAATTAGAATTACCAATCATTATACTGCTCATAGAAATCCTCCTTTTTATTTTCCAATTATTTCTGAAAATGATTTCATAATCTCTTCATAAGAAGTACCGGCAATATCCTCAATATCCTGCCCTGTCTGTTGTTCAAACATTTCATCTATCTGTCTGCCGAATTCCACAAGCTGATCGCCGCTCAAAGAGAAGAATAGGCTGATGACAGATCCGAAAACCACGGCAATCAGAGCGATTCCTCCGATAGCGGTTCCAATGCCCGCCTTTGCGGTGGCAAGCATCTTTTTCCCATAGCCCTTGGAGAGAATTGCCAGCACAATAGCAATGCTCCCCAAAATAAGGGGAAGATAAACTGTAAGTATAGTAAAGATACTTGCAATTCCCAGAATCAGCGATACCATAGCCATAGTCTGACCGGGATTACGGATAAACTGGTTCTGATTATTTGGATTGTATTGATTATTCGGTTGGGTATAGGGATTGTTGTTATAATTATAATCCATGGATTTCACTTCCTAAAAACAGGTAAACTTTGTAACTGTTCAGTACCTTCACAGTTACAATGCAAAATCCATCCTAAATTGCC
>CAYOED010000086.1:0-14190 GCA_964402925.1 uncultured Lachnospiraceae bacterium | reverse complement strand
GTGTGTTTGTGTAAAATTTTCAAGGTACTATAGGGCTTTTGACCCCAACATCATACTAAGTGAAAATCAAAAGAAGGAGGTAAAGAAAATGGTAAGTACATATCAACAATACATTGGCAGTTCTTTGTGGGAAGGTAAGCGTTACGGAAGTGGGCAGTTTTTCTCCCCTATGAAGGATATAAGAGAACAGACGATTTTGATTGAGGACAGCAAAGAAAACAAAAACGACAGTTATCGGCAGAGAACAAAATATAACGATCAAGTGGATTGTTATTTCAGTACCTATAATTTGAACGCATTGACAGGTAATCGAGATAGCTATCTGGAAGGAAAACTAGGCTCTAAGGAGGATGTTGACTGCTATCAATACGCATATAAAGTGCGTTCTTTCTATGAAAAAATGGGCGTTTCTTCAAAAATTACAATCCGTTTGGAAAACTTGACGGAGGGGTGTGACTATAATCTGATTGTCTATGATAAGGACGGAAATCAAATCGGAATAGCGCAGAAGAACGGCGATGGAAGTAGGGAACTGATGCTGCCGGAGTGGGATCATGGGACGGATTATGTGATTCGTGTGGAAAATCGAAACGGGGAAGCGGCGGACGTGGAAGGTACTTATCGCATACAAATTATAGAGGAAAGGACACAAAATAAGTTACAGGAGCAATCACAGGTTCCGCCCAAAGAACAGACAGTTAAGGAAAGTGGGCGTAATTATGCGGAGGAAGTGGACAGACTGCACGATGAGCAGTATCGTTCTTTGCCGGAGGATGATCGCTATCAGGGTGATGAAAGCGTGGAAGAATTGCTAAAGCGACTGGCTTCCGGGGAGAAACTTAACAAGCAGGAATTGGAGTACCTAAAGATTTATGCTAATCTCCATACCTATGAGAAGGCGGAGGCAGCAAACAGGCTTCAAAATAAGCTGTACCCTCAAGTCATGGATAAACTAAAGGACGCTGGTATAGATTTGGAGAGAAAATCGTGGGAATTGGAAATAGATGCTTTTGGGAAAGTGGCTATTTCTGGAGATTTAACAGAGGAAGAAAAGGGGCAGGTGAAAAAGATACTGGGAGAAGAACTTTCAGACCAGTTATGGGATACCTATATGCAGGCATCGAATCTGGATTCAGAAAGATACAACCAGATAAGTGCCTATCGAGAAATCAGTAGCTTTCTCCAAAAAGCAACTGGCGGACAGTATAAATGGGAAGATATTTCTATAGACAAAAACGGCAAGATTAGTGGTTTGCCCGATAAGTTGTGCGAACTCCTTAATTCCCAAGAGAGCAATGGGAAGTATGAACAACTGCGAGATGATATTTATATGCTTTCGTCTGCCCTAAGTTGGACTAAAGAGAATGTTTGGACAGATTTTCGAGTGAAGTATCGTTTAAATGGTACAGGAATAAACTTAGTGTAAACAGATTGGTTGGCAGTGGTAAAAAATGTTATGGATATGCAGTATTAGGCAATATGAAAGGATACATGGATTATAAAAGTTTCTTTGAGTTTTTAAGCAGAAAATAGAAAAATAGTTGAATTTTTATCGTATCATAATTCAAGAATACTCACACGTTTTGTTTTGGAACAGGGGCGTCAATTTTGTAGAAATAAAAAATTTGGTTAGTCATCCTGTCATTGATGTAGTATTTGCTGATGGTGGAAATTTCATACCTTGTTTTTGAGTGAGTAAGATGAGCAAAAATGCCTGTACTGGAGTGGTTGATTTTCACAACAAAAGTTTACAAACACACTTGACAATACTTCTCTGAACTGACGGGCGGCAAGGGCGTGACCTTTGCGACAGGCACACCGATCAGCAACAGCATGACGGAGCTTTACACCAATATGCGCTATCTCCAGTACGGTACGCTTCAGAAGTTGGGACTTGGGCATTTCGACAGTTGGGCATCTTCTTTTGGCGAAACGCAGACAGCCATAGATATAGCGTGCCAGTTATAGGCACATCAAACAAAATACGGGCAGGAACACACTGGAAAAGGGATTGCGAGATGCAGTCCTTTTTTGATGCAGAAAATAGGAGGATTAGAAAGTATGGCAAATTTAACAAAATATGAAATGGAAACGGTGGTCAATTATAATGCCGGAGAACAGACAGCTACTGTCTATACAAGGGATAAATCTGTGATGCGGAAACTGGATCGGCTTGTGGAGGATTATCCTGACAGTTATAAACTGTTAAGACAGACTGACATTGACAAGACCTATTCCATGCCGAAATCATACGTTACTTATCGCAAGCCAAGAATGGTAAGTGACGAACAGAGAGAACAGGCAAGGCAGAGAATGTCAAAGCTAAATTCCAGTGATAATTAATGTGAAAAATGCAGAAATAGAGGGGCGTTTATGGACTATGTGTGACAGATGTTTTATGGGCATGATCCTTTGTCTGAATGACATGGGTGGAGTTTGTTGCGGATAAGACGTTTTATTTCCAAAACTCACGTTAATTATTGTGTCAAAATGAAATGAAAAGGGAAAGAGGGATAATTTCCATGCCAAACAATGAAAGCAGTCTAAAAGCCGCTTAATGAGGGAAAGGAGAGCTAAATAATGGGTTTTGAATATTTTTATGGGAAACAGAGTAGTCAGTATGCGTTTTACCGTATACCGAAGCAGTTATTTATGGAATGTCAGTTTGATGGGCTGTCAATCGAGGCTAAGTTGCTTTATGGGATGATGGTTGACCGCATGGAGTTGTCACAGAAAAATGGGTGGATAGATGGACATGGGAGAGCATACATATATTTCACGGTTGATGAAGTAAAGGACAGGCTTCATTGTGCCAATGATAAGGCTGTAAGGCTGATGCGGGAGCTTGACAGTGACAAAGGGATAGGACTAATTGAGAGTGTCAGGCAGGGATTGGGTAAGCCGAATATTATTTATGTTAAAAATTTTGTAGGCGGTTCACAGGCATAAAGAAGTGTGTGCAATAAATAGAAAAATTATTTCTTTTAAGAGATAGGAATGAGGAGGATTCCGTCGCAGCAGGCATATGTGGAAATGTCGTATAACTGGCTGCATATGGAGTTGTGGGTAACTCTGTTTGCAGAATGAGAGAGCTGTATTTTGCTTTTTCATGTGCTGTGAACAAAGTTATCCATAATTCCATAGCTAGTTATGCACATTTCCATTATGCAAGGAAAGGATTTAGGATAGGATTGATATGATTGATTCAGTATGAATATAATCAGTCTAATTTATATCAGTATTGTTACATTCCGATTTTCGGAATTGCAGAAGTTCAAAAAGCTGACTTCAAGAGTTCCGATATTCGGAATTCAAGAAATAAAGAAAACAGACTTCAAGAATTCCGATTTTCGGAAAAAAGGCAATTTAATATTCAGGTGACAATAACACATGAAAGAGAAGTTTACTATTTTTCCTATACTTGGGGCAGACTGGCGGAAAATCATCAATGCCTCTTAATAATTGACTGACATATAAATTATCAAAATAATTGAAAAATACGCAACTTTGACACATCTTTTTGGTACAATGAATATAAACCCCGTTAAAGCGGGCTGGAGGTTTTTGTGATGAATGTTTTGATAGTAGAAGATGATGAATCTATTGCAAATTTGATAAAGATAAATTTAGCGGCTGAAGGATATAAATGTGTCTGTGCTTATGATGGAAAGACCGGAGCGGATTATATTGAGAAAGGTGGCTTAGACCTGATTCTGCTGGACATCATGCTGCCGGAGATTGACGGTTATGAACTGTTAGAATACGTCAAGCCTATTGGAACGCCTGTTATCTTTCTGACAGCCAAAAGCGGGATTGATGACCGCATTAAAGGGCTAAAGCTGGGAGCTGATGATTATATTGTCAAGCCATTCCAGATAGGGGAGCTGCTCGCCCGTGTGGAAGCCCTGCTCAGGAGATATGGGAAGATAAATAATAAACTTACCTTTGCGGATGTGGAGGTAGATATGGTTTCCAGAACGGTCAGCAAGGGAGGAAAGCCAGTGGAACTGACGGTAAAGGAGTTTGATCTGCTGGTGGAACTGATTCAGAACAAAAACGTAGCATTGTACCGGGAAAAGTTATATGAAAAGGTGTGGGGTGAACCATATGTGGGAGATACCCGCACACTGGATTCCCATATCCAGCGGCTCAGAAGGAAACTGAGCTGGGATAATTATATTAAAACCGTATTTCGGATTGGGTATCGACTGGAGGATGGGGAATGAGGCTGTTTCATAAAATCTTTCTATGCTTTGTAGTTATATTCAGCATTACTTTTCAGGTGGCGGGATATTTGCTGATAAATTATACTTATGGAAATGCAATCAGCCAGGAAAAGAAACTTGCCTTTCAAGATTTTCAATATAACAGGTACATCCTGCAGTCTATTCTGTATTCCAATCCGGAGTTCTTTGCAGAGAGTGAAGCGGATTTCTCAGACGTTTCAAGGAATTTTACCGTTCCGGTTGCCGTGTATGGTACAGACGGAAAGTATATTTTTTCAAATATGTCAGCACTTCCGGAGGAGCCTGATTTTGACGAAGGGGAGGATGACAGGATATCTTTCCAGATCTGTGAAAAAGATGGGGAACACTATATTTTTGTATGTGATTATGTCAGCCAAAGTGAAAATAGTATGTACCTTATTACGCAGACAGATATCAGTTCTGTGATAAATGTCCAGAAAAGCACGATTGCCTATTTCCAGAAAATATACATGGCTATCCTCTGCATCAGTTTTCTGGTGGTATTTCTGCTGACGAAAATGATTACGGCATCCTTAAATAAAGTGGCAAAAGCGACAAGAAGGATTGCAGGGGGAGAATATTCCGAAAGGATCAGCACGAAGGGAAAGGATGAGATCAGTGAACTGGCATCCGATTTTAATGAGATGGCGCAGCAGGTAGAGGATAAAATTGGTGAGCTGTCCAACGTGGCAAAACAGAAAGAAGATTTTGCTGCGAATTTTGCCCATGAACTGAAAACACCTCTTACATCTGTAATCGGGTATGCGGATATGCTTTACCAGCGGAATCTTCCGAGGGAAGAAGTAAAGAGTGCTGCCGGGTATATACTGAAGGAAGGCATGAGACTTGAGGCTTTGTCCCTGAAGCTGATGGACTTATTTGTGCTGGACAAGCAGGACTTCATTTTGGAGAAGATGTCTGTCAGGGAAATGTTTGAAAATCTGGAACAGGGCATAGAGCCTGTATGCAGGAAGTATGGGGCAGCCCTGCATATGGAGATAGGGGAAGGAATGATCCGAGTAGATTATGACCTTTTCAAGACAATGATATTGAATCTGGCGGATAATGCTTTGAAAGCAGACTGTAAGGATGTCTGGATAGAAGGGAAGCAGGGCAAGAACACTTACCAGATCAGGATTAAAGATAATGGGAAAGGAATACCCCCGGAGGAGCTGGGGCGGATTACAGAGGCGTTTTATATGGTGGATAAGTCTCGCTCTAGGAAACAACATGGAGCGGGGATTGGAATGGCTCTGGTATCAAAGATTGTAGCAGTGCATGAGGCGAAGCTGGAGATAGAAAGCGATGGAAAGACAGGAACTGTAATCAGTGTTACATTCCGTCTGCAGGAGGGAACAGGGGATGAATAAATCATACAAATATACAATCCTTACTTTGTTTCTTGCGCTTGCGTTTGCCTTTGGAAGTATGGCTGTTATGAACTTTATCATGCGGGAAAAGGAAAGACAGTTATTAACGGAAAGAGGCAGGGCTGTAGTAGAGGCACCCGTTCGGTCATGGCAGGGGCAGGAAAGCGGAGAGGACGGGGAAACGGATGAAGAATCTGACAGTATAGGATATGTTCTTACAACCGAACAGGTGGAGGAGATACTAAGCTGTTGGAATAACCGCACAGGAGTAACCGTTCATAATCCTGTAAATGGACAGATTTCTATGGAAGAAGCAATAGAAGAGGGAAAAAAATGGCTTGTGGAAATGGAAATTGGAGAAAGCGGATTGGAAGACACAGAGACATATGCCGTATCCGCAGCGCTTGGTATTGCAACGCAAAAAGTGTCTGTGGGAGCACAGTCAGAACCATATTATAGTTTTTGGACTGTGCAATTTTCTGATTCGTCTATGTATGCGGTTTTATACCTAAACGCAGTTACTGGAAAAGTCTGGAATGCGGACATCACGTTATATGAAGAGATGCCAGAGAAAATACCATATGAGAAATTAGACCATTTTGTGGAATTATCCGGATTGCAGATCACCAATACAAATATAACAAAAAATCAGGAAGGAACACAAGCTATGTTAAAGATTGATGACAGCCATATATTTGCAGAGGTGAAATTTCAAAATGCCCAAGCCTACAATGGAAAAGAGTTCATAGGCAATAATGAAATGCTTCATTACGAAAAGGTAAGAATTACCTATGCCCTAACCGTAAGTAAAGAGTTCTGACATTGTATTAGAAATAATTTGCATCATAACACAACTTTACCGAAAATAATTTGCATCTTTGACACAACTTTACCGAAAGTAAAACGAAACGCTCAGGTAGAATATAAGTATATTCTGCCTGAGCGTTTTTTAAGCAAATGTGGATGTACATAAGGAAATCTGCTGGGGTATGCAGACTGCCTTATGGGAAATATGGTTGATTGGAGGAAAGAGGATGAAATTACAGGTAGAGCACATATGCAAATCCTATAACAGAAGAAAGGAGGCATTAAGGGATGTCAGCTTCACATTGCATAAGGGGACTTATGGTTTGTTAGGAGAAAATGGAGCGGGTAAGAGTACGCTTATGAGGATGATGGCTACTGTAGATTTTCCCACAAAAGGGGAAATATGTTATGACGGAAAGAACATTTTCTCAATGGATGAAGGATATCGCAGCTTGATAGGGTATATGCCGCAGAACTACAGTGTATATCCAGGATTTACGGCAAGGGATTTTCTGGAATATATGGGGGTCTTAAAAGGGATACCGAAAGAAAAATTGAAACGCCGGATAAATGAAGTGCTTGAGTTTGTAAACCTGTCAGACGTTGCAGAAAAAAAGGTTAAGACTTTTTCAGGCGGCATGAAACGTAGGATTGGAATTGCACAGGCGATTATCAATGAACCGGAGATCTTAATATTGGACGAACCGACAGCAGGGCTTGATCCGAAAGAGCGCATTCGTTTTTCAAATATAATCAGTGATATGGGCAAGGACAAAATCGTGCTGCTGTCCACCCATATCGTGTCAGATATTGAAGCGATTGCAAATGAACTTGTGGTTATGAAGAAAGGGGAGGTTCTAGAGACCGGAAATGTGGACGATCTGGTGCAGACAGTGAAAGGACAGGTCTGGGAAACTGTAATAAATCAAGAAACATACCAGAGGCTCCGAAAAGAGCGGTCAGTAATACATCTAAAGCAGATGGGTAAGGAAGTGCAGGTTCGGTTCGTGGGAGAAAGATATCCTGATGTAGAAAATCAGCAAGCGGAGCCGACACTGGAAGATTACTACATTTTTACCGGTGGTATCATGAATGAAAGTGAGGAGTAAGAGATGAAAAATAATAAGAGATTTATTGCAACAATGGCATGTGTGATGGTTATGGGGCTGACTGCTTGTGGAAGTGGGGATGATAATGCAGATGGTGGTTTCCAGTTAAATCCAGTTCCGATAACAGAAGGCGTGGAACAGGATGCCAGTGATACAGAGGAGCAGAGTACAACAGAGGCTCAGGATGCAACAGAAATGCAAGGGATACAGGCTCCTTCTGTTGGACAGCAGGGAACGCAGAAGCAGGATGCTAGCGATGCAGAGGAACAAAATATAGCAGCAGTACAAGACACAACAGAAGCACAAGGGACACAGGTTCCTTCTGATGGTCAGCAGGGAGTACAGGAACAAGTGGCACCGGATAGTGATGAAGAATTGGAAGAAAAACTTGCAGCGTACCGTGAAGCAAGGGAGAATGCGAAACCTATCTCATTGGGAAATGGTGTGACGATGGGTGGCTCAGTGAGTGAGGAAGAATATGGCATTTCATATGATGCAAGTATTTTAGAGACCTTTGATTCGCGAGAAATAGCTGAAGCGTACGGTACGGCGAACAGCTATGTGGAGGGTACTCTTGGAATTTCTGTGGAGACAAGGAATACCACATATCATTGCGTCGATCCGAGGATATGGGCAATTTATTCTGCAGAGGATAAAGGTGTCGCAAACGGGTATGATCCGGAAAATATCTATGTGGTTGAGTATTGTGATAACGGAACATGGCAGTATCTGATTCTTGTAAGGGAAGGAAAAGGCAGTGCATGGAAAGTCATTCATCACGGCAGTTCATATATGGAATAATGGAGGGATGAAAATTGAAGGATTTAATCAAGTTGGAGTATAAGAAATTGTGGAATGGAGTATCCATTGTTTCTATTGCTGCTTTAAGCATCCTTACCATTCTTTTTTCTGTGGTCACGCTAAATATCCAGCAGAGGGCGCTTGATAAGAATGGGGATATTGTTACCGGATTGTCGGCTTTCAGGGCATTAAAAGAAGCATCGAAAGATCTGGAGGGTGTAATGGACGGAGAATATATCCAAAATCTCATAGAGGAATATAATTCCAGTCCTGAAAAGGAATTTTTGGACAATAACCGGGGCTTTTTGGGCACAGGCGGGATGATAAAATATATCATCCCAAACTATGTGATCAACTATGCATATTACAGCCTTTATATGTCGAATGGAAACGATATGATAGGGCTGGATTATGAGTTCTTAAATTCAGAGGAGAGTTTTTACCAGAAATTTAAGGATGCTATCATAGAGCAACAATTGTATGTGAATAAAGAAAACGGAGTGTTTCAGTATTCAGAAGCCCAGATAGAGGCATTGCAGAACAAAGTCGAACACTTAAAAACTCCTTTTAAGGTTGCATACCATACAGGGCTTGCTAATTTAAACAGCTATTTTGGAATGGAGTATTCTGTATTTTTCATCATTTTGGCTTTTTGCATGGCTTCGGTGTATGCAAAGGACAGTATGAATGGCATTGATGAACTGGCGCTGTCCTCTAAGCATGGAAGAAAAAAGGATATGAAAGCAAGATGGATAGCGGGAAATCTGTTTACTCTGACAGCATATTTGATTTATGTGAGTGTGCTTATGGTGGTTCATGGAATGATAGGCAGCCTGCATGGGCTTGGTGCTTCTGCACAGACATTCTGGTTTGATTGTATCTTTAATATCAGTATTGGAACAGGGTTGTTGCTTATTTTCTTTGGCGGGCTGGCAGGTGCTTTGGTCATTGCCAATATTATGATGTTGCTGTCCATGAAGATAAAGAATTCCAAAGCTGCTGTGGTGGCTGGTATTGCCGCTATACTGCTGTTGAGAAAGGGAACTGACACATACAGCCAGATAAAGTTGCTGAATCCCATAAGATTTGGAGGAAGCGAGTCGGCTTATAATTTCCTGTTTATTGGCACAGCGATTATTCCCTATTTTGTTGTTGTTCTCATCCTGAGCATTGTATATGTAGCCGTTCTTTGGCTGATAATGCGGCTGTCATATAAAAAATACTATATAAACTAGGTTTTTTACGGAAATGAGGTAGAAATGTTAGAAATCATAAGAATAGAAAGAAAAAGGATATTGGGCATAAGGGTGTTTCTGGTGTTTTTGGCGATTGTTGCATTATTCTCCACATATAGTGTCTGTTCCATATTGAGGAGCTATGAAGTACCAAGGGCGGCAGGGGTTGCAGTGACATGGCATGAAAATCTGTCTCATGCAAAAGCAGATCAGCAAAAGGCACAGATAGATCGGGAGTTTTTGAACCTAATGCGGCAGCATGAGGGGGAATTTACCTATGTGAATGAAAGAAATCTGGTAGAACTTGTTGCAGCTAATTATGGCGGGAAATCCGTTCAGGATTTGTCTGATGAAGATATCAGTAATTTTTATTCGAGGCGCTTATCCAATATCCGGGCGATGTTAGAGGAAAGTCAGGTGATCCGTTATACCAAAGAGGAAATAGAGCAGTTCATGCAGAGCGCAGGGCAGATTTCTGAGATCCAATTTGGTTATGCGGAAGGATGGAAAGTTCTGAATGACGGCATGAATGTTTTTGTGCCAGTGCTGCTGATACTGATTTCTGTCCTGTTGCTGCCACTTTTCGGTATTGATCCCAAAAGCAATATGACAGAGCTGTACCGTTCAACAAGATATGGAAAAGTGCCGCTGGATCACGCCAGAGTCCTTGCGGCATATGAAATAGGGACTTTTCTTTATTTAGCAGGTATCGTTTTGCATTTTGTGATTAAAATGGTTCCTTTCGGTTTGAAAGGCTGGAATCAATGTATCCAGAGCAATGTAAAGACATTCTTTTCTCTTTACAATATAACGAACTTTCAGCAGTTTTTGCTTAATGTCATGATTGGTTTGGTTGCACTGCTGTTTGCTGTTTCTTTCCTGCTTCTCGTGACGGCTATCATGGAGAAAATCATGACAAGTGCGGTAATATTTGTGTTTTTTTGGATTCTATTACTGCTTTTTGAACAGATGTATCTCTGGTCGGTCAACCACTATTTTTCCAATTTCATGCCGTTGCGAATGACTTCTTTTTCTCACTATTATGTAGGCAACGAGATATACAGGGTGTTTGGAAGTAGCCTGTCTTGTATGAGCTGGAGCATTCTGGTGTCAATTTTGCTGTCAGGAATTTTGTTGGCAGCAACGATAGGATTGGAAAAAGTAAAAAGGAAAAGAGGTCTGTATTAACACTATGAGCAAGTTTTGAGAACCAGAAATGAGTTATTTTATGGGAGAAACTTAGGATGAGGAGTAGCAATAGAAATATCAGAATGAAGGAAAGGCGGATGGGTTACAGAAAAAAAGAACAGGCAGGAAACAGGATGCTTCTCCTTGCTATGGTGGCTGTTATTGCTATACTTGTGTTCCGCATCAGGGATATAAAGGCGGAACTGGAAGAAATGTGGACTGCACTGAAGCGGATAGAAGTGTTGGAATATGGAAGGATTGAAACGTCTGTGAAAGCCAATCCGCAGGAGGAAACAGATTATGTCAGCAGCATTGCCACGATGAATGTAGAAAAGCCAGTACAGCGTACCTGGTCAGAAACTATCCAAAGATTGGAGGAGCTGGGGAAAGAGAATCCGGACATTGCGGCAATCAGCAGGAGCAGCTCACAATATCCGGAGGCTATGCTGACAGCTCTGGCAAATAACCCGGAGATGGCAGATTTTGTGGCGGGCTATCTGGGCGGTAATGAATATGCGGCAGATGGTCTGACTGAACTGGAAAAGGAGCAGGAATGTCCGCTGCTGCTCCAATGGGACCCACGGTGGGGATATGAGTCTTATGGTGGGGACAGTTGCATCGGGCTTGCCGGATGCGGTCCCACCTGTCTGTCAATGATTTTGTATTGCCTGACAAGGGATGAAACGCTCACGCCTGATAGGATAGCTGCCTATTCTATGGAGCATGGCTACTATGTAAATGGAACAGGCACCGCATGGGGACTGATGGAGGATTTTCCTGAAATATATGGTATCAAGGCTACAGAACCCAGAATGACAGAACGTGCCGTAAAAGCGGAGCTGGATAAAGGAAAAGTATTGATATGTGCTATGGGGCAGGGGGATTTTACGGTGTCTGGTCATTTCATTGTCATTTACAGCTATGATGATAGCGGGTTTCAGGTAAATGATCCGAACTGCGTGGCAAGGAGCAGGAAAGAGTGGACTTTTGAAGAAATCAAGGATCAGATTAAGAAAATCTGGGCTTATGGGAAGTAAAGGAGAACTTTGGGATGGAAAATGAATCAAGAGAAGGAACAGTGAATCTGGCTACATTATGCCTGAACTTGTATGAAGATATAGAAAGGAAACATGGGGCTGGGCAGCGCCGGATTAAGCCGTTACCAAAGGACAATGCCTTTGATAAGGAGGTGGTTCTGAAGGAGTACATATACCATGCGCTATACACTGCGATATGTGAACTGATTGAAAATTATTGCAATGAAGGTGAGCAGGCGGTGGTATCGACATATCAAACGGGGATTTTGGTTCTTGGGTTAGATGTTTCATATGGTGAATTGATGGAGGTGTGCAAGGAAGAAAGTAATAAACTGCAGATACAAAAATCACGTCTTGGTCTTGAGATGGCATTTCTTAGACTGGAGCAGGTAAAGCTAGAGCAGCTTTATGAAGGAAATGGGGAAGGTATTGGTTTTGCCCTGCTGAATCGGGGAATATAGGATTTATATACCGACGATGTTTCATGCAGTGGTGTAACGGATAAGTGTGTGATAGTTTTTCAAAATGGAGGAGAACAGTTATGAGCAAAAATGAAAAAAGAAGAATGGGTATCTATGTGCTGACAGGGTTTGTCTTGGTTGCGGTGGTGGCAGTGCTTAATAAAAGAGCTTCTAAAAACGTCCAAGCGCAAGCAGCAAGTCCGTCCTATACGGATGAAAACGGAGAGGAGTATATTGCCGCGTTCTTGAAAGACATGACAGACAGCACCATAACGGTAGATGTTGTTGAGTTCATTACGGATGCTGACACGGAGCGTATAAAGGAGCTGAACCTTACACCAAAGGATATACCGGACGGCTATTATATACACAATCCTGATGAGGAAACTGTTACATGGATGCTGGACGGACAGACCGTATATACCTTCATTGATTGGAATGGCGATTTTACTCGTTCCGATTACCCGGAGGAATACACCACAACAGATGCGGCGGAGTTTCAGAAGTATATTGGGACATATGAAGATTCGCAGCCGGGGATGCCGTTTTTCTTCCAGATAGAGGATGGAGTGGTAAAGATCATTCTGGAGAAGCAGATTGCATAAGGACGTCAAAAAATACTGTATGTCAGGAAGTGCCAATGATACTGGCTGGTGTGTTACCACACCAACCATTTGAGAAAGAAGCAATAGAAATATTTGGATATTAAGAAAACCAATAGTTTCGAGTCGATTCTATTGGTTTTCTTGAAAAAAGGAATTGTCTTGCTTGCATAACAGTTCAAGGAGATAGCGAAGCAAAGGCAATAAGTCATTAGCTTCCTGTTCTGTGCAGTTACTTAACAGGGTAAGAAGTTTTTGGCGGTTTGGAGATTGGGATTCGTTGTCAGGATAGAAAATTTTATCAGTCGGTATCTTCAAGTATGTAACTATGGGGTACAGCTTTTCAAATTTCGGATTCCCCCGTCCAGCTTCAATGTTAAGGATGGTACGTTGATCCAGATTAAGGAGTTCGGCTAGCTTTTCTTGGGATAGTCCGAGTTCTGTGCGAGCTTCTCGCACTGCGTTAGCTAGATTTTGTTTGATTTCATTCATTGTAATTCACCTCGATAGTAGTTTACATTACACATCGGCAGGCGTGAATTACAGTAGAATACAGTTTGAAAGTGAAGTGGGGTACATGAAAGAACGATATAAAAAAATACACATAACAAGATATGAAATGAAAAAGCATATGGGAATTACTACACACATAAGGGTGTATCGCAATGAAGGTTAAAACCTCGTTGCGGTACACCCTTTTTCAATGTCGAATTTAGAGGGAATTTTGATTTTTTTCCGCTTTCCTGTCAACAGTCTGCTGTTCCGTAGTACGGTCAAGATATTGGTTGAGGTTATCCAGCTTTCGGTTAAGGTCAGCGGCTTCTTTCTCGGCAGATTTATAGGTTTTCTGTAAAGCCTGCTTTTTGGAATAGAGTGCATTGTAATCGCTGCGGAGCTTTTCAACATCAATATCCTTCGGATTGATGCCGAAGTGTTTCAGCTGAGTATTATTCCGTCGCCATCATGCCCACAGGCGTTAAAAAGCCGAAACAGAAAGCAAGCGTTGAGGGTTCTGTAGGCAAGATTGCCACAGCTGTCATCGCAAAGCTCAGGAACGAATCATTTACATCACTGGCAGCATTAAATGCAGGAATCCGGGAAGCAGTAAAAGAATTCAATGACAGGCCTTTCCAGAAACGTCCCGGCAGCCGCCGGAGCATCTTTGAAGCGGAAGAAAAACCGTATCTGAGAACGCTTCCGCCTGTCCCCTATGAAGTCTGTGAATGGTCTTACGGGCATAAAGTCGGCAGCAATTCACATATCTGGTGGAACAAAGGACAGTATTCCGTTCCATGCAGATATATAGGATACAAAGTTGATGTCAAATTCAACA
>CAYOED010000085.1:0-14206 GCA_964402925.1 uncultured Lachnospiraceae bacterium | reverse complement strand
AAGAGAATCTCAGAAGCCGCATAAAATAAGGCTTCGAGATTCCGAGAGTCTATTATATATATTAAGGAGGATAATGCAATGTCAATAAATGTTAATCAAAATTACAGTCAGTTTTATGTGGGTACGGAGCAGTTAAAAAGCTATGGTTCTAATTCGGCGGCGAAAAAAGATACCATAGTGAAGTATCAATTTAACACTACGGACAAGGACGGCAACAAAGTCATGGATAAGATGTCAAAAGAGGAAACTATGAAAGTATTAAATGACATTTCCTCACAATATGGGGAAAATGTCATAGTACAGTTTTCCGGCGACGGTCTTGCGGCACTTGCAGACAGTAAGAAATTTATGTCCGGCAGGGAGATGACAGCGGAGGAAGCGGCTGCGAAAGAAGCAAAGGACGCTGCTTTTCAGAGTGAAATCAAGCATTATGATAGGTCTGCAAATCATCTTCCGGCATATTCTGGAATGTATGGAGCAGACAAAGCGATTGCAACTGCAGTAGAAAATTGCAGTAAAGAGGAACAGGCATTTGTATATGACATAATCCGTCAGAACTTCCTTGTTGGGAACAGCAGTTCCATGACGGAAGAAGAACGGCAGGCAAATATCTCTTTAGGAATGAAAAAAGCGGAATATGCGGCAGAAAACTTTATATCGGAAGATAACAGGAAATCATTTCTGGACGCAATGGAATCTGTTGCGAAATTAGCAAGCGCAGGAAAAGCCGACAATAATGGAAATATGGACTATGGCGTAAAGAAAGGCAATTATTTAGGTCATGGGAGCAATCTTGTCTATACAACAGACGCAGTTGATGTAATGAGGACAATGGATAGTAATGCTTATGCTGAATATCAGAAAATCAGCAAAGAGGACGGTGGGACTAACTCTTTGAAGTATTTGACAAATTGGTATGCAAATGCTGTGAAGAAAAATCCGACCATGATTGATAATTATGAAAAGAAATCAGATGAATATGTGGATCAAAATGTAAAAAATCAGAAGTTGGATAAAACATTTGCTGATATAAAGACAGAAAGTAAATCTGCTTTTCTTGAAAGCCTAAAAGCGTTTCGGATTAGCAATCGAGGTTTCCTTTCGTCTATCATTGACAGAGAGTTAGCGTCAAAGTATTGGAATTTTTAAAAAAATTGTGAATGGATAAACAGACATTTGAGTTACATAAAGATGATGAAAAATGAAAGGAGCATAAAAATGAGTGTTAGCGGAGTAGTATTGTAAGAGGGCAAAGACGGTTCTGAATGACAGAGGAGCTGTCAATAATAAATATAATTAATAACAATGGAGAAATTGAGAAATGAGCATAAATGGAATTGGAACAGGCTATCTTGCGTGGAGGGAAGCAGGAAACGCACAGAAGAATAGTTCGGGAACAGGTTTTGCGAACAAGATGGCTGGTGCAGATACGGCTGGGAGCGTTCCTTCCCAAAGAACCAGTGTGAGGACGGCAGGACAGAATTCTGCATTAGATGCATACCGTGCATCGGTGGCTTCTGCAGTACGCAATGTGAAACCGGCTTATGAAACATACGAATCCGAGAATTATAGGATTGTGGCGGATAATAAAGCAGACCGCTTTGATATTTACAATGAGCAGGGGGATAAGTTGGGTGCTTTTGCCTATTCTGATATTAAGATTGTGCATGACGGGGAACCTGGAAAGCAGTTCTTAGTTTCAAGACATGGAGTTATGAGCTATGTTCCTTTAGAGCTGGATGATGAACTAAAAGAAGCATTGCAAAAGGTCGTGGGTGTTGACACATTAGAAACAGAGGATGGATTGGGGAATGTTTCCGATGAGAAAGAAACGGAGAACAAGACGGATATTATTGTAAAACCAGATGGTTCGAGAGTATTAGTGGTAACTATGAGTGTTGGAGGGATGGAAACTACAATGAGTATAGAAATCTCTAAACCTACTAATATGCAAAATGATAATCTGAAGCATGATAATGACAATGGTGGAATTCCGGTTTCTGAATCTGAAACAATATCAAACGATATTTCAGATTCAGTTAGCGAGGCATGATAAGTAATACCGCAAAAAAATGATTGGAGATTTTATAATGGAAATTGGCAGAATTACAACAGGGAAATATTATGCAAGATGTGAAGTCCCAAGGAAATGCTCATGTACGATAAAGAAGCAGGCAACCGAAAACAAGAGATAGACAGCTAGCACCACACTATTCCGAACCAACGAAGCTAAAGACCAAAAGACAAGCATTGTGGAAATGTGCATAACAGGCTATGGAATCCCTCTCATTTCCATATCTTTTCTATAAAATAATTTATTAATTTTTTCTTAACACTACTGCGGTAGTGTTGACGATCTAACAAGAATGAAGTAATGTATAATCAAACAAAACTACTGCGGTAGTGTGAAAAGGAGGACAACAATGGATGTTAAGCTTTTCGATTCAGAACTGAAAGTAATGTGTGTGCTTTGGCGTGAGGGAGACACCACTGCGAAACATATATCTGATGTTTTGAAAGAGGAAGTCGGGTGGAATATGAATACCACATATACACTGATAAAAAGGTGTATTAAAAAAGGGGCAATTGAACGTTCCGAGCCTAACTTTATGTGTCATGCCCTTATCCCGAAAGAAGAAGTACAAGAAGCTGAAACAAATGAATTGATTAACAAAATTTATGACGGTTCTGTTGACAAACTGTTTGCCGCCCTGTTAGGCAGGAAGAAACTGTCTGCCGGACAGATAGAAAGGTTAAAACAGATTGTAGAGGATTTGGAATGAGGTGATTACAATGAGTTTGCTTCAAATGAGTTTTTCCGGGGCTGTTTTTATTATTGCAATTGTGATTATCCGTGCAATAGCAATCAATAGATTGCCCAAAAAGACATTTTTTGTTTTGTGGGAAATGGCACTTTTAAGACTAATTATTCCTTTTTCAATTCCGTCTATGTTTAGTGTGTATACACTCTTTAGCAATAATATATCCACACCTATATTTTCTGGAGTTGAAACAGGGAATGTAATATCTGTTATCTCACAAGATAATCAATTTATCACAGCGCAGGGAACAGTGCAATTCTTGACAAACACTCCATCATCTGCGTCTGTTTGGTTTGCTGTCTGGTTTATTGGAATGATACTTTTTGCATTATTTTTTGCAATATCTTATTTGCATTGTTTAAAAGAATTTCAGACATCTTTACCTATACGCAATGATTATGTGGAACAGTGGTTAAAAAAATGTCCTTTAAAACGTCAGATTTCTATAAGACAATCGGATAGGATTTCTACACCATTGACCTATGGCATTTTCCGCCCAGTTATTTTAATACCTAAAAAAATAAACTGGGAAAATACAAAACAGCTACAATATATTCTTTCACATGAATATGTGCATATATATCGTTTTGATACTATTACGAAGTTGATCGCAACGATTGCATTTTGCATTCACTGGTTCAATCCTATGGTTTGGGTAATGTATATTCTTTTTAACCGCGATATTGAACTGGCATGTGATGAAAGTGTAGTGCGTCAGTTTGGAGAAACATCTAAATCTGTATATGCAAGGGTGCTTATTGACATGGAAACAAGGCAAAGCGGTTTATTGCCCTTTTGTAACAATTTTAGTAAAAATGCTATTGAGGAAAGGATAAGGTCAATTATGAAGATAAAAAAAGCTACTATGGGATTGACTATTGGCAGTCTGATACTGGTACTCGTTATAATTACATTGTTTGTAACTTCTACTCAAAAGGAAAAAATGGTATTTGCCTGCGGCAGATTATTTGTGACCACAAATATTGATGTTTCCGAAAAGGTTGCACTAGAAGCAGAAAATTCAGAATATGATTCGCCCTATATCGGAGTAATCGAATCTACTGTTAGCAGAGCGAAAGAACCAGACATGGAGCTTCAATCAAACTTCGGTTGTATCGGTTCCGAAATAATATTTAACGGTAATGGTGTTGCCGTCAATCTGAATGGAAAATGGATACAGTTTGAACCACAAGACCTTGCCAATTCACCACAAAGCAGTAGTACACAATCAGAAAAGTCTATATATGACAACACAGAGAGTGAAGAAGAGGTAGCAGCATTTGTAAAAAATGTTTCGGCTGATAGTATTGAAGTTGATATTATAGAATACATCACAGATACTGACACAGAAAGGATAAAAGAACTGAAACTGACAGAAGAGGATATGCCAGACGGTTATTATTTTTTTTAACTCAGATGAGGAAGTAACTACATGGAAATGTAATGCACAAATAGTTTATACATTTATCGACTAGAATGGAGATTTTACGGACGGAGAATTTCCAGTAGAGTATACCACAATGGATATAGGAGAATTTCAAAAATACATAGAAACTTATGATAATGGGAAGCCCGGAATGCCGTTTTTCTTTAGGATTGAAAATGGATACATTAAACAGATTATTGAAAAGCCCTTTGCGTAAAAAGTTGAAAAAATAGCTTTATTAATAAGTTACAGTCTTTTGTATGAAAAAGGGGAATTATCTATGACTTGTACCAAAGCATAACGGGAGGTGATATTCGTCGGGAAAATAGTCATGCTTGTATTCAACGACACAGAAGAAAAAGCGGTTAAGAAAGCCATAGCCGTCCTTGCCGATATGATACCGCTGGAAGCCGGACAGCAAAAAGCCCACCTACATAAAGACCGTTTTAGGCATGGGCTACAAGTTCGCTTCCGGGGAATGACAACCAAATAACCGCCGCCACAAACGGCAACACAAAACAGGAAATCAAGAAAAGGTTTCCTGTTTTAATTAAAACGATTTCAAAGAAAGGCGCAGCATGGAGAAAATAAAAGATTTTATTAGCTGTTTTGGGAAGAAACTTTTCCCTGACCTGCCAGAAAAGAAAAGGCAGCGGATCACAGTGCAGATCATAGTCGGTATTTCCCTTGCCCTTGTCTGTATGATTGGCATGGGCATCTTCCGCTATAAGGCAGTGAAGCAGCTTGAAAAGTATCAGGCGATAGCGGATGCCTATGCACAGCTTGACACTATTTTAGAAGAAGAAAGAGAAAAATCACAGCAGGAAGCAGCGGAAGAGCTGCAGGAGCTTTTTGCGGAAATGGAAGCAGATGCGGAACGGTACAGGCAGGAATACGAGGAAGAAATGAGGGAGAAGGGACTGGAAGCCTACGATTGGGATGCCTTATGCAGTGAAAATGAGGATGTCAAGGGCTGGCTCTGTATTCCTGACACCTTAATTAATTTCCCTGTAGTGGGAACGGATGACAATGCCTTTTAGCTCTCCAATGATTTCACAGGAGATAAGAGCAGTGCCGGATGCCCTTTCATGGATAAAGATACGCAGGTATGGGATTTTAACCGCGTCATCTACGGTCACAACATGGGTGCAGGTTCAGATGCCATGTTCTCTACCCTGTTAGATTATGAGAAAGAAGATTATTTTAAGGAAAACCAGACCATCTATTTCACAGATGCCTATGGAAGTGCCACAGCCTATCAGGTAATGGCAGTGGTCAAATACAGCATAGATGATTTGGAAGAATGGGATTTCCGCATAAGAAACCATGCTGATATGGAAAGCTACAACGCATGGATGGAGCAGCTACAGGGAAGGGCATTGTATTATGCAGAACCAGACCATGCTCCCACCAGCATTATCACACTTGCCACCTGTGACAGGCGGATATATGGAAAAATTGGGAGATTTTTAGTGATAGCAGGAAACTAATACTTAAGAAAAAAATCGAGAAAGGAGACGCTTGGGAGGTTAGTTAAAAATCGAAATATCAAACAGAGAATTGCTGAATCTGATAAAATGTGGTATACTAGATATAGATTTAGAGGACGTGGCAGATGTCCTTCTTTGTAAGACTCAAGAGGAGATTGCCATGAGCGAGATAACGATTCCGAAAATCAATTCCCGGCAGAAGGGATTACAGATACAATATTATACCACGATTCCTACTAAATATTCAGAAACCGGAAAACGCCACCAGATCACAGGGGCTTCAGAAGACGAAGTAAAGAAGAAATTTCGCAAGGAAGCAAAAAGAACTATGACAGGTCAGGTGGATTTAGAGAAACATAAAAATGATACGGTGGCACAGGTGGTAGAAATGTTTCTGGAATTTGCCAAAGGGGATATCAAGAAGCAGACCCACAGCAGATATTACAGGGCTTATGTAAATTATGTGAAGGACAGCAGCTTTGGGAAAATCCCCGCCCGGAAGATTAAGAAGTATCACTGTGATGATTTTATCCGTACCTTGACAAATGGAACTATAGTTTATTCTTATGTATGCCAGATAAAATGCATTGTCAGTCAGGCATTTGATTATGCCTGTGACAGGGAAATCATGAGCTGGAATTTTATGCGGAAGGTAAAAATCAATGAGGACAGGTGCAAAGAGCAGGAAGACAAGGAGCTTGGCGTATGGGAAGATGATGAGATTAATACCCTGCAATCAGGCTCTATGGCTTGCTGGAATAAATGCAGAAAATACCGTAATTCTCCAGCGCTCTTTATCCTTTGTGGAACTGGTTTAAGATTGGGAGAGTTACTTGCACTAAAATGGAGCAAGGTCGATCTGGAACACAGAACAATTAAGATTGAGCGGACGCAGACGGAATATACAGATTATGATACCAATTCCAAAATCTATGAGGAAAGCACTCCGAAGAACAAAACTTCCCGCAGGACCGTAGTCATCAATGATTTTACTTATAGATGGCTGATGGAACAGAAGCGCAGGACAGAGCAGGCAGGGATTGAAAGCGAATATGTCATCCCGGCAAACAGTGGAAGGATGGTAAAGGAGAGCAGTGTAACCGGTACATTTAAGGCTTTCTGCAACTATGTCGGAGTGGAATATAAGCCATCTCATACATGCAGAAGGAGTTATGTAACAAACTGTTTGGACAAAGGCATGAAACTGGCATTGGTTTCAAAAAACGTAGGGCATAAGAATAAAAGCACAACCTTGAACACCTATTATAAGTGCAAGAACGATTACGAAGACAATCTGGCTATACAGAATGAAATCTTTAAAATATATGATTTCGACTTCTGCGAGCAACGAGCCGAAGTCATGCTGGCATGACCTTGGCGACTGCCGCAAGAACCAGCAGCCTTTGGCTGATGGGTGGCGGTGAACAAGTGGAAGCTATGTTTGCATAATGTTTTCAAAGGAGTTGATGGCAACAGAAAAAGTGTTGCCAATACCAAAAAAGAACATAAGTTCTATAAAAACGTTTTGAAGAAAAATTCATGCAGAAAGTGCCTGAAATACTGGCATTGCAGACAATGAAGCAAATATTATGTAAAATCATAAAAAGCCGGAAACCCTGATAAACACTGGCTTCCAGCTTGGCAACACTTGGCAACACCCCAAATTACCCTAAAATGAAGCCATAAACATAGCGGAAGCCCCCAAAAATGCGGCTTCCGCACTCCTAGAGGCTTCCTTAGGGGAGGATAAGTATTTAATTTATCTGTTGTATCTGTGGTTTCTCACTGTGGGTCATCCCACGTCATCAAAGGAGGGGGATCCATTGATTATTAGTATTATTACCCCGCAAATCCAGCTTTATACAATTCTATCAAAAAAAATTTACAATTTTTATTATATAAGTTATAATAACAAAAGATGCGGGCAAAATTATCCGGCAGCGTTTGTTATGAACAACTATTGTAATTATTCAGTACAGGTCGAAGCGTTTACTGCTGAGACCGCAAGAATATGATTCAGGCACGCAAAATCCCATTGCCGTAGGCAATTTAGGATGGATTTTGCATTGTAACTGTGAAGGTACTGAACAGTTACCAACTATTTTAAAAATATCTGCTTGCAGCAGGTAAGGAGGAACGATTTATGGCATTGTTAAAAACATGGCGTGATATGGCTTATTCAGAAACTGCAAATAAGGGAGATTTGCAAAGACTCTGGGGCGCTTATTTCCAGAAGGAAAAGGAGATATATGCAGAGCTTTTAAAGAATCCTGACGAGGAAGTCAGAGGAACAGTAAAAGAACTTGCAGAAAAATATAATGTGGATATGATGACCATGACAGGTTTTCTGGATGGTATCAACGACAGCTTAAAGGAAGCCAATCCTATTGAAGAGATGGAAGAGGATACACAGGTAAATCTGGTATTTGATAAGGAACTTCTGTATAAGAACATGGTGGCTGCCGGCGCAGACTGGCTGTATGAGCTGCCTGAGTGGGAAGCGATTTTTGATGAGAATAAGAGAAAAGAACTTTACAGAGAGCAGAAGTTTTCTACGACGATCGTAAAGCCGGAAAAGGTATACCCCAATGATCCCTGTCCTTGCGGAAGCGGCAAGAAGTACAAGAAGTGCTGCGGAAAGAAGGGCTGATGAAGAGCCGGGTGGAGCAGGCAGCTGCAACTTTTGAGGAAGGCTACACCTGTGCACAGTCTGTTTTTTCTACTTATGCGGATTTGTTTGGAATGGACAAAGAAACGGCGCTTAAACTATCCAGCCCTATGGGCGGCGGAATAGGAAGGATGCGTGAAGTTTGCGGAGCAGTGTCAGCGATGGCACTGCTTGCTGGTTTGAAAGAAGGAAATACAGATCCGGCAAATGAAGAAGGTAAAGAAAAAATCTATCTTCTCACCAGACAGATGGCAGAAAAATTCAGAGAACAGTTTGGTACGATTGTGTGCAGGGAACTGCTTGGAATAGAGGGGATGGAAGAAAGCGCAAAGCCTTCCGTAAGAACACAACAGTATTATCAGAAAAGGCCCTGCCTGCAGTTGATTTCGGCGGCAGCTAAAATTATTGAAGAAATGCTGCTTGCTGATAAATACTAAAGATGTATTGATTTTCTGCGATGAGTATTGTATGATTAGTTGTAACTGTGAAGGTACTGAACAGTTACGATTAGTTTACATAATGCATTATCAAATGATGGAAAGGTATGGGTGCACGTATGAAGAAGGACAGGATTGCAAGGATGTGTATGGCAGTCTGCCTTGTGCTTGGGATGTTTTTCATTCCTATAAATGAAATGAAGGTACAGGCAGCGGAGGTAATCGCAACAGTACAAGGGACTGTTATGTCAGGAACCACATCTGAATTATTGAAGCTTTCGACCAAAGAAGGAAACATGGAAATTAAACTTGACAGCGGAACTGATACCAGTGCCTGCAAAGTGTTGCTTCCGGGGCAGAGTATTAATGTTTCTGTATCCCGCGGTTCTGATGAATATCTCCATGCGGTCAAAATCACCACAGGAACGCAGGCTTCTAACGTTTCGGTTGATTCATCCACAACCACTACGATAACAGGAACGTTAAGCGACAAGACGAAGGGAGACCTTCTCTATGTCAATACAGCCCAGGGTGAGATGCAGATTAAACTGGATACGACTACCAATATGAGTGGATGCTTCGTTCTTGTATTAGGCAAGAGTTACAGCATTTCCTGTGCCAGAGGATCAGATGCCTATATGCATGCAGTCAGCATTTCCGATTCATCCCAGGCAGCGTCAGCATCAGGAGTGACATCTTCATCAATTACACCTGCACCGGTAACTTATGTAAATGATGCCACTACGCCGGTTACAGGAACTGTGGCTGACAGCACCAAAGAAAATCTCTTGTATTTATCCACCAAGGATGGTGAGATGCAGATTGTAATCGACAATAATACAGACAGCAGAAGCGGCATGGTTCTCACACCGGGAAATAAGCTGACAGTTTCCATTTATCGCGGAACGGATGCCTATATGCATGCAGCATATATCGCAGCTTCTAAAAATGGCACCTCCAATGCGACTGTTGACATGACTTCCATGCCAACAGTAAGCGGAACAGTGGGAAGCAAATCAAATGAAAATGTACTGTATCTGAACACCGCGCAGGGAGAGATGGAATTAAAGCTTGATATGGTACGGAGCGTCACCGGATGCAAGGTATTCGTCAGCGGCAAGAAGCTGACAGTGACATGTGCCAGAGGTTCAGATGCTTGTATGCATGCAATTGATATTACCGGAGCATAATAAGATTGGTTTTAAAAATAATTCTTTACAGATTGAAAAAAGTGTCATAAAATAATGGCGTAATGAATCAGATATAGTGAACACATTGACGAGAAGAGTAAGCTGTGAAATGCAGCAGAGAGGGATATCGGCGGATCAGAAGAAGAAATTCTGGTAAGCCTGTGCTGAAAATATCCTTGCAGGAAGCATCTGAAAACTAACTCTGAGTGACCCCAATCCGGTCCGCATACCTGCGTTATGGGTAAATGAGAGGCTTTTACCATGCGTTTTAGCGCAGGAAGCAAGCTGGGTGGAACCGCGTATTTTACGTCCCATGCATTACAAGTGTAGTGCGTGGGACTTCTTTATGCGCAGACCCGTGCAAAGGAAGTATGCCGCTAAGGCGGCGCACGGGTCGCGCGGCGAGTAGGAAGAAAATCTTCCCTACTCGATTGCACAAGTTGATGCAGGCATTTGATATAAAAGGCAGCAGATAAAAAATAAGCAAAGAAGAAAGTGAGGAAGAAAAATGAAAATCACATTGAAAGACGGCTCTGTAAAAGAGTATGATAGTTCCAAAAGCGTTTATGAAATCGCAGCGGACTTGAGCGAAGGACTTGCCAGAGTGGCATGCGCCGGCGAAGTGGATGGAGAAGTGGTGGATTTACGAACCGTCCTTGATAAAGACTGCACTCTGAATATACTGACAGCCAATGATCCGGAGGGACTGCGGGTGGTAAGACATACCTGCTCCCATGTGATGGCGGAAGCAGTAAAGAGAATCTTTCCGGAAGCAAAACTGGCAATCGGACCAAGTATCGATACCGGCTATTACTATGACTTCGAGCATGAGCCTTTTTCCAGAGATGATCTGGATAAAATAGAGGCGGAAATGAAGAAGATCATCAAGGAAGGAAATAAACTGGAGCGTTACACACTTCCCAGAGCAGAAGCAATTCAATTTATGGAAGAAAAGGGAGAACCCTATAAAGTAGAACTGATCAGGGATCTGCCGGAGGATGCAGAAATTTCTTTTTACAGCCAGGGAGAATTTACAGATCTTTGCGCAGGACCGCATCTGATGAGCACAAAAGGAATTAAAGCATTTAAGCTCACTTCCTCATCAGGCGCTTATTGGAGAGGCAATTCCGACAATACCATGCTGCAGAGAATCTACGGTACTGCCTTCAACAAAAAGGAAGAACTGGCAGAGTATCTGGAATATCTGGAGAATATCAAGCTGCGCGATCACAATAAGCTTGGACGTGAGATGGAGTTGTTTACGACCGTGGATGTAATTGGACAGGGGCTTCCGCTGTTGATGCCCAAGGGAGCCAAGATGATTCAGACCATGCAGCGTTGGATTGAGGATTTAGAGGACAATGAGTGGGGATATATCAGAACCAAGACGCCTCTTATGGCAAAGAGTGATTTGTATAAACTTTCCGGTCACTGGGATCATTATAAAGAAGGAATGTTCGTGTTAGGAGACGAGGAGAAGGATAAAGAAGTGTTTGCCCTCCGTCCTATGACTTGTCCTTTCCAGTATTATGTGTACAAAGCAACGCAGCATTCCTATAGAGATTTGCCGCTGCGCTACGGTGAGACTTCCACTTTGTTCAGAAATGAAGATTCCGGCGAGATGCATGGACTGACCAGAGTACGTCAGTTTACGATTTCCGAAGGACATCTGATTGTAAGACCGGACCAGATGGTGGAGGAGTTCAAGAAATGTATTGCCCTTGCACAGTACTGTTTAAAGACCTTAGGTGTGGAAGAAGATGTGACCTATCATCTGTCTAAGTGGGATCCGGAAAACAAAGAGAAATATATTGGGGAGCCTGAAGTCTGGGAGAAAACCCAGGAGCATATGCGCCAGATTATGAATGAACTTCAGATTCCCTTTGTGGAGGACGACGGAGAAGCAGCATTTTACGGACCGAAGATCGATATCAATACAAAGAATGTGTATGGCAAGGAAGACACCATGATTACCATACAGTGGGATGCCCTTCTCGCAGCACAGTTTGATATGTATTACATCGATCAGAATGGTGACAAAGTGCGTCCTTACATCATTCACAGAACCTCCATGGGATGCTATGAGAGAACTCTGGCTTGGCTGATTGAAAAGTATGAAGGCAAATTCCCTACATGGCTGTGTCCTGAACAGGTAAGGGTACTTCCTATTTCTGAGAAATATGAAGATTATGCAGAGAAAGTGAGAGCAGAGCTTAAGAAAAACGGTGTGTTTGCAGAGGTGGATAATCGCTCTGAGAAGATCGGCTTTAAGATCAGAGAGGCAAGACTTGCAAAATTGCCCTATATGCTGGTTGTGGGACAGCAGGAAGAGGCGGACGGCAGCGTATCGGTGAGAAGCCGCTTTGCAGGAGATGAAGGTGTAAAACCTTTGGCAGAATTTATCGATCAGATCTGTAAAGAAATCAGGACAAAAGAAATCCGCCAAGAACAGGTTCAGGAAGATAAAAAATAGCATGCTGTTTTTTAGCATGTGTTAAAAGAAAGAGGCTGTAGATGAAGCAGAAGTTAAAGTGGGATGAAGTGATTGGGGTACTTTTCGTGGCAGTTAGCGTGATTTTGCTGGGAATTTCCGTATTTTTGTGCTTTAGCAGCGACATCTGGTATGATGAATTGTTTACCATGGGACTGGCGGACCAGTCCTGTGGTAAACTGGTATCTATTACCGCGAGGGATGTCCACCCCCCTCTTTATTATTTGATCGTGAAATTTGTTCTTGCGGCTTCTGGTACGCTCATGGGAAGCATTCATCCGGCAGCAATTGCGAAGCTGGTCTCGGTGCTTCCTTTTTTCTTTTGTCTGATTTATGCATTGACGAAGGTGAGAAAACACTTTGGCATGTTGAGCGCAGGACTTTTTTGTTTCTTTCTCTTTGCCATGCCTCAACTGGCGGATTATACGGTGGAAATCAGAATGTACAGTTATGCTTTGTTTTTCATTCTGGCAGCCATGCTTCATGCTTACGAGTTGGTGTGTGAGGGAGAAGAGAAAAGGACTTTAAATTGGATTGCTATTACGATTTATTCCCTTGCCGCATGCTATACTCACTACTTTGCATGTGTGGCGGCCTGCATGATCTATCTTTATCTGCTGGCAGCATTATGCAGAGAGCGTAAGTGGAAGCAGGAAGTAAAAGCTTTCTTCATAAGCGGTCTTGTATGCTGTGTGGGATATGCACCGTGGCTGGTACTTGTGGTGACCAGGCAGGTTGGGCGGATAAAAGAAAACTACTGGATTCCTCCCCTTGGGTGGCGGAGTCTGGGCGGCTGCGTCAAATTTGTGTTTCAGCCTCTTTTTTCAAATCAGAAGCTGAATATCGTGCTGGCGGTGGTTTTATTTGTCTGTTATGGGGCGCTGCTCATAGGAATGGTTATCAAATGGATGAAAGAAGAGGAAGAGAAGAAGCGCAGAGCCTTTTTTACGGCAGGCTGCGCGGCAGTGCTCCTTGGAATCATTTTGTTTGGTTTTCTGGCATCTTTCCTGATACGTCCTATTTTTGTTTATCGCTACATGCTCCCGGCATTGGGGGTATTCTGGCTTGCGTTCGCGCTGCTTATTTCGGCTGTTAAAGATAAAAAGTTGCTTTTTATTCCGATGCTTTTCGTTCTTCTGATAATCGGGCTTAGAAATTACCGCGCTTTTTATGGGGAAGAAATGTGGAAGCGGGTACAGATGGAGAAAGCGCAGGAGGCTCTGGAGAAGATTGATTCAGGGGACATTCTGGTGTTTAACTTTGATCAGGTTCAGGCAGTGGTTTCTTACTATCTGCCGAATCAGACCTATTTATGGTATGGAGAGCCGGAAGAACTGATTTGTGAAATGTATCCTCAAAATCATGGACTGGTAGAAGGAGAATTTTCAGATGAAGAAGGAATTCTGGCACTGAGGGAACTTCTAAAGGAAGAGCATCAGGTATGGTTTTTAGGGAGCGGAAATGCAAGAGAAGAAATCATAGAAAAATGGGAAGACGCCGGCATGAAAGCAGAGGAATGTGATAGTGTCATGGTGGAACGGTATTGGTTCAATTTATATAAAATTTCATTTTAAATGTTAAGTGAATGAAGCCCAAAAAATCGGTCATACTAATTACTGAGCATCAGATGTAACTATTCAGTATAGGTCGAAGCATTTACTGCTGAGACCGTAAGAATATGA
>CAYOED010000084.1:0-14376 GCA_964402925.1 uncultured Lachnospiraceae bacterium | reverse complement strand
GACCACGCGCTTAAAAGCGCGGGTTCTTTCGAGTCTAGCGTCTGTTACGTTTTTAGGGAGCGGGAGCGCGGCGACGTTGGTATATTTACCTGTCCTGTGCGGACTACTGGTTACCCCCTCATAAAAAATAACTAAATAACAAAACAAATGTTCGAAAAAGGATTGCTTTTTATAATCAGTTATGCTAGTATAATACAAACAGATGTTCTGTGAGGAGCGATTATGGAAAACAATCTTATTGTTCATACAACTGAAAATCAGTCCATTATGGAAAAACTTGGCATCCTTGCAGATGCGGCGAAATATGATGTTTCCTGTTCCTCAAGCGGCGTGGGGCGAAGGGGGGACGGCACAGGAATCGGTAATACTTTGGCGGCAGGTATCTGCCACAGTTTTGGGGCGGACGGAAGATGCATTTCCCTTTTAAAGATTCTTTTTACCAATGAATGCATTTATGACTGTAAATACTGTATCAACCGGAAATCAAATGACGTTCCAAGGGCGACCTTCACACCGGATGAAATCTGTGAGCTGACAATTCAGTTTTATCGGCGCAATTATATAGAAGGTTTATTTTTGAGCTCGGGGATTGTATATAGTCCTACTTACACCATGGAATTGATTTATGAGGCTGTGCATAAGCTGCGCACATTGTATCGCTTTCAGGGGTATATCCATGTGAAGGCGATTCCGGGGGCGGATCCGCTGATCGTACAGAGGCTGGGGCTATTAGCAGATCGAATGAGCGTCAATTTAGAACTTCCTACAGCGGAGGGACTTAAGAAGCTGGCGCCCAACAAGCACCGCAAGAATATTTTATCTCCTATGCGTCAGATACAGCAGGGAATCACTCAGAATAAAAATGAGATTATGGTATATAAACATGCGCCTTCCTTTGTGCCGGCCGGGCAATCTACTCAGATGATTGTAGGCGCCACGCCGGAAAGTGATTACCAGGTTATGATGGTAGCGGAGAATCTGTACAAAAAGTTTGATTTGAAACGGGTGTATTACTCGGCGTTCGTCAGCGTGAATGAGGACAAGGAGCTGCCGGCGTTGCCGGGAGGACCTCCGCTTTTGCGGGAGCACAGGTTATATCAGGCGGACTGGCTCTTACGCTTTTATGGATTTGAAGCACAGGAACTCCTTAGTGAAAGCAGACCCAATTTCAATGTACTGCTTGACCCCAAGGCAGACTGGGCGCTGCGGCATCTGGAAGTGTTTCCGGTTGAAATCAACCGGGCAGACTATCAGACGATTTTGCGGGTGCCTGGAATCGGCGTTAAAAGCGCCCAGAGAATTGTAAGAGCAAGGCGAAACGGTAATCTTAATTTTGATGATTTAAAGAAAATAGGAGTCACCTTGAAGAGGGCGCTATACTTCATTACTTGTAACGGAAAGATGATGTACTCCACCAAGATAGAGGAGGACTATATCACGCGCAATCTGATCAATCCGAAAGAAAAACTTCCGTTTGACAAGGATGGTATGACCTGCAGGCAGTTGTCCCTGTTTGATGATAATAATGAGTTGCTTTGGCATCAGGCAGCGGGTGGCTGAATGGGGAAAGTTTTTGATGTAAATATTTGGGAATGGAGGAGAGGATGGAGGAATATTATCTGGTCTGTGAAGACTCCTTAGAGGGAATCTTTACGGGAATATACGATGCTTACCTTAAGAAAAAGCCTCATGAGCAGATTCACATCTGTCTCGGGGAAGATGAAAATTACCGCCTGTTTGCAAGCTATGAATCATGCCTTCCAGATGAAAAGAAAGCAGCCAGTGTTGTAAGGACGGTGATAAAACAGTTTGGAGAAGAGGCGTATCTTGCAATCTGCAGGGCGCTTGCATCTGAACAGCCGGATAAAGGAGAGGCTGTGTATAAGGCGGTGGCAGCAGGACTGGCTATGAGAGATAAGAGGGATCTTATGGGAAATCTTTCCAATCCCTACATTCACAGAGTGTTTGAACTGGCACGGTTTACGGCAAATGAAGCGCATTATCATGTGGAATTTCTGCGGTTTAAGGAATTGGAGAATGGAATCCTATATGCCGTTATTGGACCGAAAAATAATGTGATTACATTTATAACGCCTCATTTTGCGGACAGGCTGCCTCTTGAGAATTTTGTTATTTATGACGAAATAAGAGGTATATTTGCTATGCACCCTGCGAGAGGAGACTGGTATCTGGTATCCGGAAAGGAAGGTATGCAGCAGGCAGAGCACACTTTTTCAGAGGGAGAGAAAAAGTACAGTGAACTGTTTAGCAGCTTTTTTCATACTATAGCAATAAAAGAGCGCAATAACTATGGACTTCAGCGCAATATGCTGCCTTTAAGATACCGCAGGTATATGACGGAATTTCAGGGAGAATAGCAGTATATTAATTAAATTGTTTGTCAATAATAGGCTTATGCAGGAAAGAAATGCGCCAACTGCCAGTATACAGCAGAGTTTGGAAAATTGTACTGGAAAAAAAACTTTACAAATCCCCAAAGGGGTGGTAATCTTTCTTCGAGTACCGGAAAACGTTTTCATAGCCTGCATTGAGGAGAAAGAAAGGTGATAATTATGATGCAGCGAAGAATAAAATTAAACTTGGATGAGGTGAAGGATTTTGTAGCCGCCGCTTCAAAATGTGATTTTGATATTGACGTTTTTTACAACAGGTATACGGTGGATGCCAAATCAATCGTTGGAGTGTTGGGACTTGATTTAAGACAGGTGCTGACGGTATCCTATGATGGATATAATCCTGAATTTGAAAAGGTAGTTAGCCGCTTTGCTTTGGCAAGTTAAAAAGAACGTCTACATTTAGCATGTCTATGCTTCCATAACAAAATAGTATCTTATTGACTCCTTGAAGAAGATAGCTTACTATCTCTTTAGGGAGTTTTCTTCTGTTTACATGGGAATGTGCCCAAAGCATATTGCAAAAAGGAAGATAAAGCATGGAAATACATGTATCTGTCAGGAATTTGGTAGAATTTATTCTCCGTTCCGGCAATATCGACAATAGAAGAGCTGCATCTCCTGAAAATGCTATGCAGGAGGGCGGAAGGATTCACCGCATGATACAGCGGAGCATGGGCTCAGATTATCACGCGGAGGTTCTTTTACGCCATATTTATACTACAGCTGATTACGAAATACACGTGGAAGGACGCGCCGATGGCATTATCATTCAACAGGGAGGAGATCTGACCCAGGTACCGGAAATCACAGAAACAGAAATTTCCGCCGCATATCGGGATTTGGTGACGGTTACTATTGATGAGATCAAGGGGACTTACAGAGATATCCACAAGATAAAAGAAGCTGTTCCGGCACATCTTGCCCAGGCACAGTGCTATGCATATATTTATGGAAGGCAGAATGAACTAAAACATATCAGAGTTCGCCTCACTTACTGCAATATTGATACGGAAGAGATAAAATACTTTCATTTTGAGTATGAGATGAGCGAACTAAAAGAGTGGTTCGAGGGACTGATGAAAGAGTACAGGAAGTGGGCGGATTTCCAGTTCACATGGCAGAAGCAGCGTACTCAGTCAATTAAGGAGCTTTCTTTTCCATTTGCATACAGGGAAGGGCAGAAAGAGCTGGCTTCTTATGTTTATCAGACCATATATCATAAAAGAAAACTATTTATCGAAGCCCCTACAGGGGTGGGGAAGACCATATCGACTTTATTTCCGGCAGTGAAAGCCATGGGAGAGGGAAGAGGCGAAAGGATTTTTTATCTGACAGCGAAGACCATCACGAGGACCGTAGCGGATGACACCATTGAACTGATGCGCCAAAAAGGACTTTTGCTTAAATCGGTCATATTGACCGCCAAAGACAAGATATGTTTTATGGAAGAAACAGAGTGTAATCCGGAATATTGCCCTTATGCGAAAGGACACTATGACAGGATTAATGATGCGATTTATGATTTGTTGACTCACAGAGACAACTTTAATCGGGAAGTGATTGAGGACTATGCAAAGAAGCACAAAGTCTGTCCTTTTGAGATGAGTCTTGACATGAGTCTTTTTGCAGATGCTATTATAGGCGATTATAATTATTTGTTTGATCCACACGTCTATTTAAAGCGCTTTTTCCAGGAGGGCGTAAGGGGAGACTATCTATTTTTGATAGATGAAGCGCATAATCTGGTAGACAGGGGAAGGGAGATGTACAGTGCGCTCCTTAGAAAAGAAGATTTTCTTGCACTTAAGAAAATCATAAAGGAGTATGACGGAAAGATATATCGGCAGTTGGAGAAGTGCAACAGGGAACTTCTGGAACTGAAAAGGGAATGCGAAGACTATGCATATCTGGATGATGTGGATGCGGCGCCTTTTATGAAAGCGCTTATAAGACTTTCTTCTGTTATGGAGACTTACTTGGAGGATCATGAAGAAAGTCCGGTAAGAGCGGATGTTTTGGACTTTTATTTTGAAGTTTCACATTTTCTTTTGATTAATGACAAACTGGACCAAAATTATGTAATCTACACGCAGCTGGAGTCAGACGGTGGATTTGTCATAAAGCTTTTCTGTGTGAATCCTTCCAAAAATCTGAGAGAATGTATGATGCGGGGAAGGAGCACGATTTTGTTTTCCGCAACCCTGCTTCCGATTCAATACTATAAACAGCTGCTTGGCGCTGAGGAAGGAGACTATGAAGTCTATGCTCATTCAGTTTTTGACGATAGGCGTAAGGGGTTGTTTGTTGCAAGCGATGTGACAAGTAAATATACCAGACGTTCTGATGAGGAATACTATCGTATTGCTGATTATATCCACAAGATTATATGCAGGCGGGAAGGAAACTATATGGTCTTTTTTCCATCCCACGTATTTCTGCAGAATATATATAATGCATATAGCCGTTATTTCCTGAATGACAGTGTAGAATGCTTATTACAGGAAGAACATATGGACGAAGAAAGCAGAGAATTATTTCTGACAAAATTTGAGGAGGACAGAGAAGCTGGAAGTACACTGTTAGGATTTTGTGTGCTTGGAGGTATTTTCAGCGAAGGCATTGATCTTAAGAACGAGAGCCTGATTGGTGCAGTCATTGTTGGAACAGGTCTTCCCCAGGTCTGCACCGAACGGGAGATACTGAAACGGTACTTTGACAGTCAGGGAGATAATGGCTTTGATTTTGCGTATAAATACCCAGGCATGAACAAAGTTCTGCAGGCAGCCGGCAGAGTCATCAGGACTGCCGAGGATATTGGAATAATAGCACTTCTGGATGAGAGATTCTTAAATAACTCTTATTTAAGGATGTTTCCAAGAGAGTGGAAGGAATATGAAAAAGTATCTCTGGAACAAATTGCAAACAGAGTGGAACGGTTCTGGGATGAATGGTTATAACTTTTGGCATGTGGATAACTTCACATGCCTCTTTTTTTTACACATATAAGATTTTTTGTGGAAATTTGACTCGAAAAAGTATAAAAAGCGCAAAAAATGCAGGATGTTGAAAAAATGACGTCGAATTTTTAAAGAAAAGATACTCAGTTTGGGAGAAGTGACATAGATGTCATTGTGGATAACTCTGTGGAAATTGGGGATTTCTCTGTTTTTTGCTCTTTTTTGGCAAAAATTATGTGACTGATTTTTAGTTAAAAATTGAAGGGGAAAATTTCAAATTTGAAAAAATACTTATTTGGTCAATGAAAATTGCTCTCAAATTGACTGAATGCGTACCAAGGGAATTGCTCCGCCTAATCCCCTGCGCCGCCTGAACGAATTGACCGCCCTTCAAGGGAAAATGAATTATGTACATCAAACTAAAAATGTGGTAAACTGTTAAAAGGTCAAAATACATAAGTCACATTCAGGATGAAGTGGCTTGGAATGACCACGAGAGAAATCAGGAGGCATTAGATATGTGGGCATATGAAAGTGTTTTTTATCAGATTTATCCGTTAGGCTTTTGCGGAGCACCGTTTGAGAATGATGGTGTTTTGACAAGCAGGATCAAGAAGGTGGAGGAATGGATTCCTCATATTAAGAAGCTGGGAGCAGATGCGATTTACTTCTCTCCGGTATTTGAGTCTGATACGCATGGTTATAATACCAGGGATTACAAAAAAATTGATACCCGTCTTGGAACCAATGAGGATTTTAAAGAGGTCTGCCGCAAACTCCATGAAAATGGAATCAAGGTAGTATTGGACGGTGTGTTTAATCATGTAGGCAGAGGGTTTTATCAATTTCAGGATGTGGTGAAGAACAGAGAAAGGTCTCCCTTCCTTCATTGGTTTAAGATTAGTCTGGAGGGCAATTCAAATTACAATGACGGTCTATGGTATGAAGGCTGGGAAGGCAATTACGACCTTGTCAAGCTGAATCTTCAAAATGGCGAAGTGGTAGACCATATTCTGGATGCGGTAAAGTATTGGGTAGATGAATTCGATATTGATGGTTTACGTCTGGATGTGGCATATTGCCTGGATGAAAATTTTGTGAGGAGGCTTCGAAGCTTTACGGAGGGGCTGAAACCGGATTTTTATCTGCTCGGAGAGATGCTTCACGGGGATTATAACCGGCTGGTGAATGATGGTATGCTTCATTCCGCCACTAACTATGAATGTTACAAAGGATTGTTCTCCAGCTTCAACAGCATGAATATGTTTGAAATTGTTCATTCCCTGCTCAGACAATTTGGACCGGAGAACTGGACATTATATAAAGGAAAGCATATGCTGTCTTTTGTGGATAACCATGATGTAACAAGGGTGGCAAGCATCCTCAGTAATGAGAAACATCTTCCGTTGATTTATGCATTGTGCTTTGGTATGCCAGGTATCCCGTGCGTATATTATGGAAGCGAATGGGGAGCAAAGGCAAACAAGAGTGAAGGAGACCCTGCACTTCGTGCCTGCTTTGAGGAACCGGTATTTAATGAGCTGTCCGAATGGATCAGTAAACTGGCAAAGGCAAAGAAAGAATCCCCGGCTTTAAATTACGGAGATTTCAGATCAGTGGTTCTGACCAATAAACAATGTATCTTTGAGAGAAAGACAGAAGGTGAAAGAGTATTGGTTGCCATCAATGCAGACAGTGAACCTTTTACGGCACATTTTGATGCCGGATGCGGACAGGCAGTAGACTTGATCAGCGGAAAGATGCATGATTTCGGCGGAGGAAGTGAATTGCCTCCCTACAGTGCTTCCTTCTGGAAAATGGAACGTTAACTTCAAAAAGGAAAGGCGTGTATCAGTAATGATATGCGCTTTTTTCATATTAGAATGATTTATGAAGCACAGTATTAGCCTTAAAAAAATATTGTAAAGTTTGCTTGACAAATAATGTAAAGCAAACTATACTAAAAATGTAAAGCATGCTAAACAATAGAAAATGACATCTGATAACGCTATACAGAAGGCAGATGGAAGAAAGGAATGAAATGATGCAGACGAAGATCATGCAGTATAGGAAAGAAAGGAAAGTCACCCAGGAAGAGCTTGCTGAGGCAGTTAATGTTACAAGGCAGACCATTATTTCACTGGAGAATGGAAAATATAAGGCATCGTTGGTATTGGCTCACAAAATATCCCAGTTTTTTGGCGTGACAATTGAAGAAATGTTTATTTTTGATAAGGAGGATGAAAATTTATGAAAATCAAAGGTTTTTTATGCGGAACTACAGCAACTACAAATGAAGAGTACAAAAAGGTATTGAAAAGAAGGAATATATGGAAATTAGTGCTTGTTCTGGCAGGGATTTTAATATCAGGGACGGCATTTTACGCAGAACAAATGCAAAAAACAGCACTTTCCGAGGAGGTTCTTGGTGTATACACTGGATTTGGCGTGGGGCTTGCATTGGCGGGAATCATACTTTTAATTAAGACTGTGATTTTGATGGGAAATGAGGAAAAACTGAAGCAGGACCGTCTGGAAAATGCAGATGAAAGACTGAATGAAATAAGAAGTAAGTCTGCGCAGGTATCTCTTATGGTTATGTTGCTCGTGATTATTACAGGAGGAATGATATGCAGCATATTCGAGCCGGTTCTGATCAAGGCAATGATATTTTTGATTGATGTATTTGCCTTTTCTTATATAATTGCATTTTCTTATTACAAGAAAAAAATGTAAGCTGCCGTAATAGTTTGAATATTTTTTGTGATGCCATGGTAATTGTATGACTAAAAATGAGGAAGACAATTATCATGGTATTTTTTTGATTAAATATATATTGACAAATAATATTATATGTCATATAGTATGGATAAGAAAAAAATACTATATGACGTATAATATTATAAAATAAAAATGGTGTTTCAGTAAATGCAGTGAAGTACGCTGATGCGGCAGCGTAGACATGGTCATTAGTATGCAGGGAGCAGGCAGATGGCTAGAGTCATTCTGTAATCGGGTTACATTTTGTCTGGCCAGGCAATTTGCCATCTGATGGGAATAGAAAGGAGATGCGGTTATGGTTTTTAATACAGGAGCGGCGCTTTTAGATGCGATCGTGTTAGCGGTGGTATCCAGGGAGTCGGAGGGGGCTTATGGATATAAGATCACTCAGGACGTAAGGCAGGTCATTGAACTTTCAGAATCTACCTTATATCCGGTGCTTCGAAGGCTGCAGAAGGATGAGTGCCTTGAAGTCTATGATATGGAATGTGCAGGCAGGAACAGAAGATACTATAAGGCAACGGAAAAGGGGAGATTACAGCTTAATTTGTACGAAAGCGAATGGAGAAAATACGCGGCAAAGATTAACAGTATTTTTGAGGGAGGAATGAAGATATGAGCAGATGGGAATTTATGAGACAGCTGGAAGAATTGCTCTTCGACATCTCACCTAATGAGAGGGAGGAAGCGCTTCAATATTATAATGATTATTTCAATGATGCTGGAAGGGAAAATGAAAAGGAAGTTTTAGAGGCACTTGGCTCCCCCCAGCAGGTTGCCAAGATTGTAAAGGATGGTCTAAGTGAAAATGCATGTCAGGGGGAATTCACGGAAAACGGATTTACAAGCACGAAAGCATCTTCGCAGAATGCCATTATCAAGAGGCAGCAAGAGCCGTCAGATAAAGGAAACCGCACCGAAAAAGAAGCACATGACGGCAGAGCAGATTCAGGGGAGGCGAAAGAAGCAGGCAGGGAGCATAACAGCAGTGCGAACAACAGCACTGAGCACAACAGCACCGTGTCGGAAAAAAAGGAAACCATGCCTACTTGGGCAGTTGTTCTGATTGTAATAGCTTGTATCTTACTGTCACCTGCGATTTTAGGAGCTGTTTGTACCGTAGGCGGGACGCTGCTAGGAATCATTGCCGCAATTTTTGGAGTCATTCTGGGATTTGGAGTGGCGGCACTCGTCTTTTACGTAGTGGCAGCAGCGCTTTTTGTAGCGGGGGTTGGATGTATTCTGGCACATCCTGCTGCAGGAATCGGACTTTTGGGAGGCGGTTGTATCTGCGTGGCGCTTGGTATTTTATCTATGTTGCTCGTAGTCTTTCTTGCAGGAAAATGTGTTCCGGGTATTTGCCAGGGAATCGCTTATATATTTAAGAAGTTATTTGGAGATAAAGGAGGTGCTAAGGCATGAGTAAATTTGTAAAATGCAGCCTTATTACAGCCGGTGTTTTTGCAGCGCTGGGGGTGGTATTTTGTCTGGTCAGTGCTATCTTTGGAGGAAGAAGTCTGTTTTATTATGCCAAGAATGATGATTATGTGGAAGAAAGGATCCGGGAGGCTGGGGATGTCCTGGAGAACATTGTTTACAGAATCGATGGATGGCATATTTCATGGAGGGATAAAAACGCTGAGGAACTTACTGTTAATGACCATATGGTAACGACAACAGGGGTGGAGGAGCATCAGTCCATAGAAGGAATTAGAAATCTCAATCTGACGCTGGGGGCAGGAAGCTTTGTTGTCAGGGAGAAGGATGCAGACGACGGAATGATTGATATCTATATACAAGGAAAGGGCGGATGTGATTACTCGAAAAAAGGCGATACCCTGTACGTGGAGGGATTTAAAGGCATTAAGACAATAGGAACGGATCTTTCTGAAAATGTCATCACTCTGATTATTCCGGCAGGAACAAGTATGGAAGAGGTAGACATAGAGGTAGGGGCAGGTGTAATGGAGATCGTCTCTTTAAAAGCAAAGGAGATAGATGCGCTCATTGGTGCAGGCGAATTACGCATAGACCAGACACAAGCACAAGATTTTTCGGCAGAGATTGGCATGGGAAGATTTGAGGCGTATAATATGGATGTAGAAGAAGCTTCTCTCACGCTCAGTATGGGAGAATGTATCTATGAAGGAGCGATTTCCGGCAATCTGGATATTGAATGTGATATGGGGAATATGGAGATTTTCTTAAGCGGTCATGAGGATGATTATAATTACGAGATTGAATGCGGAGCCGGCAATGTTGAAATTGGAGGAGAGAGCTACGCTGCCCTTGCATCAGAAAGACACATCAATAACGGCTGCCACAGAGATATTGAGGTAGAATGTAACATGGGAAACATTGAAATTCAATTTAAAGAATAGGGGGATAAATTATGATTACTTTAACGTTGCTAGCAGTATTTTTCATTATTTTTCTGATAATAGGTCTTAGCTTTCACTTGGTAGGTGGTATTCTAAAACTGGCATTCAAACTAATATTCTGCCTTCCCTGCGCAATCCTATGCGCAGTCATTGGAGCCGTCCTGTGCTGCACACTGATTTTCATACCGCTTGGCATAGCCTGCTTTAAACTGGTAGGTTTCCTTTTGAATCCATTTAAACTATGTATGGTGTAAATGAATTATATAATAAACGGCGCAAGAGGTGTAATGGATATGTATGGTAGTAAAGGGAATGATAAAAAAAATGGAAATAAAAGAAAGAATGCTATTACGCCTCTCAATATTGTTATAATGACATTAACGGCAATTCTGGTGATATCTGTTGGAATTTATTTGAATGGCAGATGGACCCAAATGTTATTGCAGAAGGAAGAGGCAAGAATGGCAGCAAGTAATAATGCCGGTTATTTTTCTGTTGGTGGATTTGTCCAGATAATCATTGGCTGCATCTTGTTTTATTTCTTTTGCAAGGGATTAAAATATAAAAAAGCAAAAGAAAAAGAATATGACGAGAAGGTGATAAAGAGAGCTGTCGCAGAAGTGCTTCCCAATGCTGAATTTATTCGGAATGAATGTATTGATGCAGACAAATTATATAAATATGGAATCATACCCACTTATGATAGCCGCGAAAAGAGGGGAATGATTCGTTATCAAAAAAATAAAAAAGACTATTGTTTTTCTAATATACATCTTCTTGGAAGCCGGACAGATAAAGACGACCGTACATATTATGAAACGATTTATATGGGGCAGGCGTATACAGGATATTATAAAACAAGATTATCGGGAACTGTACGAATATTTGCGACTAGAATAATGGCAGTGATTAAAAAGGAAACAAATGCGGGATATGTATCAAAAAGACCGGAAGAAATCAAGATTGAAACAGAAAATATAGCATTCAATGATAATTTTGACGTTTATGCTACAAGCGAACAAGACGCTTTCTTTATACTTAGTCCTTTGGTAATGGAACAGCTGCTTGAAATGAAGAAAAAATATGAGCAGATAGGTGTGTATATTAGCGGAAATCATGTAGTAATAGCTTTAAATACCAATGAGATTATGTTTCCAGAAAGAATATATTCTAAGCAGAGTGAAGCAGACTCTCTGGCGATTTCAAAGGCGGAAGTAAGAAAAATGATTAAGATGGCGGAACTCTTAGAAGATTCCATAAATGGGAGTATTCAAAATAATTTTACACAATTACGGAGGAAAATATGGGATTCATAATAATACTAATTGTAATACTCGTTCTTTTTGTTATATGGGTAGTTTCTACCAGAAACAGAATTAAAATGATGGAAGTGAAAATTGATGAGGCAAAATCAGGAATTGATATTGCTTTAGTAAAAAGGTATGATATTCTGACGGAATCCTTGAACGTTGCAAAAGGCTATGCAGCGCATGAAAAACAATTAATGGTTCAGCTGAGTGAAGCTCGTACCGGAATGAGCCTGAAGCAGACGCAGGAAGTCATGGAAAATCAGGAAAAGGTTTTAGATAGGCTTAAGATTGTAGCAGAGGCATATCCACAGTTATATTCCAATGGATTATTTAAAGAGCTTCAAGACCAAATTGCGGTTACAAATGAACATTTAAGTGCAGCAAAACGTGTGCTGAATTCGAATATTGCACTTTATAACCAAAAGATTGTTGCTTTTCCTGCCAGCATTATTGCAGGCATCATTGGGTGCAAAAAAATAGCGTTTTTTATGGAAACGGATAAAAAGAAAAAACAGGATGTACATATGACTTTTTAAAATTGGAAAATTACAGTTATTATTGCAATAGACAGATAATTAATATGGTTATGATATCTTTAGATTCAAATGAATTTTTCAGATTAGACTATATAAAGATATCATAACCGTATTTTTTGTAATTATTACTAGGTTTTCTGTATCAAATCAACCGACATCCTTTTTGCCTCCTATGGTGAAAAACAATCCCGCTTTTTTTAATGCCGGCCGTAAGGCAAGATAAACAAGGACAGATACAATAGAGGATGTAACCGCATTGATGGAGGTGGAAGCAATATTCCATGCCAGTGTCACATCAGCGGCAGGTTTACCCAGAATGATACGTTTATAGAAATACCCAATCAGGGGATCGAAAATCACATTGAACAAAAGTCCGCCGATTGCCGCAAAGGAAGTCCAGAAGACAACCTTGGAATGGTCTGTTTCTGATGTGATTTTACCGATTTTATGGGCAATCAGCCCGGTGATAAGACCAATGCAGAATTTCAACAGAAAGGTCTTGGGAGCGTATATGATATAGACAGGGTCAAGCAGATCGCCGATGGTCATGCCCACAGCCCCTCCCAGTCCTCCATAGAATCCTCCTAAAATCAAGGCGCCCAGTACGCAGACGGCATTTCCTAAGTGAATGGATGTGGCATCGCCGCCAGGCAGAGGTATTTTAATCTGTAAAAAGGTAAATACCACATAGGATAAGGCAGCCATAAGACCAGTGATAGCAATTTTCTGTACATTTTGATTTTTCATAAGTAATATCCTCCTCACATAATCGCTGTATCTTATTATATGCATGTGTGGCATTATAAAAAGTGCCAAATTAAAACTTATTAACCATACCAGTTGAAAGAAAAAGGATGATGGTGTACAATGTTTAAGATTCAAAGGAGGAAGACACGACAATGAAGACCAGCGTACAGAACATAAAAGGGATAAGCGGAAGTACATTAAAGATCATAGCTGTTGTATCTATGCTGATCGACCATATAGCGGCATCTTTGCTGGTACAGGAATTGAGATATCACTATACAGAGGAACTTTATCAGATTTTTTATGTTATGCGCTATTTTATTGGAAGGTTGGCCTTTCCTATTTATTGTTTTCTGCTGGTGGAAGGCTTTGCCAGGACAAAAAGCAAGGTGCATTATGCAAAGCGGCTTTTCCTTTTTGCGTTGATATCTGAGATACCATTTGATCTGGCATTTAGCGGCAACATGGTGGATGCTGCACATCAGAACGTATTCTTCACGCTTTTGATAGGGTTATTAATGATGTGGTTGATGGCGGAAATTGAAAAAAGGAATATCCCGCTGGGACTTAAGCTGGCAGGCTATCTGGCGGCAGCTGTCCTGTTTGCAGCCGCGGCAGAAATATTTTCCGTCGATTATGGGGCGAGAGGCATTGCCGCCATCGCATTGCTGTACCTTTTCAGAAAAAATAAGGTGGAACAGATGATAGCCGGCTGCATAGCATTTTTATGGGAAATCACTGCGCCGCTGGCATTTCTCTTTACTGTCTTTTATAATGGAAAGAGAGGGCTTAAGATGAAATACGCTTTTTATGCTTTTTATCCTCTCCATTTATTGATCTTATACTTGCTGTCTCTTGTAATCTTTGGATAAAATTGTTATTTTTCGCACTTGGACCAGAGGGACGCTCTGAGAGGATAAATAATTAGGCGTCGCCGCGCTCCCGCTCCGCAAAAAGCGTAGCAGACATTAGGCTCGAAAGAACCGCATGCTTTTAAGCATGTGCTGAGTGCTGACGCTTTTTAAGGGGCTCCTTATGGATTATTTATCCTCTCAGAGCTGTGTATCGGCTACTCGATGAAAAATAGCGTGCATTATGCTGTTTTGCAGGCTAGCCGATAACGTAGCACAGGACAGGTAAATATACCAAAAGGAGTCCCTGTAAAAACGTCAGCGCTTGGCGAGGTTCCTCACGAGCCTAGCGTCTGTTACGTTTTTATGGAGCGGGAGCGCGACGACGTTGGTATA
>CAYOED010000083.1:0-15213 GCA_964402925.1 uncultured Lachnospiraceae bacterium | reverse complement strand
TTTAAGGGGCTCCTTATGGATTATTTATCCTCTCAGAGCTGTGCATTGGCTACCTGGTGAAAAATAGCGCATGCTATATTATTTGCGGGTTAACCAGTAACGTAGCACAGGATAGGTAAATATTCCATAAGGAGTCCCTTTAAAAACGTCAGCGCTTGACGAGGTTCTTTCGAGTCTAGCGTCTGTTACGTTTTTATGGAGCGAGAGCGCGACGACGTTGGAATATATACCGCTCCTGTGCGGACTACCGGTCACTATATGAAAAGTAACCAAAAGAAATGCCTAAGTACTGGTAAAGGCATTTTTTTTTTGTTAAAATTAGTTTGTATGCGGCAGGTACATAAGAATGGAGGCTCACGATGGCGTTTGCACATCTCCACGTCCACACAGAATACAGTCTGTTGGACGGTTCCAATAAAATAAAAGAATATGTAAAGCGGGTGAAGGAACTTGGCATGGACAGTGCCGCCATCACGGATCATGGCGTCATGTACGGCGTGATTGATTTTTACAAGACATGTAAGGAGGAAGGGATAAAGCCCATCTTAGGCTGTGAGATTTATGTGGCGCCCAATTCCCGCTTTGACAAAGAACTGACAGGAGGAGAGGATCGATATTACCATCTTGTCCTCTTGGCGGAGAATAATACAGGTTACGATAATCTGATGAAGATTGTAAGCCGCGGGTTTACGGAAGGGTATTATTACAAGCCCCGTGTAGATATGGAACTGCTGCGGGAGAACCACGAGGGAATCATTGCCCTATCTGCCTGTCTGGCAGGAGAGGTACAGCGGTATATTCAGAAGGGGCTTGTGGAGGAAGCTAAAAAAGCAGCATTGAAATACCTGGACTGCTTTGGAGAGGGCAACTTTTTTCTGGAACTGCAGGATCATGGTCTGCCGGAGCAGAGAATGGTAAATACCGCTCTTCTTCAGATGAGCAAAGAACTGAATATCCCGTTGGTTGCGACCAACGATGTTCATTATACATACGCTGACGATGTAAAGCCCCACGATATCCTGCTTTGCTTGCAGACCGGCAAAAAGCTGGCGGATGAAGACAGGATGCGCTATGAGGGCGGTCAGTATTATGTCAAGAGCGAAGAGGAAATGAAAGGTCTTTTCCCCTATGCATGGGAAGCTGTGGAGAATACTCAGCGCATTGCGGACCGATGTCATGTGGAGATTGAATTCGGAGTTACCAAACTTCCTCACTTTGAAGTGCCGGAAGGATATGATTCCTGGACGTATTTAAATAAGCTTTGCTATGACGGATTAAAAGAGCGGTATGGGGAGGATGAAAATGCGCCTGCCGGAGATACCGGGCAGACTTTGAAAGAACGCCTTGATTATGAACTAAATGTAATCAAAACCATGGGATATGTGGATTACTTCCTGATTGTATGGGACTTTATCAATTATTCCAAAAATAACGGCATCATGGTGGGACCGGGGAGGGGGTCCGCAGCAGGGAGCATCGTATCCTATGCCCTGAAAATCACCAATATCGATCCTATCAAATATAATCTGCTGTTCGAGCGTTTTCTCAACCCTGAACGTGTATCCATGCCGGATATCGATATTGACTTCTGTTTCGAAAGACGGCAGGAGGTCATTGATTATGTGAGCCGGAAATACGGATCCGAAAAAGTGGTGCAGATCGTTACGTTTGGTACCTTGGCGGCAAAAGGAGTCATCAGGGATGTGGGAAGAGTTATGGACCTGCCCTATGCCTATGTGGATTCTCTGGCAAAGATGATACCGAATGAATTGAACATCACCATAGACAGAGCGCTTCAGATTAATCCAGAGCTGCGGAAAATGTATGAGAGCGATCCCCAGGTGAAGGAACTGATTGACATGAGCAAGCGTCTTGAGGGGCTTCCGAGACATACCTCCATGCATGCTGCCGGTGTGGTAATCTGTTCAAGACCTGCGGAGGAACTGGTGCCTTTATCAAGGGGGGCGGACGGCTCCATTACCACCCAGTTTACGATGACAACCATTGAGGAACTGGGACTTCTTAAAATGGACTTCCTTGGTCTTCGCACGCTGACGGTGCTTCGGGATGCGGTGGCATTAGTGGAAAAGGGAAAAGGCATTCATATTGACATTGATCACATTGATTTTGATGATAAAAAAGTTTTGGCTTCCATCGGAACCGGGCGGACAGACGGCGTGTTCCAGCTTGAAAGCGGCGGTATGAAGAGCTTTATGAAGGAACTGAAACCGAGAAATTTGGAGGATATCATTGCGGGGATTTCGCTGTACCGTCCGGGACCTATGGACTTTATTCCCAAATATATCAAAGGAAAAAGTAATTCCGATGCAATTACCTATTCCTGCCCGCAGTTAGAGCCGATTTTATCCGCTACCTATGGCTGTATCGTTTATCAGGAACAGGTTATGCAGATCGTCCGCGACTTAGGCGGCTATACCCTTGGACGAAGCGATCTGGTGCGCCGGGCCATGAGCAAGAAAAAGCAGTCGGTGATGGAGAAAGAGCGTGCCAACTTTATTTATGGAAATAAAGAGGAAGGGGTTCCGGGCTGTGCGGCAAATGGAATTTCAGAAAAAGTGGCCTCTCAGATTTATGATGATATGATGGACTTTGCAAAGTATGCTTTCAACAAGTCCCACGCGGCATGTTATGCAGTGGTGGCATACCAGACCGCATATCTGAAATACTATTATCCGGTAGAGTTCATGGCGGCGCTTATGACTTCTGTCATCGATAATTCAAGTAAAGTGGCAGAATATATCATGGTCTGCCGGAATATGGGAATCACCATCCTCCCGCCGGATATCAATCAGGGAGAAAGCGGATTTTCCGTAAATGAGAATTCCATCCGCTATGCGCTGACTGCCATTAAGAGTGTGGGAAGACCGGTAATCGAGGCTGTAGTTGAAGAGCGGAGGGTACGGGGGCCCTACACCAATCTTAAGGATTTCATCACCAGGGTTTCGGATAAAGAGGTAAACAAAAAGGCAATTGAGAACTTCATTAAGGCAGGCGCCTTTGACAGTCTTCCTGGAACCAGAAAGCAGTTTATGAGCGCCTATATTCAGATTATGGACAGCATTGCTCATGATAAGAAGAATAACATGGCTGGGCAGATGAGTCTGTTTGATCTGGTGGACGAAGACCAGAAAGAAGAATATGACGTGAAGCTTCCGGAGGTAGGGGAGTATTCCAAAGAGATGGTGCTTGCTTTTGAAAAAGAAGTGCTTGGAATCTACATCAGCGGTCATCCCTTAGAGGAGCAGGAAGAGCTCTGGAAAAAGGGAATCACCAACACCACGGCGGATTTCTTGTTAAATGAGGAGAGCAATGAGACTGGGGTAAAAGATAACGCCACGGCAGTAATCGGCGGTATGATTGCAGATAAAAGGATCAAGTACACCAAGAATGATAAGATTATGGCATTTCTGCAGGTGGAAGATCTTTTGGGCAGTGTGGAGGTCATTGTCTTTCCGAGGGATTATGAGAGAAACAGCGAAAAACTGGCGGAGGACAATAAGGTCTTTATCAGAGGGAGGGTATCCCTTGAGGAAGATAAGGATGGGAAGCTGATCTGTGAAAAAATCACAGCTTTTGATGAAATCCCGAGAAAATTGTGGATCAAGTTTAAGACAAAAGAGGAATATGATCAAAAGGCGGAGGAACTGCTTGCAACGCTGGCGGATTCAGATGGAAATGATAGCGTCGTTCTTTATATAGAAGAAATGAAAGCTATGAAAAAACTTCCTCCCAACAGAAATGTGTGCGCAGACGATGCTCTTTTTTCACAATTAAGTGAAAAATACGGTAAAGAAAATATAAAAATAGTCTGGGACGTGAAAAGGGATTGAAAATGGCATAAAATGGGGGTAAAATAAACAACAAAGAAAGGATGGTACCTACTTATGGCAAAAGAAATTAGAACCATCGGTGTTCTGACCAGCGGCGGTGATGCACCGGGAATGAATGCGGCAATTCGTGCCGTTGTGCGTAAGGCAATTGGAAATGGCGTAAAGGTAAAGGGCATCAAAAAAGGCTACCAGGGCCTTTTAAATGAAGAAATCGTAACTATGGAAAAAAAGGATGTTTCCGACACCATTCAGCGAGGCGGCACCATCTTGGGAACGGCGCGCTGTCCGGAATTCAAGAATGAGGACGTTCAGGCGAGAGCAGCAGAAATCTGTCGGAAACATGGCATTGACGGCATGGTGGTAATCGGTGGAGACGGTTCCTATCGGGGAGCTCAGGCACTTGCCAGACATGGCATCAACACCATAGGTCTTCCGGGAACCATTGACTTGGATATTGCCTGTACAGAATACACGATTGGGTTTGACACAGCTATCAACACGGCCATGCAGGCAATTGACAAGGTAAGAGATACTTCATCATCTCATGAACGCTGCAGTATCATTGAGGTTATGGGAAGAAATGCCGGATACATTGCACTGTGGTGCGGCGTGGCAAACGGGGCGGAAGATATTCTCCTGCCTGAAAAGTACGATTTCAATGAACAGGATATTATCAACAACATCATCAGCAACCGTAAGAGAGGCAAGACTCACCATATTATCGTAAATGCAGAGGGAATCGGACATTCCACATCCATGGCGAGAAGAATCGAAGCGGCGACCGGAATTGAGACGAGAGCTACGATTTTGGGTTACATGCAAAGAGGAGGTTCTCCTACCTGTAAGGATCGTTTCTATGCATCTATCATGGGGGCATACGCGACGGATATTTTGTGTGAAGGTAAGAGCAACAGAGTTGTTGGATATAAAAAGGGAGAATTTGTGGATTTTGATATTGAGGAAGCTTTAAATATGCAGAAGGAGATTTCGGAATATCAGTATCAGGTCAGCAGATTGTTATCACAGTAATTGATGCGCCGGCACTTGCCGGCGTTTGTCATGATATAGCATAATAGGAGTCGGGGACCGGGGAGATTGGAAATGATTAGTAGTGTGGGAAATGGGCGGATTAAGCGGGTAGTGATGTTGCGGGATAAGAGCCGGGTTAGGAACCGGGAAGGGCTTTTTCTTGCGGAAGGGGTGAAGATGTTTGAGGAAGCGCCCCTTGATGGGCTGCGGGAAGTGTATTGCGGTGAAGGGTTCTGGGAGCAGGTTCAGAATGGAGATGGAATCTATAAGGCGATAGGTGATAAGCTGCGTGCCTGTAGGGAGCGGGGGATTTTGGTTGAGCAGGTGTCGGAGGAGGTCTTGAAACATGCATCGGATACGCAGACGCCTCAGGGGATTTTGTTTGTGATGGAGCAGCTTCGGTACTCTTTGGAGGATGTTGTGGAAAAGGCAGTGAGGAGAGAACGGGCGGAAGGAAAAGCACCTCTATTTTTGATTTTGGAGGATATTCAGGATCCGGGGAATTTGGGAACCATGATCAGGACGGGAGAAGGGGCTGGTGTGGATGGTATCATTATGAGCAAAGGGACGGTGGATATTTATAATCCGAAGACCATACGCTCAACCATGGGTTCTTTATATAGGGTTCCTTTTTTCTATGCGGAGGAACTGGAAGAGGCGATTGGCTTATTGCAGAAAAAGGGTATTACGGTCTATGCAGCGCACTTGAAGGGGGAAAGGTATTTTGATGAGATTGCCTATGGAAACGGAAGTGCTTTTTTAATAGGGAATGAAGGTAAGGGGCTTAAGGAGATGACGGCAGATCGGGCGGACTGTTATTTGAAGATACCGATGGAAGGAAAGCTTGAGTCCTTGAATGCGGCGGTGGCAGCAGCGCTTTTGATGTATCAGGCGGCAGGATATAGGAGGAAAAATAAATGAAAATTGGATTTATCGGACTTGGAAACATGGCAAAGGCAATGATTGGGGGGATGCTTTCAAAGGGTATTGCAAAACCGGAGGATATTTTAGGATCGGCAAGGACAGAAGGAACCTGCAATGCAGTGAAAGAAGCATATGGAATCGAAGTTTTGAGGGATAACGGCGAAGTTGCATCCTGTGTGGACATGCTGATTCTGGCGGTAAAGCCTCAGATGTTCGGGGAAGTTATTCCTGAGATTAGAAATAAGGTAAAAGATGACACTATAGTCATAAGCATTGCTGCGGGGAAAACCATTGCGCAGATAGAGGAAGCATTTGGAAGAAATCTTAAGCTGGTGCGGTGTATGCCCAATACGCCTGCCATGGTGGGGGAAGGCTGCAGCGGTGTGTGCAGGAATGAAAAGGTAACGGATGAAGAGATGGAACGCTGTATGGGACTGCTTGAAAGCTTTGGCATTGCCGAGGAAGTACCGGAAAAGCTGATGGATGCAGTTGTGGGCGTCAGCGGCAGTTCTCCGGCATTTGTGTTCATGTTCCTTGAAGCGCTGGCGGATGGAGCAGTGAAAGCGGGTATGCCAAGAGGTCAGGCATATCGTTTTGCCGCCCAGACGGTACTTGGGTGTGCAAAGCTGATGCAGGAAACGGGGAAGCATCCAGGGGAGCTAAAGGACATGGTATGTTCGCCGGCGGGAACGACCATTTGCGGAGTACAGGTTCTGGAGGATATGGGATTTAGAAGTGCAGTGATGAATGCAGTCGACACCTGTGCGGAAAAATCAAAAAAAATGTAAAAAAAACGTAACATATTTGGATTGTTTTGGAATAAAAAACACGAAAAGCCGCGGTGCAAAATGCACAAACTTGACAAAATTGGGTTTATTTGTTAATATAATTCACATACCTGTTGTAATAAATTTGTAACATCTAGCATATGTATATAAGTGTGCATTGAAATACAATATATTGTGGAGGTAGCATAATGAACCGGAGAAATAAACTGCTGGCGGTGGCTACAGGTGTTTTAACAGTCCTGTTTTTCCTTTCAGCAGAGGAAATAACCGTTCAGGCAAGTGAGAAAGAAGGCTATGATTTTTTTAGTGTTGGTGTGGCGGAGATCTTGGATCCCAGTGCATACAGCAATGAACAGCCGGTAGAGGAGCAGGAAAATCTGAATATCGACCAGAAATTTGAAGCCGAAAAAGAAAGAATGGAGCAGGAACTGACCATGGCGAATGTGCAGAATGCACTCAATATCAGAGCACAGGCCAGCGAAGACTCCGAAAAGGTAGGACTTTTGTACAAGGATTGCGGCGGCACCATTTTAGAGCGCAAGGACGGCTGGACGAAACTGAAATCCGGCAACGTGATCGGCTGGGCAAAAGACGAATATCTTTTGTTCGGGGAAGATGCCAAGGATATGGCGGAGGATGTAGGAAACTGGATTGTAACCCTGGATTCATCGGCTGTCCGTGTGAGGATGGAGCCCAATGAAGATGCTGATATATACGGACTTTTAGCGTATGAGGATTCTGTTGATTTCATTGAAACGGTAAAGGACGGCTGGATCAGCGTTGATTATAACGATGAGATTGGGTATGTGAATTCGGAATATGTCAATGTGAGATACCATATTGATGAGGCCGAAAGCATGGAGGTCATACGAGCCAGAGAACGTGAGGAGGCTGAGCGCAAGCGCAGAGCCAACCGCGGAGCCGTGGCAGCAGATGCGGATGAACTGCGGCTGTTAGGAGCTTTGATTTACTGCGAAGCAGGCAACCAGTCCTATGAAGGAATGGTAGGCGTAGGTGCAGTAGTCATGAACCGTGTTAGGAGTGGGGCTTATCCCAATACCATTCACTCCGTTATCTATGCGTCAGGTCAGTTCACACCGGCTATGACAGGAAAAGTTGCAAGAGTATATGAAGGAAACGTGCCGGATGCATGTATGCAGGCAGCACAGGCAGCAATCAACGGAGAGACCACCGTTGGAGGAGCCACCCACTTCAGGCGTGCCGGCAAGCGGGAAGGTTTTATTTTAGGAGATCATGTATTCTGGTAAGATAAATATAAGAGCACCACAATTTGAATATTTTTCAGATTGTGGTGTTTTTTACGATAAGCTGGCTCGCGGAGCGGGGCAGCGTTTGTTGATGTTTCCATTTTATTCATTGTGGTTGCCTACTTTAATTTTGTGTAGTAAAATGTTTTTAATGGTCAGTCGGTGCAAAATCATAGTGCTGTCCATAAAATAAGTATAAGGATATGATCAAGGAGGGTAAAATGAACTTAATGACAATCTGGCTTGTTATTTTTGTCGCCTGCATTGTTATTGAAATCGTCACCATGGGTCTTACGACAATCTGGTTTGCAGGGGGAGCATTGATTGCAGCGGTTGGAGCTGCCTTAAATGCACCGTTATGGTTGCAGATTGTCCTTTTCGTGGCAGTGTCGCTGGTACTTTTGTACTTTACACGGCCTATTGCGGTGAAGTATTTCAATAAAGACAGGGTGAGAACCAATGCAGAGAGCCTGGTGGGAAAACAGGCAATCGTAATCAGCGAAATTGACAATCTGCAGGGCATTGGGCAGGTAACCGTAGGAGGGCAGGAGTGGAGTGCCAGAACTACAATAGAGGGAATTACGCTGCCGGTAGGAAGTGTCGTGATTGTCAGGGCAATCAGCGGAGTAAAACTGATGGTCGAGGAAAAAGCAATGTAGGAATGCCTGCATCAGAAACAAGAGATTAAAATAAAGATTTAGGGGCTGCCCCGGAAAGAAGAGGAATCAAATGGGATATTTAGTACTTGTATTATTTTTTATTATATTGATTCTGCTGGCATCTTGTGTGAAGATTGTGCCGCAGGCATATGCTTATGTAGTAGAAAGACTGGGAGCTTACCAGGGAACTTGGTCAGTCGGACTTCATTTTAAGCTTCCGCTTCTGGATAAAGTTGCTAAAAAGATTAATTTAAAGGAACAGGTAGTGGATTTTGCTCCTCAGCCTGTTATTACAAAAGATAATGTTACCATGAGAATTGACACGGTTGTATTCTTCCAGATTACGGACCCTAAGATGTTTGCCTATGGTGTGGAAAATCCGATTATGGCGATTGAAAATCTGACAGCTACCACCCTTCGTAATATCATCGGTGATCTGGAACTGGATCAGACGCTTACATCCAGAGAAACCATCAACACGAAGATGCGTGCTTCCCTTGATGAAGCTACAGACCCTTGGGGAATCAAGGTAAACAGAGTAGAGCTTAAGAACATCATTCCGCCTGCTGAAATTCAGAACGCAATGGAAAGACAGATGAAGGCGGAGCGTGAAAGAAGAGAAGCTGTTACCCGTGCCGAAGGTGAAAAGAAGGCAAGCGTAACGGTTGCAGAAGGTAAGAAGGCAGCAGCCATTCTGGAGGCAGAGGCAGAGAAGCAGTCCGCTATCCTCCGCGCAGAAGCACAGAAAGAAAAGATGATTCGTGAGGCGGAAGGTGAAGCAGAAGCAATCCTTAAGGTACAGCAGGCAACGGCAGACGGTATCAGAATGATCCGTGAGGCAGGAGCAGACGAATCCGTTCTTCGCATCAAGAGTCTGGAAGCTTTTGAAAAAGCGGCAGACGGCAAGGCTACCAAGATTATCATCCCTTCAGAAATCCAGGGGCTGGCTGGTCTGGCAGCATCCGTAAAAGAGCTGGTAAGCGACAAATAAGAAATTATTATACAAATGCTGCTATGAGGCAGGAAGACCTTATAGCAGCATAAATAAGTGTTGAAAAGACAGGTTTGAGAGGATACATAGATGAATTTAAAGGGCAGAAACTTTTTAAAACTCCTTGACTTTACACCGGAGGAAATACTTTATATGGTGGATCTGGCAGCAGAATTAAAGGAGAAAAAGAAAAAGGGAATACTCACCACAGATATGCATAGGGGCAAGAATGTGGCATTGATTTTTGAGAAGACCAGCACCAGAACCAGGTGTTCTTTTGAAGTGGCTGCCCATGATTTAGGTATGGGAACCACGTATTTGGATCCTACAGGCTCCCAGATTGGAAAGAAAGAGAGCATTGCAGATACGGCGAGAGTGCTTGGCAGGATGTATGAAGGAATTGAATACCGCGGATTTGAGCAGGAAATCGTAGAGGAACTTGCAAAATATGCCGGTGTGCCGGTATGGAATGGTCTTACCAATGAATTTCATCCCACCCAGATGCTTGCAGATATTTTGACGATTAAAGAAAAACTTGGACGTATCAAAGGCGTAAAGCTGACTTATATGGGAGATGCCCGTTATAATATGGGAAATTCCCTGATGGTAGTCTGCGCAAAGCTGGGTATGCATTTTACTGCCTGCACCTGCCCGAAGTATTTTCCGGATGAGGCTCTTGTAAAAGAATGCAATGCGATTGCAGAGACGACAGGCGCTTCCATTACTCTTACGGAAGATGTGATGGAAGGGACAAAGGATGCTGATGTGATTTATACGGATGTGTGGGTGTCCATGGGTGAGCCTGAGGAAGTATGGGAGGAGAGAATCAGGGAGCTGTCTCCTTATCAGGTAAACAGTAAGGTGATGGAGAATGCGGGAAAAGATGCCATTTTTATGCACTGTCTGCCTGCTTTCCATGATCTTAAGACGAAGATAGGCAAAGAAATGAGCGAGCGGTTCGGCATCTCGGAAATGGAAGTCACAGATGAAGTGTTTGAATCTCCGGCGTCTGTGGTGTTTGATGAAGCTGAAAACAGGATGCACACCATTAAGGCAGTGATGGCGGCGACGCTTTAAGCCTACAAAACCGTGTGCAAAGTGTGTTGGTCATTTAAAGTTGGAGGCATGGAAAATGAATCAGGATGCCAGAGAAGAAACAATTGTGCTCTGCGGAGCCAATGCTTACGAAAAGAAATATTATTTCAACGAAAAGTTTGCAGGGATGCCGGATGCCATTAAAGAGGAACTGCGCATCATCTGCGTCCTTTTCACGGAGGAAATAGGCGGTGTATTTACCATAGAGTTTGAGAAAGATGGAAATGTGAATATGCGCACCGAATATGCGGAAGATGATTTCCTCTATGATGAGATCGGAAGCGGACTTCTGGTAAATGAGGTGCGCCTCAAAAGGCAGGAGATGTTTGAATCCTTAAGTCTTTATTACAAAATATTCATTCTGCACGAGGATGTGGGAGAATTGCTTGAAGGCTGCGAAGGATGAATGTAAAAATAACTCCAGTATTAGTACGGAGCATGTGAAAGGCTGATTGAAATTATGGCGGATGCAGTGAAGAAACTGCAGATAGGCAATGTGGTTTTAGATAATAATTTGATATTGGCTCCCATGGCAGGTGTGACAGACCTGCCATTTCGTTTGCTGTGCAGGGAACAGGGAGCAGGTCTTGTGTGTATGGAAATGGTCAGCGCAAAGGCAATTTATTTCCATAATAAAAATACGCAGGAACTTTTGGAAATACATCCTGATGAACAGCCGGTGTCTTTGCAGCTGTTTGGCTCAGACCCGGATATCATCAGTGAAATGGCAAAGGAAATTGAGGAAAGACCTTTTTCCATTCTGGATATCAATATGGGATGTCCTGTCCCCAAGGTGGTAAATAATGGGGAGGGATCAGCGCTTATGAAAAATCCAAAGCTTGTGGAAGAGATTATTTCAAAGACGGTCAAGGCGATCCATAAGCCGGTCACGGTCAAGATCCGCAAGGGATTTAATGACAGCATGGTAAATGCGGTGGAGATCGCAAAGATTGCAGAAGGATGCGGCGCGTCAGCGGTGGCAGTCCACGGCAGGACCAGAGAGCAGTATTATTCAGGAAAGGCGGACTGGGATATCATTGCAAAGGTGAAGGAAGCCGTGTCCATACCAGTCATCGGCAATGGAGATGTGACAGACGGTCCTTCGGCGAAGAAACTGCTCGACCAGACCGGATGTGACGGAATTATGGTGGGAAGGGCAGTAAGAGGCAATCCATGGATTTTTAAACAAATCCTGCATTTCTTGAAAACAGGGGAAGAACTTCTGAGGTGCCCGGCAGCGGAAGTGCGGGATACCATTCTGCGTCATGCAAAAATGGAACTTCAGGTAAAGGGAGAGTATACAGCGGTCAGGGAAATGCGCAAGCACATCGCATGGTATACCGCCGGTTATCCCAATTCCGCCGCGCTTAGAAGAAGCATCAATGAGATGGAATCCTTTGAGGAACTTGAACTGGCAGTAAAAAATATTTTTTCGGAATAGGAAGGACAAAGATTACATATGCTTTTCTATGGAAAACAATGGAACCAAAATCTTGTATACAGGAATTGCATATGGCGCTTATCCCGAAGAGCATGGCAAAATAAATCCTCGTAAAGTGATAAAAGAAGGACTCCCCATTAAAAAGCTGAGCAGGGAATTCCCTTATCTTTTAGGTGAAAAACGCGCAGGGGCAGGCAGGCTTTCGATTTATTATGCGCTGCTGCCGGAATATAGGAGGAAAACCTTTTTTTCCGGACAGCCTAAGGGATGGAAACCGGAAACAGCCCGGCAGCTATTGGAGGATGCGGTCAGAAAGGCGATTGTGACCTTAGATTGCAGAGAACAGCTGTGTGCGCCGGAGCTTCATAAGCAGCCCGGGCGGATTCCGATTGAACTTACGGCAGCTTTGCTGTACCGCCAGAGACCCTTTGATAAAATCTGTATCACACTGGCGGCAGAAGGAGGAGAATACGACCTTTGGCAGGTGATAGAGTTGATTAATCCTTATTTGCCCAGAACCCGGCAGGTGCTTTTTAAAGGGGAGGACAGTCCGGTCTGTGAGATGTTGGAGGATTATCTTTATGACGAGTTCGGAATCATTATGACAAGGACAGATGTGGCGCCTCCTGACATTCCCTGGCTGGATATGGAGGAGACGGATCTTCCTGTCGGGAAAGCGCCCTCTGATGATCGGAGGCATATAAACAGTCTGGAAACACTGAAATTCCTTGACACTGCGGTAAAAAATGGTTATAATACGAAAGTTAATTAGGTATAAAAATTATTTGAAAATAGTAACTATTCAGTACAGGTCGAAGCAGTTACTGCTGAGACCGTAAGAATATGATTCAGGCATGCAAAATCCCATTGCCGTAGGCAATTTAGGATGGATTTTGCATTGTAACTGTGAAGGTACTGAACAGTTACTGAAAATAAACATAAAGGATGGAGAGGAAATGGAAGAAAAGAAAAACATACTTACCTATGAGGGATTAAGAAAGTATGAAGACGAGCTTCATGAACTCAAGGTGGTAAAGAGACAGGAAGTAGCACAGAAAATCAAAGAGGCAAGAGAGCAGGGCGATTTGTCCGAAAATGCGGAATATGATGCAGCCAAGGACGAACAGCGCGATATCGAAGCCAGAATTGAAGAACTGGAAAAAATCCTGAAAAATGTGGAAGTAGTAGTGGAAGATGAGGTTGATCTTGACAAAATCAACATAGGATGCTGTGTTAAGATCCGCGATCTGGAATACAATGAAGATTTAGAGTATAAGATTGTAGGTTCTACCGAAGCCAATAGCTTAAAGGGGAAAATCTCGAACGAATCTCCGGTCGGAAAAGCGCTTATTGGCAGTAAGATGGGGGATATCGTTGAAGTAGAAACCCAGGTTGGCGTTTTAAGATATCAGGTGCTTGAAATTCAGAGATCGAACTAGAGAAAACCTTTAAAAGGAGTGTTTAAAGTGGAGAAGCAGCAGAACAATCAACAAAATGTAAATAACCAGAAGCAGGAACAGGATATCAACCAGTTGCTGAAGATAAGAAGAGAGAAGCTTTCCGTGCTCCAGAAAGCCGGTAAGGATCCCTTTAAGATCACCAAATTTGATGTGACTGCACACAGCAGGGACATCAAAGAAAATTTCGAACAGATGGAAGGCAAAATCGTATCAGTTGCCGGACGTATCATGCAGAAGCGTGTCATGGGCAAGGCGTCTTTCTGCAACGTACAGGATCTAAAAGGAAACATTCAGTCTTATGTGGCAAGGGACAGCCTTGGAGACGAACCCTATGCAGATTTCAAAAAGTATGATGTGGGCGATATTGTAGGCATCACAGGAGAAGTGTTCAAGACTAAAACGGAGGAAATCTCCATCCATGCCTCCAGTGTGACCCTGCTTTCCAAGAGTCTTCAGATACTTCCCGAAAAATACCACGGGCTTACCAACACAGATATCCGTTACCGCCAGAGATATACAGACCTTATCATGAATGAGGAAGTGAAAGAAACCTTTGTAAAGCGTTCAAAGATCATTTCCGCTATCAGAAGGTATCTGGACGATCAGGGCTTTATGGAGGTGGAAACACCTATGCTGGTATCAAATGCCGGCGGAGCTGCTGCAAGACCCTTTGAGACCCATTTCAATGCGCTGGATGAGGACGTCAAGCTTCGTATTTCTTTGGAATTATATCTTAAGAGATTGATTGTAGGCGGACTTGAGCGCGTCTACGAAATCGGACGTGTATTTAGAAACGAAGGCCTCGATACAAGACACAACCCAGAGTTTACCTTGATGGAGCTTTATCAGGCATATACAGATTATAACGGTATGATGGATCTGACTGAGAACATGTTCCGCTATGTGGCTCAGGAAGTCTGCGGCACAACCACAGTGCCTTACGGTGAACATATGATTGATCTTGGCAAGCCTTTCGAAAGATTGACCATGATTGAAGCGGTAAAGAAATATACAGGAATTGATTTTGACGAAGTTCCGGACACTGCCGCTGCCAAAAAGCTGGCGGATGAGAAGGAAGTACACTATGAGGACAGGCATACCAAGGGCGATATCCTGAATCTCTTCTTTGAAGAGTTTGTGGAAGAACATCTGGTACAACCCACCTTTGTGATGGACCATCCTGTGGAAATTTCCCCTCTCACCAAGAGAAAGCCGGACAAGCCGGATTATGTGGAACGTTTCGAATTATTCATCACAGGGCGCGAGATGTGCAATGCCTACTCTGAATTGAATGATCCTATTGACCAGAGGGAACGCTTTAGGGCGCAGGAAGAACTGTTTGCACAGGGAGACGAAGAAGCGAACCATACCGATGAAGATTTCTTGAATGCATTGGAAATCGGGATGCCTCCTACCGGGGGAATTGGATATGGAATCGACAGACTGGTTATGCTGCTGACGAATTCACCGGCGATTAGGGATGTTTTGCTGTTCCCGACGATGAAAACTTTGGGTAAAGAAAACCATTAAAATCAAGGGTTTCAGCGATTTTGAGTTGTGATTTACTACAAATTTACTACAAATTTGCTACGCATAATACGGAATAATACCTGATAATACGTTTTGTGCGGCATTCAATTTTATAGGGTATGTACCTTTAGGACACTTTCCAAGTGAGAATTTGGGAGTGTCCTTTTGTTATGGTCA